>JBBQBE010000032.1:0-35109 GCA_038317225.1 Tepidisphaerales bacterium | reverse complement strand
GTGGGACGAAGTCTGCAGCAAGAAATAACGCGAGTTCGCGTGCAGCGCGCCTGCCACCTCTTAACCGAGACTGAAATGAAAATCCCGCAAGTGGCCGAACGCTGCGGTTTTGCCAGTCGGGAACGTTTCTGGAGCGCGTTCAGGAAAGCGATGAAGACATCGCCAATGGAATATCGTCGTGAACGTTGCGGGCGAGGATGAAACCGCGTTCAAATTGCTCCTTGGAGACCGTCAAGGGGTCGGGAGTGGGTCGGGAGCCTTTAGACCGTAAAGGGGTCGAGACAGAGCAGCTCGGGAGTCTTGGATTGAGATTGGCATGACGCAGTACATGCTCGCCAAGCCTTTGTATATCTATCGCTCAATAACTAACAACGGATAGTCCGCTTCCTCCGCATCTGGCGGCCCATGAATTGCAAGCGCGGCGATGGGGCTTACAATGTGCCCTTTTTAGCTTAGCTTATGATTGTGCGACTGACCAAGACGTTTCGCTTTGAGGCCGCCCACCGGCTGCCGACTTTTCCCGAAGGGCATAAATGCCGGCGGCTGCATGGGCATTCTTTTCGTTTTGACGTGAATGTGGCCGGGGAAGTGGACCCGCAACTGGGCTATCTGATGGACTACGGGCAGATCAAGCGCGTGGCCGATCCGGTGGTCAAACGCCTGGATCATTATGATCTGAATGAAATCGAAGGATTATCCAATCCCACCAGCGAGAATCTGGCTCAGTGGTTGTGGAATCAGCTTCGCCCGCATTTGCCGCAGTTGGAGTCGATCGTGGTGTATGAAACCTGCACCTCGGCTTGCGAATACCGCGGGAAATAAGGCGGAGGCTCAGAGGGATCGGGAGTCTTTGATATGGCGGGTTGCGTGGCTCAGCGCCAGCAAAGACTGTTAACTGCTCTGTCTCGAACTTCATTCTCGGCGGCGACAAATTCGATTTTGGCTACAGAGGCCACCGAGGCCACAGAGTGGGCGCGATCGCCGGAGTCAACTGCCATGGAATAGGGTCAAGACAGAGCAGGCCATAATCCATTTTTATAAATTGGCTTATGACCCTTTTTCCATTCTCGGTGGCGACAAATTCGATTTTGGCCACAGAGGCCACCGAGGCCACCGAGCGGGCGCGATCGCCGGAGTCAACTGCCGCTGGAGAGGGTCGAGACAGAGCACTCTCGACCCCTTTGATTCTGAAGCGTTAGCACTTTTCTTTTTTCTGCCATGGCCTTTGACTCCCCGCGCGGCCTAGAATATCCCATGCGCACGGTATTGCTTTTGCTGGTCTGCGGATTGATCGGGTGGGCGGCGGTGTATGCCGCCCGGATAAGGGATTTGACCGGCGTCAACGGGCCTTCCAGTCGGCCAGCCACCACGCAGGAGAATTCGATGGATCGACAACATGCCACTTTCGCCGCCGGTTGTTTCTGGGGCGTGCAGGAAACGTTGCGCAAGATTCCCGGCGTCCTGGAGACGCAGGCCGGCTACAGCGGCGGCACGGTGGATCATCCCACCTATGAGCAGGTTTGCACCGGCCGCACGGGTCATGCAGAAGCCGTCGAGGTCATTTTTGATCCGCAACAGGTTACTTATGAGCAGTTGCTCAACGTCTTTTTTGAAAATCACGATCCCACCACGCCCAACCGCCAAGGCCCGGATGTGGGCACGCAATATCGCAGCGTGATCTTTGTCCACGATCCGGCGCAGCGGCGCGAGGCCGAGGCGGAGATTGCCCGGCGTAACGCCTCGGGTGAGTATGCATTGCCCCTGGTAACGACGGTGGAAAAGTTTGCGCAATTCTGGCCGGCTGAGGATTATCATCAATTCTATTTCCAGCAGCGTAACGTCAACTGGAGTTGTCATTTCGGCAACGGCAAGCTGCGAAAATAAAGAGCACGCTCGCTTAGGGGTCGCCCACAGATGGGTCGCCCATTTTCGATGACGATTTGCGGCGGCATGGTCCGATAATACAAGGCATAGATGGCTGGCGATATGGGCGACGGCCCGGTGGGGCATGGGCGTCAATCTGTCGCAGTGTCTATATTTCGTCTTGAAGCAGAGGGGGATTTGTTTTAGGCTACCGGGTGGTTGGTCCGCCAGTAATGGGCTGGCCAGGGGTGGGAGCTGTAAGGCGATCGGGCAAAACCTGGTCGAAGATGAATATGTCAACGATTTCGGCTTCCGTGCTTCCCGTACGCGTAT
This sequence comes from Tepidisphaerales bacterium, assembly GCA_038317225.1. GTDB lineage: Bacteria > Planctomycetota > Phycisphaerae > Tepidisphaerales > Tepidisphaeraceae > JBBQBE01. Next base: position 32,913 of record JBBQBE010000032.1, on the reverse strand, counting down.
CGGCTTTAGACTCCGCGGCCCGACCGGCTTTGCGGCACGTTTTGGAATTTGAAAAGCCGCTGGCTGCTTTGGAGCGGCAGATTATCGAGCTGGAAGCGCTGCAATCGCAAAAAGAGATTGACTACACCAAAGAGCTGCGTCAGCTTCGCGGCAATTATACCAACCTGCTTCGCAAGACCTACGAATCGCTCAGCGCCTGGGAAACGGTACAGGTGGCGCGGCATCCGCAGCGGCCCTTGTTTAAAGATTATGTGGAGATGATATGCCGGGAATTTCGTGAAATTCACGGCGACCGACTTTTCGGAGACGACCCGGCGATCAAGTGCGGCCTGGCGCGGCTGGGCGGGCACAAGGTCATGTTGATCGGCCATCACAAGGGACGGGACACCAAGGAAAAAATCGCCTGCTGCTTTGGTTTGGCCAATCCCGAAGGGTATCGCAAGGCATTGCGGGCGATGAAACTGGCGGAAAAATTCGGTTTGCCGGTGGTAACGCTGGTGGATACCGCCGGGGCTTATCCCGGCATCGGGGCCGAGGAACGCGGGCAGGGAGAGAGCATCGCTCGCAATATGTTTGAGATGTCACGCTTGCGCACGCCGATTGTTTCGATCATCACCGGCGAAGGGGGCAGCGGCGGGGCCTTGGGCATCGCGGTGGCCGATAAGGTGGCGATGATGGAATTCGCGTGGTATTCGGTCATCAGTCCCGAAGGCTGCTCGGCCATTTTGTTCAAAAACGCCGAAAAGACGCCACAAATGGCCGAGGCGCTCAAGCTAACCAGCAAACACCTCAAGCGCCTGGAAGTGATCGATGCCATTGTGCCCGAACCATTGGGCGGGGCCCACCGCGATCCCCACACCGCGGCCCACAACCTCGAACAGTTCATCAGTAAAACCCTGCGCGACTTGAAACGCTGCAAGATCGAAAATCTGCTGGAGCGCCGCTACGAGCGCTTCCGCCGCCAGGGCGTGGTGTTGGAAAAAGCCACCCGCGGCAAGGCGATTGCGTAATACGGGCGGGACTCAAAGGCGCAAAGGGAGTTTAATGAAGGGGACGTAGCTCTTCATGCCTGACATGTCCTGCGGTATGCTTCCCGCCACGAGGTAACTGAAGGGTCCACGACCCTTCACCCCTGATGCCTGTCGCCGGCGGTTTCACTGCCCCTCTGGTCTCCGCAGGTGCGCAGGGCGCTTTGAAGGTCATACCTTGCGACCATTTCACCGATCCAGCGGTCGTCGCCGAGCGGGTGGTGTCGGCGGTTGAGCACGGGATATACTTCTATTTGGACACGACAGTGAGGTTGTCGGGCGCGGGGATTGGGGTTAGCATCTGTCGCGTTGAGCGTGGCGGGCCGTAGCCCGTGATGCGCCAGGAACACAAACGCACGCCGCTATGATTCTTCCCCTGCGTACCGATAGCCCGCTTCGCAGCACGCCTTGGATGAACTGGCTGCTGATCGCGCTGAATGTGCTGGCGTTTGCGGCGCAAAAGACGGTTTGGGCCAACCAGGAAAATCCGCTGCTGCTGCAAGGGAGCGATCCGCGCTTGTGGCAGTATTTCACCTACGCTTTTTTGCATGCCAACACGCCCCACCTGGTGGGCAACATGCTTTTTTTGTACATCTTTGGCAACAACGTCAACGACAAAATGGGGCCTTGGGGATACCTGGGATTTTACCTGGCCGGCGGGGTGATGGCGGGGGTGGGCTACGTTTTAACCAGCGACAATCCGATCCTCGGCGCTAGCGGGGCGGTGTCGGCGATTACCGGGGCGTATTTGGCGCTATTTCCGCGGGCCAGTATCACGGTGGTCTACTTTTTCTGGCTGATTGGCACGTTTGAAATATCCAGCGTTTATTTCATCATCTTCTTCTTTTTGCAGGATGTTTTTCTCAATTTCGCCGGGGCGTCGGGTGTGGCGCATATGGCGCATATCAGCGGCTCGATTTTCGGGTTTTTGATTTGCGTACTCTTTTTGGCCCTGCGGCTATTGCCGCGGGATCAATTTGATTTCCTGGCGGTGCTGCACCGCTGGAACAAGCGGCGGCAGTACAAGCAACTGGTCCATCAAGGCTTTGATCCATTTGGGGCCGGGCCGATGGGGGCGGGGCAGCAGGCAGGGCAGCTCGATCCGGCGCAAGAGGAGTTGCTGCATATGCGCGCCGATGTGGCCGAGGCGCTGGCGCGGCATGATGATGAGTCGGCCCGGCGGCGCTATCAACAACTGGTGGCCCGCGATGCGGCGCAGGTGCTTTCGCGCCCGCAGCAGTTGGAAATCGCCAATGTGTTGGCGCATCATCAATATTACGCCCAGGCCGCCGAGGCTTACGAAAAAGCCCTGCAAATTTATGCTCCATTCGATCAGATGGAAAAAATACAACTGATGCTGGGGTTGATTTATGCCCGCTATCTGGCCAAGAGCGAGCCGGCCCGCAAGCATCTGACCGATGCGCTGGCCAAACTGCATAACGAGCGGGAAATTCAACTGGCGCGGGCGGAATTATCACAGTTGCCGCCGCCGCGATAGCCGCTTCATTTCCGTGCTAATCGATCCCCAAGACCGTCGCGCCGCAATATGGCCGGGGGCGGATTATCAAATTTTTTACCTTGTTATATATGAGTCGCCGCGCCTACAGTGTGTAAGTCGCATTACAAAATTGAAGGAGACATTTATGAGCAAGTGGGTATTACCTGTCGCCGCGGTTGCGGCGTTATTTTCCGGCGGTGCTTATGGCGGAACGGTGAATTTTGAATCGCTGCCGGGATCAACTCCCGCGGCCGGGACGAGCATCACCAACGAGTATGCAGCCAGCGAGGGGATGACCTTCAGCAATGATACTGTTGAAGGAGCGCCGTACCTGGTGCAGCGGGATGGATTGCCGAAGGCTTTCAGTGGCGTTTACGGCGTGAACAATGTCGCCCCCGGCGTGGATGTGGGGAATTTCATGCTCTCGACGCTGGACGGCAATCAATTTCCCGCGCCCTTGCGCATCCGGTACAGCAACCCGGTCAATGATGCCGGCGGGCAGGTGTTGGACATCGACCGCGGCGAAGGCTGGCGGGTTGATGCATTCAATACCGCGGGCACGGTGATTGACACCCTCTCGCTGATGGACACGACCGACGGGGCCGGCGACGGTCTGGCCACGCCGTGGTTGTTCAAACATGCCGGCGCGGATATCGCCTCGGTACTGCTGAGCTATACCGGGGAAAACCGGGTGGTGGGCGCGGCGTTTGATAACTTCACCAGCGCCACCAATGGCCCCACGCCGATACCGCTTCCGCTGGCGGCCTGGGCGGCACTGCCGCTGCTAGGCGCACTGTGGATGAAAAAGGGACTGGCCAAGTAAGTTTGGCTGTTGGGCGCGTGCCAGTGGATGGTTGAAAGTGGATTGCTTAAGGGCTGATGCCTTTGAACAATTCACTTTCACCCATCTTTTTTTTGAGGCTGTGTTGCGGGGCGTGCCCACGGATTTTTGCACGGGTTCAGGCAGCCAGGCATCATGGCAATTCGGAAGCCGCGTTTTTCTGTCAAAAACCGCGCGGTGAGAAAAAATACGGGCACACCTGTTTTGCGCCTATTGGTCGGCGAGAATCTTCACGGTGCGCGAAAAATAATCCTGCTTCATCGCTTTTTTGACCAAGGCCAATGTCTCCTCGGCGACGGCATTGGCTCGGATGGTGCCGGCGCGGAGGATATCCAGCACATCGGCGGGGCGATTTTCATATTGCTTGCGGCGCTGGCGGATCGGCTCCAGTAAGGTGTTGAGCACCTCGACCAACTTCTTTTTACATGCCACGTCGCCGATTTTGCCTTCACGGTAGGCTTGCTCGGTTTGGCTGACCCATTGCGTGTCGGTATTGAAGGTTTCGTGGAAAATCCACAAGGGGTTGTTCTCCACCGTGCCGGGGTCGGTGGCGCGCAGGCGTTTGGGGTCGGTGTACATGGCCATGACTTTTTTGCCCACGGCGTCGGCGTCGTCGCTGAGGAAAATGGCGTTGTTGAGCGACTTGCTCATTTTCAACAGTTCGCCGCTGGGGCCGGGGCCGCCGGTGCCGACCAGGCGGCGGACGCGGCCGAGTTTGGGCTGGATAATCGGCAAAACGCCGCCGGCGGCGGGGTAATCCTTGTCGGCGGTTTGGGGATCGACGCCGCAGTAAAGCTGGTTAAACCGCCGGGCAACTTCGCGCGTCAACTCCAGATGCGGCAACTGATCTTCGCCCACCGGCACCAATTCCGGGCGAAAGGCCAGGATATCGGCGGTCTGGCCCACGGCGTAGAGGGGAAAGCCAAAGGGATAGTTGTCGCCCAGGCCCTTGTCGCGGATTTCATCCTTGAGAGTGGGATTGCGCATCACGCGGTTGAAGGGGATGAGCATGGAGAAGAAAAACGTCAGTTCATCAATCGCCGGCACTTCGCTTTGAATAAAGAGTGTGCTTTGATCGGGATCGATGCCGGCGGCCAGGTAGTCGGTGGCGATGTCAATGACGCTTTGGCGAATCTCCGCAGGCCGATCGGCGCGGGTGGTGAAGGCGTGCTTGTTGGCGATGATGAAATAGCAGTCATAGTCGTGCTGGAGGGCCAGGCGATTTTCCACGCTGCCGACGTAGTGGCCCAGGTGGAGTTTGCCGGTGGGAGTATCGCCGGTGAGAATTCTTTTTTTGCCGCTGTTCATAGGGGAGGCATTGTAACGATCGTGTAGTCCGTAGTCAGTAGTCCGTTAGTCCGTTGGTCCGTAGTCCGTTGTCAGTAGCAAATGGCAGTGTTGAGCGTTGAATGTTGATTGTGGCGTGTTGCATTTTCAACAATCAACATTCCACGATCAACAATCAAAAAGGCGGTACTCCGCCTGTCCCACTGACTTCGCACGCTTTTCTGTTTATTGGGTTTATGCGCTTTGCGATGGGGGGCTGGAGGGATGGCCGGAAAAAATCATGCGAAATTTTGGTTGCCTGATTAAAAATATGTTGTACATCCAAGCTATGGATTAACTCATGACTTGGCCGCGATGGTTGCTTCATCCCAACCTTGCGGCAAAATGACGAGGAGTGGGTGACGGCGGGTCGGAGTTCTGCTTCCGGCCCGCCTATTTTTTGTCACGTTTTATTGCCCGCCCCGGCAAATATCACATTCGGCCTTACTTGGGTTGCTTGGGCAATTCGGCCACCAGCACGCCGTGAATCTCCAGTTGCCCGATGGATATGTGGGCCACACCGTCCTGGTAGCTCCACTTGATGCGCTTGGCGTCGGGCAGCCAGCGCATGCGTTTGGGTTTGACGGGCAGCCGCCACTGAATTTCGATCGGCCCGGCCGGCGGGATAATGTCGATGACCGCGCGATTGGGGGCCACAGGCATCCCCTGGGTGTTGAGCAAATGCAGGCACATTTTGCCCGCGGCGCTTTTGCGCAAAGCGATCTCCACGCCGGAGGGGGATTTCACCTGCACCATGGGCTCGGCGAAAAGCTTGCTGACCCACTGGCTTATCAGGCGTCGAAGAACCGGGTGGTGGTTTTGCATGTAGGCGCGGCTGATCGGCCCGTAGATGGCGGCGATTTTTCCTTTGCCTAATGGCTTGATGGTGCCGGCCACTTGTCCGCCGCGGCGGGTGTCGCGGGTTGGGTGGCATTGGGCCAGCGGTTGGGCATCACGCAATTGCACATCGGCCCACAAGCCGCTGACGATGGTGCTGTACTGTTCATGATGCAAAAAGAAAGTGCGCAGGCGCGGATCGGGTTTGGGCGGCGCCGCCGGCTGGCCAGGTTCGGGGGCCGGCTCCAGCGGCGGTTCGGGGGCGATGGTAACACTAGCGCCCAGATGCTGCTCAAACAGTTTGGCGACGCGGGCACCCAGCAGCAGCAGTGCGCCGCCTTGCTCGACATAATTCACTACCTGGCGGCGGAAATCGTCAGTCAGGCTCGGCCAATCGGGAAGCACCAGCAATGGATAATTTTGCAAGGTGTCTTGCAACTGATGCTCGGCCAGCAGATCGACGCTGAGTTGGCTTTCCAACAGGGCGTGCAGCACGCCTTCCACTTCTTCAATCACCCCCCAGGGGGCAAAGACGCTATCGCTCAACTCCATAGTGCCTTCGGTGCTACAGAGCAGCGCCACCTGCGGAATAGTGGTGGATTTGAAGCAGATTTTTTGCCGCGCGCGGCAGAACTGGGAGACCTGCTCCATGGTGTCGATGATTTCCGGGACGATATATCCGCGGCGCGTCGGGGAGTAATAAACCTGCACGCCGCCGCCCTGCATGAGTGTTTGGGAGATTTCCTGTTGCAAGTGGAGAGCGGTTTTATAATTCGTCGGGTAGCTTGAGTCGCCGTTCCACACGAATCCCCAGGCCATCAAATCCCAGGGCATGTTGGAGTTGGAAAGATAGCGGGCCTCGACGCGGGCGCGATCCACAGACAAGTTGGCGCTGTAATCGCCGGAGAGAAAGTCCACTTTGGCGATGACGGGCTTGGGTGCGAAAGTGGAGTACATCCAATTGCTGGTGATTTGCAGTGATTGATCGAACTGGTGCAGGGCATCGATCCATTCGACCAGGTATTTTTCAAATTGCTGGCGATGAAAATCTTTCCAGCGGCGCCAGTGCGGTTCGCCACGGCATTTGGGCGCTTCATCCAGCCCGGTTTGCTCTTTCCATGCCGCCAGGGCCGCCGGCGACCAGTCCAGCCGCGCGGCCCAGCAGTCGCCGTCAATCCACGCGCCGTCCAGATCATATTTTTCGCACACTTCCTTCAGTTGCGGGATCATCAACTGGCGCACATAAGGCCCGAAGGTGCTGGAGGCATTGGGGTCGGGTTTGCCGTCGGTATTGACCACGGCCCACTGGGGATTGTGCTTCAAAGCGACGATGTCCCAGACGCCGGAATAATGCACCAGCAGTTTTACATCATTTTCGCGGGTAACTTTTCGCCACATAGCCAGGGAATCATTGACAATTCCTGGCGCGGTCCAGCCGATTTGCGTGGCATAGCCGGTGTAGCCGGCGTGGCCCTTGCAGTCGTATTGCACATAGTCGGGACCAACCCGTTTAAGTAACTGGCCAAGATTCTCTTGCGAGAGGTCGGCACCCAACTCGGTGTCGCTGGCATTGGGATGCAAGTCAAAATGGAGTCCGAAAAAAGCTTTATTACGGGCGATGCCGCCCGTTTTAGTAATCATGGAAGGATATCCTGGGGCAAGGGGAGATAAATGGCAAGATCAAAGAAGCAGAAATTTCCTGGCTGCAATCGCGCAGGGACGGCGGGCGGGTCGCGGCCTTTTTGCCCGCTTGCGGCGCGGCGTTTACAATGGCCGCCATGAATCAGGATCGATATGAATCGCCGCTGGCGGCGCGTAACGCCTCGGCGGCGATGGTGGAACTGTTTTCGCCGCAGCGCAAGTTTTCCTTGTGGCGGCGGTTGTGGCTGGAACTGGCCCGGGCGCAGCGGGAGCTGGGCATTGAGCGGATCAGCGCCGAGGCCCTGGCCCAGATGGAAGCGCATCTGGATGATATTGATTTTGACCGGGCGGCGCAGTGGGAGAAGCGTTTGCGCCATGATGTGATGGCCCATGTTCACACCTTCGAGGAGGCGGCACCGGCGGCCAAGGGCATCATTCATCTGGGGGCCACCAGTCAATATGTGGTGGACAATGCCGACCTGATTTTGATGCGTCAGGGGATGAAACTCCTATGCGCCAAGCTGGCCGATGCGATTGATGCTTTGGCGCGATTCGCGGTGGAGTGGAAGGATTTGCCCACGTTGGGTTACACGCATTTTCAGCCGGCGCAGCTCACCACCGTCGGCAAGCGCGCCACCCTTTGGGCGCAGGATTTAGCGCTGGACCTGACGGAACTGGAATATCGCATCGAGCAATTGCGGTTTCGCGGGGTCAAGGGCACGACCGGCACGCAGGCGTCGTTTTTGTCGCTGTTTGAAAATGACCCGGCCCGGTGCGATCGTTTGGATGAGCTGGTGTGCCGGCGCTTTGAGTTTGAAAAATCCTACTGCGTAACCGGCCAGACCTACCCGCGCAAAGTGGATGCGCAGGTGATCAGCGCTGTGGCGGGCGCGGCGGCCAGCGTACACAAATTTTGCAATGACATCCGGCTTCTGGCGGGCCTCAAGCAAGTGGAAGAGCCGTTTGAGGCCGAGCAGGTGGGCAGCAGCGCGATGGCGTATAAGCGCAATCCCATGCGCTGCGAGCGGGCGACGGGATTGTGCCGGTTTGTGATCGCGCTGGCATCCTCGCCATTGCAGACGGCGGCGGAGCAGTGGTTTGAGCGCACACTGGATGATTCGGCCAATAAGCGTTTGGCGATCCCCGAACCATTTTTGGCGATGGATGGGGCGCTGGGGATCGTGGTGAACGTGGCGCGCGGATTGGTGGTGTATCCCAATGTGGTCCGGCGGTTTGTGGAGGCGGAATTGCCCTTTATGGCCACGGAGGAGATTCTCATGGCGGCGGTTCGGGCCGGCGGGGATCGCCAGGAATTGCACGAAAAAATTCGGGTGCATTCCCATGCCGCGGCCCGCCAGGTCAAGGAACTGGGATTGGCCAATGATCTGATGGTTCGCCTGCGCGGCGACCGTGCTTTTGCGGGCATCAACCTGGAACAGGTACTCGATGCCCAGCGGTTTACTGGCCGGGCATCGGAGCAGGTGGATCGATTTATTTCGCAGGTCGTGGAACCGATCCGCACGCGCTACGGGGCGACGCTGGGCCAGGCGGTGGAGTTGCAGGTGTAGCGCGGGGCAGACTGGATAATGGGGATTTTGCTTTGGCTGGGTCAGGCGGTGGAGTTGCAGGTGTAGCGCGGGGTCAGTGGGATCGAGGCAAAGTTAGGGACCGCCGGCATTGGCTGGGCAAAGCCGAGCACAAACTCGGCGCGAATTGAGTTTGGTTTCGCCAATGCGGACAGGTGATAAGCCCCATCTGCTGGCGGATTACGCGTCACTGCGGTGAAACGACGCTGGTGCCCCGAGCGCGGAGGGATGGAAGCAAATTGGGTGTGGATTAATCGGTCGGGCAGAGCGCTGCGGCTTGTAACGTGGATTTGAATACATTTGTGATGGGGCCGGCGGTCGTGGCGGCCGTGCGGGCTTCGGCGAGGGTATCGTAGAGGGTAAAGAGGGTGCTGCCGCTGCCACTCATGCGGACGGGGCGGCGTAAATGTTGTTGCAGCGCTTGTCGCAAATCATCCAGTTGCGGGCGAATGGCAAACGCCGGCGGTTCCAGATCGTTTTGGAGTTTTGCCAGTAGCGGCAGTGCGGGGAGTGTGGTCCAAAGCGATAAATCAGGCGGCGTATCGGAAAAATCCTGGCCTCTATGTTGGTTATCAAAGGTTTGGTAGACCTGGGCGGTACTGACCGGGTAGGGGGGGAAGATGAGCAAAACGGCCTGCGGGGCCGGAGCGGGCAGAGGGTCAACCCGCTGGCCGCGGCCGCGGCATAGTGCGCTGGGGGTGAAGAAGAAAAACGGCACATCGCTGCCCAGTTGGCCGCCGAGTTCGGCCAGTTGGGCCGCGCTAAGATTCAGTCGCCAGTAATCATTGAGCAATCGGAGCGTGGCGGCGGCGTCGGCCGAGCCGCCGCCCAGTCCGCCGCCGGCGGGTATTTGTTTTTCCAGATACAGCGACGCCCCGGCGGTATCGACACCGCGGTTTTGGGCATGTTGGCGCAGGGTCAGGGCCGCGCGCATCACCAGGTTGCTTTGATCGCAGGCAAGGCTCGCATCGGAGCAGGTGAGGCGCAACTGTCCATCGGTTAAGGGCGTGAGGGTTAACTGTTCGGGCAGTTGCACGGTGGTCATCCAGGAGCAAAGCGGATGAAACCCGTCCGGTCCGCGCGGGCCGATTTTTAAGTGCAGATTGATCTTGGGATAGATGGTCATGCGTGATGAATGATGAAGGGAAGGTTATACGGCAAGCCAGCGGCGCCGAAACAAAAAAGGGGCCCACGATGCGGCGAACTATTTCATGCCGGTGGCCTTTCGCCAGGCGTCCAGGTGTTTTTTGAGCAGTCGCACGTGGTGGGCTGAAACATCCTTGGCGGCTTGTTCCATGCTGGCGTCGCCATTTTCCAAGGCGATGCGGGCTTCGGCTAATTCACTTTCCGCCTGGGCTAGGCTCGGGTCGGCGGGGTCTTTGGGCTGGGTGGCCCCGGCGCGCCAGGAGGCGATTTGGGCGGTCAATTGCTTTTGTTTTTCCAGCAGTGCATTGCGACTTTGGGTCCACTGCTCGTCCCATAGGATATAGGCCCAGGCTTCGGTGAGTTGTCCCAAGGCCCAGTTCCATTCCTCTTCCTCCAGATCATGTTGGGCGAGAATCTGGGAAAAGCGTGTGCTGGCGTGATCCAACGCGCCATCGGGCTGAGCGTTGGAGGTAGCGCTGGCGTCCATGAAATCCTTCATGGCGGCGATGGTGGCGACGACCTGGGTTTCTGTCAAACGTCCATCGGCGGGCGGGCGCCAATCGGCGGCACACAGGCCGCAGCCGATCCAGCCGAGCAAAAGCAGTGTGATACAAACATTTCGCATGAGGCTCGTGTTGCTCCCTTCCAGACAATGATTATAGACGCGGCCAGCGCAATGCCAACCGGCCGCCGACACGCTGCGGCGATCAATGAATACGCCGAGTGCGACTCAGAGTTTGCGAAAGAATCACGATATTCGGCCAAATAACGCCGTTTTTGCGAAAATGTCGAGGCTCAAAATTAATGTATTCACAAGCTCTCAGCCCAATCGCACATGGCGGTTTATTGGTCCACCGGTGCTGCGGCGGTTATCACAAAAGGCAAAAAGGAAGCCCCCACCCAACCCTCCCCCACGAGTACGTGGGAGAGGGAGTAAAAACCGCCAAATGCAATTGCCCTGGGGTGCGACGTGGTGGATAAAGAACCGGGTAGCCCGGCGGCGATGTAAAAACTGATCACCCGGCCTTGCTCAAATTTGTGCCGTAGGTATGCCGCAAGCTATGAAAGTCAGCCCGTGGATTCTGATTATCTAAATATGGTACATTAGACATCACTGAATATTACATATGAGCATCCATCCCCGGTATCAGCGGGCATACTCTTTCCAACTCTACCGCGTCCTTGGCGTGAAGCCGTAGCAGTTCCACAAGGTCAGGGTGAATCGGCAGGGCGGCGTCCCGGCGATAGGCATTCCAAACGCGAGCCTGATCTTCCTCTGATTTCCACTCGATGCGCCTAAGAATACTCCGTATAAACAGGAGTATCGCATAAATTTAGCCTGGCGCAACCGTACCAGCGCCTAACAGGCGCGCGAAGTTCATGCCGGAAGCGTATAAGCCCATCGTTCCAGAACCAGAAGGGCATGAGCGAGACCTCGCGCGGCGGATCAAGCAAGACGGCGGGAGGAGTCATCGTGCTATTCGACTTTCATCAATAGGTTGTCGATGTAGACGGGGTTGTCGTACCCCGGTTTGGCGTCCTCGATCAGGCAGTTGAGTTCACCGCCCGCGACGGCGGTGACACCCTCCGGTATCGGCACTTCCCAGTGTATTTTTGTCCACTTCCCTGCGTCCTCGCTGGTGAGGGTCTTGCGGTCTTCCTGCCCGACCCGATTTCCTCCTTCGTGGTTGAAGTTCACATAGTGACGAGTGTAATGAGTACGGCAGCCGTTCTTGGGGTCCTTCAGAAACAGCCGGTCATATTCGATGACCAGCTTCTTTGCCCCGGCGGGAAGATTGAGTGCCGGGATCCAGTTGATTGGCCCGGGAACGCCTACGCCTCCGCCGCCTTTGGCCAGCGTGGGTTCGGGCATGGGCACAATCTTCATCCCGGCCAGCGCGCTTTGCGCGCCTTCAAAATCCTCAAACAAGAGCGACTTAATCGGATCTGCCTTGGCGCTAACGGCCTTGGATTGTCCGCCGGCACCACCCCAACCGACTGCCTGAACTCGATAGTAATACGTTACACCCGGAACGGCCGTCCGATCGCCAAATCCGGATCGGTCGTTCACAATCGCAATCCGATCGAAAGCCCCGTTTTCACTCTCGCCACGAAGCACGATGGTTGACGAAGCGCCACTGGCGGGCGTCCATTTGAGGCTGATCCGTCCCTCGCCAGAGGTGGCATTCAAGTCCTGGATCGTTACGGGTGTTGCATCGCTGGGCGGTTGGAACCGATACAGCATGTTTTTAGCCCGCTCGTCCTCCTCCACCAGAACCAGGTATTCGCCATCCGATCTGCGTACGGCATTGATGCCGTAGGGGATATCCACCCATCCGGTGCGTTGGCCCACCTCCGGGCCGGGCTTCATCTCGCCCATCAGGGCACCGGAACCGATGTCGTGGATGGAAACAAAGCCAGTGGTTCCGGCCACCACAAACAGATAGTTTCCCGCCACACAAAAACTCGCCGGTCCGCGCCGGGCCATCACGTTGTCAGACCATTGAAAGTCGGGTGCCACTTCCCAGGCCTTGCGCTTCTGCTTGCTCCAATTTTCATACTTGGCAATCACCCGGCCGACCATCTTCCACGCTCCCTTGGGCGCAGGCATCTGTGGCGTATATCCGCCGATATACATGACATCCTGCTCCGGCACATACAGCACCCGCTCGATCCGCGAGCCGTTCTTTGGATCGTTAAACGGTGCCGGTAGTTCATGCAGCACCGATGATGCCCGTGTGTAGATCGGCACCCCGTGCTCATTCAGTCCCTGACACGGAAACTGCCGAATCCCGCTGGCATCCTGGGGTGCTTGCCAAAGATCGCCCTTGGAATCCACCCACCAAGCCCAGATGGTGGGATCGTCCTTGCCGTCGCCGTCAAACTCGTCGGCGTCAAACTTGCCGTCCCCGTTCTTGTCGATCCAGATGCATCTTCCTGCCGGACGATTAGGCGGGAACGCCGCCTTGGTGTTCACCTTTTGCGTAAACAGACCGCACGGCACCGCGATTTCATCCTTTTCGGTTAGCCGATACACGGCCACCCACCCCGCATACATATCCGTCAGGAACAAAAACGGCTTGCCGGAGATTCGACGTACCCATGTGCTGTCGGCTCCCACATGTATCCGCCAATCTTGCGGATAACGTAACCGGTCTAGTGTGAATCCCTGGTAGGACCATTCCGCCCCCGGCTCATGCTTGCTGTAATCCAAACTAAACCGTTCATAATTAGTGTAGATCGTCTGTCCGTCCGAAGCCGGATCGAAATCTCCGTGATCGACGAACTCCAGCCCGTACAGCGCCCAGTTGCGGGAGCCTTCGGGCTTGTAGGATTCCAGAGTTAATCCCGACCCATTTCCGCCGTAGCCGTTGCAGACGACATAGATATTCCCCTGGCTGTCGCAGCCTACCCCTTGCGGTCCGTTGAGTTTCATCGGCTCCACGCGACCGGCCACGCCGGCAAGAATTCCGCCCTTTTGCCCGAAGGTGGCCACCTGTTTTGGCTGGGTCGTTAGCTCGCCATAGATTTTCACCTGCTGGTCCGGGCCGTTGTCCGATACCAGCAGGCGTCCTTGCGGATCAAATGCCAACCCGGTGGGGACGGCCACATCGTCGATGCTCTTGGGCATTAACTTGCCGTCAGCGTCGAAGCAGATGATCCGCGGTTGCGGGGCGTTTTCGGCCAGGCGGCCTTCGGCTGTGACCAATCCCTGCACCACCCACAGGTTGCCCTGGCTGTCCACTGCCATCTGCCGGGCGTTCTCACACTTCCACACCGCCAGTTGGTTCATGGCCTCGATATCAAAGACCTGAATCTCCCCGGCAAATGGATTGGCCACATACAGGCGATTTCTAGTGGTATCGACCGCCAGCCCCCGGATATGCGCGTCGGCGTTATCCTTGTTGGGAACATCGTTGATGACCAAAAATGCCCGGGCCAGTGCCGCTTGCTGGTCTTCGCCCAGCCCCTGAATCGCCCTGCCACTGCCTTTGCCGGCGTCGAACGGAGCCGATTGCTGTCCCAGGCTGGCGCGGGTGCGCCGGGAAACGCCAAACCACAACCTGTCGCCCGGGGGATAGGAGGCCGGGTCCTTTTTGTGCAGATGCCCCCCTTCGCTGTCCTTGCGCTGGGCAATAAAGATATAATTCTCGTTAGCCACCACCGCCAGCCCGCCCGAGTTGCCCCAGCCATGCGTCTGGGCAGCACGGCCGATCCCCTGCCCGTCTTTGTAAATCCCCACCTGACTGCTTCCTTCTTCCCATGGCACGTTCAAAAGGCAGGTTCCATCAGGAGTGGTGAACAGGCAGCGGGCGTCCATCTGGACGAACTTGCCATCTTTTCCACCGAAACTGTTGCCTACCCAGGAGGTCTGGTATTGCAGGCCCGCCGGCTCGGCAGCTATCGCGGTCAGGGTCAACGCCAGAGCAATCACTATCACAGAGTATTTCATCGTAGTATCTCACTTTCTTTACTATTTGTTTCCAAGCTTCAGAGCAACTGTCTGAACGGCTTGGGCTTCCAGATTCGCTCGCAACTCCAGGTATCCCGCGGACACCTGAACGTCCATCGCCGGCGTGGGATCGGGGTGTTCGCACATTTCCGGGCAAAACGGCATAACACTGGTCGGCCGCATCTGCACCGCGCATTTCACCTGCGCCTGCGTTTTGTTCTTGATGACCACCATCGCCTGGTCATCGAGGAGGTGCCATGTCGCCGCCACCGTCGCGTCATCAAAGCTCAGCCCCAGCGAATCCATGTATCTGCTACGGCTGAAGAAACTGACGTTCTGCTTCAAAGCGACCACCGCGGGATTGGCAAGCCCACGCTGCCAGATCGGAACGCCTCCCAGAATCGCATCGCCAAAGACCGGATGCCCCGGCACCGAGAAGCGGTAAATCTCGGGGCAGGCAACTGCTTGCTTGTGGAATGACCAGGGGCCGCCCATCGAAACATCCACCTCAGCGCCGCAGCCTTCCCAGGCGCCCTCGATCCAGATCCAGAAGTCGGGGTTGTGACGGCGACCGGCGGCCAGCACACGCGACAGCAGGCGGTGATAGCCCTCGGCCCACGCGGTGGCGGGTGTGGAGTGTCCGTGCGAAGAGTCAAAGCAGAGCAGCCCCGGGGCTGCGCCAACCTGATCCAACTGGATGGAGTCAGCGCCGAAGTCGCGCGTCAGCTCGGCGACACGATCCTCCAACTGGCGGATGTACACCTCTGCGTGCGGACAGAGCACCTCAAACTCCTCGCCGCCGTAGCGTTCCGTGGAGCGCACTCCTTCGGCTTTGCGCACCAGCGCCTCCGGATGCTCGGTATAGAATGGCGCCCGCACGTTGACCAGGCGGCCGTTCATGTAGTAGCCGACTTGCATCCCCAATCGCCGGCCGGCTTCGGCCAGCCGCTTGAGGCCCGCTGCGCCGCCCATGGCCTCAGAAACACGAAACTCCGGGAAGTCGGTGTCGTGCCCGCGATCATGCCAGCCCACGACATGAATGGCCTCATTGCCCGCCGCACGCGAACTGGTCAATTTCGCGATCGCGGCATCATACGTACCGACCTCCTGGGCTTTGGTGACATCCGGCATGTTCGGGTCCTCCACCGGC
This sequence comes from Tepidisphaerales bacterium, assembly GCA_038317225.1. GTDB lineage: Bacteria > Planctomycetota > Phycisphaerae > Tepidisphaerales > Tepidisphaeraceae > JBBQBE01. Next base: position 17,407 of record JBBQBE010000032.1, on the reverse strand, counting down.
CGGGAGCGGATGACCACACTGTCCCCCACCGGCAGGCTGCGAACCTTGGCCGACACTGCCGGCACGGGTGCGGCTGACTCGAACCATCGGCGATAACGATCCGCCGCGACATGCCAGGAGCCTGCATGCACATGCAGAAACACCGGCGACAACGACGCCACACGCCCGGTCTCCAGAAACGGATACTGAGTCACCGTCAGTTCCCGGCCAGGCCCGCCGAGGCGCAGGTCCTTGTAGGCCATCGAAGCGTCTTCGCAGCGCACCGCCCAGCCTGCCGAACCCGTATTGAACGCGATGAACTGCAACGACAGCGGCACCGGATAGCTCAGCGTGACCGCCTCCGGCATCGCCGCGAAGGGCGTCTTTAGTTTCCGGCCGATCCGGTCTGGAACATACAGCGCGCCGCCCGGTAGATCGCCAAAGCCGCCGATGCTCGGGCTGGCCACCGCCACCACCACTCCGGCATCATCGTTGCGCAGCGTCACGTCAAAGCGAAACTCGTCATTCTCGGCAGTCACGCACAGCGTGGCGGCGATGTTCCGGCCGCCAAAGCCGTTAAAGCGAATCCGCCAGCGACCCGCCTCGGCTTCAACCTGCACGCGATCCGCTTGCAGCCATTCCCACGCCCGCGCCTCCCACATGGAAGCGGCGGGCGAGACCGCCACCGAAATCGGCGGCAGCGACTTTCCTTGGGCGAAGGCGAGCTTACCCAAGGACACCTGGGAGATGGCACCTTGCGCATCACACTGCAGGAGAGAATCATTGGTCTGTAACTGATGAAGCATATCAACCGACTCCAGACTATTGGAAGCTAACGAGTGAATGCGTTGTAAACTGCGGTACAGCGATCATGAGTCCAGCGTGTCGAGGATCGCCTTGATCGACACGGTAGCCCCGCAAATCACTGAATCGGCCGCGCCGTAGTAGAGCGTGAGGTCATCCCCCCGCACCACATGCCCGTTGGTGAAGACCACATTGCCGAAGAATCCCTTTTGTTCGTAGGCCTCTGTAGGCTCCATGATGGGCGTGGCCGAGCGAGCGAGGATGCGAGTGGGATCTTCCCGATCCAGCAGCAGCGCCCCCAGGCTGTAGCGGCCCTGGGTATCCGCACCATGGTAGATCTGCAGCCATCCGGCCGGCGTTGCGATGGGTGAAGCGCCGGCCCCGATCCGCTGGCTATCCCACATCCCTCGCCGAACCCGCGCCAGGCAGCGGTGATCGCCCCAGTGCAGCAGGTCGGGCGAGCGGCTGATCCAGATATCGTTTCCCCCCAGGCCAATTCCACTGGGGCGATGCAGGGCACAATACAAACCGCCGATCTTCTGCGGAAACAGCGCACAATCCTTGTTATGCGGCGGGAAAACCAATCCATGACGATGGTACTGCTTCCAGTCCACCGTCGACGCCATGCCAACGCCCACGCCCGCGGCCGAAACCGCGGTATAGGTCAGGTAGAACCGCCCGTCCATCTCGCTGACGCGGCAGTCCTCGATGCCGAACGTCTCCAGCGCCCCATTGCCCTGCAGCGCCGGCGATGGTTCGGCGACGAAGTGCCGTCCGTCATCGCTCCACGCCAGACGCAGATGCGAAAGCGTCGTCAGGTAGCACTGGCCGTCATAATCAAACGCGCGCGGATCATCGCCCTTGAGTTTAGGATCGCCTTTGCGGAAGCGCATAATGCGAATCCCGCCCGGCGAATCAGGGTCGAATACCGGTGTGCTCACCCAGCCCGCCTCCTGCGGCGGCCGCTCGCACACGCGCAGAAGCAGACCTGTCCGCCCGCCATAGCAAAACGCGCCAGGATTCAGAAGGCATTCGACCACAAAGTCCTCGCGACTGGGCTTTACGTCCGCGGGAACCAGGATGGGGTTGTTCTCAAATCGTTTCATAATCATCGCATGGGTTCTTCGGTATCAGTTGGATCAGCAACCTCCGGGCACAATCGCCCCCTGTGTGGCCAGCGCCTCCGCGGCAACCATCAGGCTCGAGGCAGTGATCCCGGCACAACCGCCACCCAGAACAACAATATCGAACACTTCACCTTCAGGCATATTGGCACTTGTATGGAAGACTATACTCAATGAGTATCTGTGGTTATTTGATAAGATAGACCGCCCCCATGCCGCCGGCGGTCATTTCCACCGATTCGGCGTGGCCGTCCAGAAACACGACATTCATGCGCTTACGGTGCCGAAAAAAGTCGAATGAAGTATTATCCCCGCCCGTGGCGCCAAGGTAAGAACCATAGAGGGTTGCTGGAGCAGTCGAGTTCCAAATGACGAACAGCGAATCGCCGAACTCCTGCCGTGGCAGCGCGTCGGCCATGAAGAATACGTGAGACGGTTCACGGATGGCGCTGACCCGCCCAGCCAATCGAAGGTTGGGGGCCTGCCAGTGGTAGCCCAGAATGGCCTCGTTGCATGAGTAACTGCTGTAGGCTGTTGGGAAGTAACTCCACCCGTAGGATGTTTCAATGAAGTGGCCCTGGGGGACGGTCTCCTGGGCGGGACAAGAGAAGACCTTGGCCAGGCCGGTGTTGTTCATATCGGCTTGTAGATTGGCCTGGGAGTCCAGGCGAACGGATGGCGCGCCCAGGTAGCGCATCAGGGCCGCCGGCAGGGGGGCGACGCGCTCGTAGTTGGCATCAATGAAGTAGGTATAGCGAACGCGGCTCGTATCGTTCACGTCGGCAGGAGTTGCATAGCCCGACTGGCTGAAGACGGTTCCGGCAAGAGGGAAATAGCCGCGGTGCTCAACCTGGTGCATCGTGGCGGCCATGCCGATCTGCCGCAGGTTGGACATGCAGACAACGATATTGGCCGCCTGCCGGGCGCGGTTCAGAGCCGGCAGAAGGATGCTGATGAGAAGGGCTACGATCCCGATGACCACGAGCAGCTCTACGAGAGTGAACCCATTTTTCTCAAGGCGCGCCGGGATCGATTTTTGATTTTTGATTTGGTGATGGAACATGGGATTCTCCCGCGTTAAGACCGCCCGGGCGCGTTTTCCGCGCCCGGACTGTGAAAAAGATGCCTGTCGATCAACACTTAAGCCCGACGACGACGGCGCGCCAGGACCAGCATGGCGCCACTGCTCAGCACGCCGAGGCTGGCCGGTTCAGGGATCGCGTTCAGGACGACATCATCCAGGAACATCGTGCTGTCAGGCCCGTTGCTAGTCTTGCTGAAGGTCACAATGGCGCTGCTGCCGCCGGCCACGAATTGATTCGTGGTCAAGAGATTCCAGTTGCCGCCGCCTACTACGCCTGTCGCGCTGGAAAGCACATCGGTTCCACCCACGCTGACCGAGTAACCGTAGTTGGTGGAGTAGGTGCCCCGGTTGGCCGCTTCGAAGCTGATGGTGTAAGCTTGGCCAAGGGTCAAGCCGGTCAGGGTCTGGCTGACAGAGCCAGCGGCCTGAATGCGGGCCTGTTGGCCTCCTTCATATGCGGCATGGCCGTAAGGCCCGCTTGAGCTTTCCAGCGCGGCACCGTCGGTGTAAGACCAGACAGGGGTAGCCAAATTCGTCAATTCAAAGCCGCTGTTGTCCACAGGGCGGCTGTTGGCGCCGAAGTCGCGGGCGTCAAAGCCGATGTTGTCCCACCAGACCGTTTTATCGCCGATGGAGATGTTACCCAGCGTGAGGGTCTCAGTGGCGCTGGTGACCTTGACCCAGTTGCTCAGATACTGGCCGCCGGAATAGACCGTATGGTTGGCATACAGGGTGTCGCTGCCCAACGTCGAATAGGCGGTTGGCGGCGTGGAGCGGTTGCCTTCAACAAAGTTCAGCCGTACCCACTGGCCGACCGGCAGACCCGTTACATTTTGCGAGATCGATCCGCTGGTCTGCACAAAAGCGCGGTGGGTGTTGGTGGCACCGGTAAATGGAGACGTGCCATCGCTGCCTGGATTCAACCCCGTCGATCCGGTGGCCGTCCAACCCGGGATATTCGTGGTATAGCCGGGAAAACCCGGCCAGCCGCCCGAGGGCGTGGTTTCAAAATCAAAGTTGGTGACGGTGATTGCAGCCTGCGCGGCTCCAACCAAAGCCATCCCGGCCACGACGCTCGCAATCAAACTCTTCGCGTTCATAAATGCCTCCTTTAGGCGTTTTGGACAACCTTGGGATTCATTTCCAAAGTTCACACGAACTTTTCGAAACAACCCCCGATCTTTCAATTGGCTGGAACATCCAGCCGTTATTGACTATTTTTTTTCAACACAATCAGTTGCGGTTTCACCACCCGGCGTTGCGGCTCGGACGGCAGGACGCCGGCCACCCGATCCATCAGCAGATTGACCATTTCCTGGCCCATCTGAAAATTGCGCTTGTCCATGGTGGCCAGCGGGCCAATGGACTCCAGATTCAACTGCAATTCCGGCAGTTCTGCGGCGTAGTTGTCGTAGCCCACCAGCAGAACATCCCGGTTAGGCACTTTGCCGAATGCCCGACACGCCCCGGCGATATAGGGAACATGCCCGTCCGACATGGCCATGATCGCATCCACCGGCGCTGGGCCATTGAGGTGCGGCACCAGGTAGCCGGTGACATAGTGGCTGAATACCTTGAAATTGTCGGCGGTGGGATCCATTACCGGCAGAGGAACCATCCATTCGGTGTTCAAAGGGGACAATCCGGCGCTATTCATGGCCTTGACATATCCTGCCCGACGGGCGGCCACCCAATACTCATCGCATGGGCCAAACCACAGGGGAAGGATGCGTTTGCGACCCTGGGCGATTAGCCATTGGGTTAATTCGCACGTGCCGGATTCATGGTCGGATGTAACTCGATCCACCGACTGCAGTTCGGGAGAATCACCATAAGTGATGACGGGAATACCGGCGGCCTGGAAGCGAGGGATCAGGTCTTTGGCCTGGCACACCTTGGCTTTGAGGAAATATTCAGGAAACACCATGCCCAGCGGACGATCAGACAGGACTCGATCGACTTCCGAGTCAGTCAATAGATCAGGATGAAGGGTGATGACATGTTTTCCAATACTCCTCACGGCCGAGGTGGCTCCGATGACCAGATATTCACCCCACCCGGGCTGACGATGACCGGAATACAGTTCTCCTTCCGGCGCGACGAGGACGATGGCGTTTTGCATCCAGCCGGACGGACCGGAAGATTCGGTTTTGACCACCAATCGGGTTCGCGGCCCTTCGCAACGGATCACACCATCGCTTTGCAGCACCCGGATCGCCCGGCGAATGGTGTCTCGGCTGACGGATAGTTTTTGGGAGAGTTCGCGTTCGGAAGGCAGCGCATCGCCATGGGCAAGAATCCCCTCCCCAATCCATTGCTTCATGCTTCGAACGACAGCATTACGAGGGGAAAGTGAAAGGGTCGCACTACTCATAGCCGCATTGAGTATACCCCAAAATCAGTCCAAGTCAAGTCCAAACAAATACAATTGACGAATTTTGGTGATTTGGACTGTATTTGGGTGATATTGGTTGCGATTGGGTGAAATGTATTAATTTGGGTTTTTTGGGTAAATTGGTAAAAATAGAGCGATTTGCATTAGCTTCCCGCGCCCGGCGGGATAAGGGTTATGATGGACCTCGACTTGGAGGTCTTCAATGGCGCACTCAATGAATTTGCGCCTGGCGGTGGCCAGAGCCTAAGACGAGTGTGAGTTTTCGATCGAGGTGGCCGAACCATTCGGATGCAGCGAATCCCAGGCACGCGGTTGATCCAGCGTCGTCTTCTGCTTCGCCAAAGGATTTCAGCGGTACAATCCGGCGGAATTGCCGCTATTTCGCTGGGAATCTTTCTGCTGGCGGCAGGGAAGATGGACGCAACCCAACTTGGAGCAGCGTCTTCCATGGACCGTACCAACCTTGAAAACCGAACCAGTTAAGATTGATAAAGAGAGCTAACCATGAATATCCAGCTCAGTCAGGAAGGGCACACATCTTAGTGAAAACGAATGTGTCAGTCTGTTTTATCAGCATATGCACGGCTTTCCCGACCGCGTGGGGAACAGTCGCCATAATGAGTTGAATCGTCATGACCGGAGTAGCGATGCCGCGATGCTCTGGTTTTTTTTTCACAGAAAGAAAGTCTGTCTATTCCGGACGCTGTTCCCACGGGCGTCTCCCTTTGATTCGCGTTTCGTAGTACCTTTTTGCTGCCGGCGGTAGTCAGCGGCGATGATTCATGGCCGGCATCGCAGCGGCGGATAGGTATGCGCCTTGTTATATGATTTGATCCGGAAACTCCCTATATGAAGCGGAAATCGGGTGTTTGTCCGGACTGAATGACCTCATGCACCTGATCCCACATTTGGTCCTGGTAAGCGCGGCAGGTGAACAGTCCCAGCAGCGAGAACTGGAGCAGAGTGGTTCCACTGGCTCGAATCTGCCTCCGGCCCTGGAGACGCTGAGCTAGGTCGCAATACACTTTGGCAAGAGCCTTGGGTTTGCATTCGGTGGTGAAGATGCCGCCGTGATTGGAGATATCGTTGGCGGCGGGCATATCGAAAGTCGGCCAGTTGATGAAGCCATTGACGTGTGGTGTCAGGGCATCGACCAATTCCCGCGTATAGTCGGCATGTTCCTGTTCGCTGCGATAGGGCAACTCGCAAAGGAACCGGCTGGTTCCGCCGCCGTACCAGCCGTATTCCTGGATCACCATCGGCTTGCCGTAGTGGTCAAGACGGGACATGCCGATACAGGCGTTGAGCCAGTATTGTTTGGCCGGCCCGCCGTCCAGCGGGTCGCCGCGTTTTCCGGGGATTGCCTGCAGCGCGGGATAGGGATGGTGAGTGATAAAGTCGAAAAGATCGTGAATGTCGCGATTGTGAAAACCGTTGGCCAGCCAGAGATCCTGATCGGGGCTTAGCCAGCCGTTGTTGCCTGAGACAATCATGTGGCCGGGGCTGGCAGCGCGAATTGTATCGCACTGCCGCTTGCACCAGGCGTAGCCACGATCATTGAGATAGCACCGGAAATCATAGGCGCACAAGTCGAAGGGCCTTTCGACAAAGCGCACCGAACCGGGAACTTCATCAAAGGAAGCATAGCGTGCGCCATAGGCCTTATTCATCGCTCCCAGGCTGCCATAGCGGGCAAGAAGCCATTTCGGCCAGCCGTCTTTGAGCATTCTCCCGGTGGTACCGGGGGGATGCGACCCGGCGACCGTCATATGCTCCTGCTCATCGAAAAGAAGTTCGTTTCGCAGATCCCAGGCCCAGATGGCCGGGTGTCCGGCATAATGGCCGACGAAGGCTTCCCAGAAGGCGCAAGATTCATCGAGCGATTTGCCGTTGTCGGCAAGGCGTTCGATATCGAACCAGTCGTTACCACCGATGTAGCCGCCGACCGGCATTAGATAAATGCCATGCTTCTCGGCCAGGCCGATGAAGGTGTCCCAGTTCTTCATTCCTTCCGGTTTCAGTCCGGTCGCCGGATCGAAGACTTGATTGACGCCGATGGCCTGGCGAAGGCAATTCAGTCCGATCTCAGCCATCAGGCCCAGGCGACGGTCACAGTCTTGAGCGTCAAAATGCCCGAACAGCGTACCCTGAGCCGGGTGCTCATCGTTGAGCATGTTTCCGCCCAGAGGAGTGACGTATTGCCCTGTGCCTTCAAATTCAAAGTTCCACCGATCAGCGGCGATGCGAATGCGTTTCATGGAGTCTTTTTCCCATGATAAAATGCCAGTCAGCCCGTATTCAAATGGTGGAGTTTATACTATAAAAAAACCCAATGCAATACGAATTAAATACATCACGAGCCAATATGATTGCCAACCAGAATCCACAGGTTTATTCCTCCAAATCATGAAACACGATACATGATTAACTTGATGAATCTACAGCGTCAACACCCCGGCATTGGATTGTCGTAATTCACGATGATGCGATTGCTCCCTTGAGCTCCAAACCGCTGCAGCGCATATCAATTGTTAACGCCGTTCGCAGCCATCGCGTAGTAGTTGAGTTCCCCTGCGGGCAGGGTATCTTTTCAAAAATGGTCCGTGATTGCATGGGCCGTGAACTGAGGCGAGAAATAATTACAATCAACCAGGGCATACAATCGCTGGATGTACCGCCTTCAGGTTCAATAGAACTAAACAGAGAGTAATTCAATATGATAAAATCCCGTGAAAAACGCAGGTACTTCGGAATTCATCTCGATTTGCACCCCGGCGAAACCGATACCGAACTCGGTCGGCGTGTGAGTGTCGAGCGAATCCGAAAATTCCTTGAGGTCGTCAGGCCCGACTTCGTCCAGTACGACTGCAAGGGTCATGCCGGTGTACTGGGATATCCAAACAGCAAAGTGAGCCTCTCCGCGCCGGGCATCATTAACGATTCGCTGGCCATCTATCGCTCGGTCACACGCGAAAAGGATATCGATCTCTGGGTTCATTTTTCCGGCATTTGGGACAGTCAGGCCATGAAAGACCATCCCGAATGGGGTGTCACCATCCCCGACGGCACGCGCCAGGCACACAGCGCCAGTCTCTGGTCAAATTATGTCACCGAACGAATGATCCCGCAGATGAAGGAAGTCATCGACCGCTACGACGTCGATGGATTCTGGGTCGATGGTGATTGCTGGGCGGTGTGGTACGACTATGGCCCGGAATCTCGAGCCCTTTTCACCCAGTTGACCGGCCAGGTTGATCCCCCGGCAAAGCCCGGTGAACCAAATTGGCTGGCATGGGGTAATCTGCAACGGGCGAAATTTCTGGAATACGTTTCCACATATTCACGTGCCGTTCGCACTCATCGTTCCGGTGTGGGGATTATCAGCAATTGGCTTTTCGCCCCACATTGCCCGGAACCGGTGAACGATTCGGTGGACTACATTTCCGGGGATCTGGCCCACAGCGATTCGGTCAACCAAGCCCGTTTTTGCGGCCGTGTAATGGATGGCGCAGGGCTGCCGTGGGATTTGATGTCCTGGGGACACACAGGCGCCGGCGATCTTTATCCGATGCAGAAACCGGTGATTCAACTGGAACAGGAAGCCGCCAGCGTCATTGCGCTGGGCGGCGGATTCCAGATTTACGTCAACCCGACTCGTGATGGCGCGATCTCCGACGCCCAAACCAGAACGCTTTCGCGCGTGGGTGAATTCTGCCGTGTGAGACGCGAATTATGCTTCGGTTCCACCAGTATCCCGCAAGTGGCGGTACTGCTGGATCGTACGAGTCATTACACCTCCAACCCGCATGCCATGGCGTTCTGGTCGGGTGAATACGATGCCATGCACGGTACGCTACAGGCAATCCTCGACGCCGGTCATTCGACGGACATTGTTATTGATTACTGCCTAAGGGGCCACTGCGGCGAGTATCCCGTCATCGTCATTCCCGAAGCAACCCATCTCGCGCCCGAATTGCGCGATGAACTGCGAACCTATGTGAAGGACGGCGGAAACCTTCTAATCCTCGGTGCCAAAGCCACCGAGCCGTTTGCGGATTTACTTGGAATCAAGCGTACAAATGACGCAAACGAAAACCGACGACTCTTGCTGTCGGAATACGGCAACGCGCCGGTACTGGGGACGAACATCGGTTATCGCATAGAATCATCCTCGACCGAAATTCTAGCCACCCGTTCGGCAAAATTTGTTCCGGATGACGATGAGCTTCCTGCTGCCGTATACACCATCGCGGGTAAAGGCAGCATTGGTGCAATATTGGCGTCAGCGGGATTAACCTATAGCCGAGTTCACGATCCAGTCTTATGCAATCTTGTGAATTCCATGCTTTTGCGAATGTATACCCCCATAGCGCGACTGACGGAGAAGCATCCGATTGATGTGATTGTCCGTCGACAACATGGCAAGCTGTGTGTGCATCTGGTCAACGTAGCCAACGCATTTTATGCCGCTGGCGGAATTCCCACACCGCAAAACCTTAATGTTGCCACACGGTATCCCGCGTGGGATGTTATTCCCCTGACCGAAACAGTCACCATGCAACTCATTAATCTTCCCACCGACGCCATCTGTCGATGGGAGCCAGAAGGCATTGATCTGCCTATAACACGCACTGGGCATTTGGCTTGCATACAGATACCCCCATTCCGCATTCATGGCGTGGTCTGCGTCGATGTGTCAAGCCCCCGTATTAGGGCCAAATGAGATTATAGAATTCCGGCTCTCCGCGAAAGACGCTGGTAAACATACCTGCCATGTCCTAGAAACCACGTTCTGGGCGAAATATCGCATGTCCGAGCTTGGCAGCTTGGCATTCATCAGCGGGTTCCGCGGAGAGCCAGAATTCCAACCTTTCGAGGCCAGCGGATGCGGGCGCTGGTTTTTCAGACACTCCTCCCCCACAGGAGGCCACGGTTGGCCATGTCGATTTGTTCCGCCGTCGCCCGGCGGCGTCGCTGGGGCGTGGATCAACCGCCGCTCTTGTCGGCGTTCGAGGACATCTGCCGCCAGGCCCGCCACCGCTGGCGCGACCGGCTGCTCCCGCCGCTGGTCACGCTGGCCCTGGGCCTGGAGGGGGTGCAACGATTGGTGGTCAACCCGCCCCGCCCCGGCCGAAGCGAACCTCGCGCCATCCACCGGCGGGGCAAGCCGTATTCTTACTTGACCTGCCCGAGAAACCAGTGGAATTCAAGCCCAAAAACCAAGGAAAACGCTTAACCGAATGGCATTCGCTTAGGATCCTCTTTCACTTCCCGGTAATTGCGCCAGAGCCCTTGCAGGTCGCTGATAGGAAATTTGATTTCGCCTGTCAACGGAGGGTAGGCTGGGGGTGTGAGGGGTTATCGTCCGTCCATATCCATTGGCTTATTGGGATCATGATGAAAACTTCACGTTCGAGATTTTGACAGGCGGAAGCTCCGTCCTACACTCGCGCTTGGCGTCCTTGTCTTCCCAGCCGACGCGGATGAGGCCATGGGGCGTCGGCACGGCGCCGTGACAGGCGGTGACCCCGGCCGGAGGGTTAGGCGCGATGGGACAACGCACAATCCCGGGCGCCTGCGGCTGCACGCCGAGCAGGTATTTCACCAAATACTTGATGGCGTAGGCAGCGAAAGGATGACAGCGGCTGCGCGTGGGAAAGCCGCCATGGCCGCCATATTCAGCGAAGGTCTCCCAAGTGGTGCGATCGCCGGCCAGCACCATCGCGCCCCAACGATGTCGGATCGCGGCGAAGATCGGTTCGACCATCACAAACCGGTCATAGAGTTCGAGTACGTAGTAGAGACCATAGGGGCTGCCGTAGGCCAGCAGGGCCGGGTCTCCCGCTTCAATGCGCCCCGCCAGGGCACGGGCTCTGCTCTCGTCCGCTACCCCGTAGATGCCCATCATGGCATTGGTGGCCTGGCTCGCGACAGCCGACCGGGTGCCGTCGGCATGGAGGCTGTCGGCGTAGGCGCCGCGCGCCTCGTCCCACAATTCGCGGTTGATGGCGGCGATGAGTTGGGTGCGGGCGGTATGCCAGTCCGCAGCATCGTCGTCCCCAAGCAACCCAGCCAAACGGATGGCCGCCTCCAGCGCCCCGACCAGGCCGGCCTGTTCCGCGGCGTTGATGGGGTGAGAATCATCGCGGCCGTGGCCCCACTCGATGAAGTGCCACACGCCATCCCATTCAAGGAGGCCGCGTGTGCCGATCTTCGCCAGAGCCTCGGCGATGCCTGCGCGAATGCGGGGGAACATGCGGCCCGCGAACTCCAAATCACCCGTGAGCTCGGCATGGTCCTGGCACCACATGATCCAGTGCAGCGACCAGAGCGGGATGAAGTTGTCCCACGTGCTCGGGTAATGACTGCGCACCAAGCCGGTGAACTCCGGGTCCTCGGCGAACAATTCAATGCTGTGCAGCGCCACGGCCGTGTTGGCGCAGGTGAGGATCTCACCGAGGAAAGCGGTGCGGTTGTCGAAGTTATAGTTGACCTGCTCGAAGGTCGGACAGTCGGTGAAGGTGTCATCGACGCTGGAAATCACCGATTGCGCGCATATGTCGTAGATTTGGTTGAGCAGTGGGTCCGAACTCCGCAGGAAACCTTGGGTCTGGCTGCCGCAATTGGCGGTCAGCACGCGCAGATCCGACAGACTCACAGGATGGTCGCCGGTGTGGTGGATCGCGATGTAGCGCACGCCGTAGGGATGGAAGCTCTCGAAGCGCTGCGTCCCGTCGGCCAGGCGATAGGTCAATGCGTTCTCGGAACCGTAGGCCCAGTGCAGGCGCAGCGGTGGCCCGGCCTCGATGCCCTCGAAAAACGAAAACATCAGACGGCTGCCGGCACAGCCGCTTGCGGTGAAGGCCAGCCAGCCGTTGTGCACGGTGCCGAGATCGATCACCACGCGGACGGCCTCGCCGGCGCGGGCGGGCGGCAGCACGAGCGGAGCGGAAGCCAGGGTGCGGAGCAGCGAACTGAGGTCATCACCGGTATCGACCACCTCCGCGCCCAGTGCCAAGTCCTGGGCGTTGGCCCAGGGCAGGGTGTGGCTTGGATCCATCGCCGGCATGGCCGGGCGCAGCGCGTCCCAGTCAATCTCCGCCAGCGAGTCGCCGGCGGGAGCTGTGCCCGCCGGCAGCGGAAGCATCTGGAAACCGCCCGCGCCGAAGGGGTTCTGAAAAGTGACCGGGGCTTCGCAGAAACCCGCCAGGCTGCAATCGGCAAAAAGATCGTTCTTGTGAACCCCGACCAAGCGGTTGGGGCCGGCGCTCAGGCGGATGGTCATCGGCTGGCCGGGAACGGCCGGCCACGGCGTATAGCCGTTGCTGTCGATCAGCTTCCGCCCCTGATAAAACCAAGTGAACGCCCCGCGAGTCGGTGTGAAACGAATGGTCTGGGCCACCGGCGAGACGATGTCTGTGACCAGATAGGCTGGCGTATCAAAGGTGTTATGCCGCAGCGATTGCTCTGCCGACACCAGATAGGTCTTGTGGCGAAAGCTGACCGAGAACGTGGGCAACTGGACGCGGTCTGCGGAGACAATACGCTTGGGCGTCAACGGTTCCCGGGTGGGCAGCGGCACGCGGCGCGGGTAGAGCGTCAGTTCCCGCTCCACTTCCGTGGCAGGCTCCCAATCGCCAGCCGTAGCCGTGGCGTCGATGTCCTCAATGCAGGGCAGGATCATGCGCCGCACGGTCCGCTGCTGCCGCTGTGGATCGGCATGCATCCGCGTCGCTTTCCCGCTGGCGGCCAAGATCTCGTCCCCGAGGCGCACTTCAAAGCGCAGGCCCGGCGCGGCCGGGCAGTAGCACATGGTGCCCGCGCCCAGGTTCAGCACGAGGAGGTCCAGCCGGTTGGTCCCCGCGACGACGCTGGCAGACAGGTCGTAGCGGTCCACGCCTCGCGTGCCCTTGGCCGACTTGGCCGGACCATGGCCGAGCACTTGGCCGTTGATCCAGACTTGGTAGAGGGCGTCGGCGGTGATGAAAAGTTCCACCGCTTTACCGGCTTTCGTCGCCGTAAACTGTCCCGCCGTCACCTCGAAGTGGTGTCGCGCCTGACGGTAGTCATTGTAGCCATGCTCATCGCCGGACCAGACCCACTTGGCCTCGGTGAACAGCGATTCCATCAAGGGTTTGGTTCGATCGTGTGTGGGATAAGGCATCTCAAGCTCCTGATGTATTAAAATGAGGCGTTCGCTGTGGTATCGAGAGGGCCAGAAGGGTGGGCAGTCTTTGAATGAATTGGCTCGAAAAGGTTAAGCAATCCCGATTTTTTTTTCTCCGCGCCGGTCCCCATGGAAGGCGCAGGGGTCATAAGCGAATGCCATTGCACTTATGACCTTTTTTCCGGTTTCGATCCTTTGAATGTTCATCGACTTTCGCTCAATGCTTCATGTCCTCAGAGGAGAACTTGGCCTGGTTCAAAATGAGTTCGGTGTTATTGTTTCCGTCTCCCCACCCTGAAGTGTCGTATCGGAAGCGGATCACCTTGGCATCGGCTGAAATGGCCAGGTCGATGTCGGCGATTTTGTCACCGGTACCGTCGGCGAGATTGACGCGCTGAACTCCCTGGGTCAATTTTTTTTCGCCGTCGATGACAATAGTAAATTCACCTTGCTGATTTCCCGTCGGTCGGTAGCCGCGCGTGTAACCCAGCGCATCATCACTGGCCAGCAGTCGAGCGGTGAAATGAGTCGCGCCGGGAGGAATCTTGAATTCGATCCAGTAATATGCCGATGGTGCCTTAGTCCACAATCCCACGCCTGTCACCGGTTGACCTCCCACCACGAAAGCGTCGGCGCGTACGCTTCGATAGGGCTCCTCTTTGGATAATTTGAAATCCTCGGCGTATTTTTTGACGAGTTTGATCGACTTCTCCCACCACCCGGCGTTGTCGACCCAGGTGCTTACGTCAATCTTGTTGGGTTCCTCCACCGTCTTCCCATCCACCGCTCGCGCCGATCCCCATTGGGTGCCCTCAGGCGCCAGATCGGTCAGGTGGACGTTCACCGGTTCGGCAGACCAAGCTGAGGAACTCAAGCCGAGGAGAATCAGCATCGAAATGAGGAGGAAACCAATTCGGAAATTCGCACGGGTGTCGGGCATCATAAACTCCAATAAAAAAACGCGACGTTGACGTAATGACGAAACGAAAAGTTGCTGGTGTGATAAAGTGGGTGCGTGAATACATCCGCTCCACGGGGCGATACGTGCCCATCACCGTAAAAAACATTTTGATAGGGCGGCACCTTAATGGTAGCTTGCCGCCAGTAAATTATATCATAAAAATCGCTCGCTGTCAATACATTCCAGCTATAGGTCTCATAGCAAGTTGTAATGTCCGGTCGTATCAAAGTAGATCATAAAACGGGGTCATAAGGCCATCTCGTGAGAAGATCCAGGATGCGCCTTCGCCAGCAAGCGCACACCACAAACGGCTTTGAGTTGCTCGGTCTCGACGCTCATTTTCGGGGTCTCATATAGGCCGACGGCTATACGAAACTTTCGGAAACCCCGTAGGCGCGATCGCCGGGCTCACCTGCCATTGGGTAGGCTCAACACAGAGCCGCTTTGACCCCATATGCCACCCGCTAAAGAATCCCACCAGCGCGGAGGGATCTGACCAACGCGATGGCGGCATCAAGGCCGCGGCTCGTTATTGGACAGCACGGCCTTCTGGCCGATCTGGTTGCGGATGACCACTCCGTATTCACCATTGTTCTCGGTGATGATCGCATGTTTCAAACCGGGCAACAGATCAATGCTTGGTTGGCTCGTCGCGAAGCTGCACCCCCGCACCTGGAGTTTGCCTCCCGAGACTTCAATGAGGGCTTTATCGGATGGCTTGGACCGGCCGCTGCTGAAATAGCAATCGCTCAGGCTAAGGAAACTTTTTGAGCGCGAGACCACTGCCTGGTCCACCGGTCCCCAAAAGGCGCAGTTCACCAGGCGCACCGAACCGGAACAGGTGTCTTGGACGATGGCCCCAATCGGATTGTCGCCATTGAAGGCGACGAACTGGCCGTTGGTGATCAACAACCCCATCGGTTGCACCTCATCAACAACAAGGCAGTTTTGGGCGGCGTCCGCTCCGATGCCGCAAAATTGTCCATTGGCGGCTCCGGCTTCCCGAAGGGGATCATAGACCTTGGCGGTCTTGACCCATCGGTAGCCAATGTTAGCCGGAAAAACAAAGGTATTGGTGACGTACTCCCAGTCGCTGCGTCCGAAGGTGAACGCCTCCAGATTCTTCCACATGTACTCATAGACCAGGTCCCAATTCCCCCCGATGGTGGAGTTCCACCAGTCGCAGTGAAATTGGACATCCTGGATGCGCCCGACATCGACGCATTGATCGACCCAGATGCCTCGCCGCAGGACACAGCCGGCCACGTTGCGCACGGTGTGGCGATAGTTATTTTCCGGACCGATCCTGATGCCGTTGTAGCTGTTGAAAAGAGTGACGTTTTCAATGGTGTTGTCGCAGCCCTGAAGATGAAACGTCCAGGCGTAGGGGACTATCTTTTTGACATCCTGCTGCGGGTAATGAACGCTCAATCCTCCAACATACGAAGATGATCCCATTTCAAAAAGTGCCGGGCCGTCCTCTTTCTGGCGACCACCGGTGGCCAGGAGGATCGTTCCGACGCGCGGAATGGTATGTTGGATGGCTTGTCCCGCTCCTTTAAGGGCTACCCCATGGGGTATTTTCAATGAGCCGGCGATGAGAAAGGAACCGGCCGGCAGTTGGATGGTTCCTCCGCCGGCTTGGGCGGCAGAGTCCATAGCCGCCTGTAAGGCCGCGGTGTCATCCGTTTGACCGTCCCCCTTCAAACCCAAGCGTTTCAGATCCATCTCGCCGGCGGCCGGCAGAGTTTCGCCGGCGTTGGCCAGGTTACCGAACGTAAGAAACAACAGGGAAAAGGCGGCCAGCAAAAACGGGATGGACGGTCGAGGCATTTAGGTTCCTTCTGTAAACTGCCGGTCAGACAGCTATTTCTTTATCAGGGCACCGCGTTCATGAAAAGCCGCGAGTCTTCGACAATCATCCGGCCAAAGGGGCTGTAGAATTGGGCATCGACATCGATGGTCTTGAGGTTCTCAACGTGCCCATCGGCGTAAAGATAATTGGCGCTGGGGCCGGGGTGTCTGAATACCGTATCGGAGAGACCGATCTCGCCCGAAGCCCCATCCGCGGCCAGCCAAACTTCCGCCGATCGGACAATTTTGGAGATTCTTGGCTGATTGCCCAGCGACTTCATCGGGTATGCCCTACTATCGCCCAGATAAAAAGGATGGCGTCCATTAGCCGAATAAGTGGACCAAACGCCCCAGGGCTTGCCCCACGTGGATTCCGGATAGGAGACCTGATACATCCGCCAGTCGCCCTCGGAGTAAATCGGAGTCAGACCGGCCGTTGCGTTGCGGAATCGGCATACCGCAAGAGTCGAAGTGAGGGCGTTGGCATAGGTCGGGGCCACTCCCCCGGCGTTGGGGCAGCGGAGTACGGGCGGCTCATAGGTCACATATTGGGGTTCCGCCGGCAACAACACGTTGGGCGCGACCTGCAGGGTGCGGGTGGTGATCAATGAGTAGAATGCGCTGTAGTTGTTCTGCGCGTTGCTCGATTTCCAATAGGGAGGAAGATATCCCCGGGTTTCGGCGGTATAAATCGCGAACAGTTGACCAACTTGTCGCAGGTTAGACATGCACACGGCCTTCTTGGCCGCTTCGCGCGCCCGGTTAAGTGCTGGCAAGAGGATACTGATCAGAAGGGCAATGATGCCGATCACCACCAGTAGCTCGACTAGCGTAAATCCCTTTTCTCGAATCAATCGCGTTCGCATCGGAAACCTCGCAGATAAAAGAGAGAAACCGATGGTCAGCCGGTTAGGGACTGACCATCGTGGAAAAATAATCAACGTTCAGGCGCGACGACGACGGGCGAGCAGGCCAAGGCTTGCAAGCCCAAGCACCGCGATCGAGGTCGGCTCGGGAACGGAGTCGAAGGCGTAGGCAC
>JBBQBE010000031.1:0-35275 GCA_038317225.1 Tepidisphaerales bacterium | reverse complement strand
GCCGCGGCTGCGCCGCGGGATTTTCAAGGCATGGCTCTGGCGTCCGCAATGGCGTCAGAGGGCCTGCGGGCGGAAACCCGCAGGCCAACGCGCTTGCGAACCGCCGTCGGCCTGGCTATTCCTCGCCGGGTTGCTTCCCAGCCGGAGGATCGACTCCGCTTCACCAGGCCCCGCCAGTCAACCCGCAGCCCGCCTGACCGCCAACTCTTGCGGACGCCGGAGCTACTGCTGGGCGCGCACGCCCGGCTGATCGATCTGGCGGAGGCCGGCCAGGTGCTGGGCCGGATCGACGGGGCGGTGTGGATTTACCGGCAGATGTGCCTGGCGTTGCTGTTCATCCACTCGATCCTGCTGGACTATTACCACCTGGCCACCTGGATCTCATCCTGGAATAGTTTGTCCTGCTAATAAAAAAACCCGCGTAAAACGCGGGTTTTCAGTGACCCCGAGGGGATTCGAACCCCTGTCGCCGCCGTGAAAGGGCGGTGTCCTGGGCCTCTAGACGACGGGGCCGTTTTTGCTTGGCTGCCGCAAGGCGCTTCGCCCAGGAAAGAGGGCACTATGGCGATTTTACGCCACTTGTCAAATGCCAATTAACGCTTTTTACGCCCCTGAAGCGGTGGTAAAGAGGAATGTCGAACGGCGGGAGTACCCGCCTTTAGTCAGTGGTCAGTTGAACGGCGGGAGTACCCGTCCTTTAGTCAGTGGTCAGTGGTCCGTAGTCAGTAGCATTTGCTACGGGTAACGGACAACGGACAACGGACAACGGACTACGGACTACGGGTAACGGACTACGGACTACGGACTACGGACAACGGACTACGGACTTTCTCGCCATTCAACACTCCCCCCGGCAGTTGCTGCGATATGCTCCGATCAGTCGCGGATACACATCAACTTACATCCTCGGATCATCGGCCGGCTCCTGGTCGGCGGCTTCCCTCAGGTCTTGCAGCAGATCGACGTAATCGGCGTCGTCCAGCTCAAACCAGTCGGGAATCGCCGCCGCCGAACAGCCGCGCCGCTGCGCCAGGGCGCTCAAGATGCGCTGGCGCAGTTCTGGATCGAGTATTTCTCGGATGCGGATCATGAGCGCATTATAACCGCCGTGTCAAAGATTGTTGAATGTCCCTTGTGCCGGCGTACCGACGGCCGAGGCCTGACACCTGAGAGTCTGTGAATAAATTGATTTTGATCCTCGATATTTGCGAAAACCCCCATTACTTTGTCAAAAATCGTGATTCTTTCACAAACTCTGAGCCAAATGTTTTGCCATTGACTTGAGTGGATGCACTTTATTTTTCCGGGCTTGCCGGCGCGGTTAGCGCGGCGGCTTGGGCTTGCCGGGCATGGCCGTCAGCGGTGCAATTAGTTGGGTGTAAAGGCTGAAAAGATACTCCACGCGCTGGCGTTCGCCGGCGAATTTCCCACGCCGGTAGCAGCCGTCCACGGCCCGATCCAGGTTGGCATGGGCCTTGGACAGTTTGGAGGGCATGGCCAGGGGATCATAAAGGTCGGCCAGGGAACAGGGCGTGGTTGCGGTTGATGAGGCGGCCGGCAGAAATCCCGCGCGGCCATCGCCAAACTCCACGCGCAGTTCCAAGACTTGCCGAGACAATTGCTCGACCCGTCGTTTTTGTTCGCCGGAGGGATTGGGCGGCCAGGGAAAGTTGTTGTACACCAGTTTGTTGGAGTAGCGATACCGCGACTCCAGTCGCCCGCAAACCTGCCGTACCCAGGCCATGTGCATGGCTGAGCAGAGCACACCCAAGTGGTAGTGGGTTGCGCCGGCCACCACGCCCAGCAGATTGCTGGCGAGAATGCGGGGCGAGAGAAAACCCATGGGGATATAGGGGCGTTTCTCAGAGGAGACATTGGGGATCACCAGATAGGAATGCTCCGGCATATTCTCAACATGGAACCGCGTAGGCGTTTTTGCCAATGCGCGGGTGGAAGCGCTGGGGCTTAAAAGGCGGAATTGGCGCACGGCTTCAACGCGTTTGATGGCCTGGGGCATGGCCCGCAGATCGGCGGCCGGGCAATCACCCAGCCATAGACACCAGCGTTCCCAGCCATTGATAAATTCATCGGAACCCAGCCACCGCCGAAACCAGGGACGGGACGCCGGTTCCCGTGCAATAAACTCTTCTTTTTCTTGTGTGGTAAACAGATAATTTCCATCGTCTATCGGTTTGTTGCCGATGCCGATTTCCGGCACCGCGCACAGCGGCTTGGAACGGTTGGTCACCGCGCTGTCCGGCCCTTCAATCAGATAGGGACTGATATTGCGGACGATGGAAACGGTCGGCTCGGATTTGCCAAACTCATAGTCATAAATGCGTTTTTTTGCCCGGTCAACGTTGCCAAAACCGATGATCACCACATGCACGTGGGCCTTACCTCTGGCTTCACTCTCCCATGCAAAGGTGCGGTGTCCAAAGTGGATTTTAACTCCACGGCGAAATAACTCATTCCACAGCACGCCCACCTGCTCGCCCTGCGTAATGGAATTTGTCGAGACGAACGCCGCGGGCGCCTCGGTGGTCCGAAGGTACTGGGTTGCCTTGAAGTACCAACCGCAAACATAATCGAGCAGGCCGATGTTGCGGACATCCGCGGCAATTCCCGCAATATCAGCGCGCTGTTCGGGCGTCTGCAATTTCGCCCCCACAAACGGCGGGTTGCCCAGAACGTATGAGCAATGATCGGCCGGTAGCAGGTCGTTCCAATCCAGCCGCAGCGCATTGGCATGTCGAATATGCGGGGAACTTTTTAGCGGGATGGTGGCGGGCATCCCGCCAAAGCGATCAAAAAGCTCACGATTCATCTGGTGATCCATGAGCCACAGGGCCACCTCGGCGATGCGCACCGGCCACTCCTCAATTTCGATGCCGTAAAACTGGCCAACGTTCACCCGCGTCTGGCTGAGGATGTCGCCCAGTTGTGGGCTGGGGCCGAAGCGTGCCTGCAGTACGTCCATTTCCAATCGACGCAGTTCCCGATACGCCAGCACCAGGAAATTGCCGCAACCGCAGGCGGGGTCCAGCAGCTTCAGTTGACTGAGTTTACGGTGAAACGCTTGCAGTTTTGTCCGATCACGCCCAATGGCGGCAAGCTCCCCGCGCAGATCATCGAGAAACAATGAGCCGATGAGTTTGAGAATGTCGCGTTCGCTGGTGTAGTGCGCGCCGATGCGGCGTCGCTCCCTGGATTCCATGACGCTTTGAAAAAGCGAACCAAAAACCGCCGGGGAAATCTTTTCCCAATGAAAGCGTCCGCATTGCATGAGCGCGACGCGCATGGCACCGTCAAAAACAGGGAATACGAGCTTTTCGCGAAACAGTTGGCCATTGACATAGGGAAAGGCCGCAAGGTCTTGGTCAAGATTCTCAACGCGTTTGTCTTCGGGGGTGTCCAGAACGCCAAAGAGGAAGGAGAGTTGCACCCCTAAATCCGAGCCATCCTCGCGGGTGTGATTTTGCAGCCAGAGCTTAAAGCTGTCGGGCTGGAAAATACCGGTGTCGTCGGCGAAGAGACAAAAAAGAATTCGCACCATGAAGCGCTGCAGGTCGTGGCCGCCGTAGCCGACCCTCGCCAGCCGGTCATGGACATTGGCCAGCAGTTCGGTGGCCTTGATATTGGCCGGGTCTTCAGGGTCGATTTTCCTGATTTCATAGCCGGCGATGAAGGCAAAGCGGCGCAGATGCTTATGCAGGTCGCACAGAGGAAACTCGATGGTTTGCTCCCGCGGGTTCCGCTCCTCCAGGTCATGCAGCGCTATACGGGCAAAATCGGAAACCAAAATGTAGCGCGGCGTCTCTTCATGTCGGGCACAGTTGAGAAGGTTCAGGCAGTAAGCGTGGGCCTGCGTGGAGGCTTTTTCAAGATTGCCGCCGTGCGATTTATGTTCGGCGATCAGCTTTCCCGGCCACAGTAGGTCGATGAACTCATAGTCCCCCTTGAGGTTTTTGACAGGCTGCTCGAAGTTGGCCACCGTGCGTCTGCGAATGCCGAAAATACCGAAGAACTCATTCCAGAAAGTTTGCGATTCGGCCCGCTCGCGGCAGTCGCTGGACCATTCCCTGGAGAAGGCGATGGCGCGGAGTTTGATCTCGTTCCATGCGAGCGGCATAGGCGTCCATTGTACGCCTCGCCGACACTGTTACCAATGGTGCCTCAAGGAGGCCTGGCGGCGGGATCCACTTACCCGCGTGCGGCGGCGGCGCGGAGGGTTTGTCCCGTGCGGATAATTCTCCAGGTATGCGGCGACAGCAAACTGCCGCAGGCCCGCGGGCCGGCCAGCAGTGTTGCCGCGGCGCTCAGGCCGCACTTGACTGCCGCCCCGCGATTGGCTTCCACCAGGTGGCGGCGCATATCGCTTAAGCGCAAATTCACCCGCTCCAGGCGAAAATACGCCGGCAGTCGGCGGATATCGTGCCGCCGGGCGACCTGGCCGACCTCGTCGATCCGCCGATCCCCGCCGCCGCTGCCGCTTTTGTTGTCCCCCAGCCAGCGGTAGTTGGCCAGCACCTGGGGCACAAAGCTAAACGGACCCCGTCGGGCCAGCTTCAGCCACAGATCATAATCCATCGCCCAGTGCAGTCGGCCGTCGAGGCCGCCCACCTCCTCAAAAGCCCGGCGGCGGAAAAACGCCGCCGGCTGCACGATAAAATCACTGTAATTCCGCAGTCGGCTCAGCGAATACGCCTCCACATGAGCGCAGGGAGCGATCAAGCGTCCCGCGGCGTCAATGAAGTTGGCATTGCCGTACATCACCTCCACCCGCGGATGGGCCGCGAAAAATTCACCCACTATGCGTAACGCCTCCGGCGCCAGCGTGTCATCGCTGTTGAGCCAGCCGAGAATTTCGCCGCGGGTATTGGCAAACCCCTGGTTGATCGCATCGCTCTGCCCGCCGTCCGGCTGGCTCACCCAGCGCAGCGCCGAGGGCGCGGCCCGCAAAATTGAAAGCGTCTGGTCGGTCGAGCCGCCGTCCATCACCAGGTATTCCAGCCGCGGATATTTTTGCTCCAGCACGCTGTCTATCGTGGCCCGCACATAGCGCCCCTGGTTCAGCGATGGCGTTACGATTGCCATGGACGGCAAGGGACTATTCATGCGCGGCTCTCCAGCCACATTGCTTCATCAAATAGATCGCAGCGCTGGATCAGAAAACTCGCTTTGCGGCCGTCGCCGAGTCGGCCCAGGCGCGAAAATCGCAAGTCGCACCGCATCCCGTTGGCCCCGCCATCGCCAATGGGCAAATGCAGTTGCACCTGATCCACTTCACCGTTGCCGCCGGGCAGGTCGTGGCGGGCGATCAATTTGCCGTCGCAATGCACCGTCAGGCGCATCGGGCAACACGCCCGCCCGCCCAGCAGGGCTACGCGATTGTGCAAGCGCGGCGGCAAACGCAATTCCACCCGTCCGCCCGTCCAGTTGTCATCCCACAACCCCCGCACACTTCGCGGGTGCCGCAATCGGTCCCACCGATCCGCCGCCCACCGCCGCGGCCACGATGCGCCGCCGCCGCCGCCGCCGCGGGCTATTCTCCCCATCGCCGCGTCCACCAACCCGCCCGCGATCGATTGGCGGTGATACCAGCGCCAGTGCAGCCAGGCCAAGGGAAACATCATCCCCGGCACGGCATTGAAATACCGCGCCCAGCCGGTTTTTTGTTGCTTGATCCGATGCTCCCAAAGCCCCACAAAATAACTGTACGCCACGTAACCGCCATGGCGGTGGCAGATATCAAATATCTCCTGATAAATCCGCGCCCGCGCCGAGAGCGTTTTGGTCTGGGCGTAAATGCGGCAATAGGCCAAATAGTCTGATATGTGTTCGATACGGCCCCCGGCGCGGTCGATCCGCAGCCAGTAATCCATGTCCATGGCCATATCCAGCGACTCATCAAACGGCCCGACCAACTCGGCGATGCGCCGGCGCCAAAAAGCCGCCGGCTGACAGACGCAGCAATCGTTCATCAGTCTTTCAAACCGGTAATCGTCGGTTTTGAATATCCCGGTGATCTTGCTGTTTTCATCGGTGTACCACGCCCGGCCATAGACCATGTCGCATTCGGGGCGCTGTTGAAAATGCCCCACGGCTTTCTCAACGGCGTCGGGCAATATCACATCATCGCTGTTCAGATACGCCAGCACCTGCCCGCGCGCCCGGGCCATCCCTTTGTTAATCGCGTGGGTCTGCCCCTTGTCCTTTTCGCTCACCCACACAAAGCGATCGCCGTAGCTTTGCAAAATCGCCGCCGACTGGTCGGTCGAGCCGCCGTCCATCACCAATAATTCCACATGCGGATAACTCTGGCCCAGCACGCTGTCGATCGTCTGCTTTAAAAACCGCCCTTGATTGAATGACGGGGTTACAATGCTTACCAGCGGCGCCGCGTCGGCGACATGGATATGCGGCGTCTGCCGTGTCGCCGCCGCCATCTCACAGCCCTCCAGCAAGCGCGCCGCCCCCTCCCGCTCCAGTGAAATAACCGACGCGAATCGATGCCACGGATGCGCCTGCAAGCGCCGCGCCTGCATATCGCTGGCCACCGCCACCGCGCCGCCGTGGCACAACGCCAGATGCAGCCCCAATCGCCGCAAACGCATCTCCTCCCGATCGGCCACATCCGCATCGGTGTCATCCAGCAAAAACACGCAGCGCTGCGGGTGGGCGATTTTTTCCGCTTCCAGCGGGCAGGCCGCGATCAAGACGTCGGTCTCGCCTAATTCCGCATTGGCCCGCGCCCAAAATTGCCCCAGCGGCAGCGTTTGGGATTGCAGGTGGCCAAACGATTCATCCACCAGCCCGCGCGTCCAAAGGGTGCACAGCAAGCTAAAATTGTATTGCGAATATTGCCCAACCAGTGAGTTGAGCAGCGCGGCCAGAACCGGGGCCGCCGGGCCGCCGCGACCCACATGATCCAGCGCCAGCACGATCTTCATCGCTTGCGCTCCGTTAAGGCCCAGCGGAGTTTTTGCCACCAGGTGATTTTCCCCGCCCCCGCCGGCGGGGAGGTGGGGGGGCTGTCGCTGTGCGGAAAACCGTCCGGCCGAGCGCCCCAGCGCTGCAAAAGCGTCGCCGACGCCGCCCAGAACTGGTTGAGGCTGGAAATAAAATGCTCTCCGTAAATGTCCGGCCGCTCACCGGCCAGCCGATGCAGCGTGTCCAGCCAGTACAAAAGCGTCCCCGGCGTCAGTGGGCATTGTGTATGCTTTTGCCCGATGCCGCGCAATTCCTCGATGCGCCGGAAAGAGCCGGTGGAGGTTTTGGTGCTTCCATATTCGCGCGTGGCCGCCAGTTGCCTTTGCAAAGCCGTCGGCTCGGCCAAGGCGCTGAGCCGCAGCCATAAATCCGTATCCATCCCCCAGTGCAAATCCGTCTCCAGCGGCCCGGCTTTTAGTAAAACCTGGTGATTGATAAAACACGCCGGCTGCAAAATGTAATTCAGCCCCCATTGCAGCGCCGGACGGTTAAACCGCGCCACGCCGCCGGGGAAATATCCCCCCAGCGCCTTTTCCTCCTCATCGACGCGTAACCCGTCGCCAAAATAAAACGCCGCGCCGGGTTTTTGCTTCCACTGCTCCGCCACCGCCGCCAGCGCCCCTGGCAGGTAATAATCGTCGGCGTTGAGCCACGCGACAATCTCACCGGTCGCCTTGGCAAAGCCGCGATTGATCGCGTCGGACTGCCCGCCATCAGGCCCGCTACGCCAAGCGGTCAATTGCGCGGCATATTCCTGGATAATCGACACCGACTGATCCGACGAGCCGCCGTCCTCGATGAAATATTCCAAGTTGGGATAATTCTGCTCCAACACCGATTCGATCGCCCGGCGCACGAACCGGCCTTGGTTCAGCGACGGCGTAACCACCGAAATTTTCGGCAACGGCCCGGCGAGCGGCGAAATCTCAATTCGTGTTTCTGGCATGCAGTTGAGGCATAACATACCCTCCAAAGCTCCGAATCAAAAGCAACTTTGCCGATGGCGGCGCGGGTGCCCTGATGCCCGGGACCGCTCAATACAAGCTCGGTGCCCATGGAGTTTGCCAGCGCATAGGCGGGAAGGTGATACAGGTTCGCGTCGGCGCCAATCGCCAGTGCCTATGAGCGCGCTGCCGCACGGTTCGCGTCTTTTCCACATTTATCCGCACCCGCACTTTCCCCCGCCGGCGGAAATTGTAAGATGGCCCAAGGATCAGGAGGGTCCGGGCCAATGTGTTTCATGGAGGTATGCCATGTCCAGTCAAAGTCATCACGGCGATCAAGCGATCAGCCGGGGCGCAATCGTGTATCTTACCTCGGCCCTGGCGCTGCTGACGGCTTGTCATTCCGAGCCACCGCGGCAGCCGCCGCCGCCGAAGGTTACGGCCCTGGCGGTGCCGCCCCCGGCCACGCGCCCGCAAAGCAGCGAGGAACTGGGACTCAGCGCCTTGGCGCGCAAGACCAGCGATTATGCCGCCGGCGTCAACCAGGCGCTGGGTCGCCGCCAGGAGCGTCAGGCAACCGACAATGAGCCGGCCAACTTGCGCCGCGACCGCGATCCAGTTGCCCAGCCTCGGTCCGCGGCGACCGATGAGGAGCCGGCCCGTATGCCTGCCCCCTTGGCATGGCATGATGTCAATGAATTGAGGCTGGCCCCCGCGCCGCCGCCGACGACCGCCGGGGCGCAATCAAATCAGCCGGTCGCCATGCGATCCAATCAGCCCGCGGCCTTGCAGGTGGCGGTTGCGCCGCCGCCGCCGGCCACCACGCCCGCGCTTGCGCCGCCCGCCGCCGCGTTGCCCCGATTAACCGGCAATGATTCTCTGGAGCGCACCTTAAGCGGCCGCCTGGAGCAATATCCGCGCGACGCCTCGGCCCAACTGGATTACCAGCTCTATCAACTGCTCTGTGAGCGGCCGGCACCGCAATTGGAGGCGCTTACCCCGCTGCTGGCGGAGGATCGGGAACTCATCGCCACCGTCATTGACGGCCTGGCGAATTTCCGCGCCGAACTTCGCCGCGATGCCAACAGTCTGCTGTCGCGCAAAATCGCGCCGATGCTGGAGATGGGCGACCGGCTTAAAACGCAGGCGGAATTGACCATTCCCACCGCCAGCTTGTGTACGCGCGTGGATGGATTTGGCGTCTACGAACCGATCAACCCGCCGCGATTCGCCGCAGGAAAAGATCATCCGGCCATCGTCTACTGCGAAGTGGCCAATTTCGCAACCCAGAAAAACGACAAAGGATTCTGGGAAACCAAGCTGTCCCAGGAAGCCACGTTGTATACCGAATCCGGCATGTTTGTCTGGCAGGACAAAAGCAAACCCATTGTCGATCTGTCGCGCAACCGCCGCCACGATTTCTTTTTGGTCAAACTGGTGCGTCTGCCGGCCAATCTCACCATCGGCCGCTATTTGCTGAAGGTAACGGTGATCGATCAGCAGATAAATCGCGTGGCCGAGGCGACCTTGCCGATCCAAATTGTCGCCGAGCCGTGATTCACGCCGCCTGTTTGCCGGCCGCCGTCGCCTCGATTACCAGCCGCTCCAGGGCCGCGATCAGCGCGCTGCGCATAGCCGCGCGGTCGGTGGCGTCGGCGCCATCCCCATTGGCCAGCAAACGTTGGATCTGTTGACGCAAAGACATATAACACTTCGATGTAAAATTCGCCTGCGGTACAAGTGTCGACCCAGGCACCCTCGCGGGCATCGCAAAAATTGTGCGTTTGCAAAAACAATCGTCGCCGTTTTGCGGTCCCGGCGCTGGCGCGGCATAATTCCGGCATGAAAATCGGCAATTGCGCAGGCGTGGAATCGGCCGCCGCCGCGGCCCGGGCGGGCTTTGATTTTATTGAAGTCAATGTGCAGTCAACATTTCATGGACAACAGGCCCAGGAGCCGGACTTCAGCGCCGCGCGGGCGGCGGCGCTGCCGCTGCTGGCGGCCAATTGCCTGATCCCCGGCGCTCTGAAAGTAGTGGGGCCGGCGGTGGATCGCGCGGCCCTGCGCACTTACTTGAGCTACGCCTTAGCCCGCGCCGCCTCCCTGGGCACGCGCCTGCTGGTTTTCGGCTCCGGGGCCGCCCGCATGGTTCCCCCGGACTGGTCGCCTGACACGGCCACGCAGCAGCTCATCGACTTTTCCGCCGAACTGGCCAAACTGGCCGCCGAGCATTCGGTGCGCATCGCGCTGGAACCGCTATGTCGCAAGGAATGCAATATCGTCAATTCCATTGGCCAAGCCTTGCACATTATCCATGCGGTGAATAATCCTTCGCTGGGCCTGCTGCTGGATTTGTATCACGCCGAGCAGGAGGGGGATACGCCCCAGACCGTCGCGAACCTTGGCAAAACCATTTTCCATGTTCACCTGGCCGACGGCGTAACCCGCGCCGCCCCGACCGCCGGCGGAAAGACCGACTATCGCCGCTGGTTTGGCGTCCTGCGCGCCGGCGGGTATGATGGACGGCTCAGCGTCGAAGCGACAAATTTCGACGTTGGCGGGCCGGACGCCGCCGCGGTGGTGGCGTTTATCCGCAAGCAATGGCAAGCGGCGGCCGCCCCGTAACGCTCAACAACTTTTCGGAGTCTGTTCCATGTTGATGAAGTACCGTCTGTTCACCCCCGGCCCCACCAGCGTACCGGAAGCCACGTTGATCGAACTGGCCAAGCCCGTGCATCACCATCGCACCGGCGAATTTCGCGCCATGTTCAATGACGTGCAGTCGATGCTCCAGTATGTCTTTCAAACCGCCGCCAAGGTCTACACCCTCACCGGATCGGGCACCAGCGCCGCCGAGGCCGGCATCATTAACGTACTGGCCCCCGGCCAAAAGGCCCTGTGCGTCAGCAACGGCAAATTCGCCGAACGCTGGTGCCAAGTCTGCTCGACCTATGGCATCGCCCACAAGGATATCAAACTGGAATACGGCCAGGCCCCCAGTGCCCAGCAGATCGAAAGTGAACTCAAGGCCGACAAGTACGATGCGGTGATCCTCGTCCACTCGGAAACCAGTACCGGAACCGTCTGCGACCTGGAAGCGATCGGCAAGGCTGTGCGCGCTGGCGGCGAAACACTCTTGATCGTCGATGGCATTACCTCCATCGGCGCTTTGCCTTTCAAGATGGACGCCTGGGGCGTGGATGTGGCCATTACCGGCAGTCAAAAGGCCCTCATGCTGCCGCCGGGACTGGCTTATGTGGCCCTCTCCGAGCGCGCCTGGGCCGCGGTGGAGAAAAACGCCGCCCGTCAGGATTTTTACCTGGACCTGAAAAAGTACCGCAAAAGCCTCGGCGACGGCGACACGCCCTTCACCCCGGCCAATACCCTCATTGAAGCCTCGCGCGTCAGCTTGAAAATGATCCAGGACGAAACCTTGGAAACCATCTGGAAACGCACCGACCTCACGGCCGCCGCTTTCCGCGCCGCTATGCAGGCTTTGGGATTGGAACTGTTCAGCGCCAGCCCCGCCGCCAGCGTCAGCGCCATCAAGTACCCGGCGCAAATAACCGATAAAGAATTCCGTGGCCAGTTGAAAAGTCGCCACAACGTCCATATCGCCGGCGGGCAGGGGACGATGGAAGGCAAAATCTTCCGCGTCAATCACATGGGCTACTCCGATGCCTACGACGCCCTGGCCGTGGTGGCGGCGATTGAGCACACGTTGGCGGCCCTGGGCAAATCGGTTACGCTGGGAACCGGCGTAACGGCGGCCCAGAAAGTCTTGGCCGGCCTGTTTAGCAAATAAGGTCCGGCCGCCTGTGCGCGGCCGGATGTTGGTATTTTTTCATTACCCCGAAAGGAAGGTAACACGATGGCGGATATTCAACCTAGCGTCGAAAATTCCGGCGGCGAACAGCAGGTGCAGGTGATGCTTGACGAGCGCGACTTGCGCGTCGTCTATTCCAACGCCTATCGCATTCACACCGCGATGGAGGAAGTGGTGGTGGACATCGGCTTCAACATGCCCAACCCCAATCCCCAGCCCAATCAGCCTCAGGCGCTTTTGTTCAAAGTAACTGATCGCGTGGTGATGACCTACCCCGCGACCAAACGCTTGATGATGTCGCTTAGCCAGCTTGTCAAGCGCTACGAGCAGCAGTTTGGGGAAATCCCCATGCAGCCCGGCCAGCGCAAGTAAGCCTGCCGGCCGGCGGTTGGTGAAACCTGCGCGCTGGATACCGACGCTGATGGGTTGACCGGCACGCTGGTCAACCTTGGCTTGCAGGCACGCAAGCCCGCAATCAGGTCAAACGCATATGGCGGATGGTCTCTTGGCCCGCTACGCCGAGAGAGGGAGTAAAAACCGCCGTATGCGATTGCCCTGGGCCCGCAGCGCTCACCCACCGCCGGCCGCGCGCTCTTGATTCCACTCTTTGGGCGTTTTACCTGTGTAGCGCTTAAAGACGGTGGCGAAATATTGCGTGGAGCTGAACCCCAGCGCCATCGCCGTATCGGTAATACTCTTTTTCATCCCCAGCAGTTCCTTAGCCTTCTCCACCCTGGCCCGCACCATAAATTCCGCCGGCCCCAGACCCATTTCCCGCCTGAACCTGGCTTTGAACCAAGACAGACTTAAACGCGCCTCGGCCGCCAACTGCCCAATTGTGGGCGGCTCGGCCAGACGCCTTTGCATCTGCTGGACCACCCGAGTCCAACGATCCTGTCCCGGCGGCGCAATATTCCGCCCGGCGATTTTCACCACCGCCAATAGCAGTACTGAAATAGCCGACGCCAAAGCCAGCCTCCGCAGCGGGCCGGGCGCATCGGCGGCCGCGAACACCGCTTCAAAATGCTCAATCAGCTCCACGTCGCCGGGAAAATGCCGCGGCAGTTTTTCCAGTTCCCGCCGCAGCGGCGCCGCCTGCGCCGCCGGCCACAGCAAAAGCCGCCGGCGCTTTTCCATTCGCACCTGCAACCAGTAAAGCTCCCCCTTTTCCTGGGGCCGCCCGCCCGTGGAGTGCGCCTCGTCCGCCTGGGTTACAAACAGATCATTGCCGCGCAACTGATAATCCCCGCCGTTTACGCAATACGTCTGGCGGCCTTTGACCAGGTAACAAATTTCCAAAATCCCCTCGTGGCGATGCTCCACCAGCCCGGCATCCGCCCGGCGAAAACTGTAGTGGCCAACCATCGGCACGCCCGCCGTCAGTCTCCGCTCCTCGAGTATCAGATACCGCAGTTCGCTCATGTTTGAAAAAATACTGCCGTATGCGCTTGAACGCAATCCGATTTCAAATGGGTATTGTGCTCCCGTCGGCCAACGTGCCACCAACCGGAGTTAACTATGCCCCTGAGCGACGATCAGATCAAAGCCATCGAGTTTCGCAGTCCCACCAGCATCCCCATTCGCATCGGGCTGCTGCCGGCGACGTGGAAGAAGTATCGCGGGGAACTGGAGCCGATCGTGCGCCGCCACCCGCTGGCATTTGGCCCGCCGGTGGAAAACCGCGACTACGACGCGGTCTGGTCCGACACCTACCACCTCGGCGATCACGTCGATGAATGGGGCTGCGTGTGGAGCAATGTCGCCGAGGGCATGGAAGCGATCGTTACTGGCCATCCCGTTCCCAGCCGCGAGGATGTACACCGCTTGCAAGAGCCAAAAAGCGTTGCCGACGGTTTTAAGCACGGATTTATGTACTTGCGACTGGCGGACCTGCGCGGCTTTGAAGAGTTGATGCTCGATTTCGCCGAGGATGCGCCGGAACTGGCGCAACTGATCGACATCGTGTTGAGACACAACGAAAAAGTCCTTGCCAAGCTACTGGCTCGCCTGCCACGCGGCGAAATATTTTGGTTCGGCGACGATCTGGGCATGCAGTCGGGCCTGGCGATGGGTGCGGCCAAATGGCGAAAATATCTCAAAAGCTGCTTCCTGCGCCTGCTCATGCCCGCCCGCCGCGCCGGAATCTGGGTCTACATGCATACCGATGGGCAAATATATGAAATCATTCCTGACTTGGTGGACTGCGGCATCCACGTGATCAATCCCCAGATTCGCGCTAACGGCCTGGACAACCTGGTCCGCGTCTGCAAGGGGAAAATATGTGTTGACCTGGACCTGGACCGCCAGATGTTCCCCTTCGCAACCCCGCGCGATATCGACCAGCACGTGAAGGAAGTGGTGATGAAACTCGGCGACCGCGCCGGTGGTTTGTGGCTCCAGGCCGAATGCGCTCCGGATGTGACGCTGGAAAATATCGAGGCTATCGCCGTGGCGATGGAAAAATATCGCACCTGGTGGAGCTGAATTTTTCTGCGCCTACTTTTGCGACTCGGCCGTGGCCTGGCGCAAGGCTTCAACTTGCTCAACCAGGCAGGCCATGTGCCGCCGCGCCTGCTCGATCGGGGCTTGCAAACCGGCCAGCCAATTTTCCACCACCGCCCGCAGCGGCGCTTGCGCCGCCGGCTGCTTGATACTCCCGCCCTGGCGGCAAACCAGCCGGTCCACGCGCTTGTGCACGCGCCAGCGCACGGCCACCCACAGCACCACCAACCAGATCGCCACGAACACCAGGTTGCTCAGCAGCACCGGCACACTGATCGCCTGCACCACCAATAGCGGAATATGCCGCGCCGCCGCCCGCCAACTGTCGCGCAGCATCACTTCCATCACCGGTTGCAGCAGCATGAACCACGCCGCCGCCCCCCAGGTCAGCAGCCAGCGCCCCAG
This sequence comes from Tepidisphaerales bacterium, assembly GCA_038317225.1. Taxonomy (GTDB): domain Bacteria; phylum Planctomycetota; class Phycisphaerae; order Tepidisphaerales; family Tepidisphaeraceae; genus JBBQBE01. The sequence goes on along the minus strand of JBBQBE010000031.1, from coordinate 20,605 downwards.
CGCGTAGATCAAGCGATCCCGTTTTAATAAATGCCCCAGCAACTGCTCTTTGTGCAATTCCATCGCCTCGGATAGCTGGGTTTGCAACTGCGCCGCCTGCGCCGCGCAAAACTCCCCGCCCATGCGGCTCTGACCATATAAATTATAGATGGATATATCTTTTTGCTGAAGCTGGACAATCGCCCCCTTCAAGCAATCGGCCATGTCCCCCAGCGCCAAATGCTGCTTGACCAGCGCTTTGCTTCCGGCCACCCCCCGGCGGCGAGCCTGGAATACCAGCCGCAATGGCAACGACAGCGGCAGCCGCAGCAGCATTTGCACCGCCCCAATCATCGGCCAGCGCATCATCCGCTGATCCATTGCCGCATCCACCAACCTTGCCCGATGCGCAGGGTCCTCCAGCAAATCGGGAATCCTCCGGTTGAGTAATTCCGCGCCCAGAGACTGGTCAAACACTTGCTCCGCCCGCCGCTTGAGTTCCTCCAGCCGCGCCAAACGCCCCGGCAAATTCAAGCCGTCCGCCCAGCGCACCACGTTCAAGTGGCGTTGCCGCATGGCCGCCTGGCGAGCCTGCCGCACGTTGGGCACGCTCTTTTGTTTGGCCAGTACCCGCCGCAATTGCGGCAGGTCCAGTACTTCGGGTTGCAAGGCGCTGATCATCCACACCCGCGGCGGGGCCTTGAGTTTCAACAGCGACTGGATCCGCGCCGCGTAGTCTTGCCGCAATTTTTCCAGTTGCTCTTGGCCCTCCCTGGCCAGTAGTTGATCGGCCTTGTTTAAGCAGAATAAAAAATTCTCCGGGACATTGCCCTCGGCCACCTTCTGGAGCAGTTGGCGCGGCTTGGCGTCGGCGTATTTTTCCACACTTTGCAGCCAGAGCGGAAACAACATGTGCCGGAGCATTTGACCCGTCAGTTTCACATGCTCCTCGTGGATGCTGTCGATGTCCGGCAAGTCCAGCAATGCCTGGCGGGTTAAATCCGCCTGGTCATGCGTGATAATCGTGTATTGACCGGGAGCAATCTTCTCCAGCTTCTGGGCAACTTCCGCCTGGCGCGACTGATGCACATACGCGATCACCGTTTCGGTGCCCTTGCCGTAGCCGATCCGCTGGGTGATTTCCTGGCCCACCAGCGCGTTGACCAGCGCCGACTTGCCCACATCCTTTCCCCCAATCAGGCCGATGAAATAACACTCTTCATCGTTCTGTGACTCCAGCATATCCAGCCCTGGCACCGGCGCATCTTCTTCAAATGATTGCGGCACCGCCGACTCGGTTATTTCAGCGATCTGCTTGACCAGTTCCGCTAATGCCATGGTCATAGTGCGTTCTCCGGCTGGCCGTACACGATCCTGCTTAAGTCTTCCACCGCCCGGCGCAACTGCTCAATCATCTGATGCGAAGGAACTTGCTGGTTGATCCACTGGACGATCCGCCGAACCTGTTGCAGATTCAGATCAACAAAATCCGCTTCGATATCCGAGTTGGCCTGCCTGGCTCGCTTTTTCACTTCATCACTGAACCGCTGGGCCAAAAAATTAAAGAGGTAATAACCGCCTATCAACGGTACGTCCCAATGCCCGAAAAATGCACCGTGGGTTACCAGGATGACAATCATGAGCCACGGCGCGGCTTCCGTCCACTTGATCAGCTTTTTGCCGCCCGGCAGCAGACGTAACAGCTTCATCAGTATCTCTGTATCCCGCGGCGTCGCATCCCGGCGCTGATTCATCCATTGCTGAAGCCGATCCATCTGCGTTTGATAGATTTGTTTTGCATCCTCCACAGGCAGCTTCGTGGCCTGGTACGCTAGCTCCGATTGCGTAATCCATTTTTTGCCGTAGGGGTCGCCCAGCAGCACATTTTCCATGCTGTTTTGCGCTGCAATAAATTGCTCCCGCAGCGACTTGGAGAGCGGCGGTTCCAATATTTCCGCTTGCGACCCATCTGACTCACCGCCACTCGCCGGCGGCTGCGGGTGCCGCCACTGGCTCAGCAGCAGGGAACGCCCCTTTTTTGCCAAGGACTTTCCCCAATCCATTATTCGCGTGGCGCTGGTTAAATACAACACGCTGTTATTGCGCATTTGTACTTTGAAATCCCGCAGCAGCGGACTCACATCCATCTTTTGTTGTGGCTGGACCAGTTCCTGCAATTTGGCGCTCAGTCGATCCGCCGCCATTCGCTGATCATCCAAACCCTTCAAGTGGCCTTTCACCCGATCGACCAGGTGCTTGGCCCGCTGCACCAAACCGTTTTCCCAGTCCGCCGACGCCTCCAATGCCTCCAAGGCCTGGCGCATGGACTTGAGCGACTGCTCCACCGGCGGGGCGTAGCCGGCATCGTCCCTGGCCACCGCAAACAGCCGCGGCGACTTGTGGCCATTTTCCTCCAGAATCCCGAGGTAATCCTCCACCATCTCCCGCTGCTCGGCCTTGTTCATCACAAACAATGCCGGCAGCGCGTAGTTCCCGGCCATGCGGTAATAGGGGGTTAATTCCGTCATTTGATACTTTTCCGGCGTTACCAGGAAGATCACGGCGTCGGCGTAGCGAAATGCCTTGTCCGCCTCGCTGCGATGCTCCGGCTTATCGCCATCCACATCCGGCGTATCCACCAGGATCAAACGCGGCCAGGGCGTTGCGTCCAACGTCGCCACCAGCAGCGCCCCGCCCTCGCCTTGGGCCGGCAGATCCACGATCGCCTGGTGTTCTTCGGCGAGAAACCCTTCTGGAACCTGCTGCTGGGGGCTTTTAGCCGCCACCGCCCCGGTGGTGAAAGTGCGCAAAAAACTGGTTGCGGAAATCTCCCGGCCCATCAGCCGATTCAGCAGGGTACTTTTGCCGGCTCCGGTCCCGCCCAGCAGCACCACCATCAAAGAGTGCTGCTTGCCAACCAATCCCAGGTGATACGCCAAGACCCCGGCGTGCAGACGATCTTGGGCCACCGACGGGCCTAGCAACGCTAAAACGCGCTCCAACTGCACGGTCGAGCTGAGGAAGTGCACTATGTCCAAACCCATCATCACCCTCCATCCACATTTTGTCCCGCTCGCCGCCGCTCATCATGGCTCCTACGCGGCAATCGCTATCGCATCCTATTGGGTGTTACACGCATGGTGCACCGCGAAAAAATGAAAATAATTATATGACGCCATTAATCTAGAATTTCAGAAAAATTTGTCAAATGCGTGGCAACGTCGCTTTATGCGGCTGTTGACCGTTACCCATAGCCAACGCTGGCACGCGAATCATCACACCGCCGGCAGGGGGCCGCTGTATCAGAGTACACTAGAAATTGTTGGGTAGCCGTATTGTCCAGTGTACCCATATCCCAGTTTATCCCAGCTTCGCTACTCCTTGCTGATTCACCGGCGCTCAATCCAGCCCCTTTTCTTACTTTGGCAATCTCGGCGAAGTAGGACGCCACGGGTGGGCCCATCTATTTTTGCATTTCCACGTTTGCGAGCGGGAAACATGGTTTGTGACTGGCCATGGAGGCTGATTTGCTGAACCCGTGCAAAATGCAAAAATCCGTGGGCACGCCCCTGGTAACCGGTTTATTTATTATCGCCACTTTGTAGTTGCATTTACGACACAACAAATAGATGATAATGCCACTTGCCCGAGGCGGATTGTGCCGCGCTGCGGCGTCCTCGGGCAGCGAATGCTCCCCATCCCTGAGGTCTCATGCAAAAGTCAATCGCTTTGTTTGCTTTGTCTCTGGCCTGTGCCGGCTCCGCGTGGGCTGAAGTGCCTTATGTGATTTCCATCAGCGTTGATGGGATGGGTTCCACCTATTTCAGTACCTTGGCCGCCTCCAATAGTCTGCCCAATATGCAGGCGATGATCGCTTCCGGTGCCAGCACGCTCAATGCCCGCACCGATGCCGGCGTGGCCGTTACCCTGCCCAGCCATACCGGCATGATCACCGGGCGGCCGATGAACGATTACACTTCGCCGGTCATCAGCGGACATCACTGGACCACCAATATCGATCCGGGCACTAACACTTTGGCCAGCAATAAAGGCTCGTATATCGCCGGCGTTTTCGATGTGGCCCATGACAACGGCCTGACCACCGCGCTATGGGCGGGCAAGACCAAATTTTCCCTCTTTCGCGATTCCTACAACGCCATCAATGGCGCGCCCGATACCACCGGCTTTGACAATGGCACCAACAAAATCACCGACAGCTACATCGGCAACGCCCCCAGCGCCGCGACCTTGACCGGTGATTTCATCAGCCAGATGACGGCAAACAAGTACAACTATTCATTTGTCCATTACCAAGATCCGGACGCCGCCGGCCACACTTATAACTGGGGCAGCACCCAGTACAACGCCGCGCTGATGGCCGTGGATACCCAGATCGGGAACATCATGGCGTTCATCAATGGTAATGCCACGTTGAAAAATCATACGGTCATTATGATCACCGCCGATCACGGTGGCCACGGCAATAACCACGGAGATTTAACCAATAACCAGGACTACACCATACCATTTCTGGTTTGGGGCGCGGGAGTCAATCCCGGCGACTTGTATACCATGAATTCCAGCGTGCTGGCGGCCCCCGGTGCAACCAGCCTGCCCGATTACAATGGCCTGCAACCGATGCGCAATAGCAACGTGGGCAACCTGAGCTTGGAGCTGCTGGGCCTGGGCGCGATACCCGGCTCCACCATCGGCTATGCTCAAAATATCGTCGTGCCGGAACCAGCCATCCTCGGTCTGCTGAGCATGGCCGGGTTGCTGCTGCTTCGCCGGCGGCATTGATCGAGATTTTCACCAGTGGATTGAGCGGGCGATTGGCAACTCCAATCGCCCGCTTTTTTTTTCGCGATGCGATCCAGCCGAAGCGACGGGCACGCTTTATCTGGCCGGCGACGCCAAGCGAAAATTGAGCGTGGGCGTCGAGAGTTGAATTTTCAGCTTGGGTCTTTTAAGCCGTTGAGGTAGTCGATCAGCATGCGCAATTTGCCCTGCTCGTGGCGAATGAACCCAAAGACCAGCCGCGGGAGGGGGGCCAGGTCCGGCTCATCGCGTTCGGCGGGCAAAGCGCCGGCGACACGGAAAGGCGCGCCGGTTTTGATGGAGCCGAATTGCGTTTCGATGTGCCGCAACTGCTGGGTGTTGGGCGCTTGATGCAGGCGCATGACCAAGTCATCCTTCACATAGCGGATGGAATGGTAATTGGAATAAAACCGCCGCACTTCGCGGACGGCCTCATCCACATCGCTGGTAATTTTGTATAGATGCAGATCATCGGGGCTGATAAGTCCGCGGCCCAGAAGCTGCTCTTTGACATAGCGATCCCACTGGGCCCAGTATTGTCCGCCGGGCTGGTCGATCAGCACGATGGGCACGGGCGCGGATTTGCCAGTCTGGATGAGTGTCAGCACTTCAAAGCCTTCATCCATGGTTCCAAAGCCGCCGGGGAAAAGCGCGATGGCGTGGCTGGAACGAACAAACATGAGTTTGCGCGTGAAAAAGTATTTGAAATTAATCAGCTTGGGGTCGTCGGCGATGAAGGGGTTGGTTTTCTGCTCAAAGGGCAATCGGATGGCCAGGCCAAAGCTGGGTTTGGCTCCCGCCCCGCCGTGGCCCGCGGCCATGATCCCCCCGCCGGCGCCGGTGATGACCATCCAACCGGCGGCGGCCATTTTTTTGGCAAACTCCGCGGCCTGGCGGTAATCGGCGTGATCTTCCAGCGTGCGCGCCGAGCCGAAGAGGCTGACTTTGCGCACGTCGCGGTAGGGAATGAAGATTTTCAGGGCATAGCGCAATTCCTGGAGGCTTTTGTTAATCAGCTTGATGTCGCCGCGATTGGTGCGGTCGCGCAACAGCTTCATGGCGTTGAGGATGATCTGCCCGACTAGGTCGCCTTCGGGCAGTTGGCCGAGCCGATCGGCCAGTTGCCCGGCCAGCAGGTTGACTTCATCCAGCTCCGAGTCGCTGGCTTTGGGGGAGTGTTGCGAGGATTCCTGGGTCTGTTCCAGATTTTGATTATCGTTTGCGGGAGTCATTGGTGCGATTGTAGAGTGTTGATGGTTGATATTGGATGAGCGCGGCAGCGGCAAGCGGAATTATCTAGCCACATCATCGGTGGTGCTTTTTTGGCGGATTTGCTCCAGCGTGTGGAGTTTTCCGTGATTCATTCCCGGGCAGCGCACCGCGGCGCGGTCCCAAGCCTCGCGGCTGGCCAGCAGGCTGGTCCAAAAAGGCCAGTCGCGGCACTGACGCGGGCGAACCGGGTAGATCATACACAATCGCTGGGGTTTTTTGGCCCCCGGCAACAGCGGGCCGGTGTGCAAAAAGACGCAGTCATAGTCCCCATCGGAGTTGCGCCGTTCATTGATCGACCAGAGGTCGTTGATCTGGCGGCAATGGCGGCGGGTGAAGACTGCCTGACTTAATTGCAGATATTCGGCGGCGGCGGCGATTTGGGGCTCGGTGATCCAGACATATCCCGGCCCGCCGGTGCAGCAATTGCCGCAACCGGTGCATTCAAAACGCAGTCCCTGGGCATACCAGGCTTGTACAACGGGCAATTGCATTACTTCTGGCGGAAAACGATGCGACCTTTGGTCAGGTCATAGGGGGACAGTTGCACTTTCACGCGGTCGCCGGGGAGGATGCGGATAAAATGTTTCCGCATTTTTCCCGACACGATGCCGAGGATTTCCCGTTCGCTGTTGTCCAGACGCAACTTGAACATGGCGTTGGGCAAAGCGGTGGTTACCACGGCTTCAATTTCGATCGGTTCACTTTTGGGCACAGGGCGATTCTCCAAAATTACAATAGCACAGGATAAACCTTTGCGCGCCCACTTGCAAAGGCCGCGCAAAGGTTTTATGATGCCCCGCTCAAGATTTTTTTGAATTAAAGAGGATGCTATGCCCCGAGTTTGCTATTTTACTGGAAAGAAAACGACCTTCGGCAATCAAGTGACCCACCGCGGCAAGGCCAAGTATCTTGGCGGCGTGGGCACGAAGATAACCGGCATTACCGCTCGCAAGTTTCGGCCCAATATCCAGAAGGTGCGGGCGGTGATCGACGGGCAGATCATGCGCATCAAGGTATCGGCCAAGGCTCTGCGCATGGGCATGATCGTCAAGCCGATCAAGCGCAAGGTACAGATGGCCCGGCAGCAGGAAGTCACAGACGCCAAGTAAGCCGGCGGCCGAGGCGTGAAAAGGCCGGAGATTTGCGGACTTTTGCGCCGGCTAAAATTAATTTGCCAGCGACCCGCTTTGCAGCGGGTCGTTTTTTATTGCCCACCCGGCCAGAAATGGCAGGTGGGCAATTAGCATCCACCAGGGATGGGTCGCCAGGGCATAGGGCACATCCTGATTGAGTCGGCCCAGGCGATACATCAGCGGCATTTCCGTCCAGTTGCCCAGTTGCGGCAAGGCCCCGTTGAGTACCAATAGCGGGTGATACGCCGGCAGCGCGGTCAGCAGCCGCGCCGCCGATGGATGGTCGATAGTGCCGCTGAGCCAAAGCGGACTGGCCAGCCACAAAAGCGCCGCGGCCGCGGCGAGGGCAAATGCGCCGACATGCGACAAGCCGGCGCGGCGGAGCAGGCGAGCCATGCCGCCGACGGCCAGCAGCCAAATCAGCAATATCAAGCCGGCCTCGGCCAGCGCGGCCACCGGCAAGCGCACGGTGGCGAAAATCCACAGCCAGCCAACCAGTAATCCGCACCATAAAAGCGCTAATTGGAGCAAGGCCGCCGATTTTCCGGCTCCAAGCAGCGCCAAGGCGGCGGCGGGAATGGTGGCCCAGGCCAATACGGTGATAAAGCTCAAAAGCGAATCGCCGCACACCAGCGCGCACGCCAGCGACATCGCCGCGCCCATCAGCAGCGGCGGCGCAATGAACTTGAGCGCGGCTGCGGTCATCGGTTCAGCTCCTGGCGGTGGTGAACTTTTTTTCCGACCCGCTGCGCAGCCGGCCGAGGTTGCTGCGGTGTTTGTAAATGATCAGCAAAGGCATGAACAAGGCGGCGATGTTGAGGGCCAGCAGCTCGGGCCGCCAGCCCCATAGGGCATAGTAGGCCAGGGGAAAAGCGGCGGCGGCGAGAATAGAAGCCAGCGACACGTAGCGCCAGATAAAAAAGATCGCCACCCAGACGGCCACGGCGGCCAGGGCCGCGAAGGTGAAATAGGGGAAAAGTCCGAGCATGGCCCCGGCACTGGTGGCGACGCCCTTGCCGCCGGAAAATTTGAGGAAGGCGCTGAACAGGTGGCCCAAAATAGCCGCGGCGGCGACGGCCAGCCAAATCAGCAGATCGCCATTGCTCAACCAGCCGTTGCGGCGCAGCAGCCAGCCGGCCAAAAGCGTCGGCAGCAAACCTTTGAGCAAATCGAGAAAAAACACCAGGAAAAAATAGCGGCCACCCAAAAGCCGTCCGACATTGGTGGCGCCGATATTACCGCTGCCGGCTTGGCGCACGTCGATCCCGCGGGACAGGCCGACCAGCAGGCCAAAGGGAATCGAGCCGGCCAGATATGCCAGGAGAATCAAGCCGCCGATCCAGAGCCAATGCCAAATCATAGAGGCCACAGTTGTAAGCAGCCCAGGGGCAAAAGCAAAGCGCTGGTTGGTAGCCTGGCGTGGTAACGCAAGGCAATTGCATTTGCCAGATTGTCCCTTCGCCTTGTACTCCGGGAGCGCTTCGGGGCAAAAGCAAAGCGCCGGTTGGTAGCGTCGCGTGGTAACGCAAGTTAAATAAGCCGGTCAGTAGCGCCGGGCCGCCATGGGTTGGGCGTTGTGATTGACATAATAATACCGCAATGCGTCGATAAGATGATCGTGTACGCCGTCTTTTAAGGGCAACTCGGATTGGTTGTCGGCGTAGCGGTAGTTTTCCAGTGCGGTGATGAGGTTTTGGCAGCGGGCGTCAATCAGCAGCCGCGGCGGGCCGATGGCCGGGTCCAGGTCGCGACGGATCAATTCCAGTCCTTCGACGATGCGGCTGGCACCAAAGCGCACGCGATGGCCGCGGGCGCGAAGTAGTTGCACATTGGACAGCGCGGTTTGATCGTTGCGGCCATTGCCGGCCGGGTCGCAACATATGTCGCGCACCATCCCCCAGGGGCGCTGGTCCAGTTGCAGGCAATGCTGCTCCAGGGTGAGCATGGAGCGGACGTATTCATCCAGCACCAGCAACTGCCCGCCCGCCGCCGGGCCGATCCACAGGCAGGCAAAGGGATTGGCAAACCCAAAATCAATCGCCAGACAAAGCGGCCCGTCCAGCCGCGGTTGCAGATTTTCCACCACGTGGGCGGCGCGCAAGAAAGTGGGAAAGACCGAACGGCTGCGCCTGGGGCGGCGACAGAGCATTTCCGTTTCCCACTGCTGGCGGCTGACGCGCTGCTTCATCGCCAAGGCATCGTCGATGCTGACAAACCCCTCGCAGCGTAGCTTGGCGACCCCGCGGCAGTCTTCATGCAAGCCGCAGGTCTGGCAATCGCGCTCCGGGGCGCAGCGTTGCAGCACTTCCAACAAACACCAGCGGACCACGGGAATATGGTGTTCCTGGGCCGATTGCACGATTTGGCTCATCAGGCCGCCGGATTCGTGCAAGGTGGAAAAGGCTTCGATGACGCCGGCAATAGTTTGACCGCTATCGTCGGCCGCGGCGCTGCGGGTGGCCAGTTGCGCCGCTTCCCAGACGCGCGGGTCGAATAGTTCCACCTCATCGCAGCGGAGTTTTTGCACGCGCACGCCGCGCACGCTCCTTTGGCTTTGCGCCAGCACGCCGGCGACCGAACCATTGTCCAGCACAATACGCCGCGCGGTGTGTTTGCCTTGCAGGCGGTCTTGTATCCAGCGGCTTACCGGGCGCTGCAAGTGATTCCACATGCGCAAGCTCTGTTCCAGCGAGCCGCCCAGCAGGCAGATTTGCACGCCGGGCTTGTGCAGCAAGTCCAGAAATGTGGCGGCGGCACCAAGTTGGGTTTTGCCCCCGCCGCGCGGCGCCCAGACCACCTGATCGCACGCCGGCTCGAAATAGGCGCGGCGAATATAATCGAAGGGCGGGTGGTGGCCGGGGCAAACAGCCTGTCGCGGCACGCGCAGTTGTAAAAAGTGCTCCATCCAGTTCCAAAGCTGCTGCTCATCGCGGCACGGCTGGTCCAGATCGATCATGATTTCCCCCAGGCGAAAGATGTGCGATAAAACAAGGTGGGCGGCCGGGTTGGTCGGCCAGGCGGGTCATGCCGCAGCGCTCAAAGAGCGGCAGCCAATCGGCGGCGGCGGCGGACGCTTCTATCCAGGGTGTCGGGCACTGGCGCATCAGTTGCCGCACCAGAAACGATGCAAGTCCCAGGCCCGCGAAACAGGGATGAACGGCCAGGCGGCTGATGGTGCGCAGGTGGGCGTTGAGAAAAAGCAGTTTGTCGCGATAGGAAAGTTTTTCAATGCGAAAATAGCGATTGCGACTGACGCGGCAGGGCACCGGCCAGGACAAGATGCCCACGGCGGCGAGCGGCGGGGCTACCCAGCGGCGCGGGCCTTGGTAGCCCAGCGCCAGGATGCGGCAACAGGTGGCCGGCGGATTGGGCAGATAGTGAAAGTGCGCCAGTTGCCGCCAATCGGCGCGGGTGCCGGCGCGCAGTTCAAAGTGGCCGGGAAAATGGGCAATGTACAGGCGCATGAATTGGTTGGGTGTGCCCATATTTTTGCACCTGGCGGTTGTTGAAGGAAAAACGCGAATTGTGAATTGCCCTGATAACTGGCGGGCTGAACCCGTGGAAGAAATCCGTGGCCGCGCCCCATTGGTTTAAGGCCGGCGGAAAAAAAGCGCGGGGCGCGCGTGTTTTTACGATGCCAACCCGACGGAAATGGCGGCAAGCGGCTCGGCCAGCCAAAGGCGGTGCGAGGCCAGCACCATGGCGCAGGCGGGATTGGCGCTGAGCCGACGACGCAGCGAGCGGGCCAAACTCCAGGCCGACAGATCATCCAGCGGTTGGGCGAAATCATCGATGAGCAACACCGTGGGTCCGCGCGGCGGACGAGACAGCGATCGGGCCAGCCGCAGCCGCCAGCGCTGCGAGCGGCAGAGCGTGGCGACGGGGCGTTGCCAGAGGTGGGAGTCGATCAGCCCCACCAGGCATAGCAAATGCGCCGCGTCTTGCGGTTCCAGCGGGCGCAGGGATTGGAGGACGGTGGCATCGCGGCACAGCGGCGCCGGGGCTTTGACCCAGCTTAAATCGCAATGGCTTTGCCGCCACAAGCGCAGCAGGCGCGTTTTTCCGCAGCCGCTGGGACCGTGGAGCAAGATGATATTTCCCGGCGTCAGGGCGGGACAGGCTGGCGGAGGGTAAAGAAATGACATAACGACTCCTCGAAGTAGAAGACGGCAAGCATTGAACACATGATAAACGGAAGTATTTATCCGCTACTGGGGCAGCGCATGGCCGCGTTCCAGCCGCGGAGGTATTCGATGATGGCACCGACGCGATGGCGCGACATTTGATGCTTGGCCGCCAGGGCCGGCAGGGAGAGGCGCAGTAAAAAGTGTTCGATACCGAGCTGGCGAATGTCGGCGGGCAAAAGCTGGCCGCGTTCGATTAAGTTGACGACCAGGGGATCGTGCAGACAGGCCAAAAGTTTTTGCAGGCGGCGGCAGAGATTGCCCGGTGAAACCTTCAATAAACGGGCAATTTCGCGGCGGCTCATGCGGCTGACGCAGGCCATGCGCAATAGCGCCTGATCCGATTCGGACAGGAAGCGGGCGCGTTTTAACAAGCGCTCGCTGAAGCCCTTTTGCGCCGTCAGGCGGGCATCGGCCTGCCGCTGGCTGAGCTGATTGGCATTGGACAAAAGCATAACTCACACCCCACAGCCCCCGCCGTCGGGACATGCGCCAAGCGGATCAGGCTGGAGTACATGTTAGCATAAAGTTAGGGTATTGTCAAGGGCGGCAAATGTGCCGGGGGATGCGTGTTTGGGGGGCGCTGAGGAGTGAGTGGTAAGTGTTGATTGTGGATTGTTGAGAAATGCAAATACAAAAAGGAAGCCCCCACCCTGGCCCTCCCCCATGAGTACATAGGAGAGGGGAGTAGGAGTTAAAAATTCAACATTCAACATTCAACATTCAACGCTCAACGCTCAACGCTCAATGCTCAACACTCAACACTCAACCCGCAACGCTCAACGCTCAACGCTCAACACTCAACGCTCAACGCTCAACGCTCAACACTCAACCCTCAACACTTAACCCGCAACATTCAACCCTCAACACTCAACCCGCAACGCTCAACACTCAACATTCAACCCGCAACGCTCAATGCTCAATGCTCAACGCTCAACGCTCAACGCTCAATGCTCAACGCTCAATGCTCAACGCTCAATGCTCAACGCTCAACGCTCAACGCTCAACGCTCAACATTCAACCCTCAACAATCAACACTCAAACTTCCATGTTGATGGATTAGTTTTCTGGTACCGGGTGCAAAGCGGGGCTGGCGAGGACGGGGTGGGTTGGCGTAGTTGGGGGTTTTGGGTTACAGTGGCGGGCATGATTCATGAAAATTTGGCTTTGGCCATTGAAAACCTTTCGGCCCGGATGATAGCCATCCGGGACTCTCTTTGACTTGCCGACCAAGCAAGCGCGACTCAAGGAATTAGAGCGACTGATGGGCCAAAGCGGCTTCTGGGATAATCCCGAAGCGGCCAAGGGAACCGTGGGCGAGCTGAAAATCCTCAAGGCGGTGATCGATCCGATCAGCGCGATTTTGCGCGATATTGAAGATAACCAGGTGCTTTACGAACTGGCGACCGAGGCCAATGACGCCGAATCGCTGAACGAGGCCGATCGCGCGCTTTTGGCATTGGCCAAGCGCGGCGAAAAGATCGAGTTGCAAAGCCTGCTGGACGGGGTGAACGATCCGCTGAACTGCTTTTTCACCATCCAGGCCGGGGCCGGCGGCACCGAAGCTCAGGACTGGGCGGAAATGCTGCTGCGCATGTATCTCTACTTTTTTGAGCATCGCGGCTGGGACGTGTCGGAAGTGGACCGGCAGTACGGTGAGCAGGCGGGGATTAAGACCGCCACCTTGCACGTCAAAGGTGATTACGCTTTTGGTTATCTGCGTGCGGAGGTGGGCGTGCATCGGCTGGTGCGGCCCAGTCCGTTCAATGCCCAGGGCAAGCGGCAAACCAGCTTCGCCTCGGTGGGGGTGGTGCCGGAATTTACCAACCAGCCCACGCAGCTGGAGATACCCGAAACCGATTTGGAGATCGTGGCGTTTGTTCGTGCCAGCGGGCCGGGCGGGCAAAACGTCAACAAGGTCGCCAGCGCCGTGCGCATCGTCCACAAGCCCACGGGCATCCAGGTAACCTGTTCGGTCGAGCGCAGCCAGCAACAGAACAAGCGGCTGGCGATGGCGATCTTGCAAGGCAAACTCGAACTGCTCGAGCAGGCCAAGCGCGATAAGCAGATGAAGGAACTGGTTGGCGAAAAAGGGGATATCGGCTGGGGCAACCAGATTCGCAGCTACGTACTGGATGATCGGCGGGTCAAGGACCATCGCACGCTGGTGGAGACCAGCAATGTCGAAAGCGTGCTGGATCGCGGCGAGCTGGATGTGTTCATTGACGCCGAATTGCGGCGTAAAAAACGCGCCGCTTCGTAGCGGGATAGGCGCATGGGGCGGCTGGTCAGGGCCATCGCATGGGCGCTTACTTCGCGCTCTGGCAGCGCGGCGGGCGAGGGGACTACTGGACAGGCGCGCTTGCTTTGGGCGCATTGTCCACGGGTCCGGCTCTACCGGGCGGCGGGGTTTGTGATATAGTGGCCCAGTCGGAACGGCGTCATGATTGTTGATTGTCATAGCCATGTTTGGCAAAGTCCCCAGCAGTTGGGTCAAATGGACCTGGGGGAATCGCCGCGCCCCAGTCGCTCGTTTAATCAGCGGTTTTTGGCCTCGCCGCGGCCGTTGTGGCGCGACATGCCCGCGGCCGATCTCGATCATCACTGGCGCAATTGCGCGACGGTGGATCATTGCATCGTGCTGGGCTTTAAAAGCCGCTTTCTCAAGGCTGACATTCCCAACAGTCTGATCGCCGATTACATCCGCCGCGATCCGGCCAAACTGATCGGCTTTGCGGGGATCGATCCCACCGAGCCGGGGGCGGTGGCCGAGGTGCGGCAGGCCAAAGAGGAATTGAAACTCAGCGGCGTAACGCTTTCGCCGGCCAACCAGGATTATCATCCCAGCGATTCGCGAGCCATGGCGGTGTATGCCCAGGCCGAGGCCTTGGGCATGCCGGTGTTGATTCATCCGCCCAGCCAACTGGCCCAGCAAAGCCGGATGGAATACGCCCGGCCGTATCTGCTGGATGAAGTGGCCCGCACCTTTCCCAAACTGCGCATGGTGATTTCGCAGTTAGGCAGCCCGTGGGTTAATGAAACGTTGCTGCTGCTGGCCAAGCATCCGCATGTGTACGCCGACGTCAGCGGGCTGCTGGCCCGGCCATGGCAAGCGTATAACGCGCTGGTGGGTGCCCACGAGGAGCAGGTGATCGAGAAATTGCTTTTCGGGAGCGATTTTCCCTACAGCAACGCCGACGACAGCATCGAAGCCTTGTACAGCCTCAATCAAATGGCCCAGGGAACGAATCTGCCATTGATTCCGCGCGAGGCCCTGCGCGGCATCGTGGAACGCGAATCGCTGGAACTGCTGGGCTTGCGGTAATCACGCCTTTTTTCGGTCGGATCATCGATGAAACGCCAGGTCCGACATATTCCCGTCATGCTGGAACAGGTGATCGAGGCGCTGGCGCCACTGCCGGGCAAGCGCCTGGTGGATTGCACCCTCGGCTTGGCCGGGCACAGCTTGCAACTGCTGGAGCGCATCTTGCCGGGTGGGCAACTGATCGGCGTGGATATGGACGCCGAGCACCTGCGGCTTGCGCGGCTGCAACTGAGCCAGGCGGGACGCGAAGGCGTGGATTTTGTGCTGCATCATGGCAATTTCGCGGGGATTGAAAAATACCTCGGTGGTCAGCCGGTGGATGGCCTGCTGGCGGATTTGGGTGTGGCCAGCCCGCAGATCGACGACCCCGGCCGCGGCTTTTCTTATAAACACGATGGACCGCTGGATATGCGCATGGATAAAAGCCGCGGGCGCACGGCCGCGGAGCTGCTGGGGCAGATGAGCGAAACGGAACTGGCCGAGGCCATTTTGGAATATGGCGACGAATCCGACGCCCCGGCGATCGCGCGCCTGATTGTTGAACAGCGCGCTATCGCCGCGATCACCACCACAGGACAATTGACGGCGCTGGTTTGCCAGGCCCGCGATTTTACCCTCACCCGCGCGCTGGGGGCCAAGCTGCACCCGGCGGCCCGGACTTTTCAGGCCCTGCGCATCTTGACCAACCGTGAAATGGCCAACCTGGAAAATCTATTGCGCGTGCTGCCGGCGTGCCTGAAGCCCGGCGGCGCGGCGTGTTTGATCAGCTTTCACTCCGGCGAAGATCGCCGGATCAAGGAAGCGTTCAAAGCGGGCTTGGCGCGGGGGGTTTACCAGTCCATCAGCCCCCAGCCGCTTCGGGCCACCGATGCACAGATCATGCAAAATCCCCGCGCTCGTTCGGCCAAATTGCGCCTCGCCGTGCGCGAGTAACCGGGTATTTGCCACTGCCATTTTGTTGCTGGCGCGCCGGGCCGGCTATGGCCGGGCATTTATCGGACGGGCGATTACGCCGCTCCTTATTTGATCGAGCAGATTGGTCGATGCAATTTGTGGAACACGATGTTCCTCTCGATTATGGACTCAACCCATTTACAGCAATCGTCGTGCGCCCCGGCCGCGGAATATCCCGGCATGGGGGAACTGTTGGAACTGGCCGCCGGAGTCTTGGGCGGGCAGTGGGCGGTGCTGTGGAACGGCGGGAAGATCGTTGCAAGCTTTGGCGCGGTTCCGTCCGGACTGGAAACGCATATACCTTGGCTGCGTCAGCGGACCCTGGGAGGCGCGGCCTTTTGGGCTGACACCCAATCCGTCTCGCCTGCGGGTGGGCTGGAATCGCTGGTGGCGGCGATGGGCGTGGTCAGTGGTCAAATCACGCCATGCGGCCAGAAAGCCAATCCGCCGCTGTTGTTGGTGGGCAAAGCGGGCGGCTCGGACCAAGCGGCAATCGCCAGCGCAGCGAGCGGCGCAAGCGAATCGCGCGGCGCAACCTGCGCGGGCGGCGCACGCGAATCGCGCGGCGCAACCGGCTCGGGCGAAACAGCAGTCCACGCATCCGGCTCAAGCGGCGAGTTGAACTCGGCGTCGCGGCGGCAAGCGATTTTGCTGGCCGGGCAACTGGCTCAGCGTATGGCCTTGGTTGATTCGCTGGGGCACCTGAAATCGGCGGCGGTGAATCGTGATGAAGCGCTCTGGCGCACGCGGCGCAGCGAAGACCGTTTCCGGCAGATATTTGAATGCGGCCCGCTGGGGATGGCGCTGGTGGATGACAAAGGTATATGCCTGGACGTCAACGAAAAGCTCTGCCGGCTGCTGGGCTGGCGGCGGGAGGAGTTGTGCGGCAAGTCGCTGGCGCAGTTCATGCCTGCCGATCAAGCCCAAGTTACGGCGCGATTGGCCGATGAACTGCTGGCGGGAAAAATTCCCGCGTATCAGCATGAAAAACAGTATTACCGTCGCGACGGTCGGCGATTGTGGGTGCGCGTTACCGCCTCGGCCGCGCGGGGCATCGAGGGTCAGCCGCCGCATGTCATCGTGAGCTTTGAGGATATTCATTCCCACAAAACCGAAGAAATGCTCGAACAGCGTCGCCGCGCCACCTTGGAGATGGTGGCGCAAAATCTGCCGCTGGAGCAGGTGCTGGGGCATTTGGTCAAGCAGTTGGGGGAAAATTATCCAGATGCGCTGCCGGCGGGTCTGTTTTTGCGAAACGGCCGCATGGAATGGCTGGCCGACGGCCTGGATGCGGCGTGCATGGCGCAAGTGGAATCGCGGGGATTGGGCTTGTCGGTGCGCTTGTGGGAGGCGTGCGGCAATGAGGAACAACTGCTCTCCATGCCGCTGGAGCAAAGCAATGCCTGGGGCCAGCAGGGAAAAGTGCTGAGCGAATCTGGATATAGCTGGGCGTGGAGCGAGCCGATTCTTTCCAGCCAACAGGAAATCCACGGTTTTATGTTGCTGCTGCACCGCCAGCCGCGTATGGCAAGCGACAGCGACGTTGCGATCATGCGCATGAACGCGCGGCTGGCCTCGCTGGCCATCGGACACGCCACGCTGACCGATCGACTGGCGTATCACGCCCAGCACGATGCGCTGACCGGCCTGGCCAATCGCACGCTCTTTGAAGATCGCCTGCGCCGGGCGGTGGCCGCGGCTGAAAGCGGGCAGGCCCGCTGCGCGGTGATTTACATCGACCTGGACGGCTTCAAGCTGGTCAATGACACCCTCGGCCACCAGGCCGGGGATGATCTGCTGCGCGAGGTGGCTCACCGGCTGCAACTGCGCACGCGCCAGGGCGATACGCTGGCGCGGCTGGGGGGCGATGAATTTGCCCTGTGCCTCAGCTCGTTGCATCTGCCGATTGAAGTAACCCAACTGGGCCGGCGTTTGCTGGAGGAGTTGCGCCGTCCGATTGAACTCAATGGCCGGGAGATTTTTATCAGCGCCAGCATGGGGGCCGCGATCTATCCCGACGATGGAACCGATCAACAAACTCTTTCTAAAAACGCTGATACCGCCATGTATTGGGTCAAAGGTCAGGGCCGCAACAACCTGGCGCGCTATCAGCCGAAGATGAACGCCGAGGCCCGCCGGCGCTTGGAACTGGTCGGCGATTTGCGCAACGCTTTGGATCATGATGAATTGCAGTTGCATTATCAATTGCAATACGACGCGCTGGGGGCGCCGGTGAGTTGCGAAGCGCTTTTGCGGTGGAATCACCCGACATTGGGCATGATCCCGCCGCTGCAATTTATTCCACTGGCCGAGGAGACGGGGCTGATTGTGCCCATCGGACTGTGGGTTTTGCGCCAGGCCTGTCAGCAGACCCACCGGTGGCGGCAAAACGGGATGACGCCGCTGGTGATGGCGGTGAATGTGTCGGCGATGCAGTTTGCCCAGGCGGATTTCGTGCAGCAGGTGCGCATGGCGCTGGAGGATTACTGCTTAGCGCCCAGCGATTTGGAATTGGAACTGACCGAAAGCCTGCTGATGCACAACACCGCCGACGCCGCCGACAAACTCAATGAATTGCGGACCCTGGGCGTGCGGCTGGCGATAGACGATTTTGGCACCGGCTACAGCTCGCTGTCGTATCTACACAAACTGCCGATCGACACGCTGAAGATTGATCGATCCTTCGTCGCCGAACTGGATAAGCCCGACAGCGGCCGCGACACCGCGATTGTTCGCGCCATCATCGCCCTGGCTCAAAGCCTGGGGCTGGACCTGGTGGCTGAGGGCGTGGAAACCCAGACCCAGCGCAACTGGCTGCAAGCGCTGGGTTGTCAACGATTTCAGGGATATTTACTGGCCAAGCCGCAGCCGGCGGCGGAGGTGGAGGCGCTTTTATCCGCCGCGGCACGGCAGTGCGCTTAAGCTTTTTTAATTGAAAGCTGACGGACTCTGAAACGGAGAACGGTCGGCCGCGGTACGGCGGTGGGCTGCGCGTCTTGAAAGTTGACAGACGCTGAAACGCAGAACGGTCGGCCGCGGAACGGCGGTGGGCTTACGCGTCTTGAAAGTTGACACACGCTGAAACGCAGAACGGTCGGCCACGGAACGGCGGCGGGCTTACGCGTCTTGAAAGTTGACACATGCTGAAACGCAGAACGGTCGGCCACGGAACGGCTGTGGGCTTACGCGTCTTGCAAGTTGACGGACTCTGAACCGGAGAACGGTCGGCCACGACCCGGCGGTGGGCTTACACCTCTTTTGCCGCAGCCGGGGCAAGCGCAGATTCCAAGCTCACTTGCCGGCCAACTTACGCGGGAGGGGTGGCGAGAGTGAGAGCAAGCCCAATGCGATTGCCCGGTTATTTGGGCTTATTGCCATCGGCGGCGGCCGCGGCGGCGCCTTTGGTTTCGGGGGTCTCGCCAAGCACTTCATCGCAAATGCCGTATTCGACGGCCTTGTGGGCGTCAAAGAAGCGGTCGCGCTCGGAATCTTCCTGGATGCGTTCGGGGGTTTGGCCGGTGCATTGGGCGATGATGTTAATGAGCGTTTGCTTGGTCTTGAGGATTTCCTCGGCTTGGATTTCGATATCCGCCGCCTGGCCGTAGACCCCGCCGAAAGGCTGGTGGATCATCACCTTGGCGTTGGGCAGGATGAATCGCTTGCCCTTTTTCCCCGCCATGAAGGCAATGGCACCGCCGCTCTCGGCCCGACCAATGCAATAGGTGGCCACGTCGCACGACAGAAACTGCATGATGTCGTAGATGGCCAGCGTATCATCGACCACCCCGCCGGGGCTGTTGATGTACAGGTTAATATCCTGGTCCTTCTTGACGCTCTGAAGGTAGAGCAGGCGCATGATGCAGTTCGAGGCCGACATGTGATTGATCTCGCCGACCAGGAATACCACGCGGTTTTCCAGGAGCATCTCGTCGATGGTCATCTCGCGGTAGCGCATGTAGCCGCCGGGTCCTCCCGCGGCGGGCATGCCCAGGGGAACTGCCATCGGGGGCGAGTAAGGCGCCATCGGGCGACCCAGCGAAGCCGCCGGCCGGCCGGCAAATTCCGCCGCCCGCGCCACCGCCCGCGGGTCGACGTTGTTCAGATTCATTTCGTCCATGAGACTCCTCGTCTTAAAGCATCATTCCGTCTCGAAGCGGTCGGATCGTACGCGCTGTGAGTGCGAAGCGTCAAACCGTCGCTGGCGGGTCGATCGGGATGGAAGCCCCGGCCGACGTAAAAACCGGCCGGGTTTGACTTTACTTTCGCCCAGTCGGACAATCCTCGCAATCGGGCCTTTGGCCCGCGTCGGCGGCTTCACCTTTGAGTCCACAACTTCGGCTTTGCAGGAGATTCGCCTCATGCCCCAGCGCGCCACACGGTTCGCGATCTTGGCTCTTTGGGCCGCTTTGTTCTCGGCCTTTTCCACAGGTTGTGAGAAGGTCGAGAGCGATGTCACGGTTAATGACAAGAGCGTGCTTGGCACCCTTCGCGAGGCCGATGGCAAGCGACAGGTCGTCCATGCCAAGCGCCTGGCCGCCGAGGCGGCCCAGCAGCAATTGATCGCGGCGCGCATCGCGACGGGCGACACCACCCGGCCGGCGACGGATCCCGAGCAAGCGGCCAAGATTGCCGCCGATGCCGCGCAAAAGGCCGACAGCGCCGAAGCCGATCTTGAAAACACCCTCGCCAAGGCCGCCAAGAACACCACGGATTCGTTGACGCTTCAGGCATACACCAAGGCCATCCTGGCGGATGCCAAGGTCGATCAGGCCAGGACGATTCTTCGCGACCTTGCCCCCGACCACGACCGGGTACTCCTTCTGACCGGGCAGATCTCCCGTCAGGCGGCCCGCATTGCGGGCAATGCACGCCTGGACGAGGCCTACTCGAAATTTGATCCATCGGTTGCTTCGGCTGGAGGCAAGGCGCCGGCCGCCGAG
>JBBQBE010000030.1:0-36339 GCA_038317225.1 Tepidisphaerales bacterium | reverse complement strand
TTACTTGGTCGAGTCATCCACCGCTTTGACGATTTTTTCCTGCAATTCCTTGATAACCGTATTGCTATAGGGCGGGATGCCGTTGATCAGAATGGAAAAGGCATACCACTGCTCATCGCGGCCTTTCAGATAACCGCTGAGCGAACTGACCGATTCGACAAACCCGCTTTTGCCAAACACGCGCCCGCGAAGGCCGGCTGAATCGAAGCGGTTTTTCAGGGTGCCGTCCTGTCCGCCCACCGCCAGCGATTCCATGAAGACCGAGGCGTTGGGGGAGTTAAAATCATAGGCCAGCACGCGTACCAGCGCCTGGGCGCTGATGGCGTTTTCTTTGGACAGGCCGCTGCCATCGTCCAAATGAAATTCCTCCTGAGGCACGCCGATGTGCCGCAAAAACGCCCCGACGGCGGCGGTGCCGTTTTCCCACGAGCCGCTTTGCCCGGACGCGGCCGCGCCCAGGCGCTTGCATAACGCCTCGGCATACAGATTCATGCTGTCCTTATTAGCGCGGGCCAGCACCAGTTTCAGCGGGGTTTCATGGATGGAGATGATGCGCCACTGGCCGGGCTGATCTTTGGTTTGGCCGTAGAGTTTACGAAGCGATCGATCGCGCCGCACCTGGCCATTGACGGCGACCCCCTGGGTTTTGAGCGTGTCGGCCAAGGTGGTCGCTGCAAAGATGGGTGGATCGGCGACGGTGAGCGACACGGGATATTCGTTGGAACGATCGGCTTCGCCCTTGAGCGTGATTTGCGTGCTGTCAGAGCCGCGGGCCAGTTCAATGGCGTTGCGCCGGCCAGTTATGCATTCATTGGTTACAGTGATATAGCTGGTGGCTGGATCGAGGCTGTAGCCGACGCGCTGGCCGGGGGAGGTAGGGCGCAGGTAAAAATCGATGCAGTTGGCATTAAGATTCAACCCGCCGACGGCCGCACCGTAGCGGTTGTACTGATGCTTGGTCCAGCGGGGATGGAGAAACTGCTGATCGAAGATGCCATCATCCACGATCACGTCCTGTACGGCCGTGATGTTGGCCTTGCGCAGTTGAGCGGCCCAGTTGCGATAGACGGTCAGCGTGTCCCAGCCGACTTTTTTGAGAAATTCATTGTCGCCAAAAGTCGGATCGCCATCGCCGAAGATCACCAGGTCGCGGCCATGTAAAGCCAGAATGGTGCGAAAGCGGAAATCAGCGCCCAGTTTATCCAAGGCGGCGGAGGTGGTAACAATTTTGAGGTTACTGGCGGGAGTCAGCAGCGTTTGCGGATCGTGCTGGTAGACAAATTGCGGCGAGCCGCCATGGAGGCGCATCACCGCGATACCCACTTCAGCATTTTTTAAAAGTTTGTCCTGCAATACGGTTTTGATCTGGCCATTCAAATCCGCGCGCAGCGGGCAGACGCAAAGCAGCAACAGCACCAGCGACAGCACAATCCGTTTCATAAGTCATTTTCTCCGCGATAGCGTCCAAGCGTATGTCCGATAAGTAATCGGTCAAGCCGCTGCAAGCAAGTGAAAAAGTAACCGCAAAAGTCGCCCGGCCACTTTTGGCGGTGGCGGCGTGAGGCATTAAAGTATCGCTCTGATGCAAGCTATCGCGCATGTGATCGACTGGCGACTGGACGAAGCGACGCGGCAGGTGCCGCGCCTGCTGGCGCAGCGCGGGGTGGGATATATCGCCGGAACCGTCGGGCCAGGCCAAAGCTGGCGCGGGCCGCTGGCGGCGTGGCGGGCCTTGCGCAAGCAGCCCGGCAGCCTGCACGCCTGGGGGCCGGCGGCGCTGGCGGCCGCGGTTCTACTTGACAAAAGGCCGCTTTTTTACACCCCGCCGATGGCCATGAGCCGCCGGCAAACGCGCTGGCTCAAAGCGGCCTTGGCTATCCGGCCTTTGACAGTGCTGCCGCTGTGCGGGAGCCAGCAGCGGGATCTGTGGCGCGGCGGGATATCGGCCGAGCGCTGCGAACTGCTGCGGCCGGGTATTGATTTTGCGCACATTCCGCGCTCGCTCAATCGAACCTTACAAAAAAAATTAGGCATCGATGAGCGGGATCGCGTGGTGCTGGCGATTGGCTCATCCTCCCCGGAGGCGGACCATCGTTTAGCGCTATGGACACTATCGATCCTGCACGCCATCGATCCAAGCTGGCGGCTATTGCTATGGGGCCAAGGCCCACAGGTAGCGCAACTGCAATTGCTTGCGACCCAGATGCTTCAGCCGCGACTGTTAATCAGCGCCCAGGCCGTATTGGGTTGCCCGGTGCCCTTCACTGAATTGCTGGCCGCGGCGGAATTTGGGTTACTGGCGGCCACGCGCCCTATCAGCCCTTTGCCAATTGTCCAGGCGATGGCGCGGCTGGCGATGGTGTCGGCCGCCGGGGACTGCGGCGGGGAATTTATGGAAGATCGGCACACAGCGCTGATGGCCCCCGCCCAGCCGCGCGAGTTGGCCCGGCGTTTGTTAAAATTGGCCGAGGAGCCGGAGCTTGCGGCACGATTGCGGGATCGCGCGAGGGCCGAGGTGTACGATCTGATGGGCTTGACGCGATTTGTCCAAAACGCATCCAGCGTGTATCAAACAGCCGCCACGGACACGGCTGGATTGTCCGTAGCCGCGCCGACGGGATTTGCACAGGAATCAATATGAGCAAGTGGAGCAAAGGGGCATTGCTGCTGTTTGGGTGGGTGTACCTGCTGGTCGTGGGGTGCGTGCTATGGCCCGGCAGGTCCGCGCCCGCCGGCGGCCAGGCCGGGGCGGCTGAATCCCAAGCGAAACCAACCACCACGTCCACCGCGCCGGCGGACAGGGAGGGCTTGCCCTACCGCGGCGTGGCCATCCAGGTACAGCGCGTCGATTGGATCGGTCGTTACATGCAAAGCATCGACCAGATTGCGGCGGTGGGCGGCGATACCGTGTCGCTGGTAGTGGACACGCGCCAGGAAAACGGCTCGGCCAGCCGCATTTACCTGGACATGCGCATGACTCCTTCGCCGGAGCAGTTGGGACGGCTGATTGATCATGCCAAGTCAAAAAATTTGCGCGTGGTGCTGATGCCGATCGTTTTGCTGGATAATCCGCGCGGCACGGAATGGCGCGGCACGATCAAGCCAGAGCAATGGGATGACTGGTTTGGCAGCTACCGCGGGATGATTACCCATTTCGCGTGGATCGCCGAGCAACACGGGGTCAATGTTCTGGTGGTGGGCAGCGAACTGGTTTCCACCCAATCGTTTAAGGCCGAATGGACGCAGATCATTCACGAAGTTCGGCAAATTTTCCACGGCCAGCTCACTTACTCATCCAACTGGGATAATTACACTGCCGTGCCCTTCTGGGATCAGTTGGATTTGATCGGCATGAACAGCTATTGGAAGCTGGGGCCAGATCGCAACGTGAGACTGGGAGAGATTGAAGCCGAATGGCGGAGGATTCAAAAAGATTTGCTGGCATTTGTGAAAAAGGAACATAAGCCGCTGCTGTTTTTGGAAGTCGGCTGGTGCAGTCTGGCCAACGCGGCCCACGAACCGTGGGATTACACGCGCGTCAGTGAGGATATCGACCTGGGTTTGCAGCAGCGCTTGTATGAGGGATTTTTTAGAAGCTGGTCGGGCAACCCGCTGTTGGGCGGTTTTATGATCTGGGAATGGTCCCCGGATCAAAGTGGGCCAAATAACAAAGGCTATACCCCGCGCGGCAAGCCGGCCGAAGCGGTGCTGAAACAGTGGATGGCCAAACCGCGCTGGCCGGTGCAATAGCGCGCTAGTAGCGCCGGCATCGGCGATCTTGTGCGCAAATGCGCAATATTCTCAACGGCGCATCACCATGCACTTTGATGCAACCTGGCACATGTCGGCGGCCATGGCGGCTTTGTTGCCGCTGCTATGGTTGTTGCGCCGCCGATGGGCGCGGCTTGCTCCCATGCGCAGCCGGTCGATGGCCTGGTTCTGGCTCGGCGGAACAGCCTTTTTCGCTCTAGCGCTGGGCCAGCCGTGGATCATGCTTTGGCGGCCGGTCAAGGTGGAAGTCTGGGTGGATTGCTCGGCTTCCACGCGGACCGCCGGTTGGCGCTACCGGGCGGAATTACAAAGCCGCATTGATACGCTGCTCAATGGCCGCGACGCCGCGGTACACTTTTTTGCTAATGGAAAGATTTTTCCAGCCGCCGGCGCGTATTTGGCCGATGCGCCGGGAACCCTCACCCGCTGGCCCGGCGCGGCCGA
Source organism: Tepidisphaerales bacterium (assembly GCA_038317225.1). GTDB lineage: Bacteria > Planctomycetota > Phycisphaerae > Tepidisphaerales > Tepidisphaeraceae > JBBQBE01. Next base: position 32,124 of record JBBQBE010000030.1, on the reverse strand, counting down.
CAGCTTGACCGACGCGGTACTGCTTTTTTCCGATGGACAATTTCATTTTCCAGCACAGTCGCCGGCGATTTTTGCCGTGGCCGACAAAGCTCTGGAGCAAGGGGCCGGCGATGCCCGCGTGGCGGGGATGCGCCAGCAAGGCGAGCGGGGGATGGTACAGGTCATCAACCACGGCCCGCCGCGGCGATTGGCGATGACGGATCAAACTGAAGTGGCCATATCCACCGGTACGCAATCGCTGGCATTTGAAGCCCGCGCCGGTGGCAAGCCGATCACGGCGCGGCTGGCCGCAGGTGATGCCTGGCCGGAAAATGATGCCATGAGTTTGCCCATCAATCCCCAGCTTTGGCGGCGATGGTGGGTGGGCCCAAATGCGCCTGCGGGATTTGAGGCGATCGCGCCGGATCAGCTACCGGAGGATGCGGGAAAATATCTGGAGGCCGCGGTGGTGGCATTGCCCGCGCCCTGGCGGCTGAGCCAGGCGCAAATGGCGGCGCTGGATCAGTACGTGCGGCAACTGGGCGGCTCGCTGCTGCTGATGGGCGGCTTGCAAACGTTTGATTCCCCGGCGGGCTGGGAGCCGGTCCTCCAACACCTTTCGCCACTGAGCGTGCAGCCGCCGCGGCCGGTGATGCACTGGATTGTCCTTTTGGATACCAGCGGATCGATGGCCCAGTCGGTCAGGGGCCAAGCCAGCGCCTGGCAAGCGGCGGCGCAGGCAGCGGGCAAGGCGGTGCAAGCCTTGCCCGCCAACGACCGGGTGAGCGTGGTGAGCTTTTCCAACCAAACGCAATGGCTGGCGTTGCAAGAGCCGGCCTCGCAAGCCGCCGGTCAGTGGGTGGCGATGATAGCCCAAGCGCCCCCGCCGGGCGGGCCAACCAATTTGCAAGCGGCTGTGGAGCAGGCGGCCCAGCGCTTCGGCGAATTATCTCCCAAACGGCTATTGGTGTTAAGCGATGCCCAGGCGCAACTGGATGATGGGCCCAAGCTGGCCAAGCAACTGATTAATTCCAAAATCACACTGGACCTGCTACTGCTTGGCGCCGGCGGCGCATCGGCCCAGGGGTGGCAAAAAGTTGTCGAGGCAACCGGCGGACAATCCATATCGCAAATAGATCCGGACCAGTGGTCCGCCGCCGCGCTGCAATTGCTGGCCCGAGGGCGCGGGCCGGCGCTGGACTTTACCGCCGCTACGATTCATTTTGCTGACGAGCTGGCTTTGCCGCCGCGCACCGTTGCGCTGCGTAATCGCCTGTGGATCAAGAGCGACGCCAAGCCCCTGGCGTGGGCCGGGCCAAAGAACCAGCCGGTGGCGGCGCTATGGCGCATAGAAGCGGGCATCGTTGCCGCCAGCGCTATGACGCTGAATGATGTGGAGGCGAGTCGAATCGCCGGGCAAATCGCCCAGCGGCCGCGCGATCCGCGACTTAAAGTTACGTGGCAAATGGGCGGATTCAGCGATCAGCAACAAGCCGTAAGCGGCTCGGTGCGCGTCGTCGCCGCGGAGAATCAGCGCCCGCTCAATGACTTAAAATTATCCGTGCGCTTTTCGCAACCGCTCGCCGCGCTGCCGCTGAAGCAGACCGCGCCGGGGGAATATGAAGCCTCGCTGCCTTACCTGGATGCCGGCGGCCCGGCGCTGCTTCTGGAGGGAGACATGGTGCGCGACCGGGTGATGTTTCCATCGGATTATCCGCCGGAATTTGCCGCCATTGGCTTTAGCGGCCCCGATTTGGCGCGGTGGACGCGGCAAAGCGGAGGAAGAATCGTAACGGCCGACGAAAAGAGCGCGTTGAAACTGCCCGATGGGCAACGACGCTTCAATTTGCAGCCCGCTCTGATCGCCGCCGGCATCTGCTGTTGGGCCACGGCATTGTGGCGCTGGCGAAGATCATAGGGTGTGGCCCTATATTTTTGCGCTCTATCGTTTCTAAGCGAAAAACACAGTTTCTGACTGGCCGTGAAGGCGGATTTCCTGAACCGGTGCAAAAATCCATGGGCACGCCCCGATCGTAAAAGCAACCGGGTTGGCGATAACTTGGCATAACGCTTGCTAACCAGAGATTTGAGGAGCAAGAGATATGACTACTGCCAAGTCGGCGTGGAATCTTATTAAACAAACCTTCGCCAATTGGAGCGATGACAAAGTGCCGCGTTTGGCGGGATCACTGGCGTATTACACGATTGTGTCCCTGGCGCCGCTGCTCATACTGGCCATTGCCATGGCCGGGGCGTTTTTTGGCAAAGAGGCCGCCAGCGGCGCGGTGGTGTCGCAGTTTCAAGGGTTTGTCGGGCAGGATGGCGCCCGCGGCGTGGAGGCGCTGCTGAAAAATGCCGATCAGCCGACCAAGGGGCTGATCTCCAGCATTATCGCGGGAGTGATCCTGATATTCGCGGCCTCCGGCGTATTTGGCGAGTTGCAGGATGCGCTCAATACCATCTGGAAAGTACGGCCCAAACCCGGACGCGGCATTTTGGGAATGATACGCGACCGCTTTATCTCGTTCTCAATGGTCTTGGGCATTGGCTTTTTGCTGCTGGTTTCACTACTGCTCAGCGCCTTGATCAGCGGCGTCAGCGCGTACATGGGCGGCGACTCGCTGGCCTGGATGTGGCAGATCATCAACCAGGTGGTTTCTTTTGCGGTGGCGATGGCTTTGTTTGCCATGATTTACAAGGTTCTGCCGGATGTGAGGATCGCGTGGCGCGACGTGTGGATCGGGGCGGTGGCGACGGCCGTGTTGTTCACGCTGGGTAAATACTTAATCGGCTTGTACCTTGGACGCAGCACCACCGCATCGGTCTTTGGTGCCGCCGGGAGTGCTGTGGCGATTTTGATCTGGGTATATTATTCAGCGCAGGTCATGTTTTTGGGCGCGGAATTTACGCAGGTATATGCGCGGCGGCACGCACAGGTTCCTGTTCCCACGGACAACGCGGAATTGGTGTCCGAGTACGCCGCGAAAAATGCCGCAAACACGCTGCGGCCCGCCCCGCCGATGCCGGCGCCGCGGCCGGTGGTGGTGTGGCATGAAAAGGAAAAATCAACGGCATGGAAAAGCGGTCTGTTGCTGGCCGGCGGTTGGGTGGTAGGACGACTGATGGGTTGGCATAAACCAGTCGCTTGCAGCGCGGCGCAACGAAGCCCGGCTGAGCAGACTGCGATCAACGGTGCCATTCGCCATCGCGCCAAACAAATGCTCAATTGGCGCGACAAGCAAATCCTGGGACGCATGCACTGGCAGCGCGATCGTTTGCGCCGCCAGACAGCGAGCATGCGCGACGCTTAATTGCGAAGGGCGCACTTGCGCAGTAAGCATATTGGGCGGTTATATGCGTTTTGTGATAGTGCGCGCAGCCCGCGCTATGGTTCGGTGCGAAGTATTTTTCTTGCGCACCAGCCCCGCGGGTAAGATTCATAAAATATAACGGGAACGGTTCACCGCCCACTGCACCAGCCGATCGCGGCCGGGGCGACGGCGCCACTCGCGCAGGCTGATGCGCTTGGCGTAGCGCACGTCGTTTTCAAACAGGTCGCCCATTTGCCGGCCAAATTCCTCCGAACGGATCAAGGTGGTCAGTTCGCAGTTGTATTCGATGCTGCGATAGTCAAGGTTGGTCGAGCCCATCACGGTAACGCACTGGTCCAACACCATGGTTTTGGCGTGCAGAACCACCGATTGACGCTCAAATATTTCCACCCCGGCGCACATGAGCTTTTCGTAAAACGAGCGGGCGGCGATCACCAGCAATTTCACATCTCCCCGGGCCGGGAGCATCAAGCGCACTTTCACGCCGCGCTTGGCCGCGGCGCACAATTCATCAATCAATCCGTCGGATGGGGCGAAGTACGCCGTCGTGAGCAGAATACTTTTTGACGCGGTGCGGATCACCGCGTGCAGCATGGGCGCCAGTGGGCTGGAAAGGGTGGGCACGCTGGCCAGCAAGCCCAGATCGCTGCATTGGGGCCGCTCATCATGCGGCTGCAAGGTCGGGGCGATGCGGCGGCGGGCAAAGCGTCCACGCAAGGGATCGATGTTATGCACCAGTTCCGCGCGGCGGATGCGCCCGCCGTGAGTTACATAATGCCAACTTCGAGCAAAAGCCTGGAAAAAGAATTTGGCCGATGGGCCGGAGATGCCAATGGCATTGTCGCGCCAAAAATCGGCTTCGTGCTGGTCGTTGGCCGGAACGATCCACGAGCCGGCATATTCGCGTCCGATATTCAGCCCTCCCATTCCGGCGATGTGGTCGTCAATCACCAGTAGCTTGCGGTGATCGCGGTTGGCCGGCCGCCAGCTATAGCGGCATTCCCATGGTTTAATGGGATGAAAGACTTCCACGTGTACGCCGTTACGCTTGAGGCGGTCAAACAGCAGCGCGGAGGTGTAAAAAGAGCCAAAGGAATCGTAAATCACGAAGACTTTGACGCCCTGGCGCGCTTTTTCGCATAAAAGGTCGGCAAAGGCCCGGCCGGTGTCATCATCGGCGAAGATATAAACTTCCAGGCAGATGCGGCGCGTGGCCTGCTTGATCGCATCGTAGGCGGCGTGGAGCGCTTCGCCATCTTTGAATAATTGGATATGCGTTCCGTCAGCCAGTTTCACCGGCGGCGGGACGATCCAGCCATCATCATCGCTTCCCGGTGCGATATTAATACCGCTGCTGGTGCCGGCACCAAACTGGCTGCGCCGGCCGCGCGTGCTGGTCATCGTCGGTACCAAGGCCTGGAGCACTTGCAGGTCGTCGGGCACATCCACCATGTCGCCGATTATATGCGCAGTGCGTCAAGTGGATAGCCATGCCGCCCTAAAGCAGGCCGAGTTATTTCGGAGTGATATTGGCGGGCACCGGCCGGACGCCGCTTGCCAGGACCGCGGGCGGCGTCGGTTGAGCGGAAGATTGGGCGGGTGCTGAGGGCCTGGGGGCCGGACGCGGACGGAGCTTTTTCATCGGGCAGGCGTAGCAGCGATGACAATCCTCCGCGGCGTCGGGATTGCAGCAAATGACATCTTGTTGAAAACCCATGGTGCTTCCTTGGCGATGCCCAATAATAGGCACCGCCAAGCCCTTACGCGATCTGCCGGCCGCGCCAGCGGCAGAGGAATATTCCAAATTCATAGAGCAGGATCAGCGGTATCAATAGCGCGATCATGCCCGTAACAACATCGGCCATTATGAACGCCGCCAATACCGAAAGAGCAAAGTAGACGATGCGCCGGGAGCGCTTGAGCGTATCAAGTTCCAGGATGCCGATGCGCACCAGTGTCAATTCCACCAGCGGCAACTGAAAACACAGGCCAAAGGTCAACAGCAGGGCCACCACCATATCGATGTACTGCGTGAGGCTGATCATGGGGGCGATCAATTTTTCCGGGCCAAAGGGGATCACCCGCACCAGCCCGTCGGCGGTGGCGAATTTGAGCCGTTGCTGGGAATCGTCAAACCAGAATTCATAAGGCCGCGGGTGGACCGGATCATGCGGTAAAGGTGTTACCGTCGGCAACGTTTGCACCATCGGCTGGGTACTGGGCAGCGGCGGCAGATTGATCTCGATGCCTGAACCAAAGCCGATAAAAAATTCCAGTGTCAGCGGCAGCACCACCCAATACACAAAGACCATCCCGGCAATCATCAGCCCCACACTCAAGGGGATATAGCGGGTGATGGTCTTGCGCTCGCGCGGATACAGTCCGGCGGCCACGAACATCCACAACTGCCACAGCATCCATGGCCCGGCCAAAGCCCCGGCGACGATCAAACTGATTTTCAGATAAACGATAAAGGACTGGGAGACTTCGGTTACGTACAACTGCGGATTGATGCGCTGATGTTGCAGCACCATCACCAAAGGCTGGCAAAAGGCGGAAACAATCGCCTCGCCGAAGATGCTGCAAATAATAAAGGCGATGACAAACCCAAACAGTCCGTAAATGACGCGGCGGCGCAATTCCTCCAAATGATCGCCAACGCTCATGCGATAGCCTTCGGGATCGAAAGCCTCCGGCGGTGGGGAACTTGGAGCGGCGCTGGTTTGCGACATAGTGTGCCGGGGTGATTGTAGCCGATGCGCCGCGCAGGTAAAAAGAGCGGCCATGAACCAACTTGATTTATGCGGCGCGTGGAAATTGCGTTTCAGTGATGGGCAGCGCGGGCGCTTGGCCTATGCCGAGCGGGATCAGATCGATGACACGCGCTACATCGATGCCACGGTTCCGGGGGAAGTGCATCTGGAGGCGATGAAACAAGGGTGGATCGGGGATGTATGCCTTGGCCTGGAGGCGCTGCGCGCCCGCTGGGTTGAGCAGTGCATCTGGAGTTACCGCAGGGAATTTGCAGCGCCGCCCGAAGCGCTCAAGCAGCGGGCCTGGCTGGTATTTGAGCAACTGGATTTAGTGGCCGACATTGTGCTCAACGGCAAGAAAATCGCCTGCCATCGCAATGTATTTTATCCCTGCCGAGTGGAGGTAACCGGCCTGCTGCGGCCGGGCGCGAATGTGCTGACGGTGCATGTGGAAAGCGGTTTGTTTGACACCGCCGGACGTAACTGTGCGGGCATGGGTGTGAATCTTGATTCGCAGTTGACCAAGCGACCGTGGATGCGCAAACCGCAAAGCCAGCACGGCTGGGACTGGAGCACGCGACTGCTCAATGTCGGCATCAGCGGTGCGGTGCGGCTGGAATGGACCGAGCAGCCGGCGCGGCTGGAGGCGGTCGTGCCTCTGATAACCTTATCCGACGACCTGGAGCGAGCCGACCTTTGCGTGCGCTGCTGGACTGAGGGCCTGCGGCCCCAACCCGTTGAGGCCCAGTTGCGCATCGAACTGGAGGAATTGAGCATCGATCAAGTTTTCCCGGTAACCATCAAGCCGACAGTGGACAAGGTGGAAGCAACCGTGCAGATCAACCACCCGCAATTGTGGTGGCCGGTGGGACAGGGAGAGGCCAAGCTGTATGACCTGCGGATCACGCTCACGGTTGACGGAACAACCGTGGAATCAGTCGCTCGTCGCATCGGCTTTCGCAAAGCCGAGATGCGCACCACGCCCCATCCCGACGGCGGGCGCTATTGCATACTGCTGGTGAATAACCGGCCGATTTTTATCAAGGGGGGCAATTGGGTGCCGCCGGATATGATCACCGCCCGGGCCGATCGCCCGCGCTATGAACTGCTGATTGACCGCGCGCTGGAAGCCAATTTCAACATGCTGCGCATCTGGGGCGGCGGGCAATATGAAACCAGCGATTTTTACGATTTATGCGACGAAAAGGGAATCCTGGTATGGCAGGAATTTATTTTCGCCTGCGCCAAGTACCCGGCTTTCGATGAAGCTTTTCTGGCCGACGTAACCCACGAAGCGAGGTATAACGTCCGCCGACTGGCTCAGCACCCCAGCCTGGTCGTCTGGTGCGGCAACAACGAAATGGAGTGGGGCGCCTGGGATTGGAATTATGACCACGGGGTCGCCCATACCGACTACGCCCTGTTTCACCTGGTTCTTCCTCGCTTGCTCACTCAGGAAGATCCGACGCGCTATTATCAGCCCAGCAGTCCCTGGTCGTTGGACGGCAAGAACCCCAACGCCGACAACACCGGCGATCAGCATCCCTGGACCGTCGGGATGGCCAATATCGACTGGCGCGACTATCGCAAGATGGCCTGCCGTTTTCCCAATGAAGGCGGAATTTTAGGCCCCAACGCCCTGCCCACGGTCATGGCCTGCCTGCCTGCCGGTCAGCAATTCATCAACTCCTTCGCCTGGCAGCAACACGACAATTCCGTGGATAGCTGGAATGAACCGTCGGACCCCAACCGCATGCTGGAATTTTGGCTGGGCAAAAATATCCACGAGATGGACGTGGCGCAATACGTCTACTGGGCCGGCCTGCTGCAAGGCGAGGGATTGCGGGAATACATCGATAATTTCCGCCGGCGCATGTTCGATTCCGCCTCGGCCATTTTCTGGATGTACAACGATTGCTGGCCGACGGTGCGTTCCTGGACCATTGTGGATTATTACCTGCGGCACACCCCCGCGTTTCATCCGGTGCGGCGCGCGATGAATCCCGTCCACCTGGTCCTCACCCGTGATGGCGGGCAACTGCTGGTGTGGGGAATCAATGATACGCCCCAGGCGGTGCAGGCCACCTTACGCTGCGGCGTCATGAACCTGGCCGGCGGTTTTCCGGTGGACCAAACGCTGACGGTTACACTGGCGGCCAATTCATCACATGTCCTCCATCGCTTCAGTGCTGACACCCACAACGACTCGCGCCATTTTGTCCCCTTTGCCATGCTGGAAAAGGACGGCACACTGCTGGCGCGCAATCGCTTGTTTGATTTGACGTTTAAGGAGATGACCTGGCCCCAGGCGCAAGTTCATGTGGAGGTCAAGCAGGGTCAGGCAAGTTTTACCTGCGAACAATTCGCCTGGGGCGTCTGCCTGGACCTCGACGGCGAAATGCCGCTGGCGGATAACTTTTTCGATGTCTGGCCGCACATCCCTTACCGCATCCCCTGGCCCAACCCGCGGCCGCCCGCGATTTTGCGCATCGGCAATTTGTCAGCTTCATGATCGCGACCTTGGCGGGCGACTCTGTACCAATGATGGCGGCGGCCAACCGGGGTTGACCGCCGCCATCATCCCATGAGGACTCGCTACTTCGGTTACGCCAACTTGGCGCCGGCCACGTAGCCATTGGCCTGGTATTGTGTGCCGCCAAGCAAGTTGGCGTTGAAAACAAACAGTTCGTCATGCACCTGCGGCAACGCTTCCCACTGCGCGGTGGACAGCTCGCCGGCGGTGTTGTACCAGCTTGAGAGAATGTAAAAATCCTTGCCGCTCATGGCGGTGGGCAGTTGCCACACATTCTGGCTCACATCCGAGAAGCAGGAGGCGTTGGGCACCAGGGCCACGATGCCGCCGGGATTTTGCACGTTGGGCGCGACATACAAATTGCGCTGGATGACCACCCCGCTGACCGGCCCGGCCAGAAGCACAAATTTGCCTTGGGTGGAATAGTTAAAGGCGGTGTTGCCGGTAATGTGCAGGTCGGTGATCCCGCGCTGCCAATCGGCGCTGTAGCCCTCGACCATGATCCCGGTTTCATTGTCGCGCAGAATCACATTATCACGCACGGATATGTGATTCGTGCCGTGCTTGATGCGGATCTCGCTGCCGTCCCGGACATTATTGTTCTCGACCACGGCCCAGTTAAGCCGTTGGGCGGCTTCGGCGCTGCTGCGCGGCGGGGCCGCGCCCAGCGGGCCAAACAGCACCGACCCTTTCTGGAACGTATTGTGCGCCACATAAGCAAACTGGCCGTCCATCAGCCACAAGCTGCCCTTCTGCGTGCCGTAGGTCTGGCCGACGTGGCTGCCATCCTGCATGGCATTGGTCAGCGTGTTATAGGCGATGAGCGTGCGGTTGGGCGAACCGCGGAAATCGTGTTCATAAAAGCTGCCGGCGTCACTGTTGCCCAGCAGCACATGATCCGAACCGCTCAGCCAGGCCATATACGCGCCCAGGCCGTTGGGGGCGGTGCTGTTGAGCATCATGAACCCTTTGCCGATCGCGCCGACGCCCAGGTAAACGTTCAGAAACGTGCTGTTGCGCACGGTGAAATTGGTTCCGGCGGCGGAGACGGCGTTGTTATTGGATTGGTAGCGAACCAGCGCCGTGGAATCGAAGGTCAGATTTTCCAGCATCACGTCGTGCTGGGTGCTGGTGGCGCGCACATCGCCGCTGATCAGGGCCGAACCGCTGAAAGTGCCGACCAGCCGCGGGTTCTCGCCGGTGCCGTAAGCGCCGATCACCACTTCCGAGGCGTTGATGAACCAGGTGCTGTTAAGAACATAGCTTTGTCCGCGCTTAAACGAAATACGGGTATTGTCGCCCAGCAGGGCATTAGCCCGGCCGATGGAGGCGACGGCCGCGTTGGCACTCAGGCCGCTGTTGGCGTCATTTCCGCCGGCGGAATCGACATAAATCACCTTGCGGGTGTCGTCGGCGATGGTTACCTGCCGCTTGAGCGTGGCGCTGCGTCCGCCTTCATTGGTGATGGTCAGGGTGATGTCATAGGTGCCGGGCTTGGTGTAAAGATGGGCGGCGTTGTAACCGTCCAGTTCATTGTACTGCGCGGCGGCGTCGCCGAAATTCCAGTGATACGCGGCCGTCAGGGCCGTGCCGGTGCCCAGCGCGCTGTCAGTGGCACTCACGTGGATGGTCCGGTCGGCCGCACCGCTGGAGCCGATCATGTTGATCACTGGCGTGGGAGCGGCCACGTGGCTGTCATACGCCGGGGTGGGATTGGTAATAACGGGCAGGGTTGTCGCCGGTGCCGTTGGGGCCGCAGCGGGTGTGGTGGACTTGGTAGTCGCGGGCGTGCTGGGGGTGCTGGGCGTGCTGGGGGTGGGAGTTTCCACGACCGGAGCCGCCGGCTGCGCGGCTTGCGGAATCGTCGGCGCGACGATCGGGGCGGATGCGCCGTTGCCGCCGACCAGCGTATCGCGGCCGTCGGGACCGCCGCCTAAATGATTTGAGCCTTTGTTGCCATTGACCAGGTCGTCGCCGTGTGCGCCGCCGTAAACGGTATCATTTCCTTTTTGTCCTCTAAGCGAATCATTGCCACCGCCGCCGGTGATGAAATCGTCGCCGTCGCCGCCGTCGATGGCATCATTGCCTAAGCCGCCGCGAAGCGAATCGGCTTGCGTGCCGCCGACGAGCGTATCGTTGCCCGCCCCGCCGTAAATGTAGTTGTGTCCCAGGGAGCCGACCAGCGAGTCGTTGCCGTCGCCGCCGAAAATGGTGCTGTCGCCGCCGCCGGCCAGCACCACATCGTCCCCGGAGCCAGTTTGAATATAGCTGTCCACGGTGATTTTGGGGCTGACGAAAACGCTGTCATTTTTGGCCCCGCCGTAAATCCGCAGACGGCTGACTTGCCAGGCGGGAATGTCGCGGCCCACACCGTTGACCTGGGCGTGAACGGCCCCTTTGCCGTCATACTCCACCGACAGGTGATTGGCGCGGGTGGAATCGCCCACCAGGGTGAGCATTCCATGATCCAACAAGACCGCGCTCATGAGCCGGCGATCTTCCAAGGTTTCCAAAGCTGCGGATTGAAGTTTTTGTTGGGTTGCAATCTTCATATCCGTGGCATCGAACCGCCACGAATCGAACTTGCCTCCCCATTAGCCTAAATTACCTATTTTCAGTGCTGACAATGCGTCCGATAACCTTTGGACCCCGCGTAACAGTACTATTTTAACGCCCGATAAAATTTTGACCGGTTATACCGCCCCCGGCGCGTGGTCAAATTGAATATCGCGCCCGACGCGCAACTCAGTAAAAATCCATCGCGCGGATTGAATATTTTTACCCGGCGCTTAGGGGCCGCTAGCGCCCGCGCGACGCGCGATAAAAATTCACGCCTGTAGCGCCATTTCGCGCAATCGCGGCAGCATGGCGTCGAGGGTTTGCGCCTGGGGCGAGAGCGGGAAGCGGCGAATAAGCAGCTCGGCCTGCTCGATGGCCTCGTCGAAGCGGCGGGTGCGAATCAGCAATTGAATCGCCTGCTCTTGTTCCTGGCGCTCCTCGATTTCCGCGTTTTGCTGCACTAAGGGCAGTTGCGCCCGCACTTTTTCGCATTTGGTATGGTCGGAAAATTTCTCCAGCAGTTTTTGCGCCAGGCCCAAGGCCCGCCGCCAGTTTTTACGCTCGCTTTCGTCTTTAAACTGCTCGTACCACTGCCGCACCGTCTGCTCGCCGAATAATCTCCGCTCATGCTCCACGCGCTCCAGCAGCACTTTACCCTCGGCGCAGTCAGCAAAATCCTGGTGAAATTTGCGGATTTTCTCCAATGCCGCATCCCAGTCGGCCGTGGCCATCAGGTTTTCCACCTCGCGGCTGACCAAACTAAAGGTATGCCGCTGGGTGGCGGCGCGGGCCTCGGCAAGCCGCCGGGCGATCTGGCGCACCGCCGGATCATCCCCTTGGCCCTGCTGGAGCATTCGCAACAGCTCACTGGCGCGGGACCAGTGCCCGTCCTTTATAGATTGGTCCACCTCCTCCAAAAGCGACTGAGTTTGCGCCCGCTCTAACTGGTTGCGGCGGGCCTGACGCTGCTCGTCACTGAGCAACACCACTTCACGCAGGTCATCCAGCGTTTCGGCCATCCGCGCCAGCAGAGCGCGCGACGTCTCGTCGGCCTCGGCCAGCGGCGCGGCGTGAGGCGGCGCGGCGGTCGGCACCACCGGGCGAGCCAAAGCGGCTTGTAGAGATTGCAACTCGTCCACCATCCGCTCGGTTTGACGCTCCAGAGTATGCGCCGTCGGCGGCTCCATCAGCAGTAACCGGCCCAGGGCCGATAACACGGCGGCGGCAAAAATCGCCGCGGCCAACACCGCCACGCCCTCCCCCAACCACCGCAGCGCCGCCAGCCAATGCTCCTGGGCGGCGGCTTGCGCAAAAAGCAGCCCTCCCACCACCACTCCCATCAGCAGCCCGGCCACCGCCGCGCGATTCAACCATCGACTGAGCAATTGATTGCTGGTGGGGTGCGCTTGGTCCATACCCGGCGAGTATACCGCCAGTGCCGTAGGCTTGCAGCACTTAACAGTCAATTGCTCCTATGCCGGTTGGGCCGGGCAATACGCCCGCTATATTTTGACATTGGGCGTGCAAAGTCCCCCCCTTTCCGCGCCGATATAGATGCGGGAGCCGTAAGCTAACTAACGTGCCAACCATGATGGTGCCAGCAGATGAATTCTGAGTTGATTCAAAAGATTAAGGAATGTACGACGCTGCCGTCGTTGCCAGCCGTCGCCATTCAAGTGCTGGAATTGGCCCAAAAACAGCATGTGGATATCGCGGAAATCGCGCATGTGATCAGCAAAGATCCGGCCATGAGTTCCAAAATATTGCGCACCGTTAATTCCAGTTTTTACGGCCGGGCGCAATCGGTCAGTACCATCACCCAGGCATTGGTGATTCTGGGACTGCAATCGGTCAAGACGCTGGTGCTGGGTTTTTCGCTGGTTTCCAATCTTTCCAAAGCCAAGTGCAAGGGCTTCAAACACCTGACCTACTGGCGGCGCAGCATCTATGCCGCCACCGCCGCGCGCACGCTGGCCGCCAAGGTCAGCATCGTGCAACAGGAAGAATGCTTCCTGGCCTCACTGCTGATGGACATCGGCATGTTGGTATTAGACCAGGTGCTGGGGGACAAATACGGCGAGATCAACGAGAAGGCCCCCAGCCACAACCAACTGGCGCAGGTGGAGGAGCAAATGTTGCAATTGACCCACGCGCAGACCGCGGCGGTCTTTTGCGAATTGTGGAAATTGCCCCCGCTTTTGGCCACGCCGATCAGTTATCACGATAAGCCCGATGAAGTAACCGATCCGGCGCTTAAGAAACTGGCGGAGGTCGTGCATCTGGCCGGACGCTGCGCCGATGTGTTCGTGGACGCAGACCCCAATGTCGCCATCGCGGATGTGCGCAAGTATGCCAAGGAGCATTACGGCATTGACGCCGAAGCCTGCGATGAAATGCTCTCGCTGATTTCCACCCGCACCAAGGAAGTGGCGCCGTTGTTTGAAATTCAAATCGCCTCCAGTAGCAATTTCGAGGCGATCTTGAAAAAGGCCAATGAAACGCTGGTGGAACTGACGCTTCGCTCTCAGCAGCAGGCCGTTACCTTGCAGGAGCAAAACCAGGTTTTGCAGAAAAAGTCGATCACCGACGGTTTAACCGGGCTATGCAACCGCGCCTATCTTGACGAATACCTCAATGAGCAATTCGCTCATGCCAAAAAGAGCGGCCAGCCCCTGGCGATGCTCTTGATGGACGCCGACCACTTTAAGAAAGTGAACGATCAATACGGCCACCAGGCCGGCGACCAGGTGCTGCGCGCTTTGGGTAAATTGCTGGCCAGCGCCGCCCGCAAGCAGGACTTGGCGGCGCGTTACGGCGGGGAGGAGATGGTGCTGGTGATGCCGGGCTACAACCGCGCCACCGCCGCCAAGGTGGCCGAGGCCGTCCGCCGCGCCGTGGCCGCCAAGCCGGTGGTCTTCGGTGCCCAGTCCATACCCCTGACCATCAGCATCGGCGTGGCCGCGTTGGAAGCGGATTTCCCGTTGCAAACCCCACTGCAATTGCTCAAGGCCGCGGACTTGGCAACCTACGCGGCCAAAAACGGCGGGCGTAATTGCGTGCGCGTCTTTGCGCCTCGAACCGCTCCTGGGGCAAAGCGCGCCCAAGTCAGCGCCGCATAAATTCAATAAAAGCCGCTGACGATGAACATGCCCGGCGGCTTACACGCGGATATCCGGGCGACGCTTATACCATTGGGCGGTCCGCTCATATTGATGGGCCACTCGGAGCGATGAACGTACGCGGCGGCTTACACGCGGATATCCGGGCGACGCTTAAACCATTGGGTGGCCCGCTCATACTGATGGGCCACTCGGAGCAATTTTTGCTCGCTGAACGCCGGCCCCAATAGTTGCAGTCCGATCGGCAGCGGCTTGGCGTCGTCGCTGAATCCGCAGGGCAGGCTGATGGCGGCGATGCCCGCGATGTTGCACGTTACCGTGAAGATGTCCGCCAGGTACATCTGCAAGGGATCACTGCTCTTTTCCCCCACCCCGAAGGCCGTCGTCGGGCTGGTCGGACAAGCGATCACGTCGCAGCTTTTGAACGCCTGGTCAAATTCATCCTTGATCTTCCGCCGCAATTTCAGCGCTTGCACATAGTATTGATCGGCGTATCCCGCCGACAGCACATACGTGCCGATCATGATGCGCCGCTGCACTTCCGGGCCAAAGCCCTCGGCGCGGCTTTTGGAAAAAAGTTCGATAATGTCATTGACCGGCTCGGCGGTGCGATGGCCGTAATGCACCCCGTCATACCGCGCCAGATTGCTGGAGGCCTCGGCCGGGGCGATCACATAATATGCCGCGATGGCGTAGGCGCTGCTGGGCAAGGTAACATCAACCAATTGCGCCCCTTGACGCTGATACTCATGCAGCGCTTCGTCCACCGCGGCTTGCACGCACGGTTGCACGCCGGCCATGTTGTGATATTCCCGCGGCACGCCGATCCGCAGCGGCGACAAGGGCTTTTCCAATTCCGCCAGATAATCCGGCACCGCATCGGGCGCGCTGGTGGCGTCGCGCGGATCGTGTCCGGCCATCACCTGTAAAAGCAGTGCCGCGTCGGCGACGGTCCAGCCAAAAGGGCCAATCTGATCCAGCGAACTGGCAAAGGCCACCAGCCCCCAGCGCGAGATGCGCCCGTAAGTGGGCTTGAGGCCCACCACGCCGCACAG
Organism: Tepidisphaerales bacterium; assembly: GCA_038317225.1. Lineage (GTDB taxonomy): Bacteria > Planctomycetota > Phycisphaerae > Tepidisphaerales > Tepidisphaeraceae > JBBQBE01. The sequence continues at coordinate 16,794 of JBBQBE010000030.1, read as the reverse complement.
CGAGGCCGGCTGGCGGATCGAACCGCCGGTATCCGAGCCAACCGAGCCGCAGCACAGCCCCCCCGCCAGGGCCGCGGCCGAGCCGCCCGATGAGCCGCCGGGAACTTTGGACAAATCCCAGGGATTGCGCGTAGTGAAAAAGGCGCTGTTCTCCGTGGAACTACCCATGGCAAATTCGTCGAGATTGGTTTTGCCGATCAGCACCGCCCCGGCGTCGGTGAGTTTGCCCACAACCGTGGCGTCATAGGGCGCGCGAAAATCGGCCAGCATCTTCGAGCAGCAGGTCGTGCGTCCCCAGCGGGTGCAAAGATTGTCCTTCAGCGCAATGGGCACACCGCGCAACGGGCCGCAACGCTTTTTATCGTCGGCCTCCTTGGCCTGGGCCAGAGCCTGCGCGGCCTCCACTTGCGTAAAAGCCTTGAGCGCGGGATCCAAACGCTCGATGCGCTGCAAGACGCTTTGCGTCAATTCCACGCTGGAGAGCTTGCCGGCGGCGATGGCGTCGCGCGCGTCGATGAGTGTGGGGGGAAAATCGTGGGTGGGCATGGTCTTATCCGGCCGAATCCTCATCGCCGCCGATGATTTTGGGCACTTTGAAAAAGCGCCCGTCGGCGTCGGGGGCGTTTTGCAACACCGCCTCCAGCGGCAAAGCCGCCCCGGCCACATCCTCGCGCAGCACATTTTTCAGTGCCAGCGGATGGGCCAACGGCTCGACGAGCGACAAATCCGGCTCGGCGATTTTGTGTACGTAGTGGAGAATATGCTCCAGTTGTTCCCGGTAGCGGTTGGCCTGGTCCCTGGTCATAGCCAGACGCGCCAACTTGGCGATGTGTTGCACTTGCTCAACGCTAATGGTCCGCTCGGCCATGGGCAAGTTGTACCGGAGCCGGGCGATGCCGACAAGCACCGGCTCCGCTTGAAGTTGCCGCGGGACGCAATGGACCCTCGGCATAAACTTGACGCGCGCTCGATAGCCTGCCATGATGTCCAGCCCGCCGCGATTGCGACGTGGAGAGGTGTCCGAGTGGCCGAAGGAGCAGCACTGGAAATGCTGTAATGGGCTTAAACCCATTCGGGGGTTCGAATCCCCCCCTCTCCGTTTTTGCTATTTTTAATTCAACGGAGGAGGGGAGATTCGAACTCCCGCTGGCATTTATGCCAGGCCGGTTTTCAAGACCGGTGCCTTCAGCCGCTCGGCCACTCCTCCAGCACCGGCCATGGTATCCCGCAACCGCCGGGGCGTCAAAATCAAACTGTTGGTTGCGCCTCCCGTTGCAGCACGATAGACAGACCCAGTCGCAAGGTGCAACGCAATCCTATCCGCGCCGGCGGGTACGGGGTGATGGCGGTTTGGCCGTTGCCAACTAGAGCGTTTCCAAGCCGTTCGTAGCGGTTGGCAAAGAGCCGTGCGTGTCAGCACGTGGAAAACCCTATGCTCACTCACCGGTGCGGCTTTTGTTCAGGCCACGCTTGCTTTTAGAATGCTCTAAATCGCCCTCACCGCCTCCACGCACTGTTTGAGTGCCGGGGCGGGGTTTTGCTCATCGCCTTCGTATTCCAGGATCGCGCACAGATTCGGTTTGCCCTTGGATTCCAGCAAATGAACCAGTTTTGCCAGATCCAGGTTGCCCGTCCCCACCACCACATCCTCCGGCTTGCCGGCGCGGTCGAATACAAAATCCTTGATATGCACGCCGTACAGCCGGTCGATAAAACGCTCGGCCATCTCCAGCGGTTCGTGGCCCCCGTCGAGCATCCAGGCTGTGTCCAGGCACAGGCCGATACGTGGGGACGTCTTTTTGAAAACCTCCTCCAGCATCCACGGCGAACCAAGCCAATCGTGGCGGCCGTGGTTGTGGATGGCCAGGTTAATACCATACGTGTCCGCCAGTTTGGAGGCGCTGGCAAACGCCTCGGGGGTTTTGCCCCGATCAAAAGTGGCGCTGATCTGCCCGGCCCCGGCCATCTTGGCAAACTTGAACCACGACTCCTCGGCGATGGGATTGTCGCCAAAACCCTGCACGCCGATGCTGACGATCCGCACGCCGGCGGCGCGATATTCGCCGATCACTTTTTCAAAGGTTTCCGGCTTATTGAAATCCGCGTGTACACCGCATAATTCAATGTGTTTCAGACCGATTTTTCCCAATTGCTCGATGACCTGGGCATTGGTTTTAAACGCGCGAAAACACCAGCTTTGCACCGCCAACCGCTCGGCAATCCGTCCCATGGCGACTCCTGTAAGGTTAAAAATCCCCACCAAGCGCATCATAATGATTGAACGATGCTAATAAAAGTCGATGCGCAACGCAGGATATTGTAACATTGGCCTTGACGGGCGACGGCGGGATTTTTTCCATGGCCCCCGCTCGCAACTTTGGCGGAGTCGGCGCGTGTTAAGCAATGGACAGGAGCATCCTCTGGAAGACAACCGAGCGCTGTTCGAGCGGGCGGTCAGTGAGCATAGCGGACGCCTGCTGGCGATCGCCCGGGGTGTGCTGGGCCGGCGCGGCTCTGGGGAGGATGTGGTGCAGCAGGCGTTGCTGAACCTGTTTGTCCATCGTGATCGCTATGACTGGCGCGAACCGATGGGTTTGATGCGCCGCACCGTGGTCAACGAGGCCCTGCGAACGCTGCGGCGGCCGCGCATGGCCAGTGTTGAAGAGGAGCAAACCCAGTCCTTGGATCCGGGGCCTGGCGATGCCATGGATCGAACCGAGACCATCGCCCAGGTGCGCCATGCCATGGACCGCCTGCCGGAGAATTTCCGCGCGGTGCTGATGCTGTGCGAATTTGAGCAGTTGTCTTATGAACAGATCGCCCAAACGATGAATATCACGCTGCCGCAGGTGAAAACGTGGCTGCATCGAGCCAGACGCAAAATGGAACAGGATTTGGAAAAATATGTCAAACAAGGTCGGCCCGTCAAACCCAGGCCCCCGATGCTCAAAGAGGATCAATTATGAACCCCTCCATTTCTATTGAGATGCTTGAACAGTTGGAACAATTGGCCGACGGTCGGCTGGCCGCACCCCAGGCCCAAGAGCTTAGCGCGCGGCTGGAGCGCGATGCGGATCTGGCCGAGTGCTACCAGCAGTTGCGGGCCGATCGACAGTCGCGCCGCTCCTACTGGAGCCAGTTGGCAACCAGCGCCGAGGCAGAGGCTTTGGCCGACTCAATCCTGGCCGCGTGCAATCAAGAGCAGTGGCACCGGCAAGCCACCCGCTCATGGAGTGTGGGGTGGATCGCGGCGGCGGCGTGTCTGGCTTTGGGGTTTTCGATGGGCTGGATGGGCCGGGGAACCAGCGTGATGCCGCAGGTCTCGCAAAGCACCGGGGCGCTCACGCCGGCGCAGTCGCCGATCACCCTGGTGGGCAATCGTGCTGTGCCGGCGGTGGGTCCGGCCGGGCCGTTCGCCGTTACCGTCAGCGATCCGGCCGGACGCATCATCGCGGTGCATCGTTTCCAGCATCCCGAGGAGGCCCGGCAGTTTATCCAGCAGCCGCCGCAAGCGGCCCCCGCGCCCCCGCCAGCCGGTGGGGATGTCAAACTGGTCAGCGAGGAATTTTAGGTTTAACAGTCGGTTGATCTGGCATGTTGCGTCGTTTGCCACTTATTTTCCTGCTGGGTTTTGCGGCCCCCGCACTGGGGCAAACCGCCCCAAGCCGCACGCTGGGGCAAACCGCCCCCACCAGCGCGCCGTCACTGTTGCAACAGTTGGGCGATGAAGTGCGGCAATTGGAATTGCGTTTGCAGCCGTCAGTGGTGCTGGCCGCCGGGCAGATCGCAGTCATCTGGGATACTCAAGGGCATATTGTCATTCCCGTCTCTTTTGAAGGACCGCTGGCGGCGGCGACCCAAGTGCCGATCCGCTGGCCGGACGGACGCGAACAAAACGCCAAAGTTGTTGGCACCGATCGACCCACGCATTTGACGGTGCTGCAAGTGAGCGCTGACAACCTCCAGCCGGTTCAGCCGGCGGACGCCGAACCGTCGGATTGGCAATGGGCAGTGCTGGCCGACGCCGATGGGGTTACGCACGTCGGGCCTTTTTCTCTGTTGCGCCGCCAAACCGGGCTGCTAATTTTGCCTGACGCGACGGCGGCGGGATTTGTCCGCCAGGGCCGGTTGATCAACCTCAAGCGCATCGCGCCGGTGGTCAAGCAATTGATCGACTCGGGCACGGTGCATCGCGCCGCACTGGGTTTGGTGGTGCATGAGGAAACGCTCGGACATTTCGGCGGCGGGGTGGTGGTGGACCGGCTTTTGCCCGATGGGGCCGCGGAAAAATGCGGATTTCAACCGGGCGATCGCATCTTGGGCACAACCGAACAGCGCATCGATGGCACCATGGATTTGGCGCTGCTGCTGGCGCGGCAACCGGAGAATTTGACCCTGCGGGTAGCGCGGCCCGGCAGCGATGCGGTCATCATAATCAAACTGACGCCCGCGCCGTAAGCGACGGCGACTTGCGAATAAACCCCCAGGCGGCCAGCCCCCCCGCCGCCAGCGCCAACCAGAGCAGCGGGACAGTTAACTCCCGCCAATGCTGGCGCATCGGCGGTGCGGCGGGAACCAAGTCAATCGACGGCGGCGCATCATCCCATCGCCTGCCCACCGCGAGCCATTGCCCTTGACCGTTTTCATATAGCCCCGGCCACCAACCCTGCTGAGCGCTACCCTCCGGCGGCGCGGCCGACACCGTTTTCCATGCTCCGCTGATCGCGGCCGCATCCTCGCTGAGCCAGCGCGCTGACGGGCCGCCGATCCATTGCATCGCCTGGGAAAATAAAAGCACCCAGTCGGAGCTGTTAAAAAGTTCCGCCGACTGCAACCCGATCCACACTTGTCGCGCCGGCTCGGAGCGGATGGCCAGCAGCGTCCGACCGGCGGCATCACTCACCAGCGGCGAAAACCCGCTCGGCGGCGACGGCGCGGCCCAGCCGTCGCGCTCCACATTTTGCCAGTCGATATGCTCGGTGATGGGGTGGGCCGCGATCCGCAGCGGCGCTTGGAGCGGCTGGGTCGCCGGCGGCATCAGTACCATCGGCTCCTCGGCCGGATGATCCGCCAGATCGCTTGCAACCATGACACGCAAGCCGCTGGCGGGATCGGCGCGCAAGCGATTCCACACCGCCACCATTTTTTGCAGCGGCGGGGACAAAGCACCCGCGGCTACCGCCACTGCCGAGCGGCCGCGGCGGCTGATCCAGGCCCGGTTGTCGGCGGCAAAGTCGTCGTCTGGGGTGATGTGCGCCTCCAGCCAGGGGCCTAGCCGCGGCAGATCCACAAAATAATCCCGGCTTTGACCGCGCGGCGGCAGATCGACCGTCAGCGAGGTGGGAGTTTGCCCATCGCTGAGGGTCAATAGGGCATTTTTGCGATCCGAATGATTGAGCAAACGCACCATCGCCTGGCCAAGCGGCGACGCAACGGCGGCGAAATAATCAATTCCCACATTCTCCAGCAACCGGGCCTGGGCCAGCACAAAAAGCCGCGGATCGCGCAGGTCGATGGCCCGATTGCCCACCAGCAGCACCGGTCGATCTGACTCGGCCAGCGCTTGGAGCACAGCCCGGCGCGTGGCCTCCGCGGCGCCTGTCGCAACGGGCGTCCAATTGTCCGCCTGCTCCAGCCATTGACTGCGCGAACACTGAATCACCTTTTGCGGCGCGGGCATCAAAGTAATCCGCCCCACTTGCGGGCCAAGCCACTGGTCCGCCTGGCGAAGCAGAAGTGTGTATTCCAGTTGCTTCCCCTGCCGCCTGGCCGCCAGCCAAGGGTCGCGCGACAGCACAACCGTCCAGTGGTTGGCTACAGCTTGTCCGGCGGGCACACGCGGCTGGGCCAGTGCCAGCAGCGCCGCCCCCGCCGCCAGCCATAGCAGCAGCACCGGCCAGGGCGGCGAGCGCAGGCGACGGCGTCCCGGCAAGGGCGGGGTCGCCTGACGCCACAAGGTCAGGAAAGCGACGCGCACTTTCGCACGCCGGCCGCGCAACAGCCACGCCCCCAGAGCCAACCAGGGCAAGAACCCCCACAGCGCCGCCGGCCAAACAAAATCCATCGCATGGTGTTGTAATCCCCGCCGGCGTCGTTGCAAATCCATGCCGCGGTTTTATGATGGGCGACTCATGACAAACCGCACCTTTGTTATCGTGCGCCACACTTTCCGCGAGGCGGTGGTGCAGCCGATTTATACCTTGCTGCTGGCCCTGGGCGCGGCGATCCTGGTGGTCTTCGCACTTTTGCCGTTTTTCACCCTCGGCGAAGACACCATCATGTTCAAGAGCGTTTCGCTCGACGTGGTGCTGCTGCTGGTGCTGATCGCCACGCTCTTTGCCACCAGCCGCTCGATTTACGAAGAGATCGAGGACCGCACCATGCTCACGCTGATGAGTAAACCCTTGCGCCGCTGGCAGGTGCTTTTGGGCAAATATCTGGGCATCAGCCTCGCGGCGCTGCTGGCGGTGGCGATCCTGGGGGCGATTTTGATCTTGTGTTTGTGGTGGCGCATCCCCGGCGATTACCAGCTTCGCACCGGCGGCATTGACGAGCGCGACATCCGCCAGCTTTTGAATTTGCGGCTCATGCACGTGCTGGGGGCGGGCATCAGCCTGGTGCAAATCTGGCTGCAAGTCAGTGTGCTGGCGGCGATCGGGGTGGCGCTCTCCACGCGATTTTCGCTGGTGGTGAACCTGCCGGTGGTTATTTTGCTGTACATCGCCGGAAACCTGACGCGATTTCTTTTCCCCCTAAGCGGCGGCGTTTTGGCCGACAGCGGCACGCTGGTGCAGTCGTTGGCGTGGCTGCTGAGTTTAATTCTTCCGTATTTGCAGATGTTTGATCTGAAGGAAGCGACGGTCTACGGCAAGCTCGCATTGCAAGGCAGCGAATTTGCCGCCGATCCCCATGCGTTTGCCATCGGGCGGGTGTGGCTCTGGGCGGGGTTGTCGGCATTGTATGCCGCCGCCTACGCGGCTTTTGCCCTGAGTGTGGGATTGTGGCTTTTCCAGACCCGCGATCTGGGCGGCGCCGAGGGATAAGGCCATTGGGGAAAGATTGTTGATTGTTGAGTGTTGAGTGTGGAAAAATCCAATCTTCGACATTCGACATTCAGCGCTCAATATTTAACTCACATGCGGTATAAGGAAGCCCCCCACCCCGGCCCTCCCCCATGAGTACATAGGAGAGGGAGAAGGGTTAAAAATTCAACACTCAACGTTCCACACTCAGCACTCGACATTCAACATTCAACATTCAACATTCTACATTCTACATTCTACATTCGACATTCGACATTCAACCCTCAGCGCCTGCCCCAAGGCCCTTGTCATTTTGCACTCATCGCGTACCTTATTTTTTATGCAAGTGCTGCTTTCGATCACGTTGTTCACCATTGTTGGCGCGCTGTTCGTTCTGGGGAGCCTGCTGTTTGGCAAGCTGTTGCGCCCCGCGGCACCCAATAGTGAGAAATCAGCCACCTACGAATGCGGCGAGCCGTCAATCGGTAGTTCATGGGTGCAATTCGATCTGCGCTTTTACATCATCGCCTTGGTTTACCTGGTATTCGATGTGGAAGTTGCCCTGTTTTACCCTTGGGCCGTCGCTTATGGCGAGCAGGCGAATTGGCGCATGACCGGCCTGATCGACATGCTGGCATTTTTCGGTGTGCTGCTGGTGGGCTTCGCTTACCTTTGGCGATTCGGCTACCTGGACTGGGTGCGTTCGGCGGCCACCACCAGCCTCAAGGCCCACCACCGCCCCGGCGTCGATCTACACCAGGCGGCGCGTGTGGAGCCTGAGTGATCCGCTGCCCGCAGGACACGATCCCCTGGGTGTCGGGTAACTTCACCGGCGAGATTTCGCGTGGCCGGTGGCATGGGGCGCGGCTATAATAAGCCTAGCTCTAGCCGGGAGGATTGATGAGCGCCGTCTACAATCCCGAAGCCGATGTGCAAGCCCAGATCGAGCGTTTGGAACTCGAAGCCCGCGACCTGCGGCGACGCATCGAGCAGGCCCGGCAGCCCACCGATCGCCGCGTCTTGAATCAGCAAATGCAAGAGATCGAGGACCAGATAGAATACCTGCGCGCCCGGTTGCCGTAGCTGTTTTTGCGCGCCCGCCGCTGCGACGGGCAACGCGGCACCCACTGACGACATTTAATCGCCCGATTCACTTAGAGTTTGTGAAAAAATCACGATTTTCTGCCAAATGCCGGCGTTTTTTCGCAAATATCGAGCTTCACAATCAATTTATTCACAGGCTCTCAGCCGCTGCCGCTGCCGTTGCCGGTGCCGGTGCCGGTGAATAGCTGGTTAAGGGCTTGGCAATTTCCACTGGCACATTCAGAGCACCCGATACACCGCCGCGGCCTTGCGATCCACGTCCACCTTGGCGATGCCGCCGGAGACTGCAATTCGCCGCCCGTCATCCAGATCAATTAATTCTTTAATTGTCGTATCGGCAAATCTCAATTCAAACTCCGCGGCGGTGATGTAATGGTTCAAGACAAAAACCACCCGCTCCTGGGGGCATAGGTGCAATATGGCACTGGCCATGGTACGCGGCTGGGGATGCGGGCCCCCGCCGCCGCCTTCGATCCAGTCCACCGGGGCGATCGGCTCGGCTGGACGAATATGCACCGCCGGGGTGATGGACTTCATCCACTGGCCCACCAGCGCGATTGACTCCAAACTTTCCTGTTCCGGCTTATCCTGCGCGATCCATGCCGAATGCCAGTGGATCGTTCCCGCCCCCAGTTGCACCCTCGCTTGCGGGGCGGTTTGACCGAAGAAACCGCGCTGCTGGCCCAATTCATCGCGGCTGGGCCAGGGGCCGGTGATTATCAACACGCCACCGCCGCGCACATAGTCGGATAAAGCCTCTTCCGCCGCCGACTCCAGCACCGGCGAACCGGGCATCAAGACCAACGGATATTTTTTTAATTCCGCCGGCCGGGCCAGCACATCAATCGCGCCCGCCTGGGCGCCATTTTGTTCAACCAGGCGAAACAGACCCATGTATTCATTGGTTGCCTTGCCCGCTTGCACCGAATCGATAGTCGGCCGGCCGATATGCAAGTCGTTGTCATTGCAGGGCGAGGGATCGCCGAGGGCGGTATGCTGATGCTGAATCAAGTCATACACAATGCCCACGTCAAATTGCGGAACCAGTTCGTTCCAATGCTTGATCTTTTCAAACAGCAGCGTCGGCACTTCCTGGAGCACATTCCAGCTTGGGCGGCGGTGTCCATGAGTGGAAACCGGGGAATCGCCCCAGCAGTCGCGGTCGTGGAACATGAACCAGTCAATGGCCTTGCAGCCCTGGGCCAGGGCGCAACGGGCCATGAAGCGCATATGATCGGCGCTGACGCGGCTGGATTTGGTCAGATCGCGCACCCATGTGCCGGCCATAAATTCCGCCGACCAGACAAAATCCACACTGGCGGCCATCAATTTCAGCACCCGCGCCATCGACTGATATCCGCTGTAGCTCATGAAGCAGCCGCGATAAAAATCGTAGCCCACCAGCCCCTTAGGCCCCACAGCCTCTTGAAACGCGCTCATGCGCGTCGGCACGCCTTCGGGCAGATGCGGGTTGAAATTGGTCATGAAACACACATCGCTGACGCCGTTTCCCTCGTGCATCTGCCGCAAAGCGCGGATATAGCGGCACATGCACCAGGTCTTAAATTCGATCCAATCGGTGTGCCAGGGCAAATCCTCGCCAAGTTGCTCTGGGATTTGTCGCGGCGGCTGAATTTGCTCGATGGATCCAGGGCGTCGGCGATAAGGGACATTGGCAATGCTGTGGTATTTTTCGGTTAAAAACTGGTGATAAAACCCGCCGGGGCCGACGTTGACCGGGTTGTAGTCGCTATCCAGAAACGAGTCTTTGACGATGTAACTGATCTCGTTATCCAGATTGATCATGGTGATGAAGCCGCCATTGCTTTTGAGCCGCGGGCGGATGATCGTGTCCACCGCAGCCAGCCAGTGGCGCGACAGTTCCAAATAGCCCGGATGCAGGTACGACGGCTGGGAACCTTCGCGCTTGCCGATCCAGTAGCCCTGGGTGGTGCGATTTTGATAATCCCATACCATCATCGACGGATCCCCCATCACCAGCCATTTGGGATATCCGCCGTACGGCATTTCATTGCAGCAAAACGGCCCGCAGCGAAAGTTCAGGTTCAAGCCGCTGGCGGCGACCAGGTCCAGCCAGCGCATCAGGTTCAGTTGGGGATCGCTCTTGCCTTCAAAATCAAAATATCCCGCCGGATGCTCGGCGTCCGGCATGCCCACCATGTGCGTGGCCCACTGCACGTATGTGGTAACCGTGCGCAGGCCGGTTTGCTTGAGCTGATTAAGCACCGTCTGCCAGTATTGCGGCTGGAGACGAAAATACTGAATTTCAGCGCCGAATATTTCGCGGGAATCAATCATGGCGGGAAAGTATAAAGAAAAAAAACCGCCCGACAAAGCGGGCAGTGTTCATTTTAGTTATTCTCGCTTGATCACGCTCGAGCGGTCAAGCGTTATCAACCAATCGGGCGCGGTTCAGGCCCGGCGGCGCAGCCCGAGCAAACCGGCCAGGGCCAGCAGTCCGAGGCTGGCCGGCTCCGGCACAACCACTTGGATGCTGCTGCCGTTGAGCACTTTCTTGGCGATGTAAGCGCTGGTTCCCAACTGGCTGTATGCGCTAAGCGTATTGTCCAAATTCACATTCACCTTGGTCGCATTGGGCGAGAGATTCATCGACGCCAATTGCGAGGCGATATCAATGCTGAAGGTGCCATTCCAGATGGTCGTGCCGCTGTTGAGGGGCAGTGCATAGTGCCCACTATTGGGCGAGAACGCCACACCGCCATTAAGCGTGATCGGTGTAATGGCCACGTGATTAATTTCCGACACGGTAACGAAAATGCTTCCAGCCACTGCGGCGTAGGTAGCGGCGGTGCCGATGCCGCCGAGCGTGGCGTCGCCGGCTTCAACAATATTGATTTGCTGGATTGATAAATTCGGCTGATTGGGCGCGATGGTTACGTTCAATTGTCCATCGGTGAAATCCGTTGCGCCGTTGGAGGCCAGGGCCTTGAAATTCATGGCGCTAAACGTGAGCGAATTGGCCGATACGCCGGGGGTATTAAAAAGAGCCGTCACGCTGCCGGTATCGATTTCCGAGATATTGGAAAAGGTTACCTGCGTGCCGACTTGATTAGCGTAGTTGTAGGTATAGGTGACTGGCGCGGCGAAGGCCGACGCTGAAACGCACACAACCGCCGCCACAAAAGATTTCGTAAAAACACCCATGATATCCGCTCCAGGTTCAGATAATGTTCCCTGCGGCGATTCTAGCTAAGCCAGTACAGGCTAAACACCATTCGCCACACAGCAGGCAACTAAAACAAGTATAGCACAAGTTTAGGATCTTTCCACGTAAAAAGTTTGACAATGGCCATTAATTGTTAGTAGAAACTTGTTGCCGCCTGCAAACGATTGCCCATTAAGCACTTGCGACCGTTAAATTAACGCAAAATTATCGTTAATTTCATCCATTTTGTGGCATTTTATGCGGCTTGGGCGACCCGATTTGAAGCCGCAAGCAGCCTCACCCCCGCTTGCAAGCACCCCTGGCCATCGCGGCGCATCCATGCCACCTGTGCCGTTTGCATGGATTGCAGGCTCACCAATCCTGCCGATTGGCCGACCGGCGCGACATACAGCCTTACTTGCGCCCCTGGTTGCAGCGGACAATGCCCCTCGAGGCGCAAACGCCCGCCTTGGTCCGATTCATCCAGCAAATGCCCTGAAAAATAGCGCTCGCTGAGTGGATCATACAGCTTGACCGGCCGCGACAAGTGCTGCCGCGGGCCGGAGCGGCGAGGTTGGCGATGAGACGAAAACTGCGGCATCGTCTTTAGTTATCGGAATGCCGGGGCCGCAACTTTGCAAATTGCCGCTGAAACTGGTTTGAGCGGCTATCGCCAGGCGGCCTGAGTGGCCGGTGCCGGGCTTTGCCAATCGAACATTTCCACCTCATTCCGCCCCAGAAAGGGGCGGACATTCCGCCCTTTTGTCCGTAGTTCGCTGCACGGCGGGAGTAACCCTCCTTTGGTCCGTAGTCCGTTGCACGGCGGGAGTACCCTCCTTTTGTCCGTAGTCAGTGGTCCGTTGTCAGTAGCAAAGCATTTTGCTACGGACAACGGACTACGGACTACGGACACTTCATAATTAACTAATTACTGTATCTACATTCGATATTCGATATTCGACATTCGACATTCGACATTCGACAATCAACATTCCGCATTCAACAATCGACCTTCAACATTCAATCGACGCTGGACGGACCTGCATAGCCACGGCATATTTGCTGCGATGCCCACCGATAATTCACCACAGCGAATGCCCGCGGTGCGACTGGCCTTTTGGATATGTTGCGCGGGCATGATGGTTCTGGCGATTGGATTGAATCTGCTGCCGGTTTTTTTCACGTCGTTGCAGTCTGCTTCCGGCGCGGGGATGCAACTGAGTAATGAACAACTCGGCCGCATCATGGCCGTTACTTTTATTGGGGTGGTGGGCGCGATAGTGCTGACCGGCCCCCTGGCCGACCGCTGGGGGTTGCGCCGCATGGCCATGGTGGGAAGCGTGCTGATGATGGCGGGCTTGCTGGCGCTGGGTCGCTCCCACACCTATGCGGCGGTTTTGGCGGCGTCGGCGGTGATGGGCATCGGTGCCGGGACGCTGGATATGGTGCTCAGCCCCATAGTTGGCGATTTATTGCCGCACAACCGCGCCGCGGCGATGAATTGGCTGCATTCGTTCTATTGCATCGGAGCGGTGGTTACGGTGCTGCTGGCCGGCGCGGCCCGGCAAGTGGGCATCGGCTGGCGGCAGACGGCCGTGCTGCTGGCGATCCTGCCGGTGCTGGTAACGGTGGGGTTTGCCCTCATGCGCCTGCCTCCCCAGCCCCCCCACCACGAAGAGCGCCGGCAACACAAATTGCGCCGCTTGATCCGCATCCCCTATTTCCTGGCGGCCATGGCGGCCATCGCGCTGGGCGGGGCCACGGAAATGGGCATGGCCGCGTGGTTGCCGGCGTATGCGGAGCGGAGTCTGGGATACACGCCTCTGACCGGGGCCATCTCTCTGACGGCATTCTTGGCCATGATGGCCTTGGGGCGTATCGGCGTGGGTCTTATTGGCCGGGCAGATAATATCCGCACGGTGCTGCTGTGGTGCTGCGGGGCGTCGGTGGTGCTGTTTATCGGCGCTTCGTTTGCCCGGCCGTCGTGGCTGGCGCTGGCTTGCTGCATCGCGGCGGGACTGGCTGGCAGCGCCTTATGGCCCAGTATGCTGGCGATCACCGCCGACCGCTTCCCGCACGGCGGGGCCACCATGTATGCGGCATTGGCGGCGGCGGGAAACGCTGGAGCCGTTGTCATGCCCTGGATCGTAGGCTGGGTGACCGACCACGCCACGATGGCATGGGGTCTGGCCACGGCGATCGGCGCCCCCTTGCTCATGGGCGTGGTGCTGCTGATGATGGGGCCTCTGTCAACAAATCAGACCGAGCCATCTCTATTGGAAAGCGGCAGCCGCCAGGATCCCGCGGAAGTGCCATAATGCCCGCCGTTTTGCCATGTGAAATAAATGAATATCCGCCGACAGGTCATATTTTTACCGCCGCAGAGTCGATAATATGGAGTCGGGCAAAGGGGGCTAGTCAATAACACCGGAGCGTGCCATAACCGGGCAACTGTCCGTCTTGCGAATCATCGACCGCGGCCTGATCCTGGCCGCGCTGCTTGGTTGCGCCCCGATGGGCTATGGCGCGGCGATGCTCATCGCTCCGGTGAGCGCCACCGCATCCAGCGCTTACGGCGATCAGGCGGCCGAGAGGATCATCAATGGCAACGGCCTGGTTGATCCGGCGGCGATGCAAAGCGGCGATCCCGTGCCCACCCTATGGCCCAGTCATTACAGCAGCGGCGACGATGCCCCCGGCAAGTGGGGTTTCTGGCATAGCGCTATCGGCGACCTGACGCCCACGATTCGCTTTGACCTGGGCGACCTGGTAACCATCGGCGGATTTCATCTGTGGAATGCCAATCAACCGGCCCCCGAGAATGATCGGGGTTTTCGCCGGGTGGATGTGCTGGTCTCGATGGACGATGTGGTCTACAGCACCCTGGCCGCCGATGTGCTTTTGGCCAATGGTCCCGGCTCCAGTAATTATCAAGGCGAAAGCTATACGCTGCCGGCCGCCTCGGTGCGCTATGTGCAAATGGTAGTCAAAGAAAATTGGGGCGGCACGCAGGTAACCGGCATTTCCGAGATGCGTTTTTTCACGCCCGTTCCAGAACCAGCGGGGCTGCTGATGTGGGTGGTTACGGCCTATGCGCCGCTGTTGCGCCGGCGGACTTAAAACCGTTTAAGCCTGGGTATCATCTTCCCGCAACTGACGATGTTCCTCCGGGGCGGAAACGATGCAAATTTCACCCAGCGCCTCGGCCTGTTGCACCAGCACTTTTTTCTGTCGAATCAATTCCAGCAAAGCCAGAAACACTCCGATCATTTCGCCGCGATTTTTTCGGCCGTGCATCAATTGCTCCAGCGTCAGGGTTTTTTCACGGGTCAAGCGATCTTCAATATCCGCCGCGTGCAGGGCCAGGGGCGTATCATCATCGGTTACCTCGTGTAGCCGCCCGCGGATACCGATTTGGAGCATCAGCCGATTGAAGCATTCCAGCAAATCCCAAATCTGCACTTCCTCCAAATCCAGCGGCGGCGGCTCGTCGGTCGCATCATCGCGCGCCGGATCGCGCACAAAACGCTGTTCCTGCAAGCGGGCCTTTTGGTCCAGGGCCTGGGCGTTGTCCTTGAAGCGCTTATACTCAAGCAGTTTTTGCACCATTTCAAAGCGCGGATCGGCCAGTTCCTTGGCAGCCGACAAAGCGCTATCGCCCTCGGCGGGGACATCGCGGGGCAAAAGCATCGCCGATTTGATCTCCATCAGCGTAGCGGCCATGACTATAAAATCGCCGGCCAGATTGATATCCAGGCCATCGCGGCCGCCCATTTTCCGCAGCATCTCCAGGTATTGCATGTAGGAATTGGTGATGCGGGCGATGGGAATATCGGTGATTTCCAGCTCGTCGCGCTTGATCAAATACAAAAGCAAATCCATCGGGCCGTGATAGACATCCAGATCAACGCGATAATCCAATGCTGCTCCCTTTTGCCAAGTGGCTTGATTTTAATGCCGCGGGTTTGATAATCCAATCTCCTGATGGATCAATCCCTTGAACAATTCGCGTTGCGAGTGATCAGCGCCGAGGCGCAAGCGGCCGGCGCTATGCAAAAAGCCGTCAATGACGCCTTTGAACGCGCTTGCAAAATGATACTGGATTGCCCGGCTTCGCTGCTGTTGACGGGCATGGGCAAGGCCGGGCACGTGGCCCGCAAATTATCCGCCACCTTTTCCAGCACCGGTACCCCCAGCCATTTTCTTTCACCCGCCGACGCGGTGCATGGCGACATGGGTTGCGTGCGTAAGGGCGACTTGGTGATGATCCTCTCCGGCAGCGGCGAAAGCGATGAGGTAACGCGGCTGGTGAACCTGGTGGGCAAACTGGGCTACCCGATCATCGCCATGACCGGTTCGCGCGCCAGCTCCCTGGGCAAAGCGGCGGATGTGGTTTTGGAGATGGGCAAAATCCAAGAGGCCTGCCCGCTGGGGCTGGCACCCAGCGCATCGACCACCGCCATGCTGGTGCTGGGGGATGCACTGGCTTTGTCGGTGATGCACCTGCGGCATTTTCAGGCCGAGGATTTTGCGCTGTATCATCCCGCCGGGCAGTTGGGGCGGCGGCTGATGAAAGTGTGCGAAGCGATGGGATTTCGCCTGGGTGAAAATCTCCCCGTCGCCTCGGACCAGCTCACCGTGGCCCAGGTACTTCAGCAAGCCAGCACCATTAAGCGGCGCAGCGGCGCGGTGATTCTGACCGACTCGCAAGGAAAAATCAGCGGCATGTTCACCGACGCGGACCTGCGGCGACTGCTCACCGGCGACAGCGGCGCGGCCCTGGCTCGGCCGATTGCGCAAGTGATGACGCGCAATCCCCGCCGCATCGGCCAGGATCGACCGGCCAGCGAGGCGCTAGGCATTTGCCGGAAATATCGCTACGACGAGCTTCCGGTGGTGGATCAAGAGGATCGGCCGGTGGGCTTAATTGATGTGCAGGATTTGGTGGTGCTCAAGGTGCTGGACGTGGATGAGAAATAACCTGCGCTTAATGCGCTTGAAGGAAATGCAATGAACAAGTCCCCATGGATGGCTTTGTCGCTGGCGTCAATAATCACCGCCAGCGGCTGCGTCAAGCCGAATCAGGCGAATATCGCGTTGCGTAAGGAAAACCAAACCTTGCGCAACCAAGTGGATTTGCTCACCGCCCGGCAGCGCGATGACCAGCGCACCTTGGCTAGTCTGGAACAAAAATCCGGCATAACGCCGGCGCTGCCAACCAGTCGGCTCAGCAAACTTTTTACCGCCACGGAGTTGCGCTTTGGCAAACTGACCGGCCCCATGGACCCTGTTAACCATAGCGCCCAAGGCCACGAACTGGGCGTGTACGTCTATCCGGTGGATGCCGATGGTGAAACGCTCAAAGCCGCCGGCTCGTTTACCATCGAAGCCTTTGATTTGAATAAACCCCAAGCGCCGCTGCTGGGCACATGGCAATTTCCGGTGGATCAGGCCCGCCAGTTGTGGTTTGGCGGGGCGCTG
>JBBQBE010000029.1:0-36456 GCA_038317225.1 Tepidisphaerales bacterium | reverse complement strand
ACCAACAACATTCCGACCACCAGCAGCGCCACGGCAACGGTCTTCATCATGTTTGGTTCTCCGGTTTGAGGCCAAGGCATAGTTTACCATTGCGGATACCAGAGCAAAAGGCGATCGCGTACCCCTGCGCCGCCCGGTTTCTTCCGCACCGCGAAAGTAACCAGTTGGTAGAGCACGCTATTGCGTGCCGCTGGTGCGTCGGACGAAACGGGAAACGAACCCCGCGCAGTAGCGTGCCCTACGGGACTTCGGCCAAGATCAAAATTTTCCGCGCGAACAGGGGCTTCGCCCCTGTACCCCAGGAAGGAAAAAGGGAAAAAGGACAAAGGGCAAAGGGTTAAGGCAAGTCCACGCCCGCCGACGCCACCGCCACCCGGAAGCCGCCGAGGCCGTCCCGGTCGCCAGGATTGACCCTGAGGCGGCGGGCCGAGCGGCAGCTCCACGGATTGTAGCTCCAGGAGCCGCCACGCAGCACGCGGAGGCTACCGGCTTTCGGTCCCGTGGGATCAGCGCCTGCGCCCGTGTACTCACCGTAATAGTCGGCGCACCACTCCCAAACATTGCCGTGCATGTCGTACAAGCCCCACGCGTTGGGCTTCAATGAGCCGACCGGGGCGGTCTTGTCAAACCCGTCGTTGTGGTCCTTATCCTGCCAGTCAAGTCCGCTCGTGTTCGACTTGTCGCAATAGTTCCCGTACTTGTGCAGGTCTTCATCCTTGTCCCCGAAACCGAACCGCGTCTTGCTGCCTGCCCGGCAGGCGTATTCCCACTGCGCTTCCGTCGGCAGAGTGACCGTCTTGCCCGTCTTCTTCGACAGCCACGCGCAGAACGCCTGGGCATCGTCCCAGGAAACATTCACCACCGGATGATCGCCGGTCTGTTTGAAGTCCGACTTCACAAGCTCTAGGCCGGTGTCCTTCACGAATTGCGCGTACTGGGCCACCGTCACCTCATACACGCCCAGGTAGAACGGCTTGCTGATGGTCACCTCGAACTGGGGACTGCCGTTCACCCATTTGCCGGGCGGCAGCCCTTCGTCGTCTCCCCGGTCCTTCTCATCCTTCGGGCTACCCATGAGGAACTTGCCCGCCGGAATCTGGACCAGCTTGAGCGTCACTCCGTCGGCAAGGTCTAGAAGTGGCGGAGCCGGATGGCGAAATGAGCATTCCGCCAAGAAGGTAATGCCCATAATTAAAATGGTAAGCAACAACAGTACCTGCCACCACGCGTAATCGTTGTTCCCTCTTGGTACAATTACCATCGAAATTGCTACTTTGGTTTTTGCCCATAGCCATGAAAGTGCTCGTGAGTATATATTGCCTGGCGGTGCGGTGGAAAACGAATCGTGGGCAGAAACGGTGTCCTGACAAGTCGCGGCATCATAACCTGAGTTTTGATCGCCGGGCGGTGCGGAGGAAAACGAATCGTCGCAAGAAGCGGTGGATTGGGAAGTCGCGGAATCATAAGCGACATCATGCCTGGTTCGAAGATCGGGGTCGGATAGAACCTCGTATGCTGCGTTGATGCGTTTGAAGTCGTTTTCGGCATAATGACGCTGGGACTCGCAGGGGAACTTGTCTGGGTGGAATGCGTGACACAGGTATCGGTATCGCTCCTTGATTTCGTTTGCGGTAGCACTTCGGGGCACGCCGAGGATGGAATAATAATCGTCGCTCATGGGGGTAAGTGCCTAACGATAGAGTTCAGTAGCGGGGCCGGACCCGAAGACTTTGCACTTGTAAAGCGGTGATGCCAGCCCCGTCTGCGGCAACCGCTGGTTCGGCCTATATGTCAGAACGCATGGTTCCCGCACCTTGACCTGCCAGCTTCAAAATCGCATGAGGAGCATAAATGCGCCGCGATATTGGCGGACGCTCCTCCACAGTTGACACACTCCGACTCTTTGCTGCCCAAGCCGCAGGACCTGCACAGGTGAGCCGCAACAGCCATAAACACCTCTGTTGATCTCAATAGGGTTTAATCATCATTGGAAAGACTATACATTCTTGCAAAGGCAGACTGTCCGCTTATGCCTAACCCGACGTACGATTGAACCTGTTTTCTGCTAACTCATGGTATGGTAGCATGGGGCATTTCTGCCTGCAACGCCACTTACGCCCGGACGCTTATGCAGACTGTAGGCCGCGTGCTTGGTGAGTGCTCGTTATCGGCTAGGCGTCAGGTTCCTTTGGCCCAGCGGATGAGGATGTCGGCGACTTCCGGGCGGCTGAACTCCATGGGCGGGCGCTGGCCGCTTTTGAGCAGGTCGCGGACTTTTGTGCCGGATAAAAACACCTTGGTTTCCGGGCCGTGCGGGCAGGTTTTGGCGCTGACCATGCCCTCGCACACTTTGCACCAACTGGAATGCTCAAAATTCAGCGGGGTAACGCCGATCTCGGCGGGCACATCAAACTGCTCAAAGATTTTCTGGGCGTCGTAAGTGCCGTAATAGGTGCCCACGCCGGCGTGGTCGCGGCCGACGATAAAGTGGGTTACGCCGTAATTTTTGCGAATCAGCGCGTGCAAAATGGCTTCGCGCGGCCCGGCATAGCGCATGGCCAGCGGCATCACCGCCAGCAGCGTGCGCTGCGGATTGTAATACTTGCTCAGCAAGGCCTGATAGCAGTCCATGCGCACGTCGGCGGGGATGTCGTCGCTCTTGGTCTCCCCTACCAGCGGATGGATCAACAGGCCGTCGGTGATCTCCAGGGCGCACTTGGTCAGATATTCATGGGCGCGGTGGATGGGGTTGCGGGTCTGAAACGCCGAAACCGTTTTCCACCCCTTTTCGGCAAAGGCCGCGCGGGTCTGGGCGGGCGTCAGCCGAAACTGGGCAAATTCCGGGTTGGGGTTGGCCACCAGCACTTCCACCGGCCCGCCGAGGCAGATATCCCCCTGGCTGCGGACGATATTGACGCCCGGATGCGCATCGTCTTCGGTGCGATACACGTTGGGAATCTCCAGGGCTTTATCGTGGGTGTAGCGGTCGGTTACCGTCAAAATCGCCAGCAGAGTATGGTTTTCATCGCGCAGGGCCACGCGCTGGCCCACAGCCACTTTCGCCGCCTGTTCTTCAGACGGGCAGAGCGTAACCGGGATGGGCCAAACCGTGCCATCGGCCAGCCGCATATTTTTGCAGACGCTTTGGAAATCCTTCTGATCCATGAATCCGCCCAAGGGCGAGAAAGCGCCGATGGCGATCATCTCCAAATCGCACTGCTCACGCGGCGAAAGGGTCAGGCTGTGCAGCGTTTTAGCCTCTTCTTGCAGCTTTTGAGCCTGCTGAGCGGATACCACGCGTTCAATCAATTTGCCGCCGTGCGGAGGGACTAGAGACATGCAAACTCTCCCAAAAGGGGTTAAAAATTAGAGACATTTCCCAATAACCTCTTTTTCCAATAGGAACAAGAGGAATTACCGGCGACTATAGGCCGTCCGATCCGCTTCGTCCAGTAGGGCGCATTTGCGGCGGGCAGACGGGTGTGCCCAAACCATTTTGCACTCTACCGTTTCTAAGCGGGAATAACGGTTTGTGCCTGGCCATGAAGCCTGATTTGCTGAACCGGTGCAAACATCCGTGGGCACGCTGGTGCAGAACGCGGGGTGAATTTCCCCCGCTGGCGTCGTGGGGTCGGCCTATACTCTCTTGCGTCTTACAAATGGATGGATCACAAAAGGAGCATGACATGATCGTTGGGCAAGGCACGCATCAATATGAGTGGAACGAAAATTGGGCCAAGCTGCCCGCGTCGATCACCTTGGGCTACACCCATGGCGTGGTGGTTGACCGGGCCGATAACGTGTACATCTTCAACCAAAGCGCCGAGGCGCTGCTGGTGCTGGACCGACAAGGCCAATTTGTGCGCAGTTTTGGCAAGCAGTTTGCCGCCGGGGCGCATGGGTTATACCTGTCGCGGCAGCCGGATGGCGCGGAATATTTATTTTTGATTGACTACGAATTGCGGCAGGTGGTAAAAACCACACTGGATGGGCAAACGGTTTTATCGCTCGATCCCCCGCCGCGAAAGGATTTGTATACCTCGGCGGAATTGTACAAACCGACGGACGTGTGCGTCGCGCCCAATGGCGACATTTACGTTTTCGACGGCTACGGCCTGCCCTATGTGCATCGCTACGATCAAAACGGCCAATACCTCAACAGTTTCGGCGGCCCCGGCGCAGGGCCCGGTCAATTGAATTGCCCGCACGGCGGATGGATCGACACGCGCCGCGACCAAGCGGAATTGTACGTGGCCGACCGCGGCAATAACCGCATCCAGGTCTTTTCGCTCGATGGCCGCCATCGCCGCTTCATCACCGCCGGCCAGCAGCAGCCCTGCTGCTTTTATCAGTGGCAAGACGAGTTGTATATTCCCGACCTGCTGGCGCGGGTAACGGTTTTGGATAAAAACGATCAGGTGGTTGCGCAGCTTGGCGACAATCCGCAAGCACCCAAAACATCCGGCTGGCCCAATATCCAGCCGCAATTAAAAACGGGAATGTTTAACTCCCCGCACGCGCTCTGCGTCGATTCGCACGGGGATGTGTATGTGGTGGAATGGATCAGCAGCGGGCGGATCACCAAACTGGTTCGCCAGCGGTAAACGGGCGGGGCCAATATTTATTTGCGATCAGCCGATCCAGGCCATGGCGCATTTCGTACTACAATGAATATGATTGACGCGCGTTGGCTGCCGATACTAACATGAGGGTTTGCCCCCACAGCGTTTATTGCCTATGTCCAAGAGCAAAATATTGATTCTGGCCAGTCAGTCGCAAGCACAGCAGGCCGTGGAGTATCTTCGGCAAAACTGCGACGTGCTGGAGGCCGGGAACATCGATCAAGCCATTGAGGCGCTGCGGCACGGGCAGTTTGACGCCGTCTTCTCCGACGCCGGGGATTTCCTTCCCCTGGAGCGGGCGCTGGTTTCCCAGCAGGCGCATTTGATCCTGGATACCATCGGCGAGGGAGTCTGCATTGTTGACGGCGAGGGCCGCTGCAACTGGATGAACAAAAAAATGCAGGCGTGGAACCCGCGCATGCACGAGACCATTCGCCGCACCTGCAAAGAAGCTTACGAGCTGTTTACCCGCCAGATTTCGCCTATAACGCCCAGCACCCAGAGCCTTTCCAGGTCGAAACGATACGCTTTAAATATCGATGAGCAGCAGTACTTGGAGATGATCGCCTCGCCGGTGATCAGCCCGTCGGGACAGGTGGTGCAGGTGGTGGCGGTGATCTGGGACGCGACCAGCACACGGCGATTGCAACAGAAGATCGACACCATCGACAAAGCCGGGCGCGAGCTGGTGCGGCTGGAAGGCGAAGCGATCGGCAAATTAAACGTGGCCCAGCGGTTGAAGGTGCTGGAGGAAAAGATCGTCAGCTTCACGCGCGATCTGATGCACTTTGATCACTTTGCCATTCGCCTGCTGGATCGCAAGAGCAACAAGCTGGAGGTGGTTATCAGCGTGGGGCTGCCCTCTGACGCCCTGGGGATCGACCTGTTCTCCGCCGCCGAAGGCAACGGCATCAGCGGCTACGTGGCGGCGACGGGGCGCAGTTATATCTGCCCCGATGTGGAGCGCGATCCGCGTTATGTGGCGGGGCTGGACCAGGCCCGCAGCTCGCTGACCGTCCCCTTGCAATTACACGACAAGGTCATCGGCATCTTCAACATCGAAAGCCGCCAGAAAGCCGCGTTTAATGAAGATGATCGGCAGTTCGCCGAGATTTTCGGGCGCTACGTGGCGATCGCCTTGAACATTTTGGATTTAATGGTGGTCGAGCGCGTCAGCACCAGCCACAAGGTGGCCGACGACGTTTGCTCCGAGGCCGCCGGGCCGCTGAACGACATCGTTTCCGACGCCAATGCGATGATGGACGAATACATCGGCCATGATGATCTGCGTAACCGCCTGCAACAGATCATCGACAACGTGGCGACGTTGCGAAAATGCCTGCGCCAGGTGGCCGATGGGCCTAATACCGTGCTGGGAGTCGCCGACGTGCGCGAAACCGATGACCCGGTGCTTACCGGCGCGCGCATCCTGGTGGCCGATGATGAGCCGACGATTCGCGGCACCGTCGCCGATATTCTCCGCAAGTACCACGCCCAGGTAACGGTGGCCGGCGGTGGGCTGGAGGCGATCGCATTGATCGGGCAGCGCGAGTTTGATTTGATCATCAGCGATATCAAGATGCCGGACAAAACCGGCTACGACATCTTCGCCGCCACGCGCAAGATAACCCAATCGGTGCCGGTGATTTTAATGACCGGATTCGGCTACGATCCCAACCACTCCATCGTCCGCGCCAGCCAGGAAGGCTTGCAGGCGGTGTTGTTCAAACCCTTCAAAGTCAATCAACTGCTCACCGAAGTACGCAAAGCGCTCCAGGAGCGAAAGATCCAGTGCTGAGAGCCTGTGAATAAATTGATTTTAACTCTCGATATTTGCGTAACAACGCTATTGTTTGGTCGAAAATCGTGATTCTTTCACAAACTCTCAATGGTGGCCGCGGGCGGTCAGGCTAATGGCATAGGGCGTATGGCGCACCCGCACGTTACTCCGCCAGTGCAATGAGGTAAGGGCCTAACGTGGGAATCATCTGATTTTGCAGGCTATTTTGAAGCCCCCACCCAACCCTCCCCCGCGAGTTCGCAGGAGAGGGCAAAGAATATAAAGACGCCTGCGCGCGTGGGAAAGGTAAAAATAACCCTCGCCCATGTACCTATGGGACAGGCAAAAGATCCCCTCGCTCATGTATTCATGGGAGAGGCGCAATATTCCCCTCGCCCATGTATTCGTGGGAGAGTAATAATCCCCTCTCCTATGTACTCATGGGAGAGGGCTAGGGTGAGGGCTTCCTTATCCCGCAAGCGCAAGGAATCAGGAAGCCCCCACCCAACCCTCCCCCGCGAGTACGCAGGAGAGGGCATTAATAACAGTACCTGCAATAGTGCTTAATTGACGCTCTAACCCAACCGGCAGTCAGCCTGACGTCATGCGCTGCCCCGCCCCTCCCCCGCGAGTACGCAGGGGAGGGCATTAATAGCAGTACCTGCAATAGTGCTTAATTGACGCTCTAACCCAACCGGCGGTCAGCCTGACGTCATGCGCTGCCCCGCCGCTACGCTTTCCCCAACCGCCAGGTTACTGCGGCAGTTGACCATCAAACACGATTGGCGTTTTGGGCAGTCGCCCCAAATCAAAGCGGCTTAGCAAATCCGTTGCCCCGCCGATCGGCTCGCCTGTTTCCATGCCGCACCAGCGGGCCAGTAATTTCAGGATGGTGGATGCCTTGACGCCGGCGGCGCGATAGGTGGATAAGCGGCTGTCGCCGTGGCGCTTGGCCAGGCGTCTGCCGTCTGGGCCGAGAACCAGGGGCAGGTGCCAGTAGCGCGGGATTTTGTCCTCCCAGCCCAATGC
This sequence comes from Tepidisphaerales bacterium, assembly GCA_038317225.1. Classification (GTDB taxonomy): domain Bacteria; phylum Planctomycetota; class Phycisphaerae; order Tepidisphaerales; family Tepidisphaeraceae; genus JBBQBE01. The sequence continues at coordinate 29,025 of JBBQBE010000029.1, read as the reverse complement.
CCGGTAAATCCACATCTGCCGCGGCGTGCTGGAGAGCAGATCGTCGCCGCGAACGACATCGGTGATACTCATCAGCGCATCGTCCACCACCACCGCAAGTTGATACGCCGGCAGGCCGTCGCGCTTGGCCAAAACAAAATCGCCCAGTTCCTCGGCGCGGGCCGACTGCGGCCCGGCGAATTGATCCCGCCAGGTTAATTCCCCGCCGGGCAAGGCCATGCGCCAGGCGCACGGCGGGCCCGCCGGCGGCGGCGTATCAGACGCGAAATAGCGCCGCCGGCAGGTGCCGGGATAGACCGACGCCCCATCCTCGGCGTGGGGGGCGCTGGCTGCGCGCTCGATATCCCCGCGGGTGCAGTAACAGGGATAGGCCTGCCGCCGCTGGATAAGGGTTTCAAGAGCCTGTTGATATAGTTGCAGCCGCGCACTTTGATAAACCGCCGCGCCATCGGCCTCCAAGCCCAGCCAGCGCAGATCCTCGAGCAATTGCCGGTCAGCTCCACGCTTGAGGCGCGGGCCGTCGATATCCTCGATGCGCAATTCCACGCGCCAGCCGTTTTGCCGCGCCAAAAGCCAGTTGACCAGAAACGTGCGCGCATTACCCAAATGCAAAGCGCCGGTCGGGGACGGGGCTAAACGGGTGATGCGAGCGGGCATAGAAGTATGTTAAGCGAAAGACGGATCAAGTCAGGGGCCGGCGTTACAAGCCAACGACAAAGGGCGTGCCCACGGATTTTTGCATGGGGTCAGGAAATCAGGCTTCATGGCCAGTCAGAAACCGTGTTTCGGCTTAGCAACGGTAGAGTGCAAAAATATAGGGGCACGCGCGCGACAAACAGGAAGTATAATCGACACCGCCCCTAAGCCATTTGCCGGCAAATTTCGCTCCCTCACTAAGATTTAACATAATCGCAATCATTTCATTATATGACCTCGCTACCCTTTGGCTCGACGGAAGCGGGACAGAGCAAAATCATTGCCAGGCGGTCAAGGCGGCGTGTGCCGCCGGCCTCTGAGTCACCGTCAAATCCGCGCGTTTTTTGAAAGGAGCGCACGATGTCTCAGTCCACAGGTAAGAAACAAACCGGCTTTACGCTGGTGGAACTTTTGGTGGTGATCGGAATCATCGCCCTGCTTATCAGCATTCTTTTACCCTCGCTGAACCGGGCTCGCGAGGCGGCCAACACCGTCAAATGCGCCTCGAATCTGCGCAGCGTCGGCCAGGGTATCGCCATGTATGTGGCCCAGAACAAGGGCGTGCTGCCGATCTCCTATTTCTACAAGGGGATGCAGATCAACAACGGCGTGCAGACGCCGGGTGCCGCCGACAACGGTTACATCCACTGGAGCAGCTTTCTGTACGGGGAAGGGACCGTGGCCAAGGACGCCTTTGCCTGCCCGTCCATCGATCGCGGCGGCCTGGTGCCGACCAACACCGATGATCCGGAACCCGGCCAGATTCATGATGCCGCCAGCTTCAGCGGCGTGGACGAGCAGGCCCCGCGCATGGCCTACTCGCTGAACGAAGCGATCTGCGGCCGCAACAAATTCGTCAAGGGTTTTCAGGGCGCCAACGCCACGTACCGCTATGTGCCCGCCGGCCGCGTGCGCAACAGTTCCTCGACCATTCTGGCCACGGAATTTATCAACAACTGGCGTATCGTTTCCGACGCCGACCGCTCCTCCGGCAGCAACCTGGTGGTCAAGAGCCACCGCCCGCTGCACGCCTTTAGGCGCACCAGTGTTACCAGCGGCAAAGACGCCTTCAACATGGAAAAGCTGGCCGACGGCGAGAACTACACACGTAGCGCCGTCGCCGACCTGGACACCGATCCCTCGGCGCACTTTGCCGACGGAAGCTGGACCAGCGGCAACTATAAGACCCGTCTGGACTGGGTGGGCCACAATCATGGCACCGGCGGCTACGATAAGAAGCTGACCAACTTCCTGTATCTCGACGGGCACGTCGAGACCAAGAGCCTGGCCAGCACCATGGAACAGTGGGAATGGGGTGATGAGATGTATAGCCTGAACCTGCCGCCCGGCAGCCGTCAGAACTAATCCGGCTCAATAAGCGGATGCCTCGCCAGAGCGGCCCCACCCCGGGGCCGCTCTTTTAGTTTTTTGCGCGTTATAGTCTGGCCGAGTCCAGCGAATTGGTCAGGTTAATGCCGCACTCGACTTTGCCCGCTCCGCTCCAGCGGCCGGCGCGGGGGTCTTCTCCGGGCGCAATGGGGCGCGTGCAGCTCAAGGGGTTGCAGCCGATGGACAAATACCCCTTTTCCCGCAGCGGGTGATAGGGAAGCTGATATTTTTGCATATATTCATGCACCTGCTTGCCCGTCCAGCCCAATAGCGGAGAGATGGCCAGGCACTGGTAGCGCGCGGCCCATTCCACCACTTGGCGATCCTGGCGGGTTTGGGCCTGCTGGCGGCGGATGCCCCGCAGCCACCCCGCCGGCGCCAACTGTTTCATCGCCCGCTCAAACGGCTCATTCTTGTTGATCGCGCAGCAGCGCTCGATATCCCGGCGCTGGGTAGGATCGTGCTCCTGGTTTTGGCCCAGCCAGACGACGGGATCATTTTTCGTGCGGTATATCCACACATTTAAATCCATTCGCTGGCGCAATTGCTCCATAAATTCCCAGGTTTGGGGGAACAAATAGCCGGTATCGACCATAATGACGCGGATGCCGGGCAGTGCTTGATTGGCCATATGCAACAGCACCGCCGATTCGGCCCCGAAACTAGAACTCATCACCAGATTTTTGCCAAATTGCCCCGCGCTCCAGACGACAATTTGCTCGGCACTGGCCGACGCCAGCTCTTGGTTGATCAATTCGACATCCATTGAAATCCTATCTATTTAGTATGGGTTTGCCGTAAAAAAATTTAGCCCAGCCGGATCATCAGTTGCCCGTAAAATTCCCCCGGCACGCGTCGGCCCCGGCAATAGCCCAGGTTGATATCTTTCTTGTTGCCGCCGTGAAAATCGCTACCGCCGGTTTTCAGCAGGCCACAGCGATCGGCCAGCAGACTATATTTTTCAATCTGCTGGGGGCTGTGATCCGAGTGCATCACCTCGATGCCGGCCAAGCCCAGGTCCAGAAAATCCTTGACCAAGCGCTCAAGCTGGCCGTCATTTTCCGTTCGCAACTGCACTGGATGGGCCAGCACCGGCAGCCCGCCGGACTGATGGATCATTTCAAAAGCCTTTTGCGGCTCCAGCCGTTCCTTGTCCACATAACAGCAGGAACCTTGACCCAGATATTTGTCAAAAGCCTGCTTGATGGAGCTGACATAGCCCATGCGAAATAATATCGCCGCCAGATGCGGGCGGCCCACGACTTTGCCGCCGGCTTCTTGTTCCCACTGCTCCATGGTTACCGCCACGCCCAGCTCATTGAGCTTGGCGATAATGCGCGGATTTCGATTATCGCGGGCGTCGATGAGCGTTTGCGTCAATTTTTGCAGCACCGGACTATCCGGCCGTACGCCATAGCCCAACAGGTGCATCGTTCCGGGCGCGGGATACTGGCAACTGATTTCGATGCCCGGCAAAAAGGCCAAGCCCAGTTGTTGCGAGGCGGCCTGGGCCTCGGCCAGACCGGCGATGGTGTCGTGGTCGGTCAGCGACCAGGCGGCTAGCTCGGCGCCCGCGGCCAGTTGCGCCACCGCCGCCGGGGCCAGCGTGCCGTCGGAGGCGGTGGAATGGCAATGCAGATCGGTAAAGCCATTCATGCCTGCAGCACGCCTTTTTGCTTGAGGTAATCGAATATTTTTCGCGCCGCGGATTCCGGGGCGTCTTTTTCGGTTTCGATCAGCAATTCGGGCTTATCGGGCGCTTCGTAGGGATCGTCGATGCCGGTGAATCCTTTGATCTGTCCGGCGCGGGCCTTTTTGTACAAACCCTTGGGATCGCGCTTTTCAGCCTCGGCCAGTGACACATGGATGTATACCTCGATAAACTCCCCAGACGACATCGATGCCCGCACCGCGTCACGGTCTTTTTTGTAGGGGCTGATGAAACTGGTTATGGCGATCACGCCGGCGTCGGTGAACAGCTTGGCGACTTCGCCGATACGCCGGATATTTTCCGCGCGGTCCTCGGCGCTGAAGCCGAGATTTTTATTCAGGCCCATGCGAATATTGTCGCCATCGAGGCGATAGGCGTGTTTCTTTTCATGCAAAAGCATCTGTTCCAGGATGCAGGCGATGGTGCTTTTGCCGCTGGCGGACAGGCCGGTCATCCAGACGGTTACACCTTTTTGATTGAGCAGTTGTTGCCGCTCCTGGCGCGAAACGGAACCTTCGTGCCAGGTAATGTTGGTAGCAATAGTAGACATAGGGTTATGCTTTCTTTAATAAAATTGAACTTTGTCAGTTAAACGGCGGGAATACCCACCTTTAGTCAGTTGTCCGTAGTCAGTGGCAATGTGATTGTGGATTGTTGACTGTAGATTGTTGAAATCGCGCAACATTCAACGCGCCACACTCAACACTCCACAATCTAAAATCTACAATCTAAAATCCACACTCCACACTCCACATTCAAAAGGCCGCCACTCCGCCCGTTCTACATCCCCTTGTTAATCCTGTTCAAACAAGGGCGTACTCAAATAGCGTTCGCCGATGCTGGGGAGGATGGCCACGATGAGTTTGCCCTTGTTTTCCGGGCGGGCGGCCACTTGAGCGGCGGCGGCGACGGCCGCCCCGCTGGAGATGCCGCCGAAAATTCCTTCCTCGCGATGCAAGCGCCGCGCCCAGGCGAAGGCATCCTCATCGGTAATTCGAATGGCCTCATCAACCATGGGCATATGCAAATTGCCCGGCACAAAACCCGCGCCCAGGCCCTGCAACTTGTGACGGCCGGGAGCCAGGGGTTGATGCTGGAGCGTCTGGGTAATCACCGGCGAGCTTTCCGGCTCAACGGCGATGGCTTTGAAGGACGGCCGGCGGGCTTTGATCACCTCGGCCACGCCGGTGAGCGTACCGCCGGTGCCGACGCCGGAGATGAGAATATCGACCTTGCCATCGGTGTCGGCCCAAATCTCCTCGGCGGTGGTTTGGCGGTGAATCTCCGGATTGGCCGGGTTTTCAAACTGCTGGGGCATGTAGCTATGGGCATGCTCCTTGAGAAGCTCCTGGGCCTTGTTGATGGCACCTTTCATGCCGTCGGCGGCCGAGGTCAGCACCACCTGCGCGCCCAGGGCTTTGAGCAATTTGCGACGCTCGATACTCATGGATTCGGGCATCGTCAAAATGAGTTTGAAACCCTTGGCGGCGCAGACGAAAGCCAGGGCGATGCCGGTATTGCCGCTGGTCGGTTCGATGATGACCGTGTCGGCGGTGATTTTGCCGTCGCGCACGCCGGCCTCGATCATGGCCAGGCCGATGCGGTCCTTGACACTGGAGAGCGGGTTAAAAAATTCGCATTTGACGGCCACGGTGGCGTGATGGGATGGAATCACGCGATTGAGCTTAACCAGTGGCGTTCCGCCGATGGTCTGCGTAATGTCGTCAAAGATACGTCCATGGGGTTTGAGTGGCATAAAAAAACTCCTTAAAATTCAATTACCTATTAATACTAGAGGGAAGTAGGAAAATAGTCAAGTCGATGCGCCAGAACGGGGTTATCCAAGGAGAAATGTCCGACCTTATGCAAACACAAGTATCCCAGTGGCGGATGAAGAACTCCGCGTAAAATTTTTCGGCTCTCCGCGGAACCCTTTGATGGCTGCCGAGCTGACAGGCTCGCACCTGTGATATTTCGCCCAGAACGTGGTTTGTAGGGCATGGCAGATAGGTTTACCATCGCCTTTGGCCCAGAGCCAATTTTCCCTGTCAGCTTTGCGCTTGGTAGTTGTAACGCGTCATTGGTGCGGTATGATGCGTTAGTCAAATCCCATTTAACGGGCCATCGCCCAGGAGCAAGATATGAATGAGTCGTCAAGTCAATCGTTGCATCGTCCGCCGACGCCGGGACAGAGCAACAAAATCGCCACGTTGCCGACGCAGGCGACCAGTGTGGATGAACATCTGCTGGACCCGATCGGGCTTGTGGAGGAGGCGGCATCACAAAACGCCGAGAAAAAGATTCGCGCCTTTGGCATACAAGGCGGGCATGTCCGCAAGGATTACCAGCGTAAGCCGCACGCTCCCGGCACCGGGGCCTGCCGCGTGCGCACCTTTCACGGCAAGCTGTCGGACCAGGGGATGGAATATCTGGACAACGCCATTAACGACTGGCTGGACCTGCATCCCGAGGTCGAGGTGAAATTCGTAACCAGTTCCGTCGGGGTCTTTGAAGGCAAAATCCGCGAGCCGGCCCTGGTGCTGAATTTGTGGTATTGATTGGCGGCGGGGCGCGACCCAAAGCCAATGAGGTGATCAAGGGTTGCCTTGACGTGTCATACCCAAGTTGTAATGCCCGGTCTTATCCAAGTAGCAATGTCCGGGGTGGACGTGGTGTGCTCCATTGTGTGCATGGGCTGGGTTAAGGAGACACGCGACAATACGGCGGTCTGACAATATTTAAGGCACCTTTTCCGGCCCCTTGGCCTATAGAAGCGTTGACCCCGCTGGGGCGAGGTCCACGGCGGAACCTGGCGCAGAAGGTACAGCAAAAGCCAGTTTAACCACAAAGATCGCAAAGAACGCAAAGTGTATCTTTCTTTGTGCTCTATGTGTTCTTTGTGGTTAAGTTTGCATCCGTGTGTCTTTTCGATTTGGGACGCAGGAAGGGGACGTGGCTCTTCATGCCGGATATGTCTCATGGTGTGCTTCCCACCATGCCGTGACACGCCAGACAAGCACCCGGCGGATACGTCTATCGCGTTTGCGTCGCCGTGGCGGATATCGGTGCCGGAAGGAGAAGCGAAGCGACGCAAAGCTATGAAGAGCTACGTCCCTTTCAATATTGCGACGCAGTATCCATTTGCTGACCAGCCTCAACTGATGCGCAGTTTCGCCAGCAGCGCTGAGACCCGCTCGAAGGCATCCCGTTGGCGGATGGCGCGGGCTTCGTCGTCGGTCAGCTCATCGAAGTCAGCCACCCACTTTGGCCCGACATGCTCCGGTGAAGCAAACTTCTCCGTGATCTTAGCCAGGCCCTCCTGAACCAGCTTGTTGCCTAGATGCGGCCGGAAGGCATCAGCCAAGGCATCGATGCCGCCGGGAAAATGCGTGACGCAGAAGTGGATGTCCCACGCATCCTTTTCCTTCATCCGATCCGCCAAGGCCATGCCCTTCATGATGATAAAGGGGACGATGCCCGCCACGCGGACGATGACCGAATCCTTGCCGCCGCCCGGCAGCGTGCCTTCCAGTTTCACCTGCTGAACATCCTCGAAGGCCAAGTCGCAGCCGCGCGCCTTTCTGGGCATCACGTCCTGCACGCGCTGGTGTCGGTGCTTCTTGAGGTTGCCGCCTTACTCGCCGGAGAGCAGATCGACATGCACGACGATCTCGCGCCCGTTGACGCTCACGGTGCGGAGAAAGACGAACGGCTGGTCGAGGTGCTGGGCGTAGCCGCGCCGGAGCAAGTGTTCCCGGATGGTGCGGTAGCCGGCCTCGGTCAGCTTGCGGTGGTTCAGCGCCAGGTCCACGTCGTTGCTGCCGATGTGCTTCGCGCCCGTGGCGGCCAGCAGCAGTTCCGGCACCCAGCCGCCAACGATCACGATGCTGTCGGCGTACTCGCCCAACGCCCGCGTCACTTCCAGCATCACCTGCCGGGCGGCTTCCACGGCGTCTGCGGAGTAGTCGATATCGCGGTTCACCATTGGGGTTTGATCGCCTGTTCGAGAACGGCTTGGGCGGCTTCCTCGCCCCGGCCTTTGAAGCTCAAGAGGTCCAGATAGGTCTGCACGGCGGATGCGATGCGGATGCCGTCCACGTCGCGGCCGCCGGTCAACACGCCTTCGTCGTATGGCTCGATCAGGCTGACATTGGCGCCGCTGGAAACAGATTTTAATCCCAGCCGGCCGGCGATGTCGTGCACCTTGCCGGCGACATAAGCCGTCGCTCGTTGGTATCTCACCATCGGGGCCATGCGCATGGCGGAGGAAAACCCGGTCAAGGCATAGTCGACTCTGGCGTCCCGGCACACGGCCGCGAGTTTGGCTTCGACCTGGGCCGGCGTGTCGAGTGAGTAAAAGTCGCGCACCGTATTGCGGTCGAATCGGTAGTTCTGCGCCCATTCCTCCAGCAGCTTGCCCGGCTGGGACAGGACGATGCCATCGACTGCGCGGCCGGCCCACTCCCGATCTTCCAGCAGCCGCTTGACGTTCGATGCCTGCCCGATGCTCACGCCCGCCGCCTGGGCCAGCATCTGCACTCTCCAAGGCCGCTTCGGTTCCACCAGCAGGATGCGCAAGACGCGCTCGGCCTTGGGCGAGTAGAGCGAGCGCAGCTCGCGGCGCTGGACCTGCTTGTTGGGCCAATGCTCCCGGCGGATGTACACCGTGTCGAACGTGAGGCGGCAGTTGCCGGACAGGTCGATGTAGCCAATGCCTTCGCGCGAGAGGATATCGGCCGCCGCCGGCGAGATGTACGGAGCGGCGAAGATGGGAACGGCGTTGGAATACTCGCCTGCCCAGCGCAGCAGTTGGTTGGCGGCATCTCGGGCACCGCGCGGCTGGCCGGTGGCTTTGGCTTGCAGGATCAGCAGTCGCTCGCCCGTAGGCAAACGGAGCTTGCCGATCCAGTCGGGACCATCCGGCGGACAGTCTTGTGCCTCAAGCTCGCCGAAGGGCAACTCCGCGAGATAGGCTTGAAGCGCCAAGACGGCCTCAGCCATCACCTGCGATTCCGAATGTTTCACCATTAAAGCCATTTTCAGCATCCGTTGAAAGCTATCATATGGATGAAATCGGCGTTTGGCAAGCCTTTCTTCACCGCAACTGGCACTTTCAACGCCTGCTGAACAGGGCATTTCGAGTGAACTAGTCATAAATGCTTTCTTCTACGCGACTTCCCGCTCACCTTCTGGCGCAGGGCGCGATGGCGTGGCCCGCGTGCCTTCCGCCAAGGCATCGCAGCATCGCCTCGGCCTCAAAGCTGGCCGCAATTGGCCCTTTTAGCCCCACGCCAGTAGGCCACTCGCCCTCAAGTGGCTTTTGGGGTCCGCGATAAATTGCCCAGAAATGCTGCAGAACCGTTGTGCGGCGAATCTAAATTGCATGGTATGGGACGATTATGCCACCCGGGGGCGGGTGGGCTACTTAAATCGGAGCCCGTAAAGGGCCGCCGTAATTCTATAACCAGCGGCGACCCGTTTATGTCGCTCTGCCGACCCTTTTGCTTTTCTGGCGTCCAGCGTCAACCCATCCCTGGCGTCTGGCCGCGGGCAGGCCGACGCGGACATTTTAACTTTGGAGAACTACCGGACATTTCTACTTTGGTTTGGTTTGACAGAAGTTTGCCTTGACGTGTACTGCCGACGTCAAGGGCGGGAGTGTTTTGCGCCCGCTTGTATGCAGATCGCTTATTGCATCGCCGCCGGCCATTGGAGGTAGCGGTATTCCACGTTTAATCGCGCGTGCCATTTTTTGAGCAGGTTGTGGAAATACTCGTATTGATCGCGCTGCCAGTCGGCGGCGGCGGGATCGCAAAAGAAGATGCGGCAGCCGAAGGGGCGAATGGAATGAATCCGGCAGAGTTTGCCGGATTGAAAAGGACACGCGGCGGCCGGGGCGGCGTGCGGATTGCCTGGCACCGGCGCCGAGGCGGGATGCGGGCTGTCTGGCGCCGGCGGCGAGTCGGCGTGCGGGTTATCTCCCTGCGGTGCCGAGGCGGCGTGCGTGGTGTCTTCCTGTGGCGGCGAGGCGGCGGGCGCGTCATCTCCCAGCGGCGGCGAGGCGGCGCGCGGACTGTCTCCCACCGGCGGCGAGACGGCGTGCGGGTTGCCTGGCACCGGCGCCGAGGCGGGATGCGGGTTGTCTGGCACCGGCGCCGAGGTGGCGTGCGCGGTGTCTTCCAGCGGCGGCGAGGCGGTTGGAGTTTGTCGCCATTGGGCGGTCAGGGCGGCCAGTTCCAAGGTGGTAACGTAGAGGCGGTGGCCATAGTCTTGAAAATGACAGCAGCGGCCGGAAAGCTGGCAGATGGGGCGGCGCTGGTCGATGCGTTTTTGTAAGCGCTGGTACACCCCGCGCACGACCCAAAGCACACGCCGGCGGCTGGCGGCGGCTTCCACCAACTTTAACAAATCTGCGCTCGACGACATTACCCCAGTGTAGCCGCGATAGGCGCCGCATGCAGTCTAAAAGCATGGCGCGCGCTAAAATGCTCTTGCATTGATGTTTTTTACAACGTATTGTAATTTGCGACGGCGGGCGCAATACCGCGCGGGCCGTCAAACTTTGGAGATATCACCATGCCTGAATTAACCGTTGATGCTTCCCTGACTGTTCGCGAGCGCATCCCCACCAGCGTGTATGACGATGCGGGTACGGCATCGGTGGCCGTGGCCGGATTGCTGGCGGAACTGATCGGCAAAAAAGCGTCCGCGGGCGAAAATTTTGTGTTGGGTTTGGCCACCGGCTCCACGCCGCTGGGGGTCTATAACGAGCTGGTTCGTCTGCATCAGCAGGAAGGTTTGTCATTCAAAAATGTGATCACCTTCAACCTCGATGAATACTACCCGATGAAGCGCGAGGAGCTGCAAAGCTACTGGCGCTTCATGCACGAAAATTTGTTCGATTTGATCGACATTCCCAAGCAAAACGTGCATATTCCCGATGGCACGGCGGCCCTGGAGGATGTGCCGCGGGCTACGGCGGAGTATGAAAAAGCGATTGTGGAGGCCGGCGGTTTGGATTTTCAGTTGCTGGGCATCGGGCGCACCGGGCATATCGGGTTTAACGAGCCGGGCAGCGGCGAAAAGAGCCGCACGCGCATGATCTATTTGGACAAGGTAACGCGGCGCGACGCGGCCAGCGATTTTTTCGGCGAGGAACATGTGCCCCACCGGGCGCTGACCATGGGTGTGGGCACCATCCTGGAAGCGCGGCAGATCGTGCTGCTGGCGTTTGGCGAGAACAAATCCATGATTATTCAACGGGCCATCGAAGGCCCGGTGAGCAGCGCCGTGGCGGCCAGTTATCTGCAAAATCATCCCAACGCGCGGATCGCGCTGGACGAGGCGGCGGCGGCGGAATTGACGCGGCGCAAAGCGCCCTGGACATTGGGTCAGGTCAACTGGGATGAAAAGATGATCCGCAAGGCGGTGTTGTGGCTGGCCCGGCAGTTGCAAAAGCCGCTGCTGAAACTGACCGACGAGGATTACAACGAAAATGGTCTGGAGGAATTGCTGGCCACGCACGGACCGGCCTACAACATCAACCTGGAAATTTTCCGGGAGATGCAGGAAACCATCACCGGCTGGCCGGGCGGCAAACCGGATCGGCTCAAGCGGCCAGGAGATATTTCCCGGCCCACGGACAAGATTTTCCCTAAGCGGGTGGTGGTTTTCTCGCCGCATCCCGATGACGACGTGATCTCCATGGGCGGCACATTGATCCGCCTGGCCGATCAGGGCCACGAGGTGCATATCGCGTATCAAACCAGCGGCAACATCGCGGTGTTTGACACCGAGGCGATTCGCTTCGCCGAGTTCGCCGCCGCGTTCAATCGGCTCTTTAGCATCGACCAGAAGGAAACGGCGCGGATCGAGCGGCATATCGAGGAATCGCTGCTCGATAAAAAGCCCGGCCAGGTGGACAGCAAGGAGGTGCTGGCGATCAAGGCGCTGATCCGCAGCGGCGAAGCGCGCACTGCGGCGCGCTATTGCGGCGTGGACCCGGCCCGCACGTATATGCTGGACCTGCCGTTTTATGAAACCGGCAAGGTCCGCAAAAAACCGCTGGGGGAGGAGGATGTGCGGATCGTGGTGGACTGCTTGCGGAAGATCAAGCCGCACCAGATTTACGCCGCCGGCGACTTGTCCGACCCGCACGGCACGCACCAGGTTTGCCTGGCGGCGGTGCTGGCGGCGATCCAGCGGGTGAAACACGAGGACTGGTTCGCCGAGTGCGAAGTGTGGCTATACCGCGGGGCCTGGCAGGAATGGGAGCCGGAAAAAATCGACATGGCCGTGCCGCTGAGTCCGCGCGAGGCGCTGCGCAAGCGCGATGCCATTTTCCGCCACCAGTCGCAAAAGGACCGGGCTTTGTTCCCCGGCGCTGATGAGCGCGAATTTTGGAAACGCGCCGAAGACCGCAACAGCGCCACCGCCGACATGTACAATCAATTGGGCTTGGCCGAGTACGAGGCGATCGAGGCGTTTGTGCGACTGTAGTTATTGATGGCGTAATAAGGAGCGAAACGATCCGCGAGCCGTCCCGCGTCGGGATGCGCATGGGGTGGTTACTGCTGCCACTGGCGGACCAGAGGAACCGGGGAACGATCCGGCACCTGCGATTGCCCCGCCGCCGCGCGGCGTAGTTGATTTTCCATGCGTATACCGACCCGCCAACAGTTGCTTGCCGCATCCCCGCCCATTGACGGATGGGTGCGGCGGCACGCGCCGGGGCGCATTGAGGTGCTGGGCAAGCACACCGATTACTGCGGCGGGCGGAGCTTGTTGTGCGCCGTCAATCGCGGCATCAGCCTGGCGGGCCGGCGGTTGGATGAGCCGGTGGTGCGCATCGACGACCTGGGATTGGGACAAAGTGTGCAGTTGCCGCTGGAGGGCCTGCAACCGCGGCCAGGGCACTGGTCCAACTATCCGGCTATTGTGTTGCGGCGGCTGATGCGGAATTTTCCCGGTTCCTTGGGCGGAGCGCACATCGCGCTGGCGAGCGATTTGCCGCCGGCGTCTGGACTCAGTTCCTCCAGCGCGCTGGTTTGCGGGTTGGCGCTGTTGATGGCCGACTTGTACGATCTGCGGCGACTGGACTTGTGGCAAGAGCATTTGTCCACATCCGAGGCGCTGGCCAACTATTTGGGGTGCGTGGAAAATGGACAATCCTTCGGCCCGCTGACCGGGGATCAAGGAGTGGGCACCTTCGGCGGCAGTCAGGATCACACCGCCATTATCTGCTGCCAACAGGGCCTTATCAGCGGCTACTCGTTTTGCCCGGTGCGGCTGGAAGGGACAATCGCATTCTCTGAAGAACATATGTTTATTATCGGCAGTTGCGGCGTGCGGGCGGAAAAGACCGGCGCGGCGATGGAGCGCTACAACCGGCTATCGCTACGCGCCGCGGCGCTGGTTGGGCTATGGAATGAAGCCCATAGCCAGGCAAAAGCGGCCACGCTCAATGATGTTGTTACGGCCGCGCCCGACGCGGTGGAGCGATTAACGTTTTTGGCCAAACAACATCCGCCCGCGGGATTTGGTTCCGAGGAATTGGCACTGCGACTGGAGCAGTTTGTGGAGGAATCGACGCGAATCATTCCCCAGGCGGCCGCGGCGCTGCAGGCCGGCGACTGGGCGCGCTTGGGGGCGCTGGTGGATCGCTCGGCGGACCTGGCGGCAAGCCACCTGGGCAACCAGATCCCCCAGACGCTTTTTCTAACCCGCGCCGCTCGGCAACTGGGGGCGATCGCCGCAAGTCCCTTTGGCGCTGGCTTTGGCGGAGCGGTCTGGGCACTGGTGCCCCGCGCCCAAGCGGAGGCGCTGATGGAAAACTGGTCAAACCTGTATCGCAAACAATTTCCACAGCAGGCCCGCCAGAGTCATTTCTTTACTACCCCGCCCAGCCAGGGGAGCCGCTAACGTCGCAGGGTCCACAATTGGAGGCGCGGGCGATTGCATTTTATAATTTGTTCTCTCGCCCATGTACTCATGGGAGAGTGGCCAGGGCATTTGCATTTGCCGAATTGTCCCCTCGCCCATGTACTCATGGGAGAATGGCCAGGGCATTTGCGTTTGCCGAATTATCCCCTCGCCCATGTGCTCATGGGAGAATGGCCAGGGCATTTGCATTTGCCGAATTGTCCCCTCTCCTATGTACTCATGGGAGAGGGTAGGGTGAGGGCCGAGTGGTGAAAAGGCCTGTTTTTTCAGGCGTTTTCCAAGACCCCCACCCCATCGCTCCGGTGCCCGTACGCGCCAGAGGAAGTAAAATGCGCCATATGCGATTGCCCTGAATTGGAGGCGCGGGCGATCGGGCTTTTCTTGCTTGCCGCCGCGGTTTGTAATACACCCATGCCCATGGCCGGGCCGGTGCGGGTGTTGATCGTGGATGATTCGTCGCTGGTGCGGCAGATGTTGTCGCGCGCCCTGGCCGACAACAAACAAATCCAGGTGGTGGGGACCGCGCCCGATCCGTATGTGGCGCGCGACATGATTGTGCAATTGAATCCCGATGTGCTCACGCTGGACGTGGAGATGCCGCGCATGGATGGCATCTCTTTTTTGCGCAAGCTCATGCAGTATCACCCGATGCCGGTGATCATTTTTAGTTCGCTGACGGCCGCGGGAACGCAGACGGCGATTGAAGCGTTGTCGGCCGGAGCGGTGGAGGTATTGGCCAAGCCGGGCGAATCGTACAGCGTGGGGCAGATGGGACCGATTTTGGCCGAGCGGATCATCGCCGCCGCCGCCTGCCGGCCGGGGAGCGTGGCGACACAGGCGCCGGCCGCGCCGTCGGCTATAGCGGGCGGATATGACAAGATCATCGCGTTGGGCGCCAGTACCGGCGGCGTGCAAGCGCTGACGGCGGTATTGACGCAATTTCCCGCCGATGCCCCGGCGACCTTGGTAGTGCAGCACATGCCGACGAAGTTCACCGCCAGTTTCGCCCAGCGGCTTGACGGATTGTGCCGCGTGCGCGTGCGCGAGGCCCAGGAAGGCGATGAGCTGTTGCCCGGCCGGGTTTTGCTGGCACCGGGGGGATTTCATATGTGCCTGATGCGGGCCAACCGCGTGAGCGTGCGCCAGGGGCCGGCGGTGCATCATCAAATGCCCAGCGTGGAGGTTTTGATGCACAGCGTGGCCAAGGCGGCCGGGGCCAGGGCCGTGGGGGCCATTTTGACCGGCATGGGAGCCGATGGAGCATTGGGCTTGCTGGCTATGCGCCAGGCCGGGGCGCGCACGATTGCGCAGGATCAAAGCACAAGTGTGGTCTATGGAATGCCGATGGAAGCTATGAAGTGTGGTGCTGCGGAAAGGGCCGTGCCCTTGTCTCAGATCGCGGCCACAGTATTGCGACTGGCCAAGCCGGTCGCCTAGCTTTTACGGGGATTCCCATGGCAACTGCCGTTGCGCCATCGGCGCCTGGTGTTACAACGATCAACCCCAAGTTGATCATTCCGTTCGTCAACAGCGTGCGGGCGGTCTTTTCCACGATGGTGGGCGTGGCCACCACGGTGCAGCGCCCGCATGTCAAGATGCAGCCGGCGCCCAGCTACGATGTTTCGGGGATTATCGGATTTTCCGGCAACATCACCGGCTCGGTGGTGGTCAGCTTTCAAAAGCAGGCGGCGGAGAAACTGGCGTCGAGCTTCGCCGGGACGGAGCTGACTTTGGAATCGGCGGACTTTGCCGATGCCATCGGCGAACTGGCCAACATGATCGCCGGCAACGCCAAGAAAGACCTGGGCACGCTGGCGAGTATCACCGTTCCCAACGTGGTGATCGGCACCGGCCACACCATTGCGCGGATCACCGATGTGCCGTGCGTGGTCATTCCCTGCACCACGCCGGTGGGCGATTTCGCGGTGGAAGTAAACATCCGAACACTGGACCAGCCGGCCTGAAGCGCAAATCTTTTCTGGAACCCAACGGACCTCTTAATGGAGTAAGCCATGAAAATCCTACTGGTAGACGATTCGCGCACCATGCGCAACATTCAAAAAAAAGTGTTGGAGCAACTGGGCGGCGTGTCATTTTGCGAGGGCGGCGACGGCGTGGAAGCCATGAGCGTCATCAGCGCCAGCGGCAGTTTTGACCTGGTGCTGGTGGACTGGAACATGCCCAACATGGATGGCATCACGCTGGTGAAAAACATCCGTCAGACCGACCGCAAAACCCCGCTGATCATGGTAACCACCGAGGCGGAAAAAGCCCGCGTGATCGACGCCCTCAAGGCCGGGGTCAATAACTATGTGATCAAGCCATTTACGCCGGAAATGCTGCTGGAAAAAGTGAAGTCGACGCTGGCCAAAGTCAAAGCGGCCTGAAATTTCGCCGGGCCGCCGGTGGAACTGGCGGCTCGGCAACGGGAAACAGGCGGCGATGGTTGAAGACCGCTGGCGGCTTGCGCCCAAGGTCATCGCATCATTTGATTTTTGCTCCCTCTGCCGCTTACTGGCGTGCGGGCTTGGGAGCAAAAATCCGCGGACTCTTCAACCATCGCCCCGCCATTTTCAAGAGCGTTTGCAAGCCGTTCGTAGCGGTTGGCAAAGTACCGTGCGCGTCAACACCTTGAAAACGCTGCGCTCACTCACCGGTGGGGCTTTTGTTCACGCTACGTTTGGTTTGATAATGCTCTAGTAGCGATAGTGCTCGCTTTTATACGGGCCGCTCAAGGGCACGCCAATGTAATCGGCCTGCCGCGAGGAGAGCTCGGTGAGTTTCACCCCGATCTTCTCCAAGTGCAGTCGCGCCACCTTTTCATCCAGGTGCTTGGGAAGCACATACACCTTGTTTTCATACTTTTGGCGGTGCGTGGCCAATTCGATCTGGGCGATTGTCTGGTTGGCAAAACTGTTACTCATCACGAAACTGGGATGCCCGGTAGCGCAGCCGAGGTTGAGCAAGCGCCCCTCGGCCAGGATCAATACCGAGTGGCCGTCGGCGAAGGTCCACTTGTCATACTGTGGCTTGATGTTGGTTTTGGTAACCTGCCCGCTTTTTTGCAGCTTTTGCAGGCCGGCCATGTCGATCTCGTTATCGAAGTGGCCGATGTTGCCGACGATCGCCCCATCCTTCATGCGCTTCATATGTTCAACAGTAATCACGTCCACATTGCCGGTGGTGGTGATATAAAAATCGGCCGTCGGCAGCAATTCATCCAAAGTGGTTACCTGGTAGCCCTCCATCGCGGCCTGCAAGGCGCAGATGGGATCGATCTCGGTAACGATCACCCGCGCGCCCTGGCCGCGCAGCGATTGGCAGCACCCCTTGCCCACGTCGCCGTAGCCGCAAACCACGGCCACTTTGCCCGACATCATCACATCGGTCGCGCGGTTTAATCCGTCGATCAGCGAGTGGCGGCAGCCGTACAGGTTGTCAAACTTGCTCTTGGTAACCGAATCGTTGACGTTGATTGCGGCAAACAGCAGCTTACCCTGCCGCTGCATTTCATAGAGCCGATGCACGCCGGTGGTCGTTTCTTCCGACACGCCTCGGCACTCGGCGGCAACCTGCCGCCAGCGCTGCGGCGACTTTTGTAGAATCCGGCCCAGCAACCCCAAAACCACGGCGAATTCTTCGCTGTCGGCGGTCTGGGGATCGGGCACTTTGCCGGCATTTTCAAACTCCACGCCTTTGTGAATCAGCATGGTGGCATCGCCGCCGTCATCGACGATCTGCGTCGGGCCGCGGCCGGAGCCAAAATCCAGTGCCCGCTCGGTGCACCACCAATATTCCTCCAGCGATTCGCCCTTCCAGGCAAAGACCGGCACGCCAGCCGGCGCATCAACCGAGCCGGCGAAGCCGACGGCCACGGCGGCGGCGGCGTGATCCTGAGTGGAAAAAATATTGCAGGAACACCAGCGCACTTGCGCGCCCAGGGCCGTGAGGGTTTCGATCAGCACGGCGGTCTGAATGGTCATATGCAGCGAGCCGGCGATCCGCTGGCCGGCCAGCGGCTGTTGGGCCGCGTATTCTCGGCGCAAGGCCATCAGACCGGGCATTTCCGCCTCGGCCAGTTCGATTTCCTTGCGTCCCCACTGGGCCAGGGACAAATCGGCCACCTTGAATTCCAAAGTCGATTGGCCCGACCGGGCCGGGACGCTTGCAGCCGCATTCAGTGTTGTCATAAAATCCTCAAAAACCGCGTGTTTTACCCACAAAATAGTACAGCAGCTTAGCGGACAATTATGCCCCTGTCCAATCGGCGCCGCTACTGATTGACAATTGGCCCAGAGCAACAGCATGGGGTGAATTTTACGTCCACGGGTGCCGCGGCGGGTATGAGAAAAGGCGAATAAGGAAGCCCCCACCCAACCCTCCCCCACGAGTACGTGGGAGAGGGCATTAAAGTGAGATTTTGCTGACCAGGAGGTTATTAAAAATGGCGCGCCCCCCACGGAGTACCTGGGAGAGGGAGTGAAAACCGCCCGATGCGATTGCCCTGACGATTGGCCCGCGACCGACTCATTGCGACAAAGCCATCGTGTGGAGCGGCTGTTGCCCCCGCCATTGTTCGCATCCACGATTGCGCGGTTGTTGGATTTGCCTTCTCGCCAGAGGCGGCGCGGCATCCTATAATGGGCGCGTATGAAAGATTCGGACATCATTCAACTGCAAGAGCCGACATTGTCGCTGGCGGATTATTTTTATCTGCCGCAGGTAGCCAACGGATTGCTGCGCACCTTTGGACATCTGGCCAAAACCCTGGCCGGCAAAGACCGGGTGATACAGTATCCCGAAGAGCGCCGCGAGGATTTGACCCCGGCCGAGGGCGGCATGTTGCGGGCGAGTTATCGCGGGGTACACCGCCTGAACAAGGATGAGGAAGGAAGGCCCAAGTGCGTGGCGTGCTTCATGTGCTCCACGGCCTGCCCGGCGCATTGCATCCACATCGTGGCCGGCGAAGCGCCCTGGGCGGATCGGGAAAAGTATCCGGTGCAGTTTGATATTGATGAACTGCGCTGCATTTACTGCGGCATGTGCGAAGAGGCCTGCCCCTGCGACGCCATTGAACTGACCAGCATCTATGACCTGGTTTCGCTCACGCGCCAGGAGATGATCTTCGACAAAACCAAGCTGCTGGAAGTGTACGATCAAACCGTGGAGAAGGAGCCGATGTGAGCCGGGGCCGGTCCAGTGCGACGGTGTTACGAGCCTTGGCGAGGGTTACGGCGCCCTTGGCCATCGCGGCGGTTGTCGCAGTGCTATTGGCCGCGAACACGTCCGCCAGGGCAGCGGTACCCGCCAATCCGGCGGCGCAGTCCAGTGCCGCAGTGCCCGCCAATCCGGCGGCGCAGTCCAGTGCCGCGGTGCCCGCCAATCAGGTAGCGCAGTCCAGCGCCGCGGTGCCCGCCAATCCGGCGACGCAGTCCGGGGCTGCGGCGCCCACCAAAGCCGCTTTACTCGCCAGTTCCTCCACCGCGCCATCGGCCACCGCCCCGGCCAGCCGTCCCACCACGGTGCCGGTGAAAATGGTCGGCTTGGCCGAAGGCACGGTGCGCCTGGCGGTGCCGGAGGACTGGCCGCCCATTGGACAGCCCACCGGCGACGGGGCCTCTTTCCGCTCGCCCGACGGAGCGGCGATACTGAGCCTGGGGGTGAGCCATTTGCAGGACGCGCTGCCGGAATCGGGCAAAATGCGGCTGGCGGAAGTGCTGATCAAAGCCTTAAAGGAGGATGGGCAAAAGCAGGGTTTTACATTTCTTTACGGCCCGCGCATGGAATTTGATGAGCTGCTTTTTTTGAAAGTGCGCGACCGCCACCGCCAAAAGGATCACATCGCCGACCGTTACCATTTTTATCGCTTAAGCGGGATCAACCTGGTCATGGCGGCCATCACCATCTGGGACCGCCCGCCCGACCAAAGCCAGTGGTACGCCCAGCAAGCGCGCCAGGCGCTGTTACAGATGCAAATCGCGCGGGCCAAAGCCAAAAAATGGTGAATCCGCTGTGTATCGTGGTGGGCGCGCCCATACATTTTTGCAATCTACCGTTTATAAGCGGAAAACGCGGTTTCTGACTGGATATGAGGCTGATTTCCTGAACTTGTGCAAAAATCAAAAATCCGTGGGCACGCCTAACGTGGTAAAAGAGTCGATTGGCCCTTGAGGGTGGGACGTATTGATCATAAAATGCTTGGTCTGGATTGTTTTTTGGAGATTTGATTAATGATTGCCCCCAACACCCCTGAAAGAAGCATTGTAATTCGCATCCGTCGCCAGGATGGGCCGGACAAGCCCAGCCGCTGGGAGGAATTTTCCATTCCCTGGCGGCCGAACATGAACATTATTTCCTGTCTGCAATACATCGCGGCCCATCCGATCACCACCGAGGGCAAGCAGACCACGCCGCCGGTGTGGGATTCGGGGTGCCTGGAAGAGGTGTGCGGCGCTTGCACCATGCTGATTAACGGCAAGGTGCGCCAAAGCTGCTCGGCCCTGGTGGACAAGCTGGGCGAGCCGGGCGCGCCCATCGCGCTGGAGCCGATGAGCAAATTCCCCATCGTGCGCGATTTATTCGTCGATCGCAGCCGGTTATTTAATGATCTGAAGCGTATCAAAGCGTGGGTGCCCATCGATGGAACCTACGATCTGGGCGCTGGGCCGCCGATTTCCGATCAGTTGCAGGCCGAGCGTTATCCCCTGTCGCGCTGTATAAGCTGCGGCTGCTGCCTGGAAGCCTGCCCGCAGTATACGCAGGGCAATCATTTCGTCGGGGCGGCGATCATCAGCCAGGCGCGCTTGTTCAACGACCACCCCATCGGCGCGGCTTTGAAAGACGCGCGGCTGGAGACGATGATGCAAGAGGGCGGGGTCAGCGACTGCGGCAAGGCGGGCAACTGCGTGGCGGTGTGCCCCAAGGAAATTCCGCTGCTGGAATCGATCAGCGCCGTGCAGCGGCAGGCGACGGTGTACGCGGTCAAGCGATTTTTCAATCGCTAAAAACCGCGAACGGCCGTCGGCGGGGCCAAGCGGGCGTGGCAGCCCGCGGCGCAGCGCGGACGGTTTTTTTATCGGTGGGCATATGAGAAGGAAACACGCCTGGTGGCAGATCATCACACCCCACGGTCAGTGGCACATCTTGATCGGAACGGTGCTGCTGGGACTTGCGGCATGGGCATTATTTAAATGGCATAAACCGCTGGGGGTGCTGCCAGTGCCGCTGTGGCTGTGGCTGATCGCGTTTTTCCGCGATCCGCCGCGACTGATCCCCCAGGATGCCAATGTGCTGGTGGCCCCGGCCGATGGGATGATCTCGGATATCACCGAGATGCCCGAATGCCTGATCCTGGGCGAACCGGCGCTGCGCATCGGGATTTTTCTTTCGATTTTCAATGTGCACATCAATCGCGCCCCTTGCGCCGGCACGGTTATTTCCAAGAGCTATCGCAAGGGTAAATTCATCAATGCCCTGAATCACGAACAGGCGTCGCAGCTCAACGAATCAAACACCCTGGTCTTGGCGCTGCCCGGTTCCAAGCGCCCGGCGGTGGGCGTGCGCCAGATCGTGGGACTCATCGCCCGAACCATCGTTTGCGAGATAGAAGAGGATGAGCAACTGGAGCGCGGCGAGCGTTTTGGCATGATCCGATTCGGCAGCCGCACGGAATTATACGTGGCCAAGCGCCTGGGGCCGACGGTGAAGGTTAAAATAAAGGACAAGGTGAAAGCCGGAAGTGATATACTGGCGGCGATGCAACCGGAGACCAGCGCATGAGCCAATCGCCCGGCAGTCCCGCCCAAGATGCCGCATCCAGCAAAACGGAGCAGCGGGCCGATACCGCGCGTGACCGGGCGCATCGGCGGCTGCGATTCCGAAGGCATCGTCGCCGGGCATATATCCGCTCGGCCTATTCACTGCCCAGCCTGGCGACGCTGGGCAACGCGGTTTGCGGGTTTGGAGCGATGTATTTATGCGCCCTGGCGTCGGGGGCGGCCGGGGAAGATCCGCTGACCCGGAAACTGGCGACCCATCCGTTCACCGTAGCCGCTTATCTGATTTTCGCGGCGATGTTTTTTGACGCCATCGACGGGCGGCTGGCGCGCTTCACGCGACACACCACGGATTTCGGCGGGCAACTGGATAGCCTGGCCGATGTGATCAGTTTCGGCGCCGCCCCGGCATTTTTGGCATTGATGGTTTTCAAACATGATGTGGGCCGCTCGCTGCCGCCGGGATTGACGCGGCTGGTCTGGGCCATCGGCGCGCTGTTCATGAGCTGCGCCGCCATCCGTTTGGCGCGGTTTAATGTGTCCAATGAACACGGCGAACAACACCACTTCAGTTTTCTGGGCCTACCCAGTCCGGCGGCCGGGGGCGTGGTGGCGTCGCTGGTGCTACTGCAACAATCCCTGAAAATTGAGGCGCTGGAGATGGTCGGCACGCGCTGGGGGACCATCCTGCAAGCGGCGGCGACCACCTGCGTGTGGATGCTGGCACCGGTGGTGCTTTTGTGTGGGCTGCTGATGGTCTCGCATATTCGCTACCCGCACCTGGTCAACCGCTACCTGCGCGGCCGCCGGCCCTTGGGACAATTGCCGCTGGCGCTGGCGGTGGTGCTCATGCTGGTGGTCTGGCACGAGGGGGCCTTGGCGATCGGGCATCTGATCTATCTGCTGTGGGGGCTGGGCCTATGGGCGTTTTGGCGCATGGGCACGAAGCGTTCAACCCGCATCAATCAATAGAGCATTCCCAGGCAGTTGATAGCCACTTGGAAGATGCGGCGCGCGTCCGCTATTGCAAACCCTTCCGCGCGCTCACGGTGCAGGCTCTTGTTTACGCCACATTTGATTGGAGTAGGCGCTAGTCCGCAGTCAGCGGCCCGGTGGCGGCCGGCTGACTACGGACTATTGGCAACCCGGGCAATTACTTCAGTAGCGACAACACCGATTGCGGGGTGGCGTTGGCGGTGGCCAGCACGCTGGTGCCGGCCTGCGTGAGAATCTGGGCCCGGGTCATGGCGCTGGTTTCAGCGGCAAAATCCGCATCACGGATGCTGCTTTCGGAGCTGGTTACATTCTCCAGAGCCACACCCAGCGAATTCATGTTGGTTTGCAGCGTGTTTTTCTCAAACGCGCCCAGCCTGCCGCGCAATACCGCCACCTGGCGGATGGCCCGCTCGACGATCTTGCTGGCCGCCTGGGCGTCGCCGCCGACCAGCGTGGAGGAGCCGCCGGTTACTACGTCGTTGAGGAAGCCGACATCGCTGTCGCCCAGCTTGCTGGCGGCGACGGATTGGATGCCGAAGTTCACCTGCTGATTGCTGGCCACTTGCGGTCCGAGTTGGAACAAGGCCCCGCCGCCGGTGATGGCGAAGCTGGTGCTGCCCTGGCCGAAAGAGGTGTCCAGCCGCAGCGCCACATCCAGCGTGGTGGTGTTGAATTTCAGGTCCAGGCCGTCGCCGGTGGTAACGGCACCGTTGACGGTGGCCACGGCGTCGCGGCCGGTGGCGCGATGCACCTGGTTGCCGTTGATATCGCTGGTGTCAAAAATGCCAGACTGCGCGGTAACCGATACGAAATTGCGCGAGCCGTACTCGGTGCTATTGAATTGCATGCCGCTGGCGGCGTTGGCGGAATTGATCAGCGAGGCCCGCACGCCGGTGGTATCACTGATGCGGTTGACGGCAAACGCGATCGCGCTGGCGGCGGTGCCGCTGGTGAAGCTCAGCACATCCACGCCCTGGTTGCCGGTTACTTCCAAGGTGATGGAATTGACGATGCCGCTGGCTCGAAACTGCATGGCCGCCGGGCGGGCGCTGGTGATCACATCCACCTGCACCGGCACATTGGCTTGGCTGCCGAAGTTGGCCTGGGAGATGTGCAAAGCGCCGATAGCGCTGCTTCGCACGCCGCTGGTGATGTAATCCAGCGAGCCGTTGATCAGATGCAAGCCGGCGAAGGTGGTGGTGTTGCTGATGCGCGTGATGCTCTCGACGGCCGAATCAACCTGCAACTGGTTGGCCTGAATTTCTTCAGGAGATAAAGCGCCGGTGTTGGCCGCCTGCACGACCAGGCTCTTAATGTTCAAAAGCAGGCTGGCCACTTCGCCCAGCGACCCTTCGGCGGTGGCAATGACGTTGCTGGCGCGGCTGGAATTGTCCACGGCCTGGTTGATGCCGGAGATTTCGCTGCGCAGGCCCTCGGAGGCGATGAGGCCCGCCGGGTCGTCAGCGCCGCGATTGATGCGCAGGCCGCTGCTGAGCCGTTGCAGGGTGTCGGAAAGGGTTTTTTGCGTCTTGCTCAGCCCGCGCTGGGCGGTAAGGGACGCGACATTGGTATTGATCCGAGCCATGTCAATCCTCCATGATTGGTTATGGCAAACCGCGGACTATTCCGCTGAAACAGTTATGCTTTACTGGAGCGATTTCACCGCTCCGACGGCGCGACCGCCGCGCCGCCGCCGATTCCTTAAGGATGTTTTTCGCCGTGCCCGGGGGGCTTAGGCCCCAGTTTTCCAAGTCCGCCGAGGTCTTCGGGCCGCACTTGGGCAGCCTCGCGATTTTCCCGACGGATGGCGTCGTATACTTCCTTGCGATGCACGGAAATTTCTTTGGGGGCATTAATCCCCAGACGCACCTTGTCGCCGCGGATATCCACCACGGTTACCTCGATGTCGTCGCCGATCATAATGGTCTCGTCGCGCTGTCTGGATAAAACCAGCATAGCATTGCTCCTTCCTGGACCTGGGCCGGGAGTAAACTCCAGGCTTCCGCCGCGCAGGCTCCTTCCCGCGCGGTTGGCGGCGGACTCTAGGCCCGCCGCGGCGCGGCCGGGGGATCCATTCCCACCGGCCTGTAACAACGCGGCCGACTAAGCCGCGCCGTCGCAATCAAGCGCTCTTAGCCAGGGGAACAATAGCGCCCAGCGTCATCAAAGGCTGGCGCGTCGTCCATTTCTTGTCGGTCAAAACGATCTGCGCGGCCTTGTGGTTGGCGGCATTGACCACCAGCGGGCCCATGAGATTGCCGGTCAGTTGATCGGCGACCTTGTTGCAGATCACAAAGTATTGCACGCTGCGAGCGTCCTGCACTTGCAGTTCCGCCACCGTCTCTTCGCGCAGGGGCGCTTGATACTCGGGGAAAAAGACCGTGGGGTCGGTGATGATGAACGCCAGGTTGGCGTCATCCACGCTTTGCAGCCAGAAGAAATAATTTTCCTGGCTGGTTTGGATCAAAGCGAAACGCGTGTGTTGCGGGAATCCCAGCAGACCGCGCTGGAAGGTAACAATGCGCTCCGAATCAATTTGAAGCGTCCCGAAACGAGTGGTACGGATTTCCATGCGAACTCCATTTCTCCGGCCCGCCGTCGGCACTTTGGCGCGCCCGCGGAACGCTCCGCGTCCGGTCGCGCCCAGCCACCTCGGCACCAGGCCCCGCGGCGTCCGCCGCGTTTTATTTCTTTTTTTGTCCGCCGCCAAGCAGCGGCGGGCATTGTGGTAACAACTGCTATTTTTGCGCTACTCTTTGTCGATCTTTGCGCTTTTTTAAAACCCAATGCTTCTTCTAGCATCGCAATGCTGGTTTCGCCTTATACTCAGCAAAACCCGTGCCGCGCTTCAGCGGAGAAAGTCCAGCAGCGAAAGCTGGAGCATCCGCCCGCTGGTCTGCAATCCCGCCTGCAATGCCGTCTGCAAAGTCTGAAAGCGGCTGACCGCCTCGGTAAAGTCCGTGTCCTCCAACCCGCTCATCAAACCGCGCGTCGCCAGGTTCTCATCCTCCAAGCGGCTCTGGCGGCTCTCCATCTCCTGCACCTGCGCCCCGGCCTGACCGCGCTGGCTGACCACGCGCTGATAATCATTTTGCAATCCGCCGGCGGCGGCGGTGATGGTGGTCGCATCATTTTTCATCAGCCCGTCGTACAGACTTTGCAAATTGGCAAAGACGCCTTCGGGCTTGACCGGGTCCACGTCGCGTCCGCCGATGCGATTACCCGCGGCTGGTTCGTCCAATCCCAGATCCGCCGCCGCGGAGGAAAAGTTGATCGAGCGCACGCTCAGTGCGTCGGTGCCGGTGGTGGTGTCGGTCAGTTCGATGCCGTTGCCTGTGGATGCAAGGTTGGCCGTTACCGCCCCGCCGGTGGCCGTGTTGATCGCCGCCAGCACATCGCTGACCTTGGCCGCCCCGGCGATTGACACGGTGTATTCGGTTCCGCCGGCGCTATGAATCACAAAATCCGCGCCGGCCACGCTGCGCACGCCTTTGCCAAAATTCAGCTCGCTCAGCGGACTGGCGCCGGTGAAGGAGCGCACCCCCAGCTCGACGGCGGTGCTTCCGCCATTTTCGCCGATGGTCATGCTGGTTCCCTGGGTGGGATTGACAATATTGATGCCGGTTCCGGCGGCGTTGATGCTTGCCTGCACATTGGTCGCCGCGGAATTGATGCGATTGAGCAAATCCTCAACCGTTACCGCGCCGCTCAAATCGACCGTGGCCGAAAGTGTGCCGTTGCCCAGCGTCAGGCCGCTGGTATCAATGCCCGCTCCGCCGCGCAATTGAGCTAAAGGCGTCAGCGGCGTGATCCGCGGCAATAAATCCGCGCCCACAATCGCCGCGCCAACCCCGCCCCCGCCGGGCTGGAGGATGCCCAAATCCGCGGCGGTGGTGCCGCCGGAAATATCGCTGACGGCGATATTCACCGCCGCGCCCGCGCTCAGGGTAATCCCGCCGCCGCTCAGCGAAGCGGTGATGCCAGCCAGGCCGGAGCTATTGAGCTTGTCCACCACATCGCCCAGGCTGTCAGCGCCGCTGAGATTCACCACAGCGCTTTGGGTGCCATTGGATAAACGCAAGCTGCCTAAGCGCACGCCCTGCCCGGCCGCGCCGCGCAGATCGCTAAGGCGCGTGTCGGCGCTGATGGAGGGAGTCAGGTCGGCGCTGCCCTGCACGCGCGAGGAGAGCGCGCCAAACACCTGTCCGCCGTCAATCATAAAAGGCCGCAGGCTGTTTTCATCGTAGCGGTTTTGCAAAACCGTTGTGGAGCCGACGAATTTGATGGCGTTGCCCACATTGGCGAACGGCGACTGATTGGACTTGTCGCCGCCGAAAATGTACACGCCGTCAAACTGCTTGTTGGCCAGAGTCAACATCTGCTGCTGAATGCTGGAGATCACCGCCGCGGCGCCCTGGCGTTCGGCGTCGGTTACGGTGGAGCCGACATTGGCTGAGGCGATATTTTGCGCCTGCTGCAGCAGATCGGTAACATCCGACAAGGTGGAATCCACTTCGCCCAACTGGCTTTGGGCATGGCGCAAATTCTGGCTGTAGGCGTCGCGCTGCTGCAAGGTCTTTTTCAACTGCTGCACAATCGCCGCCGCACCGGGATCATCACTGGCCAGCGACAAACGCTTGCCGCTGGAAAGCTGGTTTTGCACCTCCAGCAATTGCTGCTGGGTGCGGCTCAGTTGCGAATTGGCCACGCTGCTTCGCAGGGTGTTGGATACGCGGGCCAGTTGCAGAGGTAAAATCGCCATGATCGTGTCCTGACGGGCGTCTTGTGCGGCCCGCCGCTGATTGTTTTTACACCAATTGCAATATAGACTGCATCAGTTCATCCACTACGCTGATCAACCGCGCCGCGCCTTGAAAAGCGCGTTGCTGGCGCATCAGGTTGATCGCCTCCTCATCCATGCTCACGCCGCTTAGCGATTCGCGCTGATTTTGCAGCGTGTCGGTAACCGTCGCCGCCGCCTCGGCCTGGGTCTTGGCCGCCGCCGATGCCACGGCCAGTTGATTGACCATCGACTGGTAATTGTCCTTGAGGCTCTGGCCTTTGAGCGCGGACATCGGATCGGATTCCATTTTGGCGATGGCCAGGGCGGTCTGGTTGTCGGCGCCGTTGCCGTTTTGAGCCGCCGCCAGAAGCCGTGGATCATCCGCCAGGGCCGCATTGAGCGCGATATCGCGGGCACCCGAGCCGGTGAAAAAAGTATTAAGGCCCAGGCTCGCCAGCACACCGCTGGAATCCTGCGAAAAACTGAATTCCAGATCGTCGCCGGCGCTTTTCAATTGCACCTTGCCGCCTTGCAGCGCGGCGCTGACCGGCTGACCGGCGATGGAGTTGAGCGCGGCGATAAAATCATTGGCCGTCATGTCGCCGGCCGCGCCGGCGGCTTGCACCTTAATCAGCGTGCTGGTTGACAAGCCGGTGTTCTTGTTGCGCACATGCACCACAAAACTGCCGTTTTGCGGCGGGAATTTCACGCCCGACGCCGAGTTCGTCAGCAGTTGGTCGGCATCGTCAATCTGGGTAGCGCCCGTGGCGCTGCCGATGCCGATCAAGCCCTGCCCGGCCGAGTGGATGCGGTTGAGATTTTGAATCAGCGCCCCGGCGTATTGATCCACCTGCGTGATCGCATCGGCCAGCGCCCCCTGGCGCACTGATAGAATTGCGCCGATCTGGCCGCTATGCAGCGTGACCCGCCCGCCGTTGCTCTTGAACACCACGTTGCTTTGCAGTTTGCCATCCACCACTTTTTGCTGAAGGGTGATGCCCTGATTCTGCGCGGCAAAGACCAGCGGTTCACTGCCCAGGTACACATTCACCGTGCCGTGGTCGCCGTTGACGGTGCTGATATCCATCAGCCCGGCCAGCTTTTTGAGAACCGCGTCGCGCTGGTCGCGCAGGCCGTTGGCCATGCCGTTGGTGCCGCCCTCGGCCAGCACGATTTGCCCGTTGAGATTGGCCGCCTGCTGCGCCAGGGCATCGGCGTCGGCCGTGAGATTTTTCAGTTGCGTATCGGCATCGCTTTGCAGGCTCAGCAAATCCGAGTGCAGCGACTGGGCCTGCTGGGCCAGCGATTTGCCGTTTTGCAGCACCACTTGCCGCAAGCCCAGATCCTGCGGCTTGTTGGCCAGGTCCGACCAACTGGTGAAAAACGCCGTGGCGGCGGTGGACAAATTCTGATCGCCCAAACCGTTGAACAGCGCTTCGACGCGCCCAAGCCACTGCTGGGTTTGATCGGCGCCCTGTCCGTCGGCGATGCTGCCGCGCAGTCGCCCGGCCAGCGACTCGTCCACTTGCCGCTGGATTGCGTCCAGGTTAACGCCGTTGCCCACAAACAGACCCGGACGCAGTTGCGTGTCCTGGGTCGGGCTCATCGAAACGCTTTGGCGGGCATAGTCGGGATTGCCGGCGTTGGCGATGTTGTTGCCGGTTACCTGCAGCGCCGCCTGCTGCGCCGCCAGGGCCGACTTACCGATATTTAGTGCGCCGATCAAAGACATA
>JBBQBE010000028.1:0-36624 GCA_038317225.1 Tepidisphaerales bacterium | reverse complement strand
TCACCTCGCCGAGCTTGACGTCCACGTCCTTGGCGATCCACGTTCCCATCAGCTTGTCTTCCAGCGCCTGGTTCTCAGTCGCGGATCGCGTGGTCGCGGGTGCGGTGGTTGCCGTTGGGTTGTGCTGCGCAGCGTCGGACCATGGTTTCTCCGAGCTATCTCCTCCGCAGTTTGTCTGCGTGAAGATCAGAACTAGCGTGCAAAGCAGTTTGCTCGGGTTCATGACGGCCTCTCAGTCTGCGTGATGACTTCTCTGACTGCGGGCTTCGTCGCAAGCCGTTGTTTCACCACGAAAATCCAGCCCACGCGCGGCGCGCTGGAGTGCGGATAGAATGATCACTGCAAGGACCATACCAGCACGGCGGAGACTTCTCGACCCAACCCGGCGGCCACGCCCACGGCCGCTGTCAAGACGGCCGGCAACGGAGAGGCGGAAGAGTGCAAGGATGATTTCAGCATTGGTTAGGTAGGGCTTTGGCACGAACGCTTCACGGGTGGGTTGTAGCCCGCCAACGTGAATTGATAGAGACCGTAGGCGAAGAGCCCCGTCGTGGCGGCACCGAGCAGCCAGGGGCCGTAGGGCTGGAGGGCGAGTGAGTCGAGCGCGCCGCCCAGGCCGCGCGCGGCGGCGGGGTCGGCGTTTTTGGCGGCGACGATCAGCCACACGCCGATGATCGCGAACACCCCCCCCCGCGCCCCGCGGCACCGAACCGGCCGAACCAGACCGCCCGCCAGCTACGGCGCGCGCTCATTCCGGAAAGATCCCTCTCGTCCCGGAAGATGCCCGTCCAGATATTGCGGAGCTATGCCAAGCCGAACACGATGACGCCGATCCCGACGGCCCCGACCAGCCAACGCCCCCACGGCTGTTGCATCATCGCCCTGGTCCACCCGCGGACGTAAGCGTCGTCCGGATGTTGCCGACGCCGCGCCACCCCCGTGAGGATTGGTGCTGCCAACATCACCAATCCCCCGTAAACCAGTCCGCTGCCAAAGTATCCCGCGCGGGCGCACAGTCCGCGGAAGCTTCGCCCGCACCCTTCGGTGTCGGCGATGCACTGCGTGAAACGCCACAGCGAATACGCCGACAACCCGGAGGCGACGCCCGCCAGCAAAACCATGCCTACCGGTTGCTCCACGACCGTCCACAACACTTCGCGCGGCCCTGAAGCCGATCCTGCGATCCAAGCGCCACGCGCGGCCAGGAACGCGATCAGGGCGTACACCGCGCCTTTGGCCAGATATCCCAGACGAGCACCCAGTCGAACCCATTTCGCGGGCTTTCCCGCATTGATCGGTGTTTGAGCAAGGGAATCATGCCAGAGCGTCATGGGACAATCGTAACGCCTTTTGGCGGAGGACAAACGAGCCGCGCTAATCTACGAGCGCCTATGCGCGTGTGGCGATCGGCGTTCTGGCCCCAAGGAATCCACCCAGTGCGGCGGCTCCAAGGCCCAGCACCATCGAGATCAGCGTACCCCACGCCGCGCCGCCCGCCGTTTCGGCCACGTTCTCGATGCGCTGCGGCGTGATCGTTTCCTTGATCGCGCTGACGGCTCTCTTGGCCTCGGTGGTCACGGCCTGCGTGGCGGCGGCGGGATCCACCTGGTTGCGCACCTCAGGGCTGTTACTGGCCGCGGTGGCCGCGTCACCGGCTATCCGCGCGCTGGTGGTCGCCACGCTGCCGGCGGTGCGCATCAGCGCGCCGACTCCGCCGGCGATCAGGTACAGCAGCACGGCGATCGCCACCATCCAGACCATGGCACCCTGCAACACGCCGTTGGTGTTGCCACCGACAGCGGCGGTCCTGGCCGCCATCCACCCGCCGAAAAAGAACGCCGCCAGCGCGACGATCGCCCCCCAGATGCCCGCGCCGATAACGAAGTTCGCGGCATGGTCCCCAGCGTCGACGCTGGAGAATCCGATCGCCAGCCCCAGCACGCTCAGCAGCGCCATGGTCGAGAGCGCCGCGAAGAGTCCGGCGAACACCGCCCCCCAGCGCACGCGATCAGTGGGGGTTACGACCGTCGTGTCCACGTCAATTCGACCGGGACGGGTTCCCAAGGGGTATTCATTTTGCGACATATTGTCCTCGCTTCATTGGTGAAAGTTTTGTTGATTGTTTCGTTGACGGTTCGTTGCGTGCAGCGGGTCTTCAGTATCCGCGGGGCTGGGTTCCGGGCGCTTTGGTGGGGATCTCTTCGGCCTTGTTCATAAGGGCTTCGCCTTCGCGAATCATGGCGTCACCCTTGGCGCTGATGCGCTCGCCGGTCACGGTCTTGCCCTGATTCTTGAGGGTTTCGCCTTCCGTGCGCTTGCCCTTGCCATCGGCGATCAGGCGCTCGGCCCGGACCATCATTTCGCCTTTGGTCTCCATGCGCTGGGCCTCGTAGAGCATGCGCTCCCCATCCGTGCGCGGGTTGTTGATGTTCGTGGCGCGGCCGGGGTCAGAGGAGGAGCAACCCGCCGCCAGCGCCAGCGTCAGCGCGGACAGTCTCAGGGGTGCAACATGGGAAAGTCGGTTTATAGGTTGCCATTTCATCTGGGTATTTCCTTTCATCTTGGTGTACGTTGCCATCTGGTTCTGACACGCCGTGGCACGGTAGCAATCAGCGTGCCCGTCGCGCCATTTCATTTGGCAGGTTGTAGAGACTTGATTCGACGCGACTGAACTGTTGGATCGGATCAAGTGTCGGCATCAGGTGCGGACTTTGGGTTCATCCTCGCGCGGTGCAGGTCCAATCCCATGCTTTCCACCGGGATCGGTGCTAGAGCTTCCGCACCGACCGCGCGCGGTTGGCCGTCAGCCCTCAAAGGTACAACGGATAGCCGGGGTACATGTACCCCGCCCCCCAGAACGGGCGGTAGCCGTAGTATCCGTAGAGATTGTCGTAGTACCGCTCGTCCACCACGTCCGGGTCATACGCCGGCGAGCTCGCGATCTTTTCCCGGTCATGGCTGACGATCACCTTGTCGTCCTTGATCTGCTTGATCGCATCGACGGGGATGAGGAATTTGGTTTCGCCCATGCCCAGAAAGCCGCCGGAGGCGACGCGGAGGAATCGCACCTTATTCTCGGTGTCGTCGATCATCAGATCGTCCACGTCGCCGACGTCTTCTCCGTTGGCGTCCACCACCTTGCGGCCGCGGATGTCCTCGGCGGCGCTGGCCAGCGTCATGTCGGTGTCGCTCAGCTTCAGCAGGTTGTGTGGCGTTTGTCTTTGACTCGGTTGACCATGTTCGTTTTGCATGACTTTGACTCCTTGTTCGTGAAGGGGGCGTTGACTCAACATACGGAACACGCGCAGTTCGATGCGAATAATGTGCCGCGAATGTGTCTCGATCAACAATTGACGATC
Source organism: Tepidisphaerales bacterium (assembly GCA_038317225.1). GTDB lineage: Bacteria > Planctomycetota > Phycisphaerae > Tepidisphaerales > Tepidisphaeraceae > JBBQBE01. The sequence continues at coordinate 33,265 of JBBQBE010000028.1, read as the reverse complement.
TATTTCGGTCGGGCCCGCTCGCCGGACGCTACTGCTGTTTCGACGGCTCTTCCGTCGCTGCCGCCGTTGGGCTTAGCCCGCTTTGGGACCAATGATTGCGACGTCGCTGGCAGCGGCGGTGGGCATCGGCTGAAACATGAGCTTGGTCAGATACCCACCCTTTTCGCCTCTCATCTCCTTCATGGCCATTTCGCCGTAAGCCTTGCGGGCTTCTTGGATGCTCCTTTTTTTTATTGATAACGTCCCACGCCAGGTTCAGGGCGAGCATATCTTGTGCCTCATTGTCACAGCGGGCGGACAGAGTGCCCCGGGTGCGATCGACAATGGGAAACCCAATGGGGTCAGGTGTCATGGCGGCCCCACCTCGCTGGCCGGGTGGCCGGGGTCGAGCAGAGCCCGCAAAGAGGAACATCCAGATTTCTCATTGTCTGGATATTCTGGATGTCCCTTTTTCGGCCTTCTACCGCGTGGCATGCATTGGCAGGTTCCGGGCTGCTGAATATTCCGCGCACGGTTCGAAATAGAGGTCAAAATATGTTCTCCTGGCCTCCAGTACACGACGCATGCTGCACAATTGCGCTGTTAATATCCTTTGACCCGAATGCCATTCGGTCAAGCCATAAAGTCTGTAATTATCGACACTTATGGAACTCATGGATGGGATCGCACCAATTGTGATTCTTCTAAATTAGCGGTGTTTCTGCATGACTGACATGCACCGGTCGTTGTCTGACAGCGCAAGATCGCGATCTTTTAAGCGTTTTTCTCAAGATAATGCTGTTTTGGCGTTAAGTGAATGGCCTTCGGGTCACAAGCCAATTTGAAGTTGGCTATGATCCTGTTCCGGTCTTATGCTTCTACGGGCGTAAATGGCTTTTGACCCTTCTAGCCCGTGCCAGTAGGCCACTCGCCATCGAGTGGCTTTTGCCGTACTCGATAAACTCCTCGGAATTGCCGTAGAACCGTTGTGCGGCGAATCGAAATCCGATGGTATGGGACGATTATGCCACCCGAGGGCGGGTAGCCTACCTGAATCGGAGCAAGTAAAGGGCCGCATCCGGACATTTCTACTTGGGTTTGACAGAAGTCAACAATCGAATCACCACGCCGCCGCCAGCGCCCTATACAGGTAACTTCTTTCCCGTTTGATACCTAGCGCGGGGGTTGGGTTTCTTAGTCAAAGCCAACATCACATCTTCGCCGCCGGGCGCGGATTGCCTATACTGTTGACCATGAAGCAGCCAGCCGAACGTTTACCCGCCCGTTCCCAGGTTCCCCAAGCGGATCGCTGGGATTTATCCAGTCTGTATGGCGACGATGCGGTCTGGGAGAAGGCGTTTGATAAGTGGCGTAAGCGAACCGATGGATTTGCCCAGTTCAAAAAGACCTTGGTACGCAGTGCCGCCAAACTGGCGGAGTGTTTGCAATATGAAGCCGAGTGCGACCGCCAGGGCGAGCGGCTGGGCAACTACGCCATGCTCAAGGCCGCCGAGGACCAGGCCGACAGTGCTTATCAGCGCATGCGCGGGCGTTTACAGCAGGCCGCGGCGCTGATGGCCGAGGCCTCGAGTTTTATCCGCCCGGCGATTTTGCAGATACCGGTGGCGAAGATGCGGCTATTTTTGCGATCCGCGGAACTGGCGGAATTTCGCATCCAGCTTCAGCGACTATTGCGCTATCGCCCGCACATGCTCAGCCTGGAGGGTGAAACCATGCTGGCGATGGCCGGGCCGATGAGCGAGGCCGCCAACCAGATTTTCCGGCAGCTCAACGACGCCGACCTCAAATGGCCGTGTATCGAAGATGAGCAAGGCCAGGCGGTGGAACTGGGCCACGCCAGTTACAGCACCTTTTTGCACAGCCCCAAACGCCCGGTGCGCCAGAAGGCGTTTGCCACCTATTACACCCAATATGAAGCGCACCAAAACACGCTGGCGGCGTCCTTGGCCGGCTCGGTGCAGCGCGACGTTTACCTGGCGCGGGTGCGGCATTTTCCCGGCGCGCTGCAGGCGGCATTATTCAGTGATGATGTGCCGGTGGGGGTGTATGACAATTTGATCAACACGGTGCGTAAGCATGTGCCGGTGGTGCAACGATATCTGGAACTGCGCCGCCGCAAACTGAAGCTTAAGCAGGTGCATCAATACGACACCTATGTGCCCATCCTCTCCAAGCTGCAAAAGCGGACCAGTTGGGATCAGGCGGTACAGCAGGTGCTCAAAGCGCTGGAGCCGCTGGGGCCGGAATATGGCCGGGTGCTGGGCGCGGGGCTGACGCAGCAGCGCTGGTGCGATCGCTATCCCAACCAAAGCAAGCAGTCCGGGGCGTTCAGCTCCGGCACCTATGACGGGCATCCGTATATCCTGATGAATTACCAGCCGAAGGTGATGGACCACATTTTCACGCTCGCCCACGAGGCCGGGCACTCCATGCACACTTATTTTTCCGCCAGGACGCAGCGCTATCCCGATTACAACTATGTGATTTTCGTCGCGGAGGTGGCCAGCACGTTCAATGAGCAATTGCTTTTACGACATTTGCTTAATCAAACCAGCGACAAACACGAGCGGGCCTTTTTGATTAACCACGCTATCGACGAGATTCGCGGCACGATCATCCGCCAGACCATGTTCGCGGAATTTGAGAAGATCATTCACCAGCAGGTGGAGGCCGGCGAGCCGCTGACGGTCAAGAGCCTCCGCGGCGAGTACCGCAAATTGCTGGAAGCGTATTTCGGCCCGGAATTTGTCATTGATGAGCCGCTGGAGCTGGAGTGTCTGCGCATCCCGCATTTTTACCGGGCCTTTTACGTGTACAAATACGCCACCGGCCTCAGCGCCGCCATCGCTTTAAGTACGCGCGTGCTGGAGGGCGGCAAAAAGGAATTGGCTGACTATCTGAATTTCCTGCGTGCCGGCGGGAGCAAATTCCCTCTGGAACTGCTGAAGGACGCCGGGGTGGATATGTCCAAACCGGCCCCGGTGGATTTGGCGATGGAGCGGCTGGAAAAATTGGTGGAGGAATTGGAACAATTAATTTAGAGCGTTTACAAGCCGTTGGTAGCGGTTGGCAAAGAGTCGTGTGCGTCCGCCCGTGGGAAACCCTACGCTCACTCCCCGGTGCGGCTTTTGTTCACGCCGCGTTTGGTTTGAGAATGCTTTAGCGTTTTTGCGCTTTTGGCCTGTTGGTCCGCGCCGCAGGTTTAAAGAGGCGCTATTGCCAGTGTTGGTCAATTTGCCGCTTGGCCAGCTCCACGGCTCGGCGGCCCTTGGCGATGTTGCCGTGCAGGGTGTACACGTCACGGATGATGAACTCGATGAGTCCGCCGCGGCCGGCCTGGAGGGTTTTGCCAATATGCTCGCTCCAAGCCTTTTCTTTTAATTGAACATCCACGCCCAGGAAATTGGGATCGGGCTTGCGCGACAACACCCGGCCCGTGCCGCGCAAAACCTCGCCGATAAATTCCTCATCCGTCCAGCGATTGACCGACACCTTTTTCAAATGCGGCAACCGGGAAATATCGTCCCAGAAAACATGTGTCGGCTCGCAGCATCCGTAATAAAGCAGTCCCATCGGCTCGGTAACGGCTTGGTAATAGGGGAAGCAGAATTCGTGAAACATCTCCGTAGAAATGCCCACCGTCTCCTGGCTGTTGGCGGCGCAGAACATATCGCACAGCCGCGCCGCCGGCGGCTGGTACCCGGCGGCAGGCAGGCGGGTGGTAAAATTGTAACTGCTGCCGAAACTTTGATCGTTTTGGTTGTTGACACGAAGCAATTGCTCTTTTTCCGCCCAGTGCATGATCGCCAGGCAGTTATCGCGCAGCTTGCCCATTAACTGGTGCACCTGTTCCGGCTGGTCGTACATGGCCAGGAAAAAGTTTTCCATGCCCATCAGGTCCACCACGCGGCTGGTTAAAAAGGTGTTGCCGAAACAACCGCTGGTCAGCTTCACCGGCAGAATGTCGCCCAGCAGTTCCTCGATAAACGCCTGGTTTTTCGCCGTACCCTGTCGATCCACCGAGCAGACCGGAGGCGTGAGTTTGTGCAAATCCTCGGCCAGATTCACGATCTGATGCTCATCGTGCCAGCCGAGGTTCTGGCCCTGGGAGTCCTTGGCCATGTGCCGAACAATTTGCGGGCCGTCTTGAATATGCACCCACCAGCCGATCTCAAAATAATCGGGGATGACCTTGTCATCATCAATCAGCTCGTGATTGCGAATATTGCGCAGCAGTTGATGTTCAATGCCGCGGGCCTCCCCCTGGCAGCGGAAAACGGATTCGGGCATGAAATCGCGGTCGAAAGTCCAGGTCTCCAGGATCACCGGCGGTCGCGCTCCCGCTTGAGCGTCATTGAGCGCATACCACTGCTTTTTTCGCTCCTGCATCACCGGCAAAGCGGCGATCTCGGCCTGCCGCCTGGCTAAAGTGCGCAGATACTCCCGATCCTCCCGACTGATCAGTTGACCCATGATCCAACTCCCGTTTTGGTTGTGCTACCAGCAGTTGCGCTACAAGTACTCGCTGGTTTAGCGCAAGCGCGTATCGCTGTTGCTGATGCCGCGCAACGCCAGATTCAGCGCATCGACATTGCTGGCCAGACGCTTGGCCTCGGCCACGTCGATGATCTGCTTTTGGAACAGTTCCGTCAAATGCTGATCGAAACTCTGGCTGCCGGCTTCGCGGTTGCCCACCGAGCCTTTAAGCTTTTCATATTCGCCTTCCAGAATATATTTCTTGGTCAGCGGCGTGCTCATCATGATTTCCACCACCGGCACCCGCCCCTTGCCTTCGCGCCTCTTGGCCAGGCGCTGGCAGCAGACGCCGATCAGGTTCATGCCCAACTGCGCTTGCTGCAAATCCTTTTGTGCCGGATCAAACAGCGACACCATGCGCTCCACGGTCATGGCGGCGTTGGTGGCGTGAACCGAGGTAAAGACCAAATGGCCGGTATCGGCGGCGCGCAGCGCGGTGGAAAGGCTGAAAGTGTCGCGGATTTCGCCGATCAAAATGGTATCGGGGTCTTGGCGCATCATCTCGCGCAGGCCGTACTCATAGCTTTCGGTGTCGGTGCCCACCTCTACCTGGCTGACCAGGGCCTTGATATTCTCATGTTGATATTCGATGGGGTCTTCGATGGTGATAATCCGCTCGGCGCGGGCGCGATTAATCTTGCCGATGATCGCCGCCAGCGTCGTGGTCTTGCCGCTGCCGGTGGTGCCGGAAACGACCACCAGTCCGCGGCTGAATCCGGCCAAAGCCTCCACCTGCGGCGGCAGGTTCAATTCGACAAAGTTGGGAATCTTAGTGATGATCCGCCGCATCACCAGCGCGTATTTCTGACGTGAGTGGAAAATATTGACGCGAAAGCGCGCCAGCTTATCGGGCATGGCGTGCGATAAGTCCACCGCGCCGCGATTTTCCAGAATCTGCTTGCGGTCGGTGTCCTGGCCGAGCAGTTCGCCGACATACTGCTCCATCACCTCGTCGCTCAGCGGAGGGCAATCCAAAAAACGGGCCTTGCCGTCCACGCGCACCAAGGGCACGCTGCCGGCCTGTAAATGCAGGTCCGAGCCGCTCACCTTCACCACGGTCTTGAGAAAATCGGTCAACGTCAGCTTGCGCTCCTCCACATGAATATGCGGCGGCGCGGCGTCGGCTTCAGTTTCTGCGCTTTCGGTCTGATCGGTGGGCGTATCCATAGATGCCATGCGAATACTCCTGGTGCAAAACCGCGATTATCAACGTTACATGCCAAACCGCAACACTATTAGCACGGGCGGAGTACCGCCCTGTAGTCAGTGGTCAGTTGCAAAGCATTTTGCTACTGACCACGGACAACTGACAACTGACCAATGACTACTGCCAACTGACGAAATCATCTATAATTACTGTATGACGCCATGGACGGTTCGCCGACTGCTGGAGTGGACCACCGAGTTTCTCAATCGCAAGCAAGTTGACAGCCCGCGCTTGTCGGCCGAATTGCTGCTAGGCCATGTGCGCCAGCAGCGGCGCATCGGGTTGTACACCGACTACCAATCCCTGGTGCCCGAGGAGCAGTTGGAGCAATTCCGCGATCTGGTGCAGCGTGCCAGCCGCCAGGAACCGATCGCCTACCTGACCGGCACGGCCCACTTTTTCAACTTGGAACTGGAGGTTGGCCCCGGCGTATTGATCCCGCGCCCCGACACCGAAACGCTGGTGGAAAATGTGTTGCAGATGCTGCGCCGCGAACCGGTCGGCCCCGCCCCGCGCATTTTGGATTTGTGCACCGGCAGCGGATGCATCGCCGCCGCCGTCGCCACCAGTTTGCCTGAAGCCTTCGTGGCGGCGGTGGATTTAAGTCCCAGCGCCGTCCAGATCGCCAAAAAAAATATCGCCAAACTCGGCCTGGAGCAGCGGGTCCATGTGTTGCAGGGAGATTTGTACCAGCCGCTGGAGCAACTGGGTCCGCCTCAGCCGTTTGATCTGATTTTAGCCAATCCCCCTTACATCGCTCAAAACCAGTTGTCACAGTTGCCGGCAACGGTACGCGACTACGAGCCGATGCTGGCCCTCGATGGCGGCGCCGACGGCCTGACGCTTCATCGCCGCATCCTCGAAGATGCCCCGCGCCATTTGCCGCCCGGCGGGCGCATCTATCTGGAAATCGCCTTCGACCAAGGGGAGGCGGCACTGCTAATGATCGCCCAGTACCCCCAACTGATCGGCGGACGCATCCTCAAAGACTACGGCGGCAAAGACCGGGTGCTGACGGCCCAACGCGCCCCATAAAATGGCACCGATGTCTCCCCTGCACAAATACCCCACGGTGGCATCTTTGTCCCCAAAGGGGTGCCGGCACCCCTTTTCACTACTGCCCCTATAGTGGCCTCGCCGGGGCGTGCTTGTATATACTTGCACTATTCCATTTCTAAGCGGGAAGCACGGTTTGTGACTGGCCATCAAGGCTGATTTCCTCAACCCGTGGAAAAATCCGTGGGCACCCCGACCCGCCGCGTTATCGGCAGCGCGGATTGATTCCGTCGGGCCGTTGCGACATGATGCGCCAATGCAATACCGACGATTTGGAAAAACCGAACTCAATATGCCGGTCTTCAGTTGCGGGGGGATGCGCTACCAGCACCAGTGGCAGGATGTGCCGCTGGACCAGGTGCCCCAAGCCAACCAGGAGAACCTGCGTCAGACCATCGCCGCGGCACTGGCCGCTGGAATCCATCACATCGAAACCGCGCGCGGTTACGGTTCGTCTGAACGGCAGTTGGGCCAGATTTTGCCTGATTATCCGCGTCAAGCGCTGATCGTGCAGACCAAGATCGGGCCGACGGAGAATCCCGACGACTTTACCCGTGATTTTGAGGACTCCCTGGCGCGGCTGCGCTTGAATCGCGTCGATTTGCTGGCGATTCATGGCATCAATGATGAGCAGACACTTCACATGGCCTGTCGGCCCGGCGGGTGTCTGGCCGCGGCCCGTAAAATCCAAGAGCGCGGATTGGCCGGGCATATTGGGTTTTCCACCCACGGCGCCTGCGAGGTGATTACCCAGGCCATCAATTGTCCCAACGATGGCGGTTTCGATTACGTCAACCTGCACTGGTATTACATTTATCAGTCCAACTGGCCGGCGGTTCAGGCCGCGATCGCGCGGGACATGGGCGTCTTTATTATCAGCCCGTCGGATAAGGGCGGGATGCTCTATGACCCGCCCGACGCGCTGGTGGAATTGTGCGAGCCGCTGCATCCGCTGGTATTTAATGATCTGTTTTGCCTCAGCCATCCGCAGGTGCACACCTTGAGCATCGGGGCCTCGCGCCCGACCGATTTTGCCAGGCATCTGGAAACATTGGAACTATTGGATAAGGCCGACACCCTCCTGCCGCCGATCCTCAATCGCCTGGCCGAGTGCTGGGACCAGCGCATCGAGCCGGAATTGCGCAAGCCGTTTGAGCTGGGCCTGCCGCGCTGGCAGGATACGCCGGGGAATATGAACCTGCCCATCATTTTGTGGCTGCGGAACCTGGTCAAGGCGTATGACATGAAAAAATACGCTCAGATGCGCTACAACCTATTGGGCAACGGCGGACATTGGTTCCCAGGCCAAAATGCCGCCAAGGCCGCCGAGGCGGATTTGTCGGCTTTGCCGCTGGGCAAGCAACTGCAAAAATACTTGGCCGAAGCGCACGACATGATGGCCACCGCGCCGGTGCAGCGGCTGAGCGAAAGCGGGAAATAACGCTTTGCAGGTTCCGGCCGCGCGGCGGCGACCCCACGGCGGCGGCGCGGACTTGGTGCCGCTTCACGCGCCCAGTCGTTTGCGGATGTGCTCGGCGCGGGCGGCGCGCACTTGGCGACGCTTCACGCGCCCAGTCGCTTGCGGATGTGCTCGGCGCGGGCAGGGCGCACTTGGCGACGCTTTACGCGCCCAGTCGTTTGCGGATGTGCTCGGCGCGGGCGGGGCGCACTTGGCGACGCTTCACGCGCCCAGTCGTTTGCGGATGTGCTCGGCGCGGGCGGCGCGCACTTGGCGACTCTTCACGCGCCCAGTCGCTTACGGATGTACTCGGCGCGGGCGGCGCGGCGGACATCTCCTTCCAGCTTGCGATTCTGGATCTTCTGCAAGTGGGCCGTTTGGGTCAGCAGGAACATCTCGTTAATGCTGCGGATGTCCACATCCTTGATGCGTCCGATATGCACGCCGAGGCGCAGGTGGCTCAGTAAAAACAGCACCTCCTCACTGCTGAGCAACCGGGCACAGCGCAATGTGCCCAAGGCTCGATGCACTTTGTCATCCAGTTGCACCGTGCGCTCATTGAGCAGCAGCCGGCGAGCCTGCTGTTCGTATTCGATGATTTTGGGAATCACCAAGTGCTTGAATTCGTGAATGATCTCCTCTTCGGATTTACCGAGCGTCGCCTGGTTGGAAATCTGGTAAAAATCGCCGGTGGCCTCGGTTCCCTCGCCGTACAGGCCGCGAACGGCCAGGTGCATATCCTTGGCGGCGCGGAACACTTTTTCGATTTCGCCAATGAGTTTTAACGCCGGCAGATGGAGCATGACGCTGACGCGGATGCCGGTGCCGACGTTGGTCGGGCAGGCCGTCAAGTAGCCAAAGCGCGGATGAAAGGCAAAGTCCAGCTTCGATTCGAGCGTATCATCAATGCGGTTGATCTGTTCCCACACCTCTTCCAGTTGCAAGCCGCTGCGCAGCACCTGCAAGCGTAAGTGGTCCTCCTCATTGACCATGATGGAGACCGTTTCATCCTCGCTGACGGCCACGCCGCGAGCGCCCTCGGCGGCGGCGTGGGGCTTGCTGATCAGGTGTCGCTCCACCAGAAGCTGCCGCTCGATATCCGACGCCTGTTGCAGATCGACGTAGAGTGTTTTAGGACTGATGCCGGCGGCGAGGATGGTATCGCGGAGACGGCTTTCCAGTACCTGGCGGTCCTGGCGAGCGCAGCGCGAAAGAAACGGGAACCCGGCCACATTGCGGGCCAAGCGGATACGCGAGGAGATAACGATGTCGTTCATCGGGCCGCCGCCACGCAGCCATTCACCCGCCGGTTGAGTCAAATCGCTCAGTTTCATCATGAATATCGCCAAAGGTTGTTATGATGTCGTAATCAGCCGATTTTTTCAGCCTCTTTTATGGAGTCGCGCAGCTTGGCGGCCTTTTCATAGTCCTCGGCCTCAACGGCGCGGGCCAGTTCTTTGCGGAGTTTGCCCAAATCGACCATGCGCCGGGTGGCCGAGCCGTCGGTTCCCACGCGCGCGGGCACTTTGCCGCTGTGGTGGGTTCCTCCCTCATGGGCCCGCTGCAGCAAGGGGGTCAGTTCTTTTTCAAACAGGTCATAGTCGGCCGGGCAGCCCAGCAGTCCATTTTGCCGGAAATCAGCCCAGGTGATGCCGCAACTTTGGCAACTTTGGGTGGTTTGCGACTGCAAACCCGAATGGGCCAGCACAAAATTGGTGAGCAGTTCGTTAATCGGCGTATGGCTTTTGGACGGCAGCATCTCGTGCTTGGCGGCGCACTGCTCGCATAGATGTTTTTCCATCTTCTTGCCGTTTTTAATTTCCGTCATGTGAACGGTGGCCGGATTGTCGCATAGGTCGCATTTAATCATGGGAGTGATTTCCTACACAATGGTATTTGTCAAGTGAGGCGGCGTCAAACATATTTGGTTCGACTGGGGCAAAAATACAGCGGTTCGAGGGAGGGCAGCTCGAACCGCTGGGAGGGATAGAACCGAAATTTTTCTGAGTCATTCGGTTCGTCAATATCCGGTATTGCATAAATCGTTCCAGAGGCCAAATAAACTTCAGCAATTTTGCGTACCGATCATAAGCAGTTGCCCACCATAAATTTATGTAAAAAGCGATTGGTAAGTGCCCGCTTGCATAACCACGACATATTGGGCCAGAGCTACGAAATTTTGCCAAGCTGGCAGAGGTCGGGCGGCGACTGTCGATTTGGCAGTAAAAATCCCGCGGGTTGAGAAGCTCCGCTGAAGTGGACAAGTTATATCTATTTGAAATTGATGAGCTTACGTAAATGGACGACAGTGGCACTCTCTTTGCGTTAAGCGATCTGTTTAGGACTTTTTTTGGAGACATCATGGCTAAAATTATCGGCATTGACTTAGGAACCACCAACAGCGTTGTCGCCATCATGGAAGGCGACCAACCCAAAGTTTTGATCAATTCGCAAGGGGCTCGGCTGACCCCCTCGGTCGTGGCTTTTACTGAAAAAGGCGAAATTCTGGTCGGGCAGACCGCCAAGCACCAGCAGGTTACCAATCCGAAAAACACCGTCTTTTCCATTAAGCGCTTCATGGGCCGTCGGCACAGCGAAGTGTCGCAGGAATAGAAGATGGTCCCTTACGAAGTGTTCGGCTCGCCGGAGGAGTACGTTAAAGTGCGCGCCCGCGGCAAGGAATACACCCCGGAGCAGATTTCGGCGATGGTTTTGGGCGATCTGAAGAAAACCGCCGAAACCTACCTGAATGAAAAAGTTACCGAAGCGGTGATCACCGTTCCGGCCTATTTCAATGACGCCCAGCGCAAGGCGACCAAGGACGCCGGCGAGATCGCCGGGCTGAAGGTGCTGCGCGTGCTGCCGGAACCGACGGCCGCGGCGCTGGCTTACGGGCTGGATAAGAAGAAAAATGAAAAGATTTGCGTCTTTGACCTGGGTGGCGGCACGTTTGACGTGTCGGTGCTGGACGTGGGCGACGGAGTCTTTGAGGTCTTGAGCATCAATGGCAACACCCACCTGGGCGGCGACGATTTTGATGAAGTGCTTATTCACTACCTCGCTGAGGAATTCCGCAAACAGGAAGGCATCGACCTGCGCAAAGACGCCATGGCCCTCCAGCGGCTCAAGGAAGCGTCGGAAAAGGCGAAGATTGAATTGTCCAACAGCATGGAGACAACGATCAATCTGCCGTTTATCACCGCCGATCAATCCGGCCCCAAGCACATGCAGATGACGCTGACGCGGGCCAAGTTCGAGCAGCTCATCAGCGACCTGGTGGACAAGTGCCGCCAGCCGGTGCAGGACGCGCTGCGCGACGCCAAACTTTCGCCGGCACAAATTGACGAAGTGGTGCTGGTGGGCGGCTCGACGCGCGTGCCGATGGTCAAGCGCATGGTCAAGGACTTGTTCAACGGCAAGGAGCCGAACCAGACCGTCAACCCCGACGAAGTGGTGGCGGTGGGCGCGGCGATTCAAGGGGCTATCGCCACCGGCGCGGTCAAAGATATTCTGGTGCTGGATGCCACACCGCTGAGCCTGGGTGTGGAGACCCTGGGCGGGGTGATGACGGTATTGATTCCGCGTAACACCACCATTCCCACCAGCAAGAAGGAAGTGTTCTCCACCGCCGCCGACAGCCAGCCTTCGGTTACCATCAACGTGCTGCAAGGCGAGCGCCCGCTGGCGCGCGACAACCGCCTGCTGGGGCGATTTGACTTAAGCGACATCCCCCCGTCCCCACGCGGCACGCCGCAGATTGAAGTAACCTTTAATATCGACGTTAACGGCATCCTCACCGTCGCGGCCAAAGACCTGGGTACCAGCAAGGAAAACAAGATCACCGTGCAAAATGCCGGCGGCCTCAACAAGGAAGAGATCGAGAAGATGAAGCAGGAGGCCGAGCAGCACGCCGATGAGGATAAGCAGCGCCGTGAGCTGATCGATCTGAAAAACCAGGCCGATTCGGCGGTTTTCCAGACTGAAAAGCAGCTCAAAGAATATGGCGAAAAGGTGTCGGCGGAAGTTCGCGGCAACATTGAAAGCGCCTTGAACAATCTGAAGGAAGCGGCCAAGAGCGATGACGCCGACCGCATCAAAAAAACCCTGGAAGCGTTGCAGCAGGCGGCCTTCAAACTAGGCGAAGAGATGTACAAGTCTTCCGGGGCATCGGCCCAGCCGGGCCAAACCCCGCCGGGCGGCCCAGCCGGCCCCACCGACGGCCAAAGCGCCCCGTCAGGCGATGAGGCTAAGAAAAAGGATGACGACGTGATCGACGCCGAATTTGAAGTGAAAGATTAAGCCTCGATTAATAGCTTGCTCCAGGGCAGCCAAAGGGTCGCCTTGGAGCAAGCTTATGTTTGACACCTTGAGAAAAAACGAAAAAAGCCGCGTGCCTGGGCACGCGGCTTTTTTATGCTTAACACTGGATCAGCGATAAAATTCGATGATCAAATTCATATTCACTTCAAAGGGCACATCTTCCGGGTTGGCCATACGCGTAATGCGCCCGGTAAGCTGGGCGGGATTCCATTCCAGCCAACTGGGCACTTGATGCCCGCCGCTGCTTTCCATATTTTCCCGCAGCACTTTGGCAATCCCTTCCTTGAAGGTGATGACCTGTCCCGGCTCGACCAGAAAACTGCAGATGTCGGTTTTGTGGCCATCGACCAGCACATGTCCATGGTTGACGATCTGGCGGGTGGCCCAGATGGTGCGGCCCACGCCCAGGCGGCGCAGCACATTGTCCAGACGGCTTTCCAGAATTTGCATCATGGAGCTGGCGGTGTTGCCCTTGGACTTCTTGGCCATGTCCATGTAGCGGCGGAACTGACGCTCCAAGAGGCCGTAGTGATAACGCAGCTTCTGCTTTTCGGTCAGGCGCACGCCGTATTCGGTGTGGCGACGGCCGCGATAGCCGTGCATGCCCGGCAGGCTCAATTCACCTTTGCCAGTATGTTTGGGAATGTCGGCGATGGGGACGCCGACCCGACGGGAGAGCCGCACTTTCGGCCCGATATAACGACCCATGACACTTCACTTTCCACAAGTCTGGTGGACTTGTCTCAGGACAAGCGCGGCGGCGGACAAAGGCCCGGCGACTTACACGCATAACACCGGCCACATGGTTCTGAGGCATGGGGCCGGCAAAAACTTTTATGAGGCGGCAGGTTGGCTAATCACCCTATCCGCCATGCGACAAAAATCGCCCGGAACCATTACCAGGCAAAATGCGCAAAGGCTTTGTTGGCTTCGGCCATGCGATGCGTGTTTTCACGGGTCTGCATGGCTTTGCCCTCTTTTTTATAGGCGCTCATCAGTTCATCAGCCAGGCGTCCGGAGATGGGACGGCCGCCGGTTTCGCGGCAAGCGCCGATGATCCAGCGGAAGGCCAGGGATTGCTGGCGGCGGCGATTGACCGCCATAGGCACCTGGTAGTTGGCGCCACCGACGCGGCGGGAGCGAACTTCCACCGCCGGCTTGACGTTGTTGATCGCCCCTTCAAACAGTTCCAGCGGGGGGACTTCCTTCATCTTTTTGATCACGATGTCCATCGCATCATAGAAGATGCTCTGGGCAATGGACTTCTTGCCGCCCCACATGAGGCAGTTGATGAATTTGCTGACTAGTTTGCTGTTATAGCGGGGATCGGGTTTGAGGACCGATTCGCTGGCGGTGAATTTCTTAAATGCCATCGTAAAACCTGTTGACTGTAATGATCCTAAAACCCTTGATTTATCGCCGCAGCCACCAAATGGCGGCGACGATACAGACCAAAAAGAAAACGCCTGTGAAAACCAGGCTGCCATAGCCCCGTTGCAACTGCCGCACGTCTTGTGCTTGCAGCAGCCAACCGAGCCACCGATTACTTGCCTCGCTTAGCGCCATACTTGCTGCGTCCCCGCTTGCGGCCCTCGACGCCCAAGGCGTCCAGCGTGCCGCGGACCACGTGATAACGCACACCCGGCAGATCGCGCACGCGACCGCCGCGAACCAGCACGATGCTGTGTTCCTGAAGGTTATGCTCTTCGCCGGGGATGTACGCCGTTACTTCCTTGCCGTTGCTCAAGCGCACGCGGGCGATCTTGCGCAAAGCCGAATTGGGCTTTTTGGGGGTCATGGTCTTGACCTGAAGGCACACGCCGCGCTTTTGCGGGCAGGCTTCCAGGTCTTTGACCTTGTTGATCCGGGCCAGCGAGCGCCGCGGATTTTTAATAAGCTGGTTGATCGTCGGCATACGTTTCCTTGCAACATTCACCCACGCCGCTCCAGCGGGAGACGGTCGTTGGGCGAATCAAAGCCACATACTATAAAGCGCCACAACTTCTCTGGCAAGGGCGGGCAATCGCCGGCCCACGCGCCCTTAGGCACCGGCCACCTGCACAAACGACTGCACACTGGCCAGATCGCGCGCCACCTGCGGGGTCAAAAGCAGCGTGGCGGCCACGCCCCGGTTCAATTGCGGATGAACCTTGTTGACCCGCTTGGTCCAGATGCACCCGCCGCGACGCTTGGGCAATTCGATAAAATTCACACTGCGCCGCTCAATAGGCCCGGCGATGGCGTCGTCCTTGAGGAACAAGCGTTCCAAGGTTTTACGAGCCGAATCACGGCTGATCGACCGGGTGATGGTTACTCGCACCATTTGTCCGGGCTTATGTTCAATGGCCATTACTGCATCTCCGAAATCGGTAAAGATCGGGCAGTATATCCAAAAAGGCCAAACGCACAAGAGGCAGGGAAACAAAAATGTTGTGGATTGTCGCCAAGGGTATGGAACGATGCGCGACGGAGCGAAAATGCCCCAATGAGCGGCGGGTTGCCGGGGACAACAGGTGTGCCTATATATTGTTGCATTTTACTGTTTCAAACCGGGAAACACGGTTTCTGACTGGCCATGAAGGCCAATTTCTTAACCCGTGCAAAAATCCGTGGACAGGCCCTGGACAACAGCAGACTGTTACAGGGGATTGCCATGCGCCAGTGCGGCCGGTGCGCCTGACGCGCCCAGCGGTATTCGGGGTTGGCGGGAGGCCAGACGCGGCGAGCTATTGCGCGGCGCTGCGGCACCATGCGGTGCTGAGTCAGCCTTGGGCTTCCACAACGACCGCGTTTTTAAGGCCTTTGGTTCGGCGACATTAAGGTCGGGGGGATGTGCGGCCGATAAGGATGGGGGAGTTGTCTATGTCCGTGCAATTAATCTGTCCCAATCTGGCCTGTCGCAAGTATTTGGCGGTATCCGAGGAGATGCGCGGCAAAGTGGTCAAGTGCCAACATTGCCGCACCATGTTCCGCGTCCCGGAAACGCGCAAAGTCGAGTCGACGCCGGCCAAGGCGGGCAAATAATCCTTGTCCGCAATGAGCGATCCGGGCCACACCAAAAAGGGGACACTAGACATTAATTGCTCATATGGCGAAAAAATGAAAGGCTCGCGTCATCTTTAATGTGTCGGGAGAAAAGCTATATCGTCCGAGCAGTAAAGTCGCGTGTTCCCTTTTCCACACCAGGTGTTTCGAATCCTGTCCCGTTTTCCGGTCCCCCTACACCCATCGGCCAGAGATGAAAATGCCTGCGCATTGCCGAAGAACCAGAAAAAGTGGCAGGAATCGATACCAGCAAACGGCACAGGAATCGGTCAACCGTTGCAATACGTTTGCGCAACCTTGGTGGGTCGCCGGGATCGCGCAGCGTTGATTCCATGCCAATGGCCTTCACAACCTGATCCCGAAAGTGGTCATCGCCAAAGCGGGCAGCCACGGTTTGCGCGGCGCTGGATGGCCTGCCGTTGCTCCTTTGCGCATTTTCGCCTTGAGCGGTTCAGGTAAAAAGCAAAAAAACGCGGGGGCCTGTATTTGCCCGGGATGGCGTGTGCAGCGTAGCGCAACGGTGTTTCCCGCAGTAAATCGTGGTTTTGTTTGCGGTAAAATCTTACGCGATGTTATAAGTCGCCGATTCATTGCGCCATACGTCCAGCATCAGTTCGTAACGCTTGAGGTTCATGCCGGTGTAGATGCAATTGCTGGTGGAGAAGATATAGCCGCCGCCGGGGGAGGCGTTTTTCAGGCAGTAGCGCACCGATTCGATCACCTGCTGGTCGGTGCCGGTGTCCATCAAAGCGCAATTGACGTTGCCGATCAGGCAGAGTTGTTTGCCGAAGCGCTGTTTCATCTGGGCGATATCCACGCCGCCCTGGGGGTCCAGGGAATGCAGCGCGTGTGGGTGGGTGCCGACAAGCGAATCGACGATGGGCATGATATTGCCGTCGGTATGCTTGATGACATACAAGCCCATTTCCTTATAGCCGCGGGTGAGTTGCGCCAGGTAGGGGGTAACAAATTCATCGAACATGGCCGGGGACAAAAAGGGATTGGTGTTGAAGCAGTAGTCGGAGCAGAGGGCAAAACCGTCCAGGGCACCGTGCTTGCGCATGTCCGCGCCATTTTTTAAGGCGCTTTCGACCCACGCCTGGGCCTGGTCCTTGGTGCCTTGCGGATTGTCGGCGATTTTTTCGACAAATTCGACCATGCCCTGGCCGTCGGGGATGCTATAAGTGGCGTCGCCGTGCATCATCAGGAAATATTCCTGGCCGCTTTGGTTGCGGATGCAGTCCAGGCAGCGGCGGCACTGGTCCCAGTAGTTATCCCAGCCGCCGGGGGCGTGAAAGAAGATGGCCGAGTGATCGTATTTTCTTGCGGTTTGCACATAGAGGTCGGCGATATCCTCCAGATGCAATTGTCGTTCGTGGTTGCTCATCTGTTGCCACTGGCCGTAGTGGCGCTGGCTGGGATGGATGCGGCCAAAGGCTTCCATGGTCAGAAAAAAGACCAGTTCAAAATGGGGCACACGGCCGGGCACATGGCGACCTTGCAAAGCGGCGATAAAGTGTTCACGTGGTGTCATTGGTGTGGTTATTTTCTAAAGGGCCAAGCGTGCGGTCAAGGCAAATGAAAAAAACCGTTGATTTTTTACCACTTAGGCGCGAAATTGTTTCAGTGGGGAGAGACTTTGCCATACTTGGGGTTTGCTGCCCGGTTGCAAGCGCCCCTATACTTACCATAGGGATAGGCGGGGACTTTTGGTGATGATTGGAACACCATGGACACGATGACCGCACACTATTTTCAACCTCCGCTGCCGGCGGAATATCGCGGCCAGTCCGACGAGGTGCTCCGCGGGCGGATCGCCGCGGCCAAGTCGGCATTGGGAAAGCGTTTGCTGATTTTGGGCCATCACTACCAGCAGACGGCGGTGGTGGACTTCGCCGATTTCGCCGGCGACAGTTTTGAATTGTCGCGCAAGGCCGCGGCACAAACGGGGATTGACTATGTAATCTTCTGTGGCGTGCATTTCATGGCCGAGTCGGCGGATATTCTGACCGAGCCGCGGGTGCGGGTGATATTGCCGGACCTGGGGGCCGGCTGCTCGATGGCGGATATGGCGAGTTTGGAACAGGCGGAGGATTGCTGGGAGCAGTTGCGGGCCGCGGCGGCGGGGCGGAAGATTGTGCCGATCACCTACGTCAACAGTTCGGCGGCGATCAAGGCCTTTGTGGGCAAAAACGGCGGGGCGGTTTGCACCAGTTCCAATTGCCAGGCGATTTTGCGCTGGGCGCTGGAGCGTGGGAACCATCCGCAGGTGCTCTTTTTGCCCGATCAGCACTTAGGTCGCAACACGGCGTATCAGATGGGTCATCCGCTGGATTCGATGGTGGTATGGGATCCGCAAGCGGAGCTGGGGGGCCACACCGCCCAGCGGCTGGAGCGGGCGGATTTTGTGCTGTGGAAGGGGCATTGCTCGGTGCACCAGCTTTTCCGCCCGGAGCATGTGGATCAGGCGCGGCGGCAGGATTCGCAAGTCAAGGTGATTGTGCATCCAGAGTGCGCCTGGGAAGTGGTGCAAAAAGCGGACTTGTCGGGCAGCACATCATTTATCGTCAAACAAATTGAAGCGGCGGCGCCGGGGACGCACTGGGCGGTGGGGACGGAAGTGCATTTGGTGCAGCGCTTGGCCCAGCGGCATCCAGAGCAAAAGATCAAGGTGTTAAGTGATTGCCAGTGTCTTTGCACCACGATGTTTCGCATTGATTTGGCGCATTTGTGCTGGACGGTGGAAAATCTGGCGGCGGGAAAAGTAGTCAACCAGATCAAGGTGGAGGAGCCGATCCGCGGCGACGCCCTCAAGGCGCTGGAGCGCATGTTGAGCATTGTCGGCTGAGGGATCGCCCAAGCCGCCGCTTAAATTTTAACAGATGGACATGGGCGTCGGCATGGGCGTCGGCATGGGCCTCGGCATGGGCATGGGCATCGGCGTAATCACCGCTGGATGGGGTGATAAAGCGTGTCGCGTTCGACGGCGGTTTTGCGCGCTTCGTGGATCAGGCGCGTCAGGTCGGCTACCTGCATTTCCTGGTGTACGCCATCGCCCTGGCGCTTGGTGATGTCATACCACACCACCGTGCCGTCCAGATCATCGCAGCCCCAGTCCAAAGCCAGTTGCGCCAGGCCGATGCCCTGCATGATCCAAAAGGCTTTGATGTGGGCGATATTGGGCACCAGCAGCCGGGCGATGGCCAGGGTTTTCAGGTCCGTCAGACCCGTCGGGCCGGGCAGGTGGCCTAATTCCGAATGTTCTGGCGCAAAACTCAGGGGAATGATGCAGTTAAAGCAGGCGGCGGCGGGATCGCGCTTCATCGCCTCGAGCGATTGGGCCTGCAAATCGCGCAGGGCCAATAGGTGGGCCACGCGCTCGGCCTGCGATTCCACGTGGCCGTAGAGCATGGTGGCGTTGGAGTACAAGCCCAGGGCGTGGGCCTGGCGATGCACTTGGAACCAGCGGTCGTGGCCGATCTTGCCGCGAAAAACTTCGCTATGTACGCGCGGGTCGAAAATCTCGGCCCCGCCGCCGGGCAGCGAACCAAGCCCCGCCTCTTTGAGCTGCGTCAGCACCTGGGCGACGGATAAGCGCGCGATGCGCGAGAAATGTACGATCTCCACGGCGGTAAATGCCTTGATATGCAGTTGCGGGCAGGCGGCGCGGATGCCGCGGAGCATTTGCAGGTAGTAATCAAATTTCAACCACGGGTGCAGCCCGCCGACGATATGCACCTCGGTAGCGCCGGCGGCGACGGCCTGGGCGGCGGTGGCTACCACCTGCTCCACGCTCAATTCATAGATGCCCGCTTCCCCTTTTTTGCGGTAAAAAGAGCAAAATTTGCAGCTTAAGGCGCAGAGGTTGGTGTAGTTGATGTGGCGATTGCGATTGAAGTAAACCCGCTGGCCATTGATGCGGCGGCGCACAAAATCGGCCAAGCGCCCGAGCAGATGAATATCGCGGCACTGGTACAGGGCCAGGCCGTCTTGCTGCGAAAGATCCCGGTCGGCGATCACTTTTTCAGCGATGGCCCGCAGAACCGGGTCGCCAGCGCGATCGCTGGCGATCCGCAGATTCTTTTCAGCATCATCATCCATCATTCGCTCACTTGATTTTTATCGCGCTGGTATAAATCCAGGTAAAAATAGCGCAGTTCCTTACCGACCAGGCTTTTGCTGCGGGCGTGCTTGAAATGAAATTTTTCAAACAGCCGCATCGCCGGCTCGCGCTCCATGTAGGTATCCAAGGTTACTTTGAGCATGCCGTTATTTTGGCAAAAACGCAGGGCCGTCTCCATGAGCCGACTGCCGACGCCGCGGCGGCGGCAATCGCCCCGGACGCGCAAGCGGCGGATTTCGGCGCACTGCGGTTCATGCTGCTGAATGCCCAGCATCCCGGCCAGCGAACCGTCGGGAAGCTGGGCTACCCAAAAGCAGTTGCCCGGAGTGTGCAAGTACGCCCGGGGGATGTCATCGATATCCACGGCGGTGTCCATGGGATTCAGTGCCGGGCCGATCAGGCCATCGACGTATAGCGCCTGGCACGCCTGGGCATCGGCGGGCGTGTAGGTGCGTATGTTTATGGAAAGAGCCGCTTGTTGGGTCATACAGAACCGATTATAGGCAACGGGTTGCCGCGGCAAAGCCCAAGCTAAACATCATGCCTGCGGGCACACGTCGCCGAAGCTTGCGGGCACACGTCGCTGAAGCCGGTGGGCACATGTCGCCGATGCCTGCGGGTACACGTGGCGGAAGCTTGCGGGCACACGTCGCCGAAGTTTGCGGGCACGTCGCGAAAGCCTGTGGGCGCACGTCGCGGTTAAAAACCCACCAGTTCCCGCAATTGCCCGCAACGCTGATCGATCAAGGCGCGGCTGGCGGCGGCCAGGCCGTCGAGGGAGAAATCCGCGATGGTGAAACTGGCCACTACGGTGCCCAGGGCGCAGCCGGTTCGCAGCGCCGCGTCGGTGAGTTTGGGTTGGGTGGACAAGTAGCCCATCATTCCGCCGGCGAAGCTGTCGCCGGCGCCGGTGGGATCGACCACGCGCTCGGCGGGCCAGGCGGGGAGCAAAAATGTTTGGCTTTTGGAACAGAGCATCGAGCCGTGTTCACCTTTTTTAATGACCACAAATTTTGGTCCCCATTGCAAAACCTTGCGGGCCGCCAGAAGCAAATTGCTTTCCTCGGTCAACATGCGGGCTTCGGCGTCGTTGAGCACCAGCCCGTCGATTTCAGCCAACAGCGCCAAAAGTTCATCGCGCTGGGTGGTGATCCACAAGTTCATGGTGTCGGCGACCACCAGCCGAGCGCTGCGCAGTTCACGGCGCATGCGGCGCTGCAAGGCCGGGTGGGTATTGGCCAGGAAAACAATGGCGCTGTCGCAAAACGCCGGGGGAATTTTGGGCGCTTGCTCGGCCAGCACATTCAAATCCACTTCGACGGTAACGGCCTGGTTGAGGTCTTGCACATAGGAACCATGCCAGCGGAAGGTTTTGGAGCCGTCGCGGCGTTCCAGTCCCGCCAGGTCCACAGGTCGATCGCGGAAGCAATCAAAAAAATTGGCCGGGCAATCCCCGCCCACCACGCCCACCAGACGCACGGGGGTAAAGAAGCTGGCGGCGTAGGCAAAGTAAATCGCCGAGCCGCCGGCCACATTCTGCCGCGTGCCGTGGGGGGTTTGCACCGTGTCTATGCCGATCGATCCGGTTACCAGAAGCGACATCGTATCCTTTCACTCTTGGGGTTCTTTTTCGGCGACGGCGCGGCTGCGGCGAAGCAGCGGGGTTTGTTGAATTTTGACGCGCTTTTCCGTCAGCGTATACACGCGCTGGGCGCTGAGGCGTTTATAACGGGAAAAGAGCCGGTCGATGGCGTCATCCTGCTCGACATCTGCTCCGGGCAGTTGCAGGTAGACTGCGCAGCGGCCCAGCGGCAGCCCGCTGGTTTTGCAAAAGCCGGCTAACGCGGCATCGGCCGTGAGCAATTCCAATTGCAATTTGCCGGCCGCTTGCAGGATTTTCTCGGCCGGGGCATCGGCAGTTAGCTCCACATCGGCCAAGGTGCGGACCTGCTGGCCATGGCGTGTCATGGCCTCGACGGCGGCGGGGGTTACCCCCGTGTGTATCAACCAGTGCATCGAAGCATAGTAACGCCAGGACGAGGAGGAATAAATGGCAGGGGGCGAATGTGGGGGGTGGAGTGTTGAGTGTGGATTGTTGAAAGATGCAAATGCAACAATCAACAATCAACAATCATGCGGTATAAGGATGCCCCCACCCTGGCCCTCCCCCATGAGTACATGGGAGAGGGGAGAATGGGTAAAAATTCAACAGTCAACACTCAAATTTGATTGTGGATTGTTGACTGTAGATTGTTGAAAAATGCAAACTCAACATTCTACACTGAACAATCAACGCTCAACATGCAAATCGGATTATAGATTGTTGACTGTAGATTGTTGAAAAATGCAAACTCAACACTCAACACTCAACACTCAACACTCACCGCATGATCCACTGTTCTGGGTTGACATTGACTTCATCTTCGCCGGGGAAGACTTCGTCGCCGCGAATGTGGAAATTTAGTTGCAGGGTTTTGAGCAGCAGCACCGACTTGCCGTCGGCGTCTTTGATGGTGGCGGTTTCGCCGCTGAGGCCGGCGACAAAGATGCTGAACATGCCCATGCGGGCGTCGGTTTCGGGCCAAACGGCCACGCCGTGCTTGGATTCATCCTCGCCGAGGAGGATTTGGCCGCCGATGGTGATTTGGGGTTGGATCCAGCGATTGGATTCGCGTAGGCGAATGGCTTCGATGACGGCTTTGGGGGTATGCAGATCAGCGCGGCGAACCTGGCCGTCGGCGCTGAGCAGTTGGAAGTCGGGCAGAAACATGTGTTCACGGTCGGTGTGGTTGGTAATGCTGTAAGTCGTGTACCAATAGGCTTGCGGGACCCGGTTGGCCGGCACATTTACTACGATGCGCTGGGGCGTGCCGTGTTCGAAAGTCAGATCCCAAGTGGTGGGAACGAGGCTGGGGGTGGGATAGTCCGCGGCCATGGCGGCGGGGGCGACCAAAACCAGCAGACCCAGAACAAAAGCGGCCAGGATGTTGCGACGCATAGGTGTAACTCCATGGGTAATGCGTAAGCTCGTCGGCGCGACCTCTGGATGGGCTAGCGCGTGAAGCAGCGAATATTTACCCAAAAGGGACCGGCGGCTATTGTGTTCTCTGGTGCGTGTGCTGTCAAACATTTTCGGATTGACTGACGCCGGCGGCGGCGAGCCGTTGCAAAGCCGCGTTGCCGGCGAGTCGGAGCATATCGAGGCGTTGCGTTTGATCTTAGGCTCGGATTCGGGCGCGGCGGCGAGCGATAACCAGGTTGTCGATTTTCTGAATTTTTGCCATGCCCGGGATGTGGACCTGGGCCGGTTGTGGATCGTATGCCGCGGCAAGCGGCTTTTGTGGGCGGTGTTGCCGCTGAAATGTCCGGGCAAGACGATGCTGCTGTTTTGTCCACAGTCGCCGCCGCCGATGGAAGCGCGCGACCTGGCGGCGGCAATGATTCAAGACGCCTGCGCGCACGACGCGGCGGACAATGTTCACCTGGCGCAGATATTATTGGACCCGGGCGCTGAGCAGACCGGCCAGATTATCGCCCGCTGCGGCTTTGAGCGCTTGGCGGAATTGATTTATTTGCATGGCTCGGTTCCCGCCGGCTGCAAAACCCAGCCGGCGTTGCCAGCGTGGAATCTGCTGCATTATCAGCCGCAGACGCATCAGCAATTCGTGGACGCCATCTCCGCCAGCTACCAGCAAAGTTTGGATTGCCCGGCTTTGAGCGGGCGGCGCGACATGGCGGATGTGATCGAGGGCCACCAGGCGGCGGGGCAATATGATCCACAATTGTGGACGCTGCTGCTGGAGGATCAAAAGCCGCTGGGGGTGCTGATTTTAGCCCGCATCGCGCGCAGTGCGTTGATGGAACTGGTGTATTTGGGGCTTTGTCCCGAGGCCCGTGGCCGGGGGATCGGCGACTGGATGATGAATTACGCGTTTTGCGCCGCGGCGGCGCGGCAGTGTCAGGGGCTATCGTTGGCGGTGGATGCTATCAACAAGCCGGCGCTGAATCTGTATTTTCGGCACGGGATGCGCAGGCTGTGCTCGAAAATCGCGTGGATGCGCGACTTGCGAACAGGCGATTTGGCAACACCTTGAATTGTCCACCTGTTGTCCACCGGTCCGATAAGAAGGTGGATAGGCGGTTGAGAAATTTTTTTTCATGTTCATTCCTCCCGCAACCACCGTGAGATACGTGCGGCACGCGCGGAAAATCCGATAAAGTCGGCCTTGTCAGCACAGATAAACGTGGTTAGTTTTGATTTCGTTGATTGAGCCAGGATGGCGCGTCAACCCAAGGTGATGCGGGCGCTGCGGGCACAGCGCCGCCGAGGGTCCGATAAGGGCTAAGGCAACCGCGCACCGCCGGGCTGGCGACGATTCACACCGAACGGATTCGCTTCACGGATGACATGACCAGGGCATGATGCCAATGCTTGAGCGCCGGCCAGTGGGCCAGCGGCAAGTTTGTGTCGCCGCTGCGCTTTTGGGAAGAGGCGCTTTGGCGACTAAACGGGCGCTGTTTCATCATAAGAATGAAGCGGCGCGACGAACGTGGTTTTGCCTTGGAAGGAGTCCTTGTGAGCTGTATTCCGGCGCACGATCCGCAATTGGCGCGTCTGGCTGACGCCATTGCTCAAAGAGTAGGCCCCCAGCGATTCTCGGTTTGGTTCAGCAACTCCACCAAAATGGACTTAAAGCACGACGGTTTGGAGATCGCCGTGCCCAACGATTTTATCAGTGAGTGGATCGGCTCGCATTTCACCGGGCCAATCCAGGAGGCGGCCCACGAGGTGCTTGGTTGCCCGCTGGCGGTGCGATTCAGCGTGGTGCCGCAGTTATTTGATGTGCCGGTGGCCACCGGGCCGACGCTTAGGTCGCCCACCGCGCTGACGGCGCGGGCGGTGGCGATCTTGCCGGCGCCGGGCGTAGCGGCGGGGGCCAAGGCCCCGGCGGCGCAACCCGCTCCGCCGCGGATGCGCCACGACCTGGAGAGCTTTGTGGTCGGGGCGTCGAATCAACTGGCATATAATGTCGCCGTACACGTGGCGGAATTTCCCGGCGTGCAATACAACCCGGCATTTATTCACGGCGGCTGCGGGCTGGGCAAGTCGCACCTGCTCCAGGGCATCTGCCGGGCATTTATGAAACATCATCCCACCAAACGGTGGATGTATATGACCGGCGAGGAGTTCACCAACGATTTTCTCTCGGCGATGCGCAACAACCGTCTGGACGCATTTCGGCGCAAGGTGCGCGATCTGGATTTGCTGGTGATCGATGACGTGCATTTCCTGGCGGGCAAAAAAGCCACGCAGGAGGAATTTTTGCACACCTTCAACAGCATCGAGGCGATGGGCAAGCAGGTGGTGATGGCCTCGGACAATCATCCGAAAATGATCGAGGAATTCGGCGAATCGCTGGTCAATCGCTTTGTCAGCGGAATGGTGGTGCGGATCGATCCGCCGCACCTGGCGACGCGCTGTCAGATGCTCCAGGCGTTGTCCAAGCGCGTGCGCGTGCAGCTTGAGCCGGAAGTGGTGGACTGGATCGCCCGGCGGGTTACGCAAAATGTGCGCGAGTTGGAAGGGGCGGTAACCCGTTTGGCGGCGCATGTGAAACTGACTGGGCGCGTGGCCGATTTGGCGCTGGCCCAGGAAGTGCTCGGCGACTTGGAGCGGCAACTGACGGCCCCGATCAAACCCGAAGCGATCGTCAGCGCGGTGTGCGCGTTTTTCAACGTGCAGGAAAAAGACCTGCTCAGCGGCGGGCGGCAGCGCACCATCAGCCTGGCGCGCTCGATGGCCATGTACCTGGTGCGCAAAATCGCCAAGCTGTCGTTCCCGGAGATCGGTCAGCGGCTGGGCAAACGCAACCACAGCACCGTTATCAGCGCGTGCCGGCGCATTGAACGAGCCTTATCCAAACGGGAAAAGCTCGATTGGACCGGTCCCGGCGGCGACCGGGCCGAGGACGCCGCGGAACTGGTGCAGCGCCTGGAGGAATTGAGCCGCCAGGCATAGGACCGGTGGAGCGCCGCCAACCGGCGGCGCGGCTGCATCGGGCCATCAGATAAAAGGTCGGCGATCCAACACCAGTCGCAAGGGCCGGTCGGTAACCAGTTCACCGGGCAGCGCCGCCTGCAATTCCGCCAAAGCGCAGGCCACGCCCAGGAGGCTATGCAGGCAGTCGGCCGGCCCGTCGGTGCGCGCTTCGATGCCCTGGAGTTTTTCCAACAGGGCCAGCGCGTATTGCCGCAGCGTGATTTTCACTTTCGCGCCATACTGGCCGCACTGGCGCGAGGCGCGGTTGAGGCAGTAAACAAAATCGATATCGGCGAACCCCGCGGCGTGGGGCAGATCGAACTCCCGGTCTTGCCATATGCGTAAACATGTCTCCACGAGTTGTCGGGGATAGTGCAGCGGTCGGCGGGCATATTGCAGATTGAATAGATAATGGAACGTGCCGGCCAACGAAGGGAAAATGCCGCGCGGGTCGTGTTTCGCCGGGGCCTCGGGCGGGACGCACCCTTTGCGCCATAGCCCGCTGCGCGGGTCGGCATTTTCCCACAGCCACGCGAAGTAGCGATCTTGCCAGTGGCGATCGCACTGGCCGGTGAGGATCAGCGCTGCGTATAGGCCCGCGCCCTGGTGGGAGGCATCCCACGGGTTGCTGAGCCAATCCAGTGAATCTAAAAACTTTTCCAACGCGCCGGTTGCCAGGAGCGGCTGCATGGCCGCAAGCGGGTGCAATGGCCGGGCATCGAGAATCTCCAAAGCCGCGACGCAGTGCGCCGTGCAGTGAAAATCGTGGTGTGTCGGTTCATGAAAAAGCCCGCTGGCCGGATCCTGCATGGCTTGCAGCACGCGGATAAAACCCTGGCGCAGTTGCTCGGGCAAAGGCCCGCGGTTGAGTGTGTAGAGCAGATTCAGCGCATCGGCCGTGCCATAGGGATTGGGCTTTTGGTCTTCGGCGGCGGCGCGATAGCGGCGATACGCTCCCGGCTCGGCCAAAGCGCGCAGCTCCACTTGCTGGTGCATCCAATCAACCAAGCGGTTCATCTGGTTCATCATATTTTTCCCTGTCTGATCATGGCTTGCCACGCTAACGCAAGAGCGCGCGGCGGTACATGTCGCGCGGCGGTATAATGAGCGGCGAAGCATTTGGCCCGCCGAGCGCGTGGCCGCACCGAGGGCGCGAGGAGTAAAACATGTTTGAATGCATCGATCGCGTCCTGCTTCGTGTCAGCCCGCTGGCGGCGGCGGTGGAATATTACCAGCGCGTGGCGGGATTGACGCTGAGCCGGCGTGATAAAAATGTGGTGGCCTTCACATTTCCAGGCGGCGGGGAGCTTTTGTTGCATGATGACCCGGACCTGCCGGCCGAGCAGGTTTATTATCGCGTGGCCGATGTGCGCGATCTGCATGCGCGGGCCGCGGACTTGCAGCTTCGCTTTCTCCAGCCGCCCCGCGCGGTGGCCCGCGGTTATATGGCGGTGGTGCGCGATCCCTATGGTCTGATCTTTCACTTGCTGGATCGCACTCTGGATGCGGCGGCGCCGGCAACTGCGGTGGAAGATGCCCGAGCGCCGGGCGCGCTGTTCGCCGGCGTGGAATTGGCCGGCCAGACCGATCGCAAACTGCTCATCGGCTTGTATCAAGCGCTGGGGCGCACCGCCGACGATCTGCCGTATACCCCGCAGTTTGAATCGCTGTATGAATCGTACATTCAGCGCCGGCCGCCGCCGATTCCCACGCGCGGCGAAGTGTGGCGGCAACTGCTCAACTTGCGCAAAGGTGGTAAGCTGCCGCGGCTGGGCGAGGCCAAAAGTGTTCCGCCGCAATTGCCGCCGGAGCAGTTGCGGCGGCTGCGAGAATTGCTGGGCGAGGCGCTGGGCAAGCGCGATCGGCTGCCGTATACGCCGGCGTTTGAGCAACTGGTGGATTTGTTTAATGCGTCGTTGCCGCGGGCGCTGTCGCCGCATTTGGTTTGGCGATTGGTGGCGACGATGGCAAAGTAAATTTTACTTGGGACGCAAACCGGCGCAACTGCGACTGGATAAACGGATCATTCGGGCGGCACCGGGCGGCCTGTTGTTCCAGCTTCAAGGCCGCGGCGGGGCGGCCGAGGCGAAACTCGATCTCCGCCAGCGTATCCAGAAACGCCGGATTTTCCGGCTCACTTTTCAACGCCGCGCTGATCCATTCGCCCGCCTGGCCCAATTGCTCATCGTTGCGGGCGCACAGCCACGCCAGGGCATTGAGCAATTCGCCGCGCTGCCGCGGGGATGCAAGCTGTTGGCGCAGCGGTTGCAGCGAACGTTCAAACATGGCTTTTTGCTCGGCATCGCGGCCCAGCTCGCGTAGCATTCGCCGGCACTGGGCCAGTTGATCGGGATCCTGCCAGGCAATTTGGCTTAGCTCCAGCAGCTTTGCCTCCGCCGATTTTCTATCGCCAGCGGTCCAGTCGGCGACGGCCTGATGAAAGTGAATCCGCGCCTGGAGATTGGCGGTCAGTTGATCGCGCTGCGGCGGGTTGTCCATTTGGGCCACCGCCGCCGCGGCGCGTTGCAGCCACAGCGCCGCCAGCTCATGGCGCTGGTTTTGCGCGGCGATGTGCGCCAGCAGCAGCGGATGATTGATGCGATCCACCGCTTGCGCCGCATCCGTGTCGGGCTGATGCGTCAGCAGTAGCCGCCACGCGGCGGCGTAGTCATGGCGGTTGATGAGCGTTTCGGCCAGCGCGATCACTGTATCCGACGGAGTTTTATCGGGCCGCGTTTGCAGCAGCGCCATCACCTCACACATCGCCGCCAGGGTATGCTCATCCCCGCGGCGCAGCCCTGCGGCCAGGGCATATAAATTTTTTGCCGCCGCCGCATCGCTAAACAGTTGCGCGTCGCGCTCCCATCCATGCAGCGGGCCGGCCAGACCTTGCAGATAAAACAAATCCATCTGCGCCTCATGCACCTGATCGGCCGGATTGCCAGAGGGCCGGCAGTTGGCGGCCAGACGCAAGGTATCGGCCGCGGCTTGCGGGTCGCCGGCGTACCGTTCCTCGGCGGCCACCAGTCGATAAACCCACGCCAGCGACGCCGCCGGCGGATCATCCGCGGCCAGCGCCGCGCGGTAAAACGTCAGGGCCGTGTCAAAGCGTTGATACTGCCATTGGAAGCCGGCCATCGCCAGTTCGTCGGCATCGTACTGTGAGCCGTGGTCGGGCAAATTGGCCGGCCGCGGCCGATCACCCGGCCGCGCCTGCAGGATCACTTGCCACGCCGCCGTGCGCACGGCCTCGGACGGCTCGATACGCAATATGCGCAGCATCATGTCGATACGTGGTGCATCGGTTTGCTGATTGGCGGCGGGATTTTGTCCGGCGGCCTGGGCGATCTGTTGCAACAGCGCGTGGCGAGCCGGGGCGTTCTGGCCGCCGTAAGCAGCCAATAGTTGACGCAGAGGCGCCGGTTCATCACCCTGGGCCAGCGGCATGGACAAAAGCACCTCCGCGGCTGCGGCCCGGCTCTGCGGATCGGCGTGCCAGCGCGCTTGATGGAGCAATTGCTTCTGGTCGCGCGGCCACAACTGCCGGGCCTGCTCGCGGGCCGCTTGCCGCACCGCCGGGTCGAGATCATTCAAGCCCTCGGCCACGCTTTGGCCCCCAGCGGGCAGTGCGGCAAGCAGTAGCAGCAACAAGAATCGCCAGCGCATCATGCGGCCTATTGTAAACCCATCGCGCGGGCGATACGAACCCCAAACCTTTCGCCGCCGGGACCAAAACTGGGACGGACCTATTTTCGCCTCCGGTGCTTGGCGAATAGACATTTCGCCACATGAATTTGTCCTCACTTGGGCGTCAACAAGTTTGCTCCGCTCTTTGCGCCACGGCGGCGGCGACTACAATTCCCTGCGATGCAAATTCTTCATGGCATCGAACAATTGGGCGATCTGCCGCCGGGGTGCGTGTTGTCGGTGGGCAACTACGACGGGCTGCATCGCGGCCATACGCGCTTACTGCAAGTCGCCGGGCAACTTGCCCGCGACCGCGGCGCGGCGCTGGCGGTGGTAACTTTCGAGCCGCATCCGCTGACGGTGCTGCGTCCGCAGTTAGCGCCACCACGATTGACGCCGCCGCGATGCAAAGAGCAGCTCTTGCGGCAACTGGGGGTGGATTTCCTGGTGCTGCTGCCGCCGACGCAGCCGGTTTTGGACCTGGACGCCGAGGCATTCTGGCACATACTGCGCGATCAAGCGCGGGTGTCACACCTGGTGGAAGGCGAGGATTTTACGTTTGGCAAACAGCGCGGCGGCACGGTGGCCAAACTGCAAAAGTGGATCGGCGATTCGCCGGTTGGTTTGCACATTGTCCCGCCCCAGAGCGCAGCGCTGTTGGATATGCACCTGGTAGCGGTCAGCAGTTCGCTGATCCGCTGGCTGCTGTTTCACGGCCGGGCCCGCGATGCGGCCATTTGCCTGGGTCGGCCGTATCGGTTGCAGGGCACGGTGGTACAGGGCTATCGCCGCGGGCGCACCATCGGTTTTCCCACCGCCAACCTGGACTGCGGCGATCAGATGATTCCCGGCGAAGGCGTTTACGCGGCGCGGATGACACTGGACGGGCGCGACCGGGCGGTGGCGCTGAGCATCGGTCCCATGCCCACCTTTGGCGACAATCGCTATCAGATCGAAGGGCACATCATTGATTTTGAGGGCGACTTGTATGGCCAGGCGGCCCAGATGGAGGTGCTGGACTGGATTCGTCCGCAGCGGCGCTATCCGTCGGTGTCGATGTTGACCGAGCAACTCAAAGCCGACGTGGCCCAGTGCCGGCGGCTGATGGCGCTGGACCCGGCGCGGGAGCTGGTTCGTGCGCGCTTGTAAATTACCTACCCCACATACCGAGTTGCAGCGCTTCATGCGCCAGGCGATTGCTGAGGCGCTGGCGGCGATGCGGGCGGGGGAAGTGCCCATCGGCGCGGTGGTGGTGCATCGGCCCAGCGGGCGAATCATCGGGCGCGGGCATAACCTGCGAGAAAATCGCGGCGACCCCACGGCCCATGCCGAGATGCTGGCGTTGCGGGCCGCGGCCAGGTGGATCGGGCACTGGCGGCTGGACGATTGTCTGCTGGTGGTAACGCTGGAGCCGTGCCCGATGTGCGCTGGGGCGCTGGTTAATGCCCGGCTGGGGGAACTGGCGTGGGGTTGCGACGATCCCAAGGCCGGGGCCGTACGCACGCTCTACCAGTTGTGCCAGGATACGCGGCTGAATCATCGCCTGCCCGCCACCGGCGGCATTTTAGCGGCTCGCTGCGCCGGACTGCTGCGCGGATTTTTTAAGCGCCGCCGCCAAGGACATATTTTTCCGGTTGCCCGTCGGCGCTAAGCGGTTTTTTTCTCAACAACTCATGGGCGCGCCGCCGCCGTCGCCGCTGGCCATCGCTCATTACGCAATGCCGCTTACTGCTGGAGTTGATCCAGCATCGTCCGCAGCGCATTGACATCCACCATCTCCACGTGTCCATCGGCAAACAGTGCCGGCGTATTCTGTCCGTGATGGCCGGGCGCTTCGTACATCACCAGGCGCTCCTGCGGATTTTTGATGTTCATCACGCGCAGGCCCGGCGCTACAAAAATAAAATTCGGCTGGGAGTTGACCCAGGCTTTGGCCTGCTGGGGCGTCAATCCCCGCGGTGCCGCCTGGCCGGCGGCGCAGGCGAATGTTTCAGGTTTTAAGTCCATATCCAGCAGGTCGCCGGGTTGGGTGGGATAGCTTCCTTTATTATCGTTGGCATACATCATCAAGCCCATGCCGATTTGGCGAAGGTTGGCCATGCATTGCACTTGCCGCGCCGAGCCACGGGCTTGGCCCAGCGCCGGCACCGCGGTCCCAATCAGCGACGGCAACTGCATAAAAACCTGCTGAATCATCGGATCGCCGGCCAGCATCGCCGCGCCGGGGAAGGGACTGATGCTGCGCGCGTAATAGCCCTGGTCGTCAATCCAGCCCAGGCCGCCCACCGGCCCGGCGTGGCGCAAAAGCACATCCAGCGGCGGCGTCAGCGGCACCGGGGCGTCGAGGCCGAATAAATCGGCCACACCAATCAGCCGCTCGGTCATCAGCCACCCGCCATAGGACCAAGGCAAGGTCTGCCGCAGGTCCAGGTAACTGGCGCTGACAATCGTTTGGGGATTGCCCAGGCGCTTGCGCAGAGCGACAAACTCCGGCAGATCGGCCAGCGCCGGCCTCTGGGCGGGGCGCTGGGCCGCGGCGATCACCCCTTGCGGATACATGCTGACATATAAATTCCCATTTGCGATCGTCCACGCCGGCGCCAACAGCGGCGCTGCCAGGTAGTGGATGGTCAATCCGTTGCGTTGCAATTGCTTGATGCGCGCGGTAACCGGCTGGCCGCGCAGGGCATCGGCGGCCAGGGCATTGAGCAGTTCTTCCACGCGCCCCAGCGAGGCCTGGGCCTTGGCCGGGTCGCGCAGGCGGTTGACCAGCACCATGCCGAGATATCCCTGGCCGGCCACCTGGTTGTCGTTGTATACCACCCACTGGGTGCCCAAAGCGCCCAGCAAATCCGCGCTGATATCAAATCCCACAAATTCGTTGGCCGAGCGCAGGGCCTGGGCCACTTGCCCGGCTACTTGCGGCTGAGCCTGGGCGATGGTGGCGGTGAGAACACTCAAGGATTTGGCCAAATCGCCGCTGAAGGCGTAAAACGTCGAAGCGCTTTTGGGTACCTGCTGAAATGCATCGGGGTCTAATGCCGGCTGATCCAGCAGCGCCACCAGTCCCTTACGCGGCGACGGCGCGGCGACGGAGAACTGGTCAAACCAGTCCGCCCCGTCAAATCCGCTGCTCATGGAAATCGCCCGCACGCCGGCCAGGCCGGAGGCATCCCAAAATCGCAATACCTCCGCCTGGTTGCTCTTGAGTTGCGGGGTTTGAAGGGCCGCCCGCAGGTTTGCGTCTAACTGCCGCATGTTGAAAAAAGCATGTAGCAGGGTGCCCTCTTCCCCAGCCCCGGCGGCGACGAAATCCGCTGACTGCTTGAGCGATTGCTCAACCTGCCCGGCCAGCGGCGCAGCGCCAATCTCCAGCCATACCAGCGTGCCGTCCAGATGCATTTGCATTTTCACCGGCAACTGTTGCGCCTGGCGGAGGGCTTGGACGCAGGCGCGATGCAATTGAGCGGCTTGCGCGCCGGCATCACACAAAATCGCGGCATGAAACTGGGGTTGCGGCCCGGAAAAATCAACCGGCCCGACATACAGCGCCGTGGGATACTGCCACATGGGCGCGGTGATCGCGGCCACCGCCCGCATCATCCCCGATGCCTCCACCGATTCGCTTTGCAGCCGATTGGCTACCTGGAGGTAAAATTCGGGAAAAAGTTTACCCATTTGCGATTGGGCCAATAGCGCGCTGACATGGGTATTCTCATAACCCTTGGGAAGCGCCGATGCGCCCCGCCACCCGATGTATAGCAGCGCATCGGCCGGAATTTTCTCCACCAA
>JBBQBE010000027.1:0-36911 GCA_038317225.1 Tepidisphaerales bacterium | reverse complement strand
AGGCGATCAGTTCCTTTGAGCGCATACGAATTGTTTTAATTCCGCAAGCGGTCCGCCCGCTCGCCCCAGGGCAATCGCATGTGCCCTGTTTCTGCGATGAGGTGTGCCCGTTGATTTTTGCACTCCCCCGTTGGCGAGCGGCAGACGAAGTTTGGGACTGGCCATGAAGGCCAATTTGCTGAACGGGTGCAAAATGCGAAAATCCGTGGGCACGCCCCCTGCGCTGGCGACCGGGAGAGGCCAATTGACCCTGACTCTGTGCCGCATAATAATCAAATCATGGGAAATACTTCATCCCCGGCATTATTTGAAAATTCCGTCCCGCTGCTCGACCATGAGCAACTGCTTCGTGAGCGTGCCGATCGCGATGGATTTCTCTTTTTCCGCGGCATCCTTCCACCCCAGCCGCTTCTTGAATTACGCAGAGAAATAACGGGTGTGCTGGCCAAGCATGGGTGGCTTGCCGCTGGCACGGACGCCATGGACGGCATCCTTGACCCGGACGCGGTGGCGGCGGTTCCGCCTGCGGCGATGCGTTCGGACGTCGGGGTCAGCTCGGCGATTTACGATGACGTACAGCGCCTGGAAGCATTTCATGCCCTGCCGCATCACCCTTTGCTCATTGAGTTATTCACAAAATTTTTGGGTGGCGAGGTTCTCGTTCATCCGCGTCACATCGCGCGACTGATTACGTCGCATCCTTCGGTGGCCCCGACCCCCGAGCATCAGGACTATATTCACATCCAAGGCACGGCCCGAACGTGGACTTGCTGGTTGCCCCTGGGCGATTGCCCGCGTTCCATGGGCGGGCTTACGATGCTCAGAGGCTCGCACCGTCAGGGCGTGATCAAAATCAGACCCGAGATCGGCGCGGGAGGGAAAGCCGTACAGTTGTGTCCCACTGAAAACGACTGGGTTGAAGGCGATTATCTGCTGGGGGATGTAATCCTCTTCAACAGCCTGACGGTGCATCGAGCGCTGCGCAGTACGCAAAGGGATCGTGCCAGGCTCTCGCTGGATGTCAGGTACCAACGCTTCGATGAAGCGATCGAACCGGCTTCGTTATTCCCCCACTGCCAGCTTACATGGCCTGAAATCTATAAGAATTGGATGGATGACACCTATCAATACTACTGGTCCAAACGACAGCTCCGATTGTCGCGCTGGCAGGACCAACTCCGCTGGCAAAAGGAACGTATTTGTTCGTGAAAGTTAGATTGGGGGCAAGGGCGCTATTGGTGGTGCGGCCGGGTCCATCGGGCAGGTGGGGTGTTGGCACTGGCATATTCTGAGATACCAGTGCAGTGATGCGGATCAACCAAGCCAGCGATACTGAGCTTGCCCGCGGATGGTGGGCAAGCTCAATCGCAGGGGACGTGGCGACTCGGTAGTGTGCCCTTATTTTTTCTTTTATTTTTTAGGCTCTCCGCGGAACCCGCTGATGGCTGCCGAGCTGACAGGCTCGGACCTGCGATATTTCGCCCCGAACGTGGTTTGCAGGGCATGGCAGGTAGGTTTGCCATCGCCTTTCGCGGAGAGCCATTTTTTCTTTTATTTTTTACTTTTTTGCCCATATTTGTCTAGTTTCCTGGAATGCGGAAATGCTGCCGGGGCCGGGATATGCAACGGACATGGTCGGGCGGCCACGGTGGAGGGTGGCCAGCGCGGGTCTTTGCGCTATAATCCGATTATGACTGTTTCACTGAACCATTTGATTCTCCCTGACGCGGAGAGGGCCCCGGCGGACGCGGTGGCCACGGCAGACGCGGCAGCGCATGACGACGGAGGGACACCGGTGAGCGCGGGGGCGCGGCGCAAGCCGGCATGGCTGAAGATGAAAATGCCCGCCGGGGATGGGTATGTGGCGCTGCTGGAACTGGTGAAAGAGAAGAAGCTGCACACGGTTTGCCAATCGGCGATGTGTCCCAACCTTGGCGAATGCTGGGCGGCGGGGACGGCGACGCTGATGATCCTGGGGGACATTTGCACGCGGAGTTGCGGTTTTTGCCATATCGCCACCGGACGGCCGGGGACGCTGGACCTTGATGAGCCGCGGCGGGTGGGCCAGGCGGTGGCGAAGATGAAATTGCGCCACGCGGTGATCACCTCGGTGAACCGCGATGAACTGCCCGACGGCGGCGCGGGGGTGTGGGCCCACACCATCCGGCAGATCCGCGAGCATAGTCCGGGCACCAGTGTGGAAGTGCTGATTCCCGATTTTTGCGGCAAATGGGAAGCCTTGCAAACGGTGCTGGATGAACGGCCGGAGATTTTGAATCACAACATCGAAACCATCGAGCGCCTGTACAAAACCGTTCGCCCGCAGGCCAAATATGCCCGCTCGCTGGAGCTTTTGGCCATCGCGAAAAAACAGCGCTTGACCACCAAGACCGGGTTTATGCTGGGGCTGGGAGAGACGGCCGCGGAGATCGAGCAAGTGCTAAGGGATCTGGTGGCCAAGCAGGTGGACATTGTTACCATCGGGCAGTATTTGCAGCCGACGCCCAAGCATTTGCCGGTGGCGCGCTGGGCCCATCCCGATGAATTTGCCCAGTGGAAAATCGTGGGGGAAAAGATGGGCCTAAAGCACGTGGAATCCGGCCCCATGGTGCGCAGCAGCTACCACGCGGAAAAACAGGTTCCGGCGGCCCGATAGCAATTTTTTGGGAGACAGGCTCATGGCCCATCCTTTATTAACTCAAGCCGTAGAACATCTGGATATCAAAGCGCACAACGTGGTTTCGCTGGTGCGGGCGATGGGGAAGATGGCGTACAGCGCCCGCGATTTGAGCCGGGCGGCGGAGATTTACCAGCGGATGCTGCGCGACCCGGAGTGCGCGGTGATTTTGACTTTGGCCGGCTCGCTGATCAGCGCGGGGCTGAAAGATGTGATCGTGGATTTGTTGCGGCACAACATGGTGGACGCAATCGTCTCCACCGGGGCCAACATGATCGACCAGGATTTTTTTGAAGCCCTGGGATTTCGCCACTGGATGGCCCCGGAGGTTTTCAAAAGCGGTACGCGCGATGGAGAATTACGCGAGGCGATGATCGACCGGATTTACGATACCCTGATTGACGAAAAAGAACTGCGCGTCTGCGATGAAACCTGCCAGAAGATTTTTGACCAGCTCGCGCCGGGAGCCTACTCCTCGCGGCGGCTATTGGAGCGGTTTGGCGATTATCTGCTGGAACGCAACGTTTCCATCAACTCTATTATTCTCGAAGCGCGCAAAAAGCAGGTGCCGATCTTCTGCCCGGCGTTCAGCGATTGCTCGGCGGGATTCGGCATCGTGGCCCACCAGCACCGGCGGCAGACCGAAAAGCGGCCGATGGTAACCTTCGACAGCGGCGCGGATTTTCTGGAATTGACGCAATTGAAGGTGGCCAGCGGACAAACGGGGCTGGTGATGATTGGGGGCGGGGTTCCCAAGAATTTTGTGCAGGATACGGTGGTGTCGGCGGAGATATTGGGCAAGCAGGTTCCCATGCACAAATACGCCATTCAAATCACCGTGGCGGATGTGCGCGATGGGGCTTTGTCCAGCAGCACGCTGAAGGAAGCGAGCAGTTGGGGGAAGGTGGACACGACCTGGGAACAAATGGTGTATGCCGAGGCGACGCTGGCGTTTCCGCTGATCGCGGGCTACGCATGGCATACGGGGGCGTGGAAAGAGCGCCAGGCGCGGGAGTGGTCGAAGAAATTGGTTTAAGCTGAGGTTGGGCGCGTTTGGGGTGATTGGGGTAAGGCGCGGGAAAAAGAATGCTGTTGAGCGCAGCGTACACGGCATTTTGTCGTTATTGGGACAAAGCGCCTACTGTTCCCCGCAACCTCCCAACTTGACGCTGGCTACGACATCGTGGCCAGCTATGGCACCTAACTCTTTTTCGGGTCGTTGATCACGTCTATTAAGCACTTGAAATTAATAGGCTTACGCATGATTTTGATGCTGTGCTGGTCGCCGAATAGTTCCAGACGATCACGATCCGCGCCGCTGAGAAGGACCGGCGTTATTTGCGGCTGATCGACCTCCAAGCGGCGCACCAGCTCAAAGCCATTAATTCCGGGCAAATCCACGTCAATCA
Source organism: Tepidisphaerales bacterium (assembly GCA_038317225.1). Taxonomy (GTDB): domain Bacteria; phylum Planctomycetota; class Phycisphaerae; order Tepidisphaerales; family Tepidisphaeraceae; genus JBBQBE01. Next base: position 32,825 of record JBBQBE010000027.1, on the reverse strand, counting down.
AAGCGACATTAACATCATTGACCGCGGCCAGACAATGGAGCGCGGCTTCGCCGGAATCAACGGATATCGTATCATAACCTCTTTTTGATAAAAGCCTTGTGAGCGTATTGCGCACCACCGGCTCATCTTCCACGATTAAGACGCTGGCCATATTCAGATGGGTTGCATTGCAGTTCACCAGATATTATCGGCAAGAACGATGCCAAGGCGCATGAATTTTCATGGCTGGGCAACTGCCTGGCGGATTTTGCCGATCAGTTCGGCGACGCGGTCGGGCCGATGGATCGCGGGATTGGCCGTCCAAGTGCCGCGGTCGTTGGAGCGTTCCTCGCTGTAGTCCTGCACCAGCAGGCGGCTGTGGCCGGTGGGGTCGTTGAAATCGGGAACGATGGTGATGCGGTAGCGCGTGCGTTCCTGCCAGTAGCGGGTGATGTGCCAGTCGCCCTGGTAGCCTGCCTTAAAGCCGGTTTCGATCACGCCGGGGGCCTCACGCTCGATCGGGATATCCACGCGCGGCTCGGCGAGCACTTGTTTGACCTTCTGAGCCAATACCTGCGGGCTGACTGCAAAAGCCTGCTCCTGCGCTGCCTGCAAACGCCCTTCGCCGCCGGGCGGATTGGCGCTTTTGACACAGCCGACAACGCCCATCAAACTCATCACACCAACCAACAGTACACGTTTCATATCGCTCCCTGAAAATTGTAACGCTTGCCAGCATAGCCTGCCGGCGACGGCGGATAAAGGGGCGATTGGGGCATGGGCGAAGATTTCCGACAGCCCCCACCACTCATCCACGATGAATACACCTTCGACTTCGGATGCCCACGCGGATGCGTAGCAGTTGGTACTCATTTTTTTCATCAATGATGAATACGCCGCCGACTTCGGATGCAGGCGATTTTGTCAGACAGACCCCCACCATCGCCCCACCGCCGCTGCCGCCTTGGTGGCGCACACGCTCTGCCGCCGCGGCCTCCGGCCGCCTTGGCACCGCACACACACACGCCCCCCCGCCCCCTACCGCATTGGTGCCGAACACGCTTCGCCGCCGCCCACCGCCTTGGCGGCGAACACGCTCCCCCGCCGCCGCCGCGGCCTCCGGCTGCCTTGGCACCGCACACGCACACCCGCCGCCGCCCCCTACCGCATTGGTGCCGAACACGCTTCGCCGCCGCCGCCGCCAGCCGCCTTGGCGGCGAACACGCTCCCCCGCCGCCGCCGCGGCCTCCGGCCGCCTTGGCACCGCACACGCACACGCCCCCCCCCCCGCCGCCGTCGGCGGATGGTGCCGTTGAATTTTGGCCAGGGAGATTACATACCCACCCAGCGGGCCAGCAGGGAACGGGCCTGGGCCGGGTCGTTGGTGCCGTGGACCATGGCCCGGCCGTCGGGGAAAAGGCGGAGTTCCACGCCGGGCGGCTCGCGCAAGACGCAGTGGATCAAATAACGCGTTTGGCGGACGGTTCCAGCTTCGGTGAGGCGCTGGAGCGTGCCGGCCCAGTCCAGCGCGTGGCCCAGACGCACCTGCACGGCGGTTTGGCCGCAAAGCTGGGTGGTCGGCTCGGTGCGGGCATCGAGAAATTCCCACTGTCGGCGGCGGCAACAGGGGCAATTTTCCACCGGACCCTCGGGCAGAGTCAGCGCGCGCAGAGTCGGGACGGACATGTCAAAGTGAATCAAAGATGGCGGACGCGCTGCCGGGCCGGCGATCAGGCGCCCGGTCGCCAGGGCGGCTTGCCAGGAGGCGACATTGACGGCGGCGGCGGCCAAAACGCCGGCGGTGTCGCAGGTGGGCAGTTGGCCGGCGGCCGGCGGCTGGGGCCAGAGGCAACGCAGGCAAGGGGAGATTCCCGGTTCGATGAGCATGGCGCGGCCTTCATAGCCGACGCACGCGCCATAGACCCAGGGCAGACGGTTTTTGACGCAAAAGTCGTTGAGCAGGTAGCGCGTGGCGGCGTTGTCGGTTCCGTCCAGCAGGATGGTGGGCTGGGCGGGATCAATACGTTTGTTGAGCAGGTCTTCGATATTGGCGGCGTAGATATCGGCCACCAGCGCTTCGATGGCGATGGTGGAATTGATCGCGGCCAGCCGGGCGGCGGCGGCGGCGGCTTTGGGAGTCATAAGCCCCGCGTCGGTTTGGTCAAAAAGAATCTGGCGCTGGAGGTTGGACCATTCGACCAGATCGCGGTCGATGAGCGTGAGCCGGCCGACCCCCCCGCGGGCCAGCAATTCGGCCGCGGCGCAACCTAAAGCGCCGCAGCCAACAATCAGGGCATGGGATTCACTAAGCCGCCGCTGCCCGGCCGGGCCAACCGAAGGTAACAATATTTGTCGGCTATAGCGCATTGTTAGTCAGTGGTCAGTGGTCAGTGGTCAGTAGCTGCGGTGAATGTTGAATGTTGAGTGTTGAATGTTGAGTGTTGAATATTAATCCTCCTCCCTCTCCCATGTACCCATGGGGGAGCAAATGTGATTGCGGATTGTTGAATGTCGAGTGTTGAATTTTAATCCTCCTCCCTCTCCCATGTACCCATGGGGGAGGGCCGGGGTGGGGGCTTCCTTCTACCGCATGATTGTTGAATGTTGAGCGTTGAATGTTGAGGGTTGAATTTGCATTTGCTTCTTTTCAACAATCCACAATCCACAGTCCACAGTCAAACGGGCGGCCCGGTCCGCGGTTTTTTCAGCCATTTTTATTTTGCATAAAGCGGCTGATGCCGGGTTTGAAGATCACTTTGCCGTTGACCACCACCAGTTCCTCATCGAGGAACAAACGCACGGCGCTGCTGAGTACCTGGCCTTCCAGTTCCAATCCCTTGCGTTTGACATCCTCCACCGAATCCTGGCCGACATTGATGTGGAAGACATCCTGCAGGATGACCGGGCCTTCGTCGAGTTGTTCGGTAACAAAATGGGCGGTGCAGCCGTGGACGCGCACGCCGCTTTCGTAGGCCTGCTTGTAGGGCGCGGCACCGGGGAAGTATGGAAGCAGGGAGGGATGGATATTAATAATTTTATAGGGCCAGCCCTGGATGATCGGGGCGGGCAAAATGCGCATGTAGCGGGCCAGCACGACCAGGTCGGGCTGGGCATTTTGCAACTCACCCAGCAGCCAGTCGAAATGCTCCTGGGGGTTGGAGGCGCTTTTCCAGGAAAATTCCAATCCGGCTTTTTTAGCCACCGGCTCCAGGTCGGGATGATTGGCGTAGACGCCGGTGATCTGGCCATGGAGTTTTTCGGCGGCGAAATCGGCGATGAGCTGCTTGAGGCAGTGAGCTTCCTTGCTGACCAAAAGGGCCACACGCTTGGGGCGGCGCTCGGAGTGGAGATGGACGCGCACGTCCATATCGATCTTTTTGCCAAGGCTCATCAGGCCGGTGATCAGTTCCGACAGATCGCAGCCGATATCCCGCAGGTCCACCAGCATATCCATGACGAAAAAGCCGTGGACGACGCGCTGTTCGATATCCTGGATGTTGATGCCGCGTTCGGCCATGTAGGTGGCGAACTGGGCGACCACGCCCTTTTGATCTTTGCCTAACACGCTGACGACGGCTAATACCGGCTGTGCCACCATGGACGCTCCCTGGGAAAAAGAAGATTCAGTGTAACCGCAGGGCCCGGCGGCGTCATCCCAGCGGGCCGGGTTTTTACCTGGCGTATCAGGACAATCGCATAGGGAGGTTTTCAATCCCTCGGCCACGTACTGTTGGGGGGGACGCTATTTTTATGAACGCCCTGCTCGGGAAAGTCTCACTTTAATGCCCTCTGCCAAGTACTGCTAAGGTCGCGCTATTTTTAATAACCGCCTGCTCGGAAAGATCTCTCTTTAATGCCCTCTGCCATGTACTGCTAAGGTCGCGCTATTTTTAATAGGCGACTGCTCAGGAAAGTCTCACTTTAATGCCCTCTGCCACGTACTGCTAAGGTCGCGCTATTTTTAATAACTGTCTGATCGCAAAAATCTCTCTTTAATGCCCTCTCCCACGTACTCGTGGGGGAGGGTTGGGTGGGGGCATCCTTTTATCCTTTTGTCCTTTTGTCCGTTGTCCGTAGTCAGTGGTCGGTAGCGAATGCTTTGGCAACGGACTACTGACTACTGACTACGGACTCACCTATGTACTGCGGCAGATGCGGTTAGCCGGCGACGGTGAGGCCGACGTGCAGGTTTCGCAGGGCCAGGGCGGTGGCGACATTGGCGTCGAGGTAGGTTTCGGTTTGGCCGATGCGTTCGATCATATCGCAGAGGCGGGCGATGCGCTGGGGGTCGCTTTGGCGGCGCAAGACCTGGGCGAGGCGGCGGGCCATGGCCGCCAGGTAAATGCCCAGGGCGGCGCGGGTGGCCTGGTCCTTGCTGGCCAGCGGATCGCGGCGCAGGGCATGGGAGGCGTAGTCTTCGGCGGCGGCTTTGAACCAGCCCGGCAGGTCGGCAAGAGTGGAAGTTTGCAGGAAATCCTTCACTATCTGGGAAAGCTGTTCGATTTTGGCTACCACGCCGATTTGCTCCCAGGCCAGAGCCATGCCCGGCGAGCCTTGGGCGCACGCGGCGGCAGCCGCGGCGCGCTGAGGCGAAAGGCCTTTGCGGGCGAGAATCTGCTGCGTTTGCGGCTCGGAGACGAGGTTAAAGCGCACCAACTGGGCCCGGCTGCGGATGGTGGACAGGAGGCTGTCGGGCTGATCGGTCAGCAGGATCAGCAGGGAGCGTCCGGCCGGCTCTTCGAGGGTTTTGAGCAGCGCGTGCTGGGCGTCGTTGCTCATCAATTCCGCCTCCTCGATGAGGAAGACCTTGCCGTGGCCGAGCATGGGGGTGCGCGCCGCGGGGGCTAAAAGTTCCTCGCGGATGACGTCGATGGAGAGGACCGTGCCCTTGGACTTGCCGGTTTTATCATGGAAGCGGATCAGTTCTTTATAGATGCGATGCAAGTCAGGATGGGCGCTGGCGGCATCGTCGCGGAACATGCGGCAGCTATCGCATTGGCCGCAGGGGGACAGGGCGTGGGGATGGTGGCATAAAAAGAGGATAGCCATAGCCAGGGCGCTGGTGGCCTTGCCGACGCCGGCGGGCCCAGCAAAGATCAGCCCGTGGGGCAGCCGTCCGGCCCGCCAGGCGCCGCCGAGCCACCCGATGGCGTGGTCTTGATCGAGAATGTCGGACAGAAGCACCATGAGCCAAGAGTCTGCGCGTGGGGGGAGCGGTTGTCAAAACGTGCGGGATCAAAAGGTCAAAAGCCATGTTCGCCCGGCGCAGCATAAATGCTTGCGAATTAGCGGCAATCAGGAGCTAAAGGCTTATGACCCTTTTTAGGCTTCCGCCGGCTGGGCCTTTAGCATCTTCATCCGGCCAACGCAACGGTTGACGTCATGCCCAATCCATCCACCCAGCGCCACCGGCGCTTTTCTTGCCATGGGCGCAGATTATGCGATGAGGGACGCAGTTGCCACTAGCTGCGTCCCCGTAGAATTCCCCTAGCTGCGTCCCCGTAGAATTCCCTCAGTTCCTCGGCGATGACGTCGTTGCACTTGCCTTCGGCGGCCAGCAGTACCACCTTGGCCCGCAGTATCAATCGCGCCGGCGTACTCCGCCCGCGCGACCAGCGTTGCAGAATCGTCCTATTCTCATCGCTCAGTGTGATCTTGGGAGCAACTCGCACGGTGATATCCTCCAATACAGAGGATAATCCGCAAGGCCGACGAAAGTTGCATTAAATATGAGACACTACACTAGCGTGTAACTGTTTACCGTCCCGCGGTCCATTTTAGGAACTGTCTGTCAGCAGCATAATATCGTTCCCCGCCCATTCTGCTTGCAGCAGTGTTTTGATCGTTTCCAATACGTCTCTTCCCTGCTGCTCGGCGGTGCGCATCACGCTGGCCAGAATCGACCAGGCCTTTGCCTCCGCCTTGCTCCGACTGCCCCAGGGCGGGGCGTAACGGGGACGCCCCCTAGTTTCATCGGCGATCAATACATATCGCAATATAACCAGGCCGTTCCCCCAATCAAAGGCGTAGGGGGAAAGGTTCGTATATTTTCAGATTCGGTTGCCCCAGCGATAATTTTGACTTGTTTGGCTGGGGGTTTTACACTGGCCGCTTTTGTTTCGGGGTCGATCAAGGCGGTGATATGATGGAAGCGGCAATCAATAAGGCGTCGGCGCTGGTGGAGGCGCTGGGTTATATCCAGCGGTTTCATGACAAGGTGGTGGTGGTCAAGGTCGGCGGCTCGATTATGGATGATGAGCAGGCGCTTTCGAGTCTGCTGGCGGATATCGTGTTTATGAATTACGTGGGGATGCAGCCGGTGTTGGTGCATGGCGGGGGCAAGGCGATCAACCAGGCGATGGAGACGGCGGGCCTGACGCCGCAGTGGGTGCAGGGGCGACGCTATACCGATGAGCGCACGCTGGCGATCGCCGAGCATGTGCTGTGCAACCAGATCAACAAATTCATCGTGAATTTCGTACAGAGCCAGGGGTGCGACGCGATGGGGCTGCACTCGTTGTCGAGCGTGGTTTTGTTTGCGGAAAAAACGTATTTGAACGGCCCGGACGGGCGGAAGATCGACGTGGGGATGGTCGGGCAGGTCAACGGAGTGAATTCGCGGCTGCTGCAACTGCTGGTGCAGGCGGACTCGATTCCGGTGATCGCCACCATCGCGCGGGATCCGGCGGGTGGGAAATTAAACGTGAACGCCGACACCGCCGCCGGGGCGGTGGCGGCGGCGATGAACGCGGAAAAACTGGTGGTGGTATCGGACACGCACGGCATCCGCACCGATCCCAACGAGGCGGCGAGTCTGGTGCGGCATTTGACCATCGGGCAGGTGGATGAGTTGGTCAAAAGCGGGGCCATCAGCAGCGGAATGCTGCCGAAGGTGGAGGCGTGCATCACCGCGCTCAAGGGCGGGGTGAACAAAACGCATATTATCGACGGTCGGATTCCGCACGCCTTGCTGCTGGAGATTTACACCGAAGCGGGGATCGGGACGGAAATTGTGCTATAGGGCTTGGCGGACGAGCTATGGCGGCCGATAGGCCGGGCGGGGTTCCGCCGGGCTTGGCAAGTTAAAAATACCCACACCATGACGCATTTTACTTCGATATCCGATTGCAACACCGAGCAGTTGCGCTACGTTCTGGACGTGGCGCGGCGGCTGAAGCAGGAGCATCGCCAGGAAGGTCACAACCCGCCTTTACTGGAAGGTAAGACCCTGGCGATGATTTTTGAAAAGCCCTCGCTGCGCACGCGCGTGAGCTTTGCGGTGGCGATGCACCATTTGGGGGGCGATGCGCTGCTTTTGCGACAGGAGGAGGTGGGCCTGGAGAGCCGGGAGCCGACGCGGGATGTGGCGCGGGTGTTGTCGGGGATGTGCGACGGGATCATGGCGCGAACCTTTGAACATGAGAAGATATTGAATCTGGCCAAGTGGGCGACGGTGCCGGTGATCAACGGTTTGACGGATTTATCGCATCCTTGCCAGGCGATGGCGGACGTGATGACCATCGAGGAGCATCTTGGCTCGCTGGCGGGCCGGACGGTGGCGTTTATCGGCGACGGCAACAACGTGGCGCGGTCGCTGGCGGTGGCGTGCGGACGATTTGGGATGAACTTTGTGCTGGCCAGCCCGCCGTCATATGAATTAAGCGGACAGGACGTGGACCAGATCATGGCCCAGTCGCCGGGGATGGATTTTTCCATGACCGCCGACCCGCAAGAGGCGGCGCGGCGGGCGGATGTGCTGTATACCGACACCTGGGTAAGCATGGGTCAGGAAGCGCAAAAGGCGCGGCGGATCAAGGATTTCGCCGGTTATCAAATAGACGCGGCCTTACTGGCGCTGGCGCCGGCGCAGGCGATTGTGCTGCACTGTTTGCCGGCGTATCGGGGGATGGAGATCAGCCAAGAGGTGTTGGAGGGAGCGCGCAGCCGCATTTTTCCACAGGCGGAAAACCGTTTGCATCTGCAAAAGGGATTGCTGGCGGTGCTGCTGGGCAAGATGTAGGCGGCGGGCGTGATTTTGCGGCGGGCGCGGGCGGGATAAAAGCGATTGACCGCGGCGGCAGCGTGGGCGGCCGGTTAAAAGGGGTAAACTCATACAGGATTTTTCATCATGGCATTGGAAGTTGGCATCGTCGGTTTGCCCAACGTCGGCAAGAGTACGTTATTTAACGCCTTGACGGCGGCCGGGGCGCTGGCGGCGAATTACCCGTTTGCGACCATCGATCCCAATGTGGGAGTGGTGGCGGTTCCCGATGCGCGGCTGGCGACGATCAACCAGTATATCCCGGCGGCGAAAATCGTACCGGCGGCGATTCGGGTGGTGGATATCGCGGGGATCGTGCGCGGGGCCAGCACGGGCGAGGGACTGGGCAACAAGTTTTTGTCGCATATCCGGGAAGTGGATGCGGTGTTGCACGTGGTGCGGTGTTTTGAGGGCGGGGATGTGATCCACGTGGAGGGGAAGGTGGATGCGATCCGCGACATTGACACCATCGACATGGAGCTGGCATTGGCGGACCTGGAGACGGTCAATGGTTCGCATGATCGGGCCGAGCGGCTGGCACGCAGTGGGGACAAGGAGGCCATCGCCCGCTGCCAACTGCTCAAGCGTTGTCGGGAAATTCTGGACCAGGGCAAGCCGGTGCGGCAGTTGGAACTGAATGCCGAGGAGCGAAAGATTCTCAAGGGGCTGGGTCTGATCACGGCCAAGCGGGTGTTGTACGTGGCCAATGTGGATGAATCGGACCCGACCGGGGCCGGGCCGCTGGTGCAACAGGTGCGCCAGAAGGCCAGCGCCGAGGGCGGGCATGTGGTGCCGGTGTGCGGGAAGCTGGAGAGCGAACTGTCGGAGCTGGATGAGAAGGATCGAACCGAGATGCTGCAAAGCCTGGGCCTGGCGGAGCCGGCGCTGGCGTCGCTGAGCCGCGAGGCGTATCGGCTGCTGGAGCTGCACAGTTTTTTCACGGCCGGCAAGGATGAGAACCGGGCCTGGACCATTGCCATCGGGGCGACGGCACCGCAGGCGGCCGGGGTGATCCACACCGATTTTGAGCGCGGGTTTATCCGGGCGGAGATTTATACGCTGGAGGACCTGGTGAAATACAAAACCGAGTCGGCGATCAAGGCGGCGGGGAAGATGCGCGCCGAGGGCAAAAGCTACGTGATGAAGGATGGAGACATCACGCATTTCCTGTTTAATGTGTAACCACGCCGGTGGCAATCGCCATTGCGGGATTGCCCCCTCGCACCGCTACTGGGCAATGAGACAGGGTGAACTGGGAGTTTGTGAAAGAATCACAATTTTCGACCAAATAACGGCGTTTTTGCGCAAATGGCGCGGGTCTAAATCAATTTATTCACAGGCGCGGAGCATTGCCAATGCCGGCAATTTCAAGCCATTAACCACACTATACCCCAAGGCTCCCCAGCCAGTACGCTGGAGAGTGAGTAAGAATCGCCCGATACGATTGCCCTGTAGATCATGTCGCGTTCGTGGCTTGGCGGGACGCCTCTTCCTGGGCTTGTTCGACGGCGAACTGATCGACCGGCAGGCCGTGGCCGGGTTTGTTGGCGTAGAGCAACCAGTAGGTTACGGGGATCACGAATAGTGTGAAAATAGTACTGGCGAAAAGTCCGAAGATCAGCGACCAGGCCAGGCCGCTGAAGATGGGATCGATGATGATGGGCACGGCGCCGAGCATGGCGGCCCCGGCGGTCAGGAGGATGGGGCGCAGGCGCACCACGCGGCTTTCCATGATGGCGTCAAACAGCGAGCGGCCGCGCGACAGCGAGAGGTGAATAAAATCCACGAGAATAATGGCGTCGCGAGTAACGATTCCGGCCAGGGCGATCATGCCGATCATGCCGGTGGCGGTGAAGTAAATCGGGTCGGAATAACCGCCGACGTGGCCGGCCGAGAGATGATTGAGCAGCCAGAAGCCGGGCATGACGCCCAGGATGGTCAAGGGGATGGCCAGCATCACAACGATGGGGACGGCGAAGGACTGGGTTTGCGCCACCAGGAGGATGTAGATGGCCACCATGGCCGCGCCGAAGGCCATGCCCAGGTCGCGGAAGACGTCGATGGTGATTTTCCATTCGCCCTCGCCGGCGAAATCGACGCGGATGCCTTCGGGCAAGGCCCAGGGGATGCCGCCGCCGTTGGAGAGGAACGTGCGCGACGCCGAGCGCGGCGAAGAATCGCTCACCCAGCCGCCCTGGCCCATAGCGGCGCTGGCCGGCGGCGTGGCGGTTAGATCGGCCTCCACATCCTTGACCACTTCAGCCGGGGGCAGGCCGGCGGTTTCGGCGTACACATAGGCGACGCGCGCCAGATTTTTGTGATAGATGGTTTGATCGACGCGGGTTTTTTCCCACGCGCCCAGTTCGGCCAAAGCGACCTGCTGGCCGCGATCGCCTTTGACCATAAGCCTGCCGAGGTCCACGGCGCTGGAGCGATGCTCCACCGGCAGGCGTAATTCGATGCGCAGCGGGTTGCGTTCGCCGGGGGCATGGACCATGCCGACGATTTGCCCGCCCACGGCAGCGGAGAGCAGCTCGGCGATATCGGATTGGCGCACGCCGTGCAGCGCGGCCTTTTCGCGGTCGGTAACAAAAATGAGCTTGCTTTGGGGGGCTTCGGACAGGTCATCGACATCTACGACGCCAGGCTCGCGCTCCAGGCGGCGGGCGACGGTTTGGCCGGCGTCGATAAGCTGCTGATAGCGGGAGTCGGCCGAGCCGTAAACCTCGGCGACAACGCCGGCCAGCACCGGCGGGCCGGGCGGGGTTTCGACCAGGCGCAACTTCGCGCCATGGCGCATGGCGATTTTGGTCAACTCGTCGCGCAGGCGCAGGCCGATGGCGTGGCTCTGCTGGTTGCGGTTTTTCTTGCCGACCAGGTTGATGCGCACTTCGGCGACATTGTCGCCGCCGCGGAGGTAATAATGGCGGACCAGGCCGTTGAAATCCATCGGGGAAGCCAGGCCGACGTAACTGGTGAAATCGGTAACTTCCGGCACGCCGGCCAGGAAGGCTTCGTAGTCACGCACGGCGGCGTCGGAGCGTTCGAGGGTGGTTCCCTGATCGAAATCCAGCACCAGCAACAGCTCGTTTTTGTTATCAAAGGGGAGCATTTTGAGCGGAACAGCGCGCGTGGCGGCCAGGAAAGTCGCCGCCAGGGTCAAGGCGCCGATCACGAGTAAAAAGGCCCAGGCCCGCCAGCGCGAATTGAGCAGCGGGGCCATCAGGGGATAGAAAAACTTGTACAGCGGTGACTGTTTGACGGCGTCCAGATCGTGGGGGTCATGGGCTTCAGGGGCACCGGGGGCCGCCGCGGCGGCGGTTTGCTGATTGCGATAGCGGCGCTTGAGCACGTGGTAGGACAGCCAGGGGGTGATGGTGAAACTGACCAGCATGGACATGAGCATGGTAACCGGCACATTCAGGGCCATGGGGCGCATGTACGGGCCCATCATGCCGGTGATGAAGAACATGGGGATAAAAGAGAGGATGACGGCCAGGGTGGCGGTAATCAAAGGAGGCCGGATTTCGGCCACCGCGGCCAGCACGATGCTCTTGGTGGCCTTTTTGCGCATGGCGAAATGGCGGGAGATATTTTCCACATCCACGATGGGATCATCCACCAGCAATCCCAGCGACAGGATCAAGGCAAAGAGGGTAACGCGATTGATGGAAAAGCCCAGCAGCAGATTGACCGCCAGGGTCAGGCCAAAAACCACGGGCACGGCGACGGCGACGATTCCCGCTTCGCGCCAGCCCAGGCCGATGGTCAGCAGGGCCACAACGATTAAGATCGCCACCGCCAGTCCCTCGACCAGTTCATTGACCTTTTCATCGGCGGTCAGGCCGTAGTTGCGGGTAATAACCAGTTCCATGTCGTCGGGGGCGAGGGAATTTTTCAGTTCCTCGGCCTGGCGTAACACCTGTTGGGCCACGACGACGGCGTTGGTGCCCTTTTTCTTGGCGATGGCGATGGTAACGGCGCGGTTGGAGAGCGGGGGCGGCGCGATGGAATCGGAAGGGTCGGCTAAAGCCGCGGCGTCGGCGGCGGGCCGGCCGGCGAGTGTGCCGGGAAAGTGCTCCTCGGCATGGAATCCGCGGCTGCGGCCCCAGCCGTGGCGGACGTAGTGGCCCACTTCATCGGGGCCGTCGCGCACGTCGGCGACATCTTTCAAAAAGACCGGCTGATCGCCAAATACGCCGATAACCAGTTCACCCATTTGCCGGGCATCATCGAAGGGTTTGCCGGCCTCGACTTCCAGAAGTTGATCATTGCTGCGAAACTCACCGGCGTTTTGGCGCACGTTGGCGCCGCGGAGGGCCAAGGCGATATCGGCCGGGGTGGTGCTGTAGGCGGCCATGCGATCCGGGTCCATCTGGATGCGCACCAGGCGCGGCCGGCCGCCCACCACGTAGGCGCGGGAGACATCGCCGATGCCGCTGAGGCGCTGGCTGATTTCCTCGGCGGTTCGGCGCAGGGCCATATCATCGGCGCTGGCGCTGCTGAGGGTGAGGGTAACGATGGGCACATCGTCGATCTCGACGGGTTTGACCACCCAGCCGCTCACGCCGGCGGGCACGATGTCCAGGTTCTCCTCGATCTTTTTGCGCAGCTTGACCAGGCTGCGCTCGCGGTCCTGACCGACGAAAAAGCGCACGGTGATGAGAGCCTGATCGGGCTTGCTCATCGAGTAGACATACTCCACTCCGTCAATCTGATAGAGGATTTTTTCCAGGGGCGTGGAAGCCAGTTGCTCGACCTCGGCGGCGCTATGGCCGGGGAAATTGACGTAAACATCGGCCAGGGGCACGACGATCTGCGGGTCTTCCTCGCGCGGGGTGATCCACAGGGCCACAGCGCCCAGGGCGCAGGCCAGCAGGATGAGGATCAGCGACATGTGCGAGCCGAGAAACGCGCGCACGATGCTATTGGTGAAATGATGTTCCAGTTGCGTATCGTCGGGGTGATTATGCGCCATGGTCAGATGCCCTGTGAATTTTCCGCGGCGGGATCGGGAACCACCACTTGTTCGCCGCCACGCAGGCCGGAGAGAATTTCAATTTCGCCGTCGAGGAGGCGGCCGGTGCGCACGGCCCGGCGGTAGGCCCGGCCGTTTTCCACCACTTGGACCTGCTCCAGTTGTCCGACGCGGCGCACCGCCGCGCGCGGGACCAGCAGCACATCCTCATCGGCCAGGGGGATCAAGAGCCGGCCGAACATGCCGCTGTAAATGCCATCGGGGCAGGGGCCGATCACTTTGACCTGGAAGGAGCGGCTGGCGTTTTGCGATTGGGGGACGATCTCACTGATGGTGCCGGCGCAGACCTTGTCCAGAACATCGACTTTCACGCCGATCTGCTGGCCAACGTGGAGGGTATGCACCAGAGATTCGCGCACGTTGGCGATGAGCTGCATGCCGGAAGGATCGTAGGCGGTGGCCATGATCTGGCCGGGCATAACGGTGTCGCCCACGTCCACGCGCTTGTCCACAACGATGCCGTCGAGCGGGCTTTTCACCTGGGCGTATTCCAGTTGGGCCTGGACCTGGCTGACCTGCTGGCGGGCACCGTCGAGGGCGGCCTGCGCGGTTTGGGCGGCGGTTTGGGCGCGTTCCAATTCATTTTGACTGGCCACGCGCGAGGCGTGCATTTTAGTAATCCGATCCAGTTCCACCTGGGCCTGGTCCAGCACGGCCTTGGCGCTGGCGGCGGCGGCCTGGGCCTCGCGGACGCGGGCCTGAAGCTCCGAATCATCTAATCTCACCAGAACCTCCCCTTTTTTGATTGCCTGGCCGGCCTTGAGTTTGACTTCCACGACCCGCGCCGCCAGCTTGGAAGTGATGACGCTTTCGTGAATGGCCTTGATCGAGCCCATAGCCGATTCGGTCATGGCGATGCGGCGGGATTTGACCGAAACAATTTTGCCCGATGGCAAGGTGGCCGCGACCGCCGGCGGCGTGTGGGCGGGCTGATGGTCGGCGACCTTGGGATGAAAACCGCCCGACAGCCAGAGCATCAGCACGATCACCATCGCGGTAAAACCGACCGCCACCGCCAGACGTCTGATCCAAACATTCATAATCGCTCCTCTACACCCCGCGCAGACCGAAGGGGCACAATGCACAGAGCCATCGGCGAGGCAAAGGTTACAATACCGATCAATGCTCAAGTGTGGAATGGTTGATGCAAAATAAGTATTTTTGTCGGCCGCCGGCCCGCAAGTACCATGACACAGACCACACGACCATCACGGCCCATCATGCCAGGCGGCGCATCAGGTGGATCATTTCCGCCGCGGCGTTGGCGGCGCTGACGCCGGCGTGGCCGTGCGGGCCGCCGATGCGGTCAAGGGCCTGCTGGCGGGTATCACAGGTGAGCACGCCGAAGATCACCGGGATCATTTCTTCCAGCCCCACCTCGGCCAGTCCAGCGGCGCACTGGCCGGAGACATATTCAAAATGGGGCGTTTGGCCGCGCACCACCGCGCCCAGGGCGATGACGGCGGCGCAGCGTCCGGTTCGGCACAGGGCCTTGGCGGCCAGCGGCAACTCAAAAGCGCCGGGAACGCGATGCACCGGGGCAAAATCGCCACAGCAGCCTAATTCCCGCAGACGATCCAAACAGCCGCGCAACAATTCATCCACTAAATCGGCATTGAATCGGGCGGCGACGATGGCGACGGATGCGCCGGTGGGCACGGCGGTTACGGCCGGTTGGGGAAATTGATCGCTCATGGCCCAGAGTGTAGCGGGAGGGACATTTTTTGACCACAACTGCTGATGGTCCGCGGCGGTACGGGGTCGTGGACGACCCAACAGAGCAGCTATGCGCTGCGCAAGGGGTCGGTCTGTTTCGTCAGGCCTTTCTTGCCGCATAGTTTCTCCTTTGATGAAGGGTGTGATCGCATCGGAGTTCACTGCGATTTAAGCCCGCTCATCCCCGGCCCCGAACGCAATGTCAGCCTGCGTCTACCATATGAAATCTGTCTGAGCGACCGCCTGCTGATCCAGCCTTTTGTCCAGATGCCGGCGGATCATAATTGGCAACAGATACTGCGCGATCTCGATGCGGCCATGGCCGATGATGAACCCGCAACGCGGCTGCGCGCGCGGTCGGCGGTGCTGCGTCTGTTGGCCGATATGATCGCGCCGGATGAATCCGCGGAGACGCGACGTAATGCCGATGAAGTAGCTTTACGGCTTGACGAGATCATCGGTCATATCCGCGCACACTTGAATAGGTCGGTAACTCTTCAGGAGCTTTCCGAGCGGGGCTGCATGGGAATCCGGCAACTAACGCGAATGTTTACACAAAGAACCGGCCTGGCCCCCATGGCCTATGTGCGTAAGCTGAGAATGGATCGGGCGCGGGCGCTGCTAATAAGTACGACGGTACTGCCAACCGGTGCCGGTGCCAGTATTGATCATGACTCAGCTAATTCAACTTCCGCAGATAGGTCTCGATGATTTTTCATTTTCGGAAAAACGTGGCTGGCGTTTCATGGCGAGGGGCGCGTGATTGAAAAGTCGATGTAGTGCCTAAAACCGTGGGACAATCGGCCCTGGCGCTAGCGCCAAGGCCGATTCGATCACGCAACTGCGGAAGTTGGGGTAGCTCTGAGCTTGCCCACGAATGGTGGGCAAGCTCAGAAGGTCTGTTTTTTTCAAGAGATTCCCAAGACCCCCTCCCAGCCCTACCCCGCGCCAGTACGCAGGTGAGCAATAAAAACGGGCTCTCCGCGAAAGACGCTGGTAAACATACCTGCCATGTCCTAGAAACCACGTTCTGGGCGAAATATCGCATGTCCGAGCTTGGCAGCTTGGCATCCATCAGCGGGTTCCGCGGAGAGCCTAAAAACGGAACATGCGAATGTCCTGGCACGCTTGGCCCATGCTGCTTTGCCTACTCCACAATCCAGTGCGGCGGGCCTATGCTATGGGCTATGGATTCACCAGAGCAGGCCGCAGCACCGATCACCGCGCCCAAAGGGGCTTTGCTGACCATCTTCCTGATCGTTTTCGTCGATCTATTGGGCTTCGGGCTGATTATTCCCCTGCTGCCCTTTTACGCCCGGCAATTTTCCGCCAGCAACGTGCAGATCACGCTACTGTTCAGCGTTTACAGTATTTGCCAGTTCATCGCCTCGCCCATTTTGGGGATGTTGTCGGATCGCTTTGGCCGCAAGCCGGTGCTGGTCTTTTCACAATTCGGCTCGGCGGTGGGTTTTGCGCTTTTGGGCTGGGCCAGCGGCCACGCCTGGGCCAGCGCGGGTTTGGGTTTGGCGATGATCTACCTGTCGCGCATCATCGACGGGCTAAGCGGCGGCAATATCTCCACCGCCCAGGCATATATCAGCGACATAACCACCACCGAAAACCGCGCCAAAGGGATGGGATTACTGGGCGCGGCGTTTGGATTGGGGTTTGTCGCCGGCCCGGCTTTGGGCGGGATGCTGCATTATTATGTCGGCCCGGCGGCCGCGGCCTACGCCGCCGGGTCGCTGGCGCTAATTGCGGCGATTCTCAGCGCCACCGTTCTGAAAGAAAGCCGGGCCCATCAGCCGGTGGAGTCGGAGGCGTGGCTGCATCCGCGTAAATTTCTGCCGATATTAAAGCTCAGCCGCCCGGTGCAGCTCATGGGCATCTGGTTTGTTACCATGAGCGCGTTTGTGATGGTGGATTCCACTATTGCGTTATATCTGGCGGATGTGTTTCACTATAACGCGGCGCAGGTGGCGTGGTATTTCGTGATGATCGGGTTGATCGTCGCCGGCGTGCAGGGAGGGTTGATCGGTCGTCTCAGTCGCCACGGACGCGAGTGGATTTTATGCACGCTGGGGCCGATCCTGGTGGCTTGCGGCTATGTGATCACCCTGAGCAGCGCCTGGCGACCGGCGGGCTGGATTTTGATCGTCGGCGGCTCGGTCTACGCCACCGGCCGCAGTCTGCAGCAGCCGGTTATCAGTTCGCTGATGAGCAAACTCACCCCGCCAACGCAGCAGGGGACGGCCTTCGGCCTCTTCCAGGGGATCGGCACGCTGGCCCGCGCCACCGGCCCGGTCGCCGCGGGTTTTATCTACGATGCGCATGTTACCGGCCCATTTTGGCTGGCTGCGGCGCTGGTGCTGGCGGCGGCGGCGTGGACCTGGCGGCTGGGGCGAAATGTCGGTCCCGTGGAGCAAATTGAATCGGCGGCCGATTCCCGTGATGCGGTTGGCAGCGGCGAACGAGCGATTGCCGATTGACCGAATCTCTCCAACAGTCTAATTTGCTGGACAACGCCCATGACTGACGACTCGGAGCCGAATTTGAAATTGCTGGTGGCCATACCGGTCTACAACGAGCGGCGCTACGTGCGCGACGTATTGAGCCGCGTGCGCGATTTTTGTCAGGATATCCTGGTGGTCGACGACGCCAGCAGCGACGGAACCGCGCAACTGCTTGCGGAACTGGGCGACGCGATCCACCTGTTGCGCCATCCCACCAACATGGGCTACGGCCGCAGTCTCATCGACGCCTTCGGGTTTGCCACGGAACATGGCTATGACTGGGTTATTACCATGGACTGCGACGAGCAGCACGAGCCGGAGCGCATCCCGGATTTTATCGAGCAGATTAAAACCAATCAGTGGGACATCATCAGCGGTTCAAGATATTTACAGCCCGGTTGCCACGACGACCTGCCGCCGGACGATCGCCGCAGCATCAACCTGGCGGTAACCAGCATCCTGAATGATCTATTGAAGATGAATCTGACGGATGCCTTTTGCGGCTTCAAGGCCCACCGGGTGGCGGCCATGAAGCCGCTGGCGCTGGATGAGGCGGGATACGCCTTTCCGTTGCAACTGTGGCCGCGGGCGATGATGGCCGGCTTGCGCATAAGCGAGATTCCGGTACGCTTGATCTACAACGATCCCACGCGGCACTTCGGCGGAGCGCTGGACGACGCCGACCAGCGGCTCAAACATTATTTGCAGGTTTTATGTCGGGAAATCGAGCACCCGCATGAGGCCTGCTAAGTGGCGGATGGGGGCGGAGAGCGCCGGTGGCGCAAGCGATACCCAGCGCTGTTACCAGCGGCACAATCGGCATTGCGCTAATGATGGCGGAGAGCGCCGGTGGCGCAAGCGATACCCAAAGTGGCTTGCGTTGCCCGCGCGGGAGCGGGGGTGGCGGCGGCCCCCAAGCGGCTGGGGCGCCCCCAACAGGCGCCACCTGGAGGCGCACACTTGATTCTCCGGGGCGTATCACCCTATGGTTAGCTTGAGGAGTTGGTTTATGGGTGTGCTTCTGTCGGACAAAGCGGCCTTTGAGATCAAGCAGATTATCGAGCAGCAGGGGTTGCCCGCGGGGCAGACCAGTCTGCGCGTTGCCATCAAGGGCGGCGGATGTTCCGGGTTCACTTACCTGTTAGACCTGACCGAAGACGCCGCCGGCGAGGCCGATGAGCGTCAGGAAAGCCACGGGCTGAATATCCTGGTCGATTTCGCCAGCTCGCTTTATCTGGACGGGGTGGAGATCGATTTTAAGCAAGAGGCCATCGGCAAAGGGTTCGTCTTTAAAAACCCCAACCCCACCAATACCTGCGGCTGCGGATCAAGTATCACCGAATAATTTTTTCATCACGGTGCGCCGTTCAACGGTTCGGCATCGCCGCGCTGTTCGGCTGCGGTGCGCGATTCGACCGCGCCGCCTGATTCGGCCGCAGCGCGCTGTTCGGCCGCAGCGCGCTGTTCGGCCCCGCCGCGCTGTTCGGCCCCGCCGCGCTGTTCGGCCGCGCCGCCTGATTCGACCGCGCCGTGCGATTCGGTTGCGCCGCGCGATTCGGCCGCGATGCGCGATTCGACCGTGCCGCCTGATTCGGCCGCAGCGCCTGATAGCGCTTAGCCACTTGGTTCAGTGTTGTCGCCGGTGCGGGCTTTGGCGCATGATTCGGCGACGCCGCGTGGCTCGGCATCGCCGTTGGGTGAATCCCCATCATCAGCCAGAAATGCCACGACCCTTCGGCGTACCGCGCGGCTGTATATCGGGCCAACATGCGCCGGCAGCCGGCAGCGATATTCCCGCCCCAACTCCGGCCAGCGGGCGTTGCGGTTGGGCAGCACCATCAGGTCGCCCCTGGTCCACACCGTCAGCGAGGGGATGGTCCATGGCGCCGCGTGGAGTTGGCGTAACAATTCACTTCCCGGCCGCATTTGCCGCACGCCCGGCCAGTTCAGCAGCCACGCCGCCAGCGAGCCGTGATGCGGGGTATTCAAAAAAACCACGCGGGCCACGGATAATGTCGGCTCTAATAGCACCGCGGCGCAGACCACCAGGCCGCCCATGCTGTAGCCGACGAGGTTGACCGCCGTTCCCATGGCCGCGACTTGCGCCGCCAGCTTCGCCGCCGAGGTTTGCACCACCGCGCGACCACCGCTGTCGTAAGGAAATATTTCCGCCGGGCCGATCGAGCTTGCGATCGCCCGGCGCAGCGGCTCAAAGCGCCTGGGCCTGCCCCACAGGCCGTCGAGAATGATCGTGGGCCTTGCCAATCGCTTACCCCAGTAATTTCTTTTCACGCAGATATTGCAGCACCAGCGTATCGAACGGCACCGCCGTGGAACTGAACAGATAGGTCCCGCCGCGACGCGATAAATATTGCTTGAGGCCCAGACACCAGGCGTTGAGATTTTTCTTGTATTTCTCGATCAGTTGCGGCTGAATGGACACTTCGGCGCTGTCGCCGTCTTCGATGTCCTTGAGTTTCAAATCGCCTTGTAAATCCGGGTCGATTTCCTGCGGGCTGAGAATCTGCACGGCAAACAAGTCGTAGCGCCCGCCGGCCAGATATTTCAAACCCTGCTCGTAGCCGTCCTTGTCAAAAAAATCGCTCAGTACCACGCACACCCCCTTGGCCCGATGCCGCAGAGCGAATTGTCGGCACGCCTCAGCCAATCGGCTTTGGCCGGCGCACGGGAGCTTCTGGATAAAATCCAGCATTTTCGGCAGCGACCGCCGACCGCGCAGCGGCCCGCTTTCGGCCACCAGCGACTGGCCCATCGCCGCCACCGTTACCCGGTTATAGTTAACCAGTCCCACATACCCCAGGGCCGCGGCCACCTGCTTCAGGTAGGTCGCTTTATGCGGCTGGCCAAAATCGCAGCTTTTGGAAACATCCACCAGGATATATAAAGACAAATCTTCCTCCTCCATGAACAGCTTGAGGAATAATTTGTCCAGTCGCGCGTAAATGTTCCAGTCGATAAATCGCAGGTCATCGCCCACGACATAGTTGCGATAATCGGCGAACTCCACCGATTGACCCCGGCGTTTGCTGCGGCGCTCTCCTTTAAGTTTTCCCGCCAGCAACTTGCGCGACAGCAAATCCAGCCGGTCCAGCCGGGTCATAAACCCGCTGGTGAGAAGTTGTTGATCGGGTGGCGACATACGCTGTTGGGTTGCTTAAACGCCGATAGTTAATGGTTGATCGCAGTTGGCCGCAGCCTTGCGGTTGGCGACAAATACCATAATCAAACTCCACGCCGCCAATCCCAGGGCAAACAGCACAAACTGCAAAGGCCCGGGCAACAGGTAAATCAGCGTAACCATGGGAATCCAGAAACACCATGCCGGAATCAACAGCGGCAGCACCCGCCGCACGTAGCCGTCGCGCCACAACTCCCGCAGGGTGGCGCCCCAATTAAATCCATGTTGCCGCAAGGCGTAGAGAATAATCCAGTAGGGCACGCCATAGATCGGCGTGGTGATAAACTGGTCGGCCAGCGTTTTTTTCAGCACTGTGGAATACCCGCTGTCGGTGCCCAGAAAAAAACCCAGCATGCGGTATTGGTAATCGGTGATGATGCCGTTGACGGCAAACAGCAGCAGGTTATACGCCAGATCCGCCCGCCGTTGCCGGTCAAAGCGCCACTGGCCCAGCACCAGCGTCTTGGCCGCCTCCGGCAGCACCGCCCCGGCCAGCGCCGCGGCCGCGGCCGTGAACCACAAGCCCGTCTCCTGGCGAAATTCGCTTAAGCGCAAACACGCCTGGTGAAACGCCGGCCAGCGGAAATATCCCACCACCGCCAGCAGCGCCAGGCCCTGCAACAGCACAAACGGACGCCAGTAGCGTGCCACCGCCTCCAAGCCGGGCCGCAGCAGTTGTGCCAGTGGCGGCGGGTTGGTTTCTTGCTTGGACAAGCACAATTCCTTACGCGGTGGCCGCAACAATTTGCCGGGCCGCCTCGGTCAGGTCGGTGGCCGTTTGCAGCGTGGGCAATTCATCGTGCGCCCGCCGTAATATCTCCCGCGCCTCTTTCACGTTGGTTCCTTCCAAGCGCACGACCACCGGCACGCTGAATCCCACCTCGCGTCCGGCGGTAATCAGTGCCTCGGCGATGGTGTCGCATTTGGCGATGCCCCCGAAAATATTCACCAGAATTCCTTTGACCTTTTCATCGGACAGGATGATCCGAAACGCCTCCACCGCTCCCTCGGCGGTAACGCCCCCGCCCACGTCCAGAAAATTTGCCGGTTCCCCGCCGTGCAGTTTAATGAGGTCCATCGTCGCCATCGCCAGCCCCGCGCCATTGACCAGGCAGCCGATGCTCCCCTCCAGCGCGATGTAATTCAGATTCGCCTTCTTGGCCCGCACGTCCAGCGGTTTTTCCTGCGTCTGGTCGGCCAGGGCCTCGATTTGCGTATGGCGAAAAAGCGCGTTGTCATCAAAGGTGATCTTGGCGTCCAGCGCCAAAAGCTGTCCATCCTCGGTCACCACCAGCGGATTGATCTCGGCCAGTGAGGCATCCTGCTCAAAAAATACCTTGGACAAATTGAGCATCAGTTGCGCTGCCGCCGCGGCCTGCTTGCCGGTAAATCCCAGTTTGTATGCCAGGTCGCGCGCGGCATACGGCGCCAGTCCCAAAAGCGGATGCACCGGCACTTTCAACACTTTTTGGGGTGTCGCCGCCGCCACTTTCTCGATCTCCACGCCCCCTTCACTGGAAGCGATGACCGTCGCCGTCTGCCTGGCTCGATCCAGCGTGACCCCCAGGTAAAATTCCTTGGCGATCTTCACCGCGGCGGCCACCAGCAATACCGACACCTCCACGCCCGCCGGCCCGGTTTGATTGGAGACCATGCGATGGGAGAGCATAAACCGCGCGGCCTCTTGGGCTTCGGCTTGGCTGTTGACCAGTTTGACAAACCCCGCCTTGCCGCGTCCGCCGGCGTACACCTGGGCCTTGACCACACAGGTTCCACCAAAATGGCGATAGGCCTCGGCGACCTCCGCTTCGCTGCGCGCGACCTGGGCCGGGGGAACGGGAATCCCCGCTTCGGAGAGAATCTGCCGCGACTGATATTCATGAATTTTCATAACAATTCCTTTGCGCCCCACCCGCCCTGGGCCAGGCAGCGGTTCATATTATATACGGCCAATGCACGGGCGGAGTCATACACTCTTGTCAGTAGTCAGTAGTCCGTGGTCAGTAGCAAATGCTTTTGCAACGGACTACTGACCACGGACTACTGACCACTGACTACAGGCGGGTACTCCCGCCGTTCCACTGACAACTGACCATTTTTCATTCCCCCGCCAGTTTGCTGTAGTAGGCTTTGAGCGCTTCGCTCCAGGCCGGCGGCAGTTCGCCGCCGGCGGCGTCGCGCGCTTCCTGTTCCATTTTCCGCGCCGCCGTCGGGGTGCTGTCGCGCTGCACGCGCACCTGCCCGCCTACCAGGTTGCGGGCGGTGTCAAGATTATCCAGCAGCACATCGCGCGTGCGCAGGGCGTTTTGGTAGCGATTGGCCTCCAGGTCGCTCTCCACCCGCCGCATCAGGCCCACCGCGCCTTTGAGATTGAAATTGTCATAGCGCCCCAGCTTGTATTGCAGGTTCAGTCGCTCGGCTTTGTTGCGCAATTCCGCCTGCTTTTGCGCCAAACGCTGCATCTCCGCTTTGATCTTCGGCGGCACCGGGCCTTCCAGCCCCGCCCCGCCTTGGCCGGACAGCTTGCCGCCGCCGGTCGCGCCGCCCACCGGGTCTTTGCTTTGATCGTTGATCTGACCCTGGGTAAAAGGCGTTGGGTCCAGCCGCGTGGGCGTGTTGCGCCCGCCCTTGCCCACGGCCGTGTCCCCCACCATTTCACCCTGGCTTTTTCCGCTGCGACCTTCGCCGCTGCGGCCGTCCATTTCATTGTTATTGGGAAGCTGGTTGCCGGTTACGCCCTTGGCGCTCATGTTGGCGATCGGCCCGTCCATCGCGTCCCAGCCGGCCCCCTTGTCCAGCGAATCGTGCCAGTTGGCGTTGGTGTCCTCCATTTCGTCAAATAAATCTTCCTGCTCTTCCATCAGTTCGCCGACCATGTCCTCCAGTTCCGCCGGCAACTCCGCCATCGGCGTGTCGTTCTTGTTTAACGGATCTTCCTGCGTCCACTTTTGACGATCCGGCGTGTCCATCAGCCATTTTTCCAGATTGCTTTGAATCTCCTTGGCCAGTTCCAAACCATTTTCCTCCAGGGCCACGGCGATTTCCTGCGGCTTTTCCTTCAATCCGCCGTTTTTCATGTTCAGCGTTACTTCGCTGTACACCTGCATCATCTCTTTGAGCAGCGAAGCGTTGGCTTGATCCTGCTCGGCGTTGCGCGAAAAATCCGCCACTCGCTCCTGCATAAATGCATCCATGCGTTCCTGGCTTTGCTTCAATTCCTCCATCAATTTGCGGTCGGCATCGGTCCAGTCGTCCACCGGTTTTTTGGCCAGGCCCGCCGTCTGCTCCATGATCCGCTGTTCGGCGGCGATGAACTGCTTAAGCGCTTCATTCATCTTCTCATACGCCTCGCGGCGATTGGCCAGATCGCCGCCGGCGCGGGTGGTCGGCCGCGTCGCCGGCTCATTGGCCACATTCAATAGCGCCAGCAACCCTTCCAGAGTATTAATTACCCGCCGCTGGCGCGACTGCAATTGTGAGCAAATTTCCGGGCGCTGTTTTTCGGACAGTTCCGCCGCCGCGGCCGCCGCCTGCTCCACCGCCTGTTTGGCCGCACCGTCGGCCAGCAGCAGCAAGGTCTTTTGTGCCGCCCGGTTGGAGGGATCAAATGCAAACGTCTGCGCCGTGGAAGTGAATTTGTCGCGCAGTTGCGCCTGGCCCTGGCCGATATTCCGCATCGCCGCAGTGTCCTTCGCGTTCCACGCCAGCGCCGCGGCGTGCAGTTGCCGCTGCGTCTTAAGCAGTTCCATCAAAATGGCGCGCAGTTGATCGTCGGACTCTTTTTGCTGCCGCTCGATTTGCGCCGCGTCGCGGAATTTCAGTTCGATCCGCCGGCTCTGCGTGGTTTGCGGCCCGGCATCTTTTAACACGCCGCTTAAGTCGCGGTTGTCCGTCGCTTCCACCTGAATAAACAAACTCTGGCCATGTTTGCGCAACGCCTGATCGACCTTTAGCACATGGGTAAACTCGCGCGTCGTCCCCGCCTCCGACCAGCTTTGCTCTCCGGCCGCGCTCATCGGCTGATCGGTCGCCGACGCCATCAGCACCCGCCCGCGCGTTATGCCGTAGTCGTCCTTGAATTGCGCGGCGATGCGCAATTCCTGATCCAGCCCGATGTCCATGTCGCGCCCGGGCCACTTGATTTCAATCGCCGGCGGGCCGTCTTTGGCCACCCGCACCGTCAGCGGCGATTCCGGCAGTCGCGCGATAATCTGCCCGCTGCCGTCAGTCAGCAGCAGCGACAGCGCCGTATCTTCCAAGACCACGCATTGACCGATAAAACGATGATTCTCCTGGCTGGCCTCCGCCGCCGTGGGCGGCTGCTCGCCAAACTGCCACATCGCCGCGTTCACCGGCACATCCAGCAGCGCCGCCAGTTGCAGCGTGCTGCCTTGCGGCACCACCAACGGCTCTTTTTGCAAATCTGCTTCCTTCAGCACCACGTCGCGCGGACTTTGCCCGGTATATGTCGGCGGCACGATCCGCATTGACAGCTCACGCAAGCGCACCTGCCGCACCACGTTGACGGTAAACCACGGGCTTTGCGTCCCCCCCACTTCCACGCGGTATTTCATCGCCGAGCGCACCTGGTCCAGCCGGTAGCTGTAGCGCAGCATCCCTTCCTGGGCGCTGGGAGCCAACACCGCCGGGGCGGGTTGATTATCGAAATAAAGCATCGCCTCCGGCGTTTGCGGCCCCTTGGCCAGCAACACGATCTCCAGCGGCTGATCGCGCACCAGCGTTACATCCCCCGGGCGCACCTCCACGATCTGGAAGCTTCCCACTTGCGGCGCAAAACCGGCGGGACGGAGCATCTGGCTCCAGCCGTGCGCCAGTGGCGCGGGCCACAAAATCCCCGCCAGCGCCAGGGGCACCAGCGCAACTCCCAGCCGCCAGGCCAGACGCAACAGCGCGGCAAAATCAATCGCGTCGGGCAGGTAGTGCCGGCCGGCCGAACCTTGCGCTTCGCGCAGAATCAAGGGCAGCCACGGATTGTCCGCCAAATCCTCCCGCTGCGCCAGCAACAAACCATTGGTCAGCGCGTTGTGCATGTCCGGCAAACGATTATCCGCCAGCCGGGCCATCGTCAGCGGATGGGGCTTGAGCAGCAGTGGCCGCGCCACCCACACCCCCGCCCCGCCGAGCACCCACCCCAGCCACACCCACCCGCTCAGCCGGCTGATCCAGCCCGGCCCGGCCCCGTGGGCGATAAACCCCAGCGCAATCGCCAGCCCCGCCGCTCCGATCACCCAGATCATCACCCCGCGCAGCAAACGCAACAGCCGCCAGCGCTGGCCCAGGGCATCCAGTTGATCGGCGATCCATTGATAGGCGGGATGGCTTGTCAGTTGACTCATCAGCGGCTCCGGTTGGCTTGTCACGCCACGCTTGGCGGGCACGACACCTTTAAGCGGGACGGCGCGCATCAAAAAGGCTTGCGCCAGTCATGCCCGCATGATATCTCCCCGCATGGCCTGTTCCCTATGCCCTCCCCTGCGTACTCGCGGGGAAGCGGGACGGCGCGCATCAAAAAGGCTTGCGCCAGTCATGCCCGCATGATATCTCCCCGCATGGCCTGTTCCCTATGCCCTGCCCTGCGTACTCGCGGGGGAGGGTTGGGAGGGGGCCTTTCTCATCTCTGAAAAAACAAACCCTCTGCTGGCTGGTCACGCCACGGTTGGCGGGCATGATGCTTCCAAGTTTGGCGAAGCGCAGCAGCAGCGCATCAGCCAGTCATGCCCACATAAGTAGTATAGTACCGCCGCCGCCGGTCGTTGACAGCGGCTTGCCGGCAAATGGCGTTTATCGCCACATGAGAAATGCTATGACAATCGCTTCCCCCGCCAGAGCCGCAGCGAGCTTTAGAGCGACGCTCCAGTCTTTTGCGTTTTTTTTCTCCGCCGCCGGCGCGCGGCGCTCGGATTGATGCTGCACTGAGGCGATAATCAAATTGGCCTCAAATCGCTCCAGGCCATGCGCCAGCGCCTGGGCCAGCAACTTGCGTCGCAGAGAATAGCGCAGCACCCCGTATTCCAACGATTGGCTAACCTGCCGGGCAAATAGCGTCGCCGCCGAGCGCTCCAGGGCCTCGGCCGCGGCGCGCTCTTGATGCGCCCCGTCAACCGCCGCATCGGCACGCCTGGCTTCCTGTTGCAAAGCCGCCACCCGCGCCGCCGGCTGGTCGCGCCAAAGCCAGCGCGCCCGCCGCGAACGCCGCACATATTGCTCGGCGCTGGCGCTTAACTCGGTCTGTGCGGCAAAACCATCCATCGCTACCTACAGCATACAAACAATCCGCCGGCCCGGAGTGGCCAAATACCGCCGCGGCGAGGTAAAAACCGTCGCGCCGTGTCAAGAGGTGGGAATTTTTCCGATTATTCCGCTAAACTGTCCGGCGCATGAAACCTTCGCGGTGGTTCAAACGAATTTTGTGGGTGCTGGCCCTCTCCATGGTCGGCTCGGCCATTTTGTTTTTCTGGTCGCTGCAGCGGCTCCACGCCACCCCCGACTGGTATCGCCCGCAGCAGGTCAACCCCGAGCAAAAACAAGCCGCCGCCAACCGCGCTTTTGATAAAATCCTCGAAGCCCGCGACTGGGCCATGCATCAGCAGGTCCGCGCCGCCGCCAGCCGATTCAGCGCCACCGCCAAAAGCGCCGAGGAGGGCACGGTAACCCTCAATTTCACCCAGGAGGAACTTAACGCCTTTCTGGATAAGTGGAGCGTAATGCTCAAGCAGCGCGGCCGCGATGTGAATGATTATGTGCAGGATCCCATGATTGTACTCCAGCCCGACCGGCTCATTTTCGCCGGGCAGGTGCGCGAAGTCGGCGACTTTATCGCCAGTCTGCACATGGTTCCCATGCTCGACCAACAGGGCAACCTGCTGATGAAACTCAAGTCGCTGCAAAGCGGCAATTTCCCCTTGCCGCGGCTGATGTGGGCCAGACCTATCAATAAACTCAAGCGCGTGCTGCAAGACCGACTGCCGCCGCTGCGCCAGGAAGCGCAACTTTTCCCCGATGGAACCGTCAATGAGGCGGCGGTGCGGGCGGCGGCGGAATTGATCCTGCTGGATGTACTCAACGAAAAGCCCTCCGAGCCGGTGTTGTTTTTGCCGCTGCTGGATAAGCCCGTGGCCGTGCCGGTGCGCGTGGTGGCGATCAATGTTACCGACCAGAACATCTCCATCACCGCCCAACCCCTTACCGGCGAGCAATTGCAAAAATTGATCCAGTGGATTCGCAAGCCCGCGGCCACCACTGGCTTAACCGCCGCGGCAAACTAATCTTCTTTTTTTGGGAGTTCATTATGAGTTATCAAATCGGCTGGGATACGATTCACCTGAAAACCACCCCGCGCGTGGCCCACACGGATTATTGCTCCAACGACGCCCTCAAACGCCACCTGCACGCCCACGGCGGGCTGGCCGGGGCCGATCAACAATCCCTCTCCCAAGGCGACGCCTCGGCCACTAAGCGCTTTGAGGATGTCTGGGAGATGGATTTCATGTGGCACACCAACGACGGCCCCGAACCGTGGACCACACGCGGCCGCACCACCGACATGGGGCACGCCGACTTTCTCGAAGGCGGCGTGGATCGACGCCAGCCCCAAAGCAGCCCGTTTCAAAACGTCGAGGAGGTCTGGGAGTTTGACGCGATCAAGGAATACGGCCTGACCGATTTTGCTACGCTGGTGAAATTTTACGAAAAAGTCTACCAGGACGGGCAAAAAAGCAATCCCAACCAGGTCTTCCCCGGCGGCTACTATCAATCCATCATCTCCGGTGCCATCGCCATCTTCGGCTGGGATATGCTGCTGCTGGGTTTCAGCGAACCGGCGAGGATGGAGCCGGTGCTGGAGTCGATTTTCCAGCAGACGATGCACCATTTGAAAGCCTGGGCCAAAACCTCCTGCCCGGTACTGATCTGCCACGACGATATGGTCTGGAGCCGAGGGCCATTTATGGCCCCGGACATCTACCGAGCCATGGTCTTCCCGCGCTACCGCCAGCTTTGGCAAACCGTCAAGCAAGCCGGCAAAAAGCTGCTCTACTGCTCCGATGGCGATTTTACCCTGTTTATCGACGATGTGGCCGCCGCCGGGGCCGACGGCTTTATCTTCGAGCCGTTTGTGCCGCTGAAAACCGTGGTGGAGAAATACGGCCAAAGCCACGTCATCATCGGCTCGGAACTGGATTGCCGCACGCTGACTTTTGAAACCAAGGAACTGATCGCCCAACAGGTGGATCAAAGCCTGAAATTGGGAAAACCCTGCCCGGGGTATATGTTCGCCGTGGGCAACCACATTCCCAGCAATGTGCCGGTGGATAACGCACTATTTTATTTTGAATATCTGAAGAAAAACTGGAACCGATAAAATCACCGGCCAGCGCATTTCCAGGCCGTTGGTAGCGGTTGGCCAAGAGCCGCGCGCGTCAGCACGCTGGAAACCTGCCGCTCATTCACGGCCGCAGCTCGTGTTCACGCCGCGTTTGGTTTGAGAATGCGCTGATGCGGCGAAGGTTCATCATGCTTGCTCGTTTGCAATGCGCTAATGCGGCGAAGGTTCATCATGCTTGCTCGTTTGCGCCGCCGCCCGGTCGCTTAGGCCGTGTTTTTCCATCATGATCCCGACGATCTGCGCCAGCGTGGTGATCTTGCGATCCTGCAAGCTGACGATGGTAAGCAGTTCAAAGATCATGAGGATTAAAAACGCCGCCACCAAGAGCAGGCTGACGGTGCGATAGTCCGTCTCCAGCCAGCGCGCCAGCCACGAAACCGCGTCCGGCCAAACCGCCAGCCCCAAAAGCGGCACCGCCAGCAGCATGAATAAAAGGGTATAGCGCTCCTTGAGCTTGTAGCGCCGCAGCCGCCGCACCGCCAGCACCATCACCCCCAGGCCAAAGAGCAAGAGCAGCGCGGGTTTGATCCAATGGTGCGACATAGTTTGGTCAGTTGTACGGGCGGAGTACTGCCCTGTTGATTGCTGGACGAGCGGAATAACAACCTATTGATTGTGGATTGTTGACTGTAGATTGTTGCAATTGCGCAACACTCAACACTCAACATTCAACACTCAACATTCATCTTTCTCATTTCTAGCCAACTTCCACCTTGCCGCTGGGCCAAGGGGCGCGGAAGCGGTCCAGCACCAGGGCCACCGACACCTTGGCCACGTAAAACAGCCCTTTGAGGAAGGGAATACTGCTGCGTCCATTGCGGCGGCGGCGCATGCTCACGGGAATCTCCCGGATGACAAATCCCCCCCGCTGCAACAGCAAAATCACTTCCGGCTCCGGGTAATCCTCCGGGTACCAGTGGGCAAAAGCCCGGATCACCCGCGCGTTGGCACAGCGAAAACCGCTGGTGCAATCGGTCATCGTCAGCCCCGTCAGCAGTCGGATCATCTGCTTGAGCATCCAGCTTCCGGCGTTGCGCGACACGCTTTGGCGATAGCGGCAAGGCCCGGTAAACCGCGACCCGACCACCAAATCGCAGGGGCCGTCCACCAGCGTTTTCACCAGCTTGCGCACCTCACTGGGCCGGTGCTGGCCGTCGCCGTCCACCTGCACCGCCAGGTCATAGCCATGCAAAGCCGCGTAGCGATAGCCCGTCTGCATCGCCCCGCCGATGCCCAGATTAAACGGCAAACTGACCACGCGCGTACCATGGGGCACCTGCCGCACCGTGTCATCGGTCGAGCCGTCGTCGATCACCAGCAAATCAAATTCCGGCAGATGCCGCTGGAGCCGCTGCACCAGTTTCCCCACCGATTCGCGCTCATTAAAGGCCGGCACAATCAGCAAACAGCGCGGCCGCCGCGCCGCGGCCGTGTCGGCATATACCGCCGCCGCGGCCACCGAAGGGCGCACCCGAGCCACCCGCTGGGGTTGTGAGGCCAATAACGTCATTATCCACGTGAGTTTACCCGAACCAGCCCTCCGTGGCGAGAGGCAAAACCCCGCGGGTGTCAAACCCAAGTAGAAATGTCCGGTAGTTCTCCAAAGTTAAAATGTCCGCTTCGGTCCGCTCACGGCCAGGCGCCAGGGAGGGGTTGACGCTGGACGCCAGAAACGCAAAAGGGTCGGTTGAGGCAAATAAACGGGTCGCCGCTGGTTACAGAATTGCTGCGGCCCCGTTTCCTGCCCTCCGGCTTCCCACGGCGTGAAGGGGCGCGGCCACTTCAGTTACTCCAAAGAAAACCCGCGAGGCAAGCCGTATTGGCTTATGACCCTTTTTCGGTTTATCAGTCAGTTGCTGAACTGCTGGAAACACCATTCGACCTCTTGCCTCAACTTCTCACATTCCCTTTGCTCGTTCTACGCTGCTAATAAGCGGCGACGACCCACTTCCTCCACTTCCCCTTCGGATAGAAGGTGCCATGGAGTCGCAGGTGCCCGAGCGTTCAGGGCTCGAGTGACCTCGGCTTTGTTTTCCTCTATTCGCCGGTTCCCAGGAGCCAGACGCAACGCCGCGTCCAAATTCGCTAATACCTCCGCAATTGACCCATTAGTCTCAGCAATGGCGATGGCCTGCCATTCAAGCAGGTCTGCTTTCACTGGATCACTCGCCTTTCGTACCAAGGCCGCACGGCAGTAATAAAGGCAATGTTGGTAGCGTGCCGTTACTAGCGAGTGATGCGCGAGGTAGAAGTACGGCCATACTAAAGGCGTGTCCTGCAGGAGCGCGCGCTCCAAATCACGAACCGCCGCGTTAGCATCTTTGCTGTATCGCAGAATACCGCGTGCGGTCAATGCCGCCTCGTGGCTCGGCTGAATGGACAGAACTTCGTCGTACGCTGCAAGAGCTCCGTCGTCATTGCGCAGATGCTCATAACACATGCCCAATTCAACGAATGCCGCAACAAGCACGGTGTCCTTCATCTCATCCGGAGGCAGCAACTTGGCACGATGCAGAGTGCGCTCAAGTATCTCGGCTAACCGCTGGTATACCGGCGTGGCCTGCAGCTCTGTGAGTTTGCGTGTCTGAACAAACAGAACGTCGACCGCTTTGAACACCAGCTTTGGGTGTACTGCCGATTCGGCCGCCAAGAGTTCCTCGGCGACTCCAGCCGCCTCATCCAAGCGGTCGGCTTCCACCAGGCAATTCAACCAAATCCACGCGTAGTTAGTGTTCTCTGGCGCAATACGTGAAGCGCGTTCAAAGAACAATACAGCGATAGAAGGAAAACCAAGCTCAAGCCAGATAGATCCGCGAAGATACGCTGGTAGCTCTGCGGGGAAGAATCGTTCTGCCTCGCGTAGCAGTCGTAGAAAGTCATCCCAATTTCCCTTTGCTCGTGCCAAGACCAGCCGCTGCGACAACGCACGCGAAGTAGGGTTTGGCGCCAAGGGAGGGCGGCGTACCGGCTCCCCCTCCAGCGTGTAGAGGTCCGCCGAGAGACCGCGCACGCGGGCCATCTTGGTTTCGTCTAACTGAGCCCATGGCGCGTCCATGCGGTCACGCGCGGCATCCGCCTGCGCTGTCTCCCCCTCGTCACTTGCCATAAGCAAGTGAAGCTCTCGAAGAAGCTCAACATATTCCCTGAAGCTCTCGCGTGATTTTACAGCAGTTGGCATGATCAATCCTCGTCAATTTTCCATAGCGGCGCTGTGCTAATCAACTCGCGCACGTAGTCAGCATGCGCCATCGTTTCGGCCGGCTCGACTGTTCCATGGGCCGGCCTATGCACCCTCAGCAGAAGCTGGCCACGCAACAAGCCATCGGAAAACTCACCTTCTCCCATACGCCAGCATGCATCCCCGTCTTTTCCACGAGCATCTTCCATGCCATTACGCCGCAGGCGATTCGGAATACGGTGTGAGGGTAGTTGTCGCCATGATGGGGCGACCGACATCCCTCCTGTTGCTGGCTGAACCTTCTCGTTTTCATCGACGACAATGTCATCTGGAATCCGCACCCCAAGCGCGCGAGCGTTAGGACCGATCGCGGGCCTCCCGTCACAAACTGTCATCACTCTAAAGATTCTGGCCATTGCAACTCTTCCTCTGAAGCATGTGGTTTTACGCATCGTATGTGCGAACAGATTGTTGCTCTAGATACCATACGCGATCGGTGGCCCTTAAGCTAGGGTCGCAAGGGGATACCGCAGGGTGCGCCCAAAAATTCGGGGGGAAGACTGAAGGGGACGTAGCTCTTCATACCGTTTCGTCTCTTCGCTTCGCCTTCTGGCGCCGATACCCGCCACGGCGATGCAAGGTAAATTGCAGATTCAGCTTCGAAGCCGTCTGGCCAACCCACGCCTCGTCGCCGTACGGCCGGCCGCGGCGAATGTGCTCGCGCAATCAAGCCAGTTCCGCCGCCGTCCGCGCTGGC
>JBBQBE010000026.1:0-36981 GCA_038317225.1 Tepidisphaerales bacterium | reverse complement strand
CCGCCGGCAGCGGCAAGACCAGCCTGGCGGCCAGCTTCGCGCGGGCCACCTGCCAGCGCGGCGAAAAGTGTTTGTACTTTGGCTTTGAAGAGTCCCCATCGCAGATCATGCGCAACATGCGCTCCATCGGCATTGACCTGGAGCCTTGGGTGAAGAAGGGGCTGCTGGCATTCCACTCCTCCCGTCCCACGCTCTATGGGCTGGAGACGCACCTGGCGGTAATGCACAAGCGGATCGAGGAGTTAAAGCCGTCGGTGGTCATCGTTGACCCGGTGACCAACATGATCTCGGCCGGCGTGGCCCAGGACGTGCGTTCGATGCTGGTGCGGCTGATGGACTATCTCAAGAGCCGGCAGATCACGACATTCATGGCCAGTCTTGTTCAAGCTGGGGACGCCTTGGAGCAGAGCGAGGTCGAGATCTCCTCGCTGATCGACACTTGGCTGTTCGTGCAGGATATCGAGCTGGGTGGGGAGCGCAATCGCGGCATGCACATCCTCAAGAGCCGGGGTATGGCCCACTCCAACCAGATTCGCGAGTTCGTGCTCGGCCGCAATGGTGTGGAACTGCTGGATGTCTACCTTGGCCCCGCCGGCGTGCTAACCGGCTCGGCCCGCTTGGCTCAGGAAGCCCGGGCGCAGGTTGAGGACGCCAATAGCAAGCGGGATATCCAGCGTCAGCGGACGGAGACCCAGGCCCAGCGCAAGGCACTGGAGGCGCAGATCGCCGCCTTGCAAGCGCAGATGGTGGCGAAAGATCAGGCCGTCGAGCAATTGGCTGCCGAGGATCAGGCCAGCGAAACGAGGGACCAGGCCCAG
The DNA here is from genome assembly GCA_038317225.1 of Tepidisphaerales bacterium. GTDB lineage: Bacteria > Planctomycetota > Phycisphaerae > Tepidisphaerales > Tepidisphaeraceae > JBBQBE01. The sequence continues at coordinate 36,163 of JBBQBE010000026.1, read as the reverse complement.
CGCGCAGCGATGGCCCGAAGCCGCAGATCGGATATCATCGTCGCCGGCTCAGTCCGTCATGATCGTAAAGGAACCCGCCCATGAAGACCCCAACCGAAAAGAAGACCAGGACCTTGAAGAAGAAGCCGGCGCCGACCGAGGCTGCCGCCGCCAATTGGGACCTGCGGCTGTATGTGGCCGGGCGAACGCCCAAATCCATGGCCGCGTTCGACAATCTCAAGCGGCTGTGCGAAGAGCACCTCAAGGGTCAATACCACATCGAGGTGATTGATCTGCTCCAGCAGCCGCAGCTTGCCAAGGGCGACCAGATTCTGGCGGTGCCCACGCTGGTGCGGAAACTACCGGCGCCGATCAAGAAGATCATCGGCGACCTGTCCAACACCGACCGGGTGCTGGTGGGGTTGGATTTGCGCCCGCGCCCCTAAATAATCACCTACGAGGCGACGCGGATTGGAGATGAACATGGCCAAGAAAAGCAAGATGGGCGGTCAGGCGGCGCTGGGGCTTTCCGCCCAAGCCTTTCAGAAGGCGGCCGCAAGCGAGCATCCGCAGGGGCGGTTCGTGCTTAAGCTATATGTCAGCGGCATGACCCCGCGCTCGCGGCGGGCAATCGATAACCTCCAGAAGCTCTGCGAAGAGCATCTGGCCGGGCGCTACAACCTGGAGATCATCGACATCTATCAGCAGCCCGAACTGGCCAAAGGCGAACAGATCATTGCGGCCCCGACCCTGGTCAAGAAACTGCCTCTGCCGCTGCGGCGAGTCATCGGGGACATGGCCGATCCCGGACGCATCCTTGTGATCATGGGGGTCGTTCCCGTCACCGCTGGCAATTCCAATGAGCCTTCAGGAGGAGACTAACGATCAGGGAGTATTCATCTGAAAATCTCAGATTTCAAAACTCCAATTCTGAGTGCTTGTCTCGTCTTGAAAGCTACTTAGGGTAACAAGTAGGACGTTATGCCCAACACACCGGCGATTCCGAAAAAGTGGCAGCGCGAGCTACAGCGGCGCGATGAAGAGATCGAATCGCTGCGCGCCCAGTTGGAGGAGGCCAAGGAGACCTTGGCGGCCATCCAGAGCGGCGCGGTGGATGCCCTGGTCATCGACACGCCCCGGGGCCAGCGCATCTTCACTCTTGAGGGGGCGGAGCATTCCTATCGTGCCCTGGTCGAGCAAATGGGCGAGGGCGCAGTCGCGCTCAAAGCCGACGGTACGATTCATTACTGTAATCGGGGCTTTGCCGACCTGCTCAGGCTGCCCCTGTCGCAGATCGTCGGCACACTGGCCCAGGGCTACGTGGTCCAAGCGCATCAGCCGACCTTCGCGGACCTGCTGCGCCGGGGATTCGCCGGCAACGCGCGGGGCGAGATTGCTTTCCAGGCCGCCGACGGCAGTGCCGTTCCCGCCCAGGTGGGAATCTCGCTCCTGGCCGACGGCGGTCCCGCCGTGGCGGCAGCGATGATCGTAACCAACCTGACCGAGAAAAGGCGCGCCGAACACGTCCTGGCCAGCGAGCAGTTTGTCCACCGGTTGATCGACAACGCCCCCATCGGCGTGGCCGTCGTGGGACGGGATCTGCGCTACCTCCTGACCAATCCCGCCTATCAGGCCATTGCCGGCAGCGACGCCGCTTCCCTGGCCGGCCGCGGCATTGCCGAAGTCTTCCCGCTGGCGGTGGTGAGCATCGTCGAGCCGGCCGTCCAGCAGGTGTTGCACAGCGGCCAGCCGGTGGAGTTTCACGAGTACGAGACCCCTATTCGTGGGCGGTCGTGGTGGGACGTCTCGGCAATTCCGCTGCACGATGCGGCCGGCAACGCCGAAGCGGTGTTGCTGCTGACGCAGGAGGTAACCGAGCGGAAACTGGCCGAGGAAGGACTGCGCGACAGCGAGCAGCGTTTCCGCATCATGGCCGATGGCTTGCCGCAGATGATCTGGGTTCACGACGCCCAAGGGCAGTTGCAGTTCGTCAACCAACCCTATTGTGAGTTCTTCGGTGTTACGCCCCAGCAGGTCGCCGGCCCCAACTGGCAGCCGCTGATGCATTGCGACGATGCGGCGGCTTATGCGGGCGAGTTCTTCGCCTGCATGCGGGATCGCCGCCGGTTCCACGCCGAGGTGCGTGTGCGCCGGTTCGATGGGGAGTGGCGCTGGATTGAGTCCCACGCCCAGCCGCGCTTCTCCGTCTCCGGCGAGTTTCTGGGCATGGTGGGCAGCAGCCCCGACATCACCGAGCGCAAGCAAGCGGAAGCGGAATTGGCCGCCGCCAAGCTCGGCGCTGAGCGGGCCAAGGAAGCGGCCGAAGCCGCCAGCAACGCCAAGGATCACTTTCTGGCGGTGCTGAGCCATGAAATGCGCACACCGTTGGCCCCGGTGGTGGCGACCGTCGTGATGCTTCAGGCGGACCCGCGTTTCGACGCCGACACACGCGATAGCCTGGCGATGATCCGCCGCAATGTGGAGATGGAGGCGAGGCTGATCGACGACCTGCTGGACGTGACGCGCATTGAAAAGGGGAAGATCGAGTTGGACAGGCAGCCTGTCGATCTTGGTACGATCATACATCATGCGGCGGAAGTCTGTATGCCCGACATTCAGGCGCGGAACGTCGAATTTGGCATCGACGCCGCCGATGGGCCTTATTGGGTGGACGCCGACGCTGCCCGGCTCCAACAGGTGCTTTGGAACCTGCTCAAGAACGCCATCAAGTTCACGCCTGCCAGCGGCTGCGTGGGCATCCGCTGCTGGCGAGACGTCGATGGATATGTCATCGCCGAAGTCAACGACAGCGGCGAGGGGATCGACCCGGAAGTGCTGCCGCGCCTGTTCAACGCCTTTGAGCAAGAGAGCCGGCAGACTACCCGGCAGTTTGGCGGGCTGGGGTTGGGGCTGGCTATCAGCAAGGCCCTCACAGAAATGCACGGCGGAACGCTGGTCGTGCGCAGCGAAGGCAAAGGCAAGGGCGCGACGTTTGCCTTGCGGCTGCCATTGCTGACCGCCGAGGCCGCGGTTCTCTCCCCCACGCCAATTTCGCAAGCCCCGGCGCCGGCCGCGCCGACTCGATCCGTGCGCATCCTACTGGTGGAGGACCACGGCGACACGGCTCGCATCATGCGCCGGTTGCTCTCAGCGAAAGGCCATAAGGTCCAGATGGCGGCCGACATCACCACGGCCTTGAAACTCGCTCTGGCGCAGCCCTTTGACCTGATGCTCAGCGACCTGGGCCTGCCCGACGGCAGCGGCTTGGACCTGATGCGAGCGATCCGCGCCAAGGGTCTGAAGCTGCCGGGCATCGCTCTGAGCGGCTATGGGCAGGAGAAGGACATGCGGCAGAGCCGCGAGGCCGGTTTCGTGGCCCATCTGATCAAGCCCGTAAGTCTCCCGAAGCTTGAGGAGGCCATCGCCAGGATTGTGGGCCAAGGCATCCCTCTTGCAGCGGGGGACCAAGAAGAGTCAGGCTGACGGATTTGGGGGAGGGAAAAGAAAAGGGTCATCAGCCTTTATCCCCTGGTTCCCGCAGATATGGCGGTATTTATGCTGCGATAAGCTAAAATGGCTTATGACCCCTTTAGCCCGTCGAACCACCCAGCCGGCCGATCGAATCATCCAAGTGCCTTTGTATGCCAAGCCCGCGCTTGCGCCAGGTTCGTCCAGCCGACCGGAAGCACAATAGGGTCATCAGCCTTTATCCCCTGATTGCCGCAGATATGGCGGCATTTATGCTGCGATAAGCGAAAATGGCTTATGACCCTTTTAGGCCATCTGGTGTTTCAGGCCATCAGAATTCGAGTACGATGCGAGCAAGACCAAGCGGGGCGCAAAGAAAAACCCCGCCGAACCTACGTAAGTACCTCACGCTAGGCGAAAGGCTTCGGTTCGAGCAGGGCTTTTGTATTATCGGTTAGCAGGCACCTTTTTGTCAACCACCGCCATGAAAATTAGAGAAAGAAAAGGGTCATCAGCGAATGCCATTCGGTTAGGCCATAAAAGACGAACGAAGGGGATGTGGCTCTTCACGCCGGATATGTCCCGTCGGCCGCTTCCCGCCATGCCGCGACATGCCAGACAAGCATCCGGCGGAGACGACTATCGCGTTTGGAACCGCGCGGCGAGGCGCAACCGCGGACGGTGTTGAGCGAATGGCCGGTGAAGCGGCCGCGCGACTGGACGTCCTGGGTAAGCCCGCCGCGGACGGCGGCGTAACTGGCGGCATTGCGCGAGCACGTGCGCCGCGGCCGGCCGTATGGCGACGAGGCGTGGGTCGGCCACACACGACGTCGAAGCTGAATCTGCAATGGACCCTGCATTGCCGTGGTGGGTATTGGCGCCAGACGACAAAGTGATGAGACTGAATGGTATGAAGGGCTACGTCCCCTTGAGTCTTCCCAAATGGAGTATGACTTATGACCCCTGTTGTGGTTCCTTCTCGGCCGACGCCCGCACCCCGTGCCTTGATCTTGGCGGGCCCCAATGGCTCGGGAAAGACCACCTTCGCCAGGGAGTTTCTCCCGGCCGAAGGCAACTGCCCGACGTTCATTAATGCCGACCTCATCGCCGAGGGGCTTTCGCCTTTCAACCCTGAATCCATGGCCGTCGAAGCATCACGTTTGATGCTCGACCATGTTCGGCGGATGGTGGCCAAGCGAGCGGACTTCGCCGTGGAGACTACTTTGGCGGGGCGGGCGTATCTGCGGATGATCCGCGAGTGGCGGTTGGTGGGCTACCAAGTCGAGTTGATCTTCCTGCAACTGCCCTCGGCCGACATGGCCGTTGAGCGGGTGCGGCAGCGAGTTGTGCAAGGCGGTCATGACATCCCGGAGTCAGACATCCGCCGCCGTTTCGATCGTGGCATCGACAACTTCCATCGACATTACCGCCATACTGTCTATGCTTGGCAGATATTCGACGCCAGCCAATGGCCGCCCGTGCTCGTTGACGAAGGGGTGAATATATGACTCAACAACAACGCGATCAATTACCCGGCATGCAAGGCAGCCGCTCAGCCATGATCCGCGCCGCCCGTCGCGCCGCCGAGCTGGCGAGACGGCAAAATCAGCCGCTGGTATTGTGGCGCAACGGGAAAGTGGTCCGTGTCATGCCCGACAACTTGCCGAACCTCCCGGCCAAGACGCCTGACCGCGCCGAGCAACCGTGAGCGAGCAAGGGATCGAAAACATAGAGGGGGCGATTCATGGAATTCGGGAGTTGGATCGGGTAACTGTTTCCCGTCCCCCGCGAAGAAAATGGGTCGTAAGCGAATGGCACTTTTTCCTCGCCAGTAGGCCACTCGCCCTCGAGTGGCTTTTGCCGCCCGCGACAAACTTCCCAAACTTGCCGTAGAAATGTTGTGCGGCGAATCTAGCATTCATGGTATGGGACGAAAAAGCCACCCGCGGGCGGGTGGCCTACTTAGGTCGTCTACGTAGGTGGTCTACTTGAATGGCCTACTTTGGCTGAATTAACGTATCGCATTCCAGCGATCGTCGGCCACATTGTGCGTGTCCTGAAAAAAGGCCAACGGGATTGTCCATGAGGTATTTCCGAATCCTCACCAACGACCTCAACAGCAATGCCGCAAGGGTCGTTCGAGATTCTCGATAGCTGGCGCATGGTCATTCAATGCGGCGACTTGTGCGCCGCTTTGCAGAGTGCGGCAATTTGTGCACTGCACTGCCGCGTGCGCGATGTGTGCGCCGTATTGCCGAATCCGGGATTTATTCCGCCGCGCGCTGGAATACCTCGCGGCGAGATAAAAATTTTCCTCAAATCCCCTAACGCGCGATAGACTATCCTGGTCTTGATGAGCGAGGGACTTATGAAATATGCCTGGATACTGATGTTCTTGTCGCTGCTGGCCGCCCCGAGCCGGGGGGATATTGTGCATTTGACCGACGGCTCGACGCTTAGTGGGCAGGTCAAGCGCGATGGGGACCACTGGCGGGTGGCGCGCGAGGATGGAAGCAGCACCTCGGTTGCCGCCGAGCGCGTGCAGCGTATCGAGATTGTCCGTCCGCCGGCCACCAGTGGTCCGGCGGCGGCCCAGCGCTTGGTGGACCTGCGCCGCGCCGCAGCGGTCAGCGGCGATGTGCCGGGGATGATTCAGCGCTATGAACTGTTTATCAAGGAAGTGGCGGATGATGAGCTTGTCGCCCAGGCCAAGGCGGAATTGAAGATTTGGCAACAGCGGCGCGATGCCGCCATGAGCAAAATCGCCGGCCAGTGGCTTACCCCACTGCAGCGGCGGCAGCTTGCGGCCCAGAGCGCGGCGGCGGCCGATGAGCTTGGCAATTTACTCAAGGAAGGCCGCCTCAAGGAAGCTGAAACGCTGTCGCGCCAGGCCATCGAGCAAAATCCCAACAGTGCCGCAGCGTGGTATCTGCGGGGACTGACGCTATGGCGCATGGACAAAGCCCCCGACGCCCGCAAGGCGTATGAAAAGGCCAACGAATTGCGCCCCGATGATCCGGCGATTTTGAATAACTTGGCGCTGGTGCTGTGGCGACAGAATCAGACGATGGTGGCTATTCATTTTTATGACCAGGCGTTGATTGTATCCCCGCAAAATAAGCAGGTGTTGGACAACCTGGCCGAGGCGTTGTACGCCCTGGCCGATGAGAACGCCAACGCGACGGTGGTGCAGCGGGCGCGCAAACGCTTTGCCGAACAGGATGCCTTGTTGCAAACGCGAATGCTCCAGTGGGGCTGGTCGCGCTGGGGGGCGACGTGGGTGAATGCCACGCAGCGGGCGGAACTGGAGAAGATCGAAGCGCAGTTACGCGACAAACTCGATACCTTGCAGCGCGAATTTGATGACGCCCAAGGCCGGATCGCGCGCATCGACAGCGATATGTACAGTAGCCAGCGGGAGTTGCAGGTGATCGATTCGCGCTGCTGGGCGCAGGACACCAATGGCACTTGGTTGCGCACGGTGTATCCCTCGCGCTATTACGATGTGCAGCGCGACATCGACCGTCTGCAATCGGCCAAGGCGGAGCAGCTTGGCAAGCTGCAAAGCCTGCGCCAGCAGGCCAAGGCGATGCAACAGCGTTTCCCGGTTCCCAAATACACCGGCGTGCAGCAGCCGTTTGGGCCGGAAGCGGCCCCGTCGGCGGCCTCGCAATCCCCGGCCAGTGTGCCAGCCCGGGCCAGTGCGCCAGCCCCGGCCAGTGTGCCAGCCCCGGCCAGTGCGCCAGCCCCGGCCAGTGTGCCTGCCCCGGCCAGTGCGCCTGCCTCGGCCAGTGTGCCTGCCCCGGCCAGTGTGCCAGCCTTTTCGCAATAAACCTTTTTGACCGCGTGCGCCCGTTTTTTTTGCTCCTCGCGGTTATTGAAGGAAAAACGCGGTTTGCCAATCGCCATGATGACTGGCTGGCTAAGCCCGTGCAATAATTCGTGGCCCGCGCCCTTTTGACCTAAAGTCGAACCGCCGATAGCCGATGACGTATCATAGAGTGCTACAATCCTCCTTCCCTGAGTGGCGTGGAATGCCGAGAGATCCACGCCACTTTTTTTGTTGATGCCATAGGTGAAATCGCCGGTCGGAAACTTGCCGCCGCGTCCGTCGCGGGAGTGTGCGGGTTTGCCGGGTTTTTGTGATATATTGCCGGGTCATGCAGACGTTGGTGGATTCGCAGATTGAGTGGCTCGCCGAGATACACAAAGCCCTGGGGGATGTGGCGCGTTTGCGCATTTTGCAGCTTCTGCCCCGCAATACCTCCGACGCCGATGCGTTATTCAGCGTCAGCGAACTGGCTGCGGAGATGGGTATGCCGCAGCCGACGGTCAGCCATCACTTGAAGATATTAAGGCAGGCGGGGATCATCCGTTTCGCCAAACGCCGCAACATCGTGTATTACTATCTCGACGCCAAACGATTGAGGCAGGTTTGGCGCGAGCTGAATCAAAATGTACTGCGTCAGTAGACGTTTCCCCAAGGGTTACAGGACCTAAGGACATGCAACAGCACCCGGATTATACCCGTCAACGGCCAAAACCGATGAGCAAGGCATTGATGTGCCTTATCGCCCGTACCAGATTATTACGCTGAAAATTCAATAATAGAGAGCCTTATGGATTTACTGCATCGATTGTTTGACACGCTGCTGCACCTGACGCCGGACAAGGTAACGGCTTTGGCCGAGCATGTGGGTTCGGGTTTGTATGTGATCCTCTTTTTGATCATTTTTTGCGAAACCGGGCTGGTGATATTGCCATTTCTGCCGGGCGACTCGCTGCTGTTTGCGCTGGGCGCGGTGTCCATGGAAGGGACGATGTTGAATTTGCCGTTTTTGATGGTGCTTTTGTGCACCGCGGCGATTTTGGGCGATGCGGTGAATTACTGGATCGGCTATCGGCTAGGCCCGAAGGTTTTCGCGTCGGAAAGTTCGCGGCTGCTGAATAAAAAGCACTTGTTGGAAGCCCAGCGTTTTTACGAAAAGCACGGGGGCAAGACGATCATCCTGGCGCGGTTCATTCCGATCATCCGCACCTTTGCGCCGTTTGTGGCGGGGATCGGGCGCATGAATTATTTCAAATTCGCGCTGTACAACATCACCGGCGGGGTGGTGTGGGTGGTGTCGTTCCTCATGCTCGGACACTGGTTTGGCCGCAGCGAGATCGTGAAGCGCAATTTTCACATGGTGATCGTGGCGATAATCGTCATCAGCGTGATCCCGGTGGCGATTGAAATTTTGCGTGCCCGCCGCGCCAAACGGCGCGAGCTGATAGCGGCGGCGGCAGCGGCAACGGCGGCGGAGCAGAGCGTGCCGCCGCGGGCATAGGGGAGCCTGTACCCGCACGGGTCCATGCGGTTGGCCCCAAAAAAAGCCTTAGGCAAGGTCTTTGCAAAAATGGGTTATTTGATTACGATGCGGAACTTCCGTATGGTTGGAGAATGGCTCTGACCTTTTCGGAGCGGTCTTGGCGCAAGCGGGCGGTTGGTGTCCCCTTGGCCCTTTTTTTCGCCGTCTTGTGGCGGCATTCTGATGCAAACGAGGTAAGTCATGGCAGAGGATCAAGCGGTCGCGGCACAACCCACCGAGAAATTTCAGTACAAATCCACGGTTGAGCAGACCGGCCCGTCGGCCCGGAAGATTACCGTGGAAATCACCGCCGAACGTATCAGCGACAAGCTGGAAACGGACCTTAAGGAGCTTCGCACCAAAGCGCAGCTTCCCGGATTCCGTCCCGGCCACGCGCCGCGCAAGCTGGTGGAAAAGCGTTTTGGCTCGGATTTGAAGAAGGACGTTTGCCGCGAGCTGGTCGCCGAGAGTTATCAGAACGTGATCGAGGAACTGAAATTGCAGGTACTCGGCGAGCCGGAGTTTGACCAGGCGGAAAAGATTCAATTGCCCGAAAGCGGCCCGTTGAGCTATAGCTTCTCCGTGGAGTTGCAGCCGGAATTCACCATGCCGGACATGGCCGCGCTGACGGTCAAGAAGCCCAAGGTCGAACTGGATGAAAGCCACGTGGACCGGGCGGTGGACAACCTCCGCCGCCAGCAGGGAACCTATGTGCCGGTGGAGGACCGCGGGGCAGAGGAAAACGACATGCTGCTGGTGGACTTGGTGATAAAACACGACGGCCAGGATGTGGATCGTCGCCCCGGAGTGCAAATTGCGCTGTCGGGCCAAGCGCTCAGTGGATTCAAGATCGAAGACCTGGTCGGCAAACTTGCCGGGATCAAAGCCGGCGAAACGCGGGTCATTGACGCGGTTGCCGGGGACAATTTTTACAAAGAAGAGCTGCGCGGCAAAGCCTTGCAGTTGGAAATAACCGCCAAGGATATCCGCCAATTGCGGCTGATCGAGTTGAACGACGAATTTCTCCAAGACATGGGCATGGCGAATATTCAGGAGTTGCGCGACGCGCTCAAGGCGCAGTTGCAACTGCGCGTTATAGCCGAGACGCAAGCCGCCATGCACGCGCAGGTGAAGAAATTCCTGATGGACAATGTGCAGTTGGAAGTGCCGCAAAAGCTCACCGAGCGCCAGGAACTGATGGTGATACGTCGGCGAAATATGAACCTGGCGCGTCGAGGCGTGCAGTCGGCGCAATTGGCAGCCAAGCAGGAGGATATCGCGCAAGGGGCCAAGGAAGAGGGCATCAACGAGTTGAAAATCTTTTTCATTTTGCAGAAGTTGGCCGCAGATCTGCAAGTGGATGTGAAAGAGGCGGAACTGAATAGCCATGTGGCCTCGCTGGCGATTCAAGAGGGGATGCGTCCGGAAAAATTGCGCGATGAAATGGTCAAGAGCGGCGCGATGAGCGAACTGTACCTGGAGATGCGTCAGCAAAAGGCACTGGACAAGCTGCTGGAGACGCTGACGGTGCAGGAATTTACGGCCGAGGAAATGAATAAGGATATCGAGGGGCAAGCGCCCCAGGCCTAATCGGCATTGGAGTAATTAAACCCGCCCGCGTCCGCGCGACGGCATCCGCCGGGGCGCGCGGCCGCGGGCGGCGGCTTTTGTGGAGAGACGATGAGCTGCATCAGCGCCCCACGCGGCACGGCGGATGTGTTGCCGGCCCAGAGCGAAAAATGGCAGGCGGTCGAGCAGATCGCCCGCCGGATCGCCGGTCGATATCACTACGGGGAAATCCGCACGCCGGTTTTTGAACATAGCGAGCTGTTTCATCGCGGGGTGGGCGAAGGCTCGGATATTGTTCACAAGGAAACCTACACCTTTGACGATCGTGGCGGCCGCTCACTGACGCTGCGCCCGGAGGGGACGGCCGGGGTGGTGCGGGCGGTGATCGAAAACGGACTGATCGCCCAGGAAGGCAGCCGGGCAAAGGTCTATTACCTGGGCCCGAATTTCCGCTATGAAAAGCCGCAAAGCGGTCGGCTGCGCATTCACCATCAATTTGGCGCCGAGGCCTTCGGCATGGCCGAGCCGGAGCAGGATGCCGAGTGCATCGCGTTGCAGATGGAATTTTACGCCGCCTGCGGGGTGCGGGAACTGTCGCTGCGGCTCAACAGCCTGGGGGATCAAGCCAGCAAACAGCGGTATCGCCAGAGCTTGGTGGACTATTTTACGCCGCGGATGCAGCAGCTCAGCGAGGATTCGCTGCGGCGGCTGACGGAAAATCCCTTGCGGATTTTAGACAGCAAAGACCCGCGCGACCTCGAGGCGTGCGCCGAGGCGCCCGCCGCCGCGGACAGCCTGAGCGATAAGAGCCGGGCCCATTTTGAGCGGGTGCAACAACTGCTGAGCCGTGCGGGCATTGGCTATGGGGTCGATGCCCGGCTGGTGCGCGGGTTTGATTATTACACCGAAACGCTGTGGGAAGTGATCGCCGGCGGGCTGGGGGCACAAAACGCCATCGGCGGCGGCGGCCGCTATGACAACCTGGTGCGCGAGCTGGGTGGCAGGCCCACGCCGGGGGTGGGATTCGGTTCGGGATTGGAGCGGCTGCTGCTGGCGCTGGAGGCGCAGAAGGTGGCGCTGCCGGTGCAATCGCCGCCACTGATCTGGCTGGCCAGCCAGAACGAGGCGGCCCGGGAGGCGAATTTGGCGTTGCTGGCGGAATTGCGGGCGGCGGGAATGACGGCGGATATGGACTATTCCGGCCGCTCCATGAAAGCGCAATTCAAACTGGCCGACCGGGAAAAAGCCCGTTGGATGATGATCGTCGGCGAAAGCGAACTGGCGGCGGGGACGGTCCTGCTCAAGGATATGAAAAGCGGTCAGCAGTCCCAGCGGCCGCGGCAGGGGATCGCCGGCGCGCTGGCCGGGGAGATGGCGGTCGCGGGCGATTGAGAGAGTTTGCGCGCCGCCCTATTGCGATGCAAGGCATGTCAATTGGATACGCTTATCAATTCAAGCGGTGATTTGGCGCAGTCGTTGGATCATTTCCGGCAATACTTCCAGGGTGTGGTTGATTTGCCGGGCGGTGGTGAAGCGCGAAAGCGAAAAGCGCACCGCGCCATGGGCGTAGGCGGCCGGCGCCTCCATGGCCGCCAGCACGTGCGAGGGTTCGATACTGCCGCTGGCACAGGCGGCCCCGGCCGATACGCAAATTTGCGCCTCGCTGCATAACAGCACAATCGCCTCCGCCGCCAGCGGCGCAAAGCCGATATTGGTGGTGTTGGGCAGTCGGCGGGCGGTATCGCCCATGACGCGCGTATCGGGGATGCTGGTCAATATGCCTTGTTCCAGTTGGTCGCGCAAAAGGGCCACCTGTGGCATGCCGGGCAAAAATTCCAGTGCCAGTTTCGCCGCCACACCGGCACCGACGATGCCGGGGACATTTTCCGTGCCGCCGCGATGGCCTGATTCCTGCGGCCCGCCGACTACCAGCGGCCCGCAGCGCACGGCCCGACCCAGGTACAAAACGCCCACACCCTTTGGCCCGTGAAATTTATGAGCGGCAAAGCTCATCGCCGCCGGCTCAAGTTCCCGCACATCAACCGGGATTTTGCCAACCGCCTGGGTGGCGTCGATATGCAGCGGCACATTTTTTTGGCGGCACAAGCGGGTGATTTGCTCCATGGGAAAAATGACGCCGGTTTCGTTGTTGGCCCAGATGAAACTTGCCAGCGCTGTTTGCTCATCGAGTTGCCGGGCTAGTTGATCCAGGTCTAATTGCCCGGACGAATCCACGGATATTTGCACGTATTGCACGTCGCGCTGACCCAGGCGATTGAGCAGTTCCCGCGTGGCCGAGTGTTCGACGCCGCTGCTGATGATCTTGCGCCGCGGAAACCGGGCGGCCAGCAGGCCGACGATGGCGGTGTTGATGCTTTCGCTGCCGCCGCCGGTGAAGGTGATGCGCTGGGGCTGGGCACCGATCAGATCGGCGACTTGCCGGCGGGCACTATCCACCGCCGCCCGCGCATGCTGGCCGGGACGATGGACGCTGGAGGGATTGGCCCAGTTGTGTTGCAGACAATCCACCATGGCCGCGATCACCGGGGCATCGGGCTGGGTGGTGGAGTTGTTGTCCAGGTAAATCATCTGCATACCGCGGTGGATTGTATGCGCCGATCGCGCCACGGACGTTCACTATGGCAGGGGCGCTGTAAACGCCAAGCGCGCCTCAAAACGCCAAGCTCACTCAAAACGGCAAGCGCGCCTCAAAACGTCAATCGCGCTCAAAACGGAAAGCGCGCAAACGCCAAGCGCTCTCAAAACAGCAAGCTCGCTCAAACGCCAAGCGCTCGCAAAACGCCAAGTGCAAGCAAAACGCAAAGCGCTCTTAAAACAGCAAGCTTGCTCAAACGCCAAGCGCGCCTCAAACGCCACCGGCGACCCAAACGTCACGCGCGCCCCGGCAAAGTGCCCGCGTCAGCGCAACCGTTCTACACCACAATCACCTTGGCTGGCGAAATGCCGTTGAACGTCAGCGCGCTGGCGCAGGAGTAAGCGCCGATATTGGGCACGTAGACCACTGAGCTAACGTCCAGTTCCGGCACCTCCTCGCTGAGGCTGATGGTGTCAAAGGAATCGCAGGTCGGCCCGCCGAGGATGCTGGCGTATTTCTGCGTTTTCACCAGCGTGTGAAATTCGTATTTGGCATGGTCAAAGACAATGCCGGAAAAATCGCCGTAAACGCCGTCGTCCAGGTAGTAATAGTTTTTGTTATTGCGGATGGATCGGCCCACCACACGACAGATGAGCATTCCCGCCGGCCCGACCAGCGCTCGGCCCGGCTCGGCGATGATCTGGATATCCTTCTTAAATAAGCGGTCCAGCTCGCGGCGCATGCGCGTGGCGATGGCTTCCAGATTGATCCGGTCGTTGCGGAAATGTTTAATAGGGAAACCGCCGCCGATGTCGATCATTTTAATGGCCAGGCCCTGCTTGGCGGCCTCGTCCACGATGCGGGCGGTCTGCTCGAAAGCCCGCTGGTAATTTTCCCAGTTGGTGCACTGGCTGCCCACATGGAAGCTGATGCCTTCGGGCTTGAGTCCCAGCGAGCGGGCCTTGAGCAGCATGGGAACCATCTGTTCCTCATCAGCGCCGAATTTGAGCGACAATTCGACAATGCTCCCCAGATTTTGCACTTTCAGCCGCGCCAGCACCCGGCAGCCCGGCGCGTGTTTGGCGATTTTGTAAAGCTCCGGCTCGTTATCGAAGGTGCAAAAATTGATCTTGCTCTTGCGGGCAAACTCCAGCGCTTCGGGCTGCTTGATGGTGTTGGCCAAAATGATGCGGCCGGGATCCACGCCCTGGGTCAGCACCAGTTTCATTTCATTTTCACTGGCGCAGTCAAAGCCGCCGCCAAGCTCGGCGAAGGTGCGGATGATGTCGGGATGCGGATTGGCCTTGATGGCGTAATACAACTCCACCCGCGGCAGCAGGCGGCGAAAACACTTGTACTCGGCGACCAGCTTGGCCCGGTCGATCACCATCAGCGGCGTGCCGTGCATTTTCACCAGCGCCCGCAGACGCTTGGGCAACGGCTGCTTCATAATCGACGCCGGCGTTTGATGCACGGCGGCGGGCACGAACTGCTTTTCATTCAAAAAGCCATTATCAGCATTGGCCGCCGCGGCGGGGGAGGTTTTTTTCAATTCAAGAATCCTTTCGGTTCACCGGTTTACACACATTGCCCAACGTCGTGGGAATTATAGCAATGTTACGTGAAGATTCATCAGGGTCTTTTTTGAGAGTTTTGTCAGCGCCCGCCAAGGCCGCCGCCGGTGAGAGCCTGTGAATACTTTGGTTTTGACCCTCGGCATTTGCGCAATAACACCCTTATTCACTCGAAAATTGTGATTCTTTCACAAACTCTGGGTTCTGATTTCACGGGGCACATTCCTCGCCACCGTCGCCGGGGTTACAAATTAACCATCGGCCAGCGGCCGCCGAGGATGGGGGCGGAGGGGGTTTTGAGCCATTTTTCCAAAAGCGTGGCGTAGACGCTGCGGAAATCCACTTGCCAGCGGAGGTCGCCCTGGTCCAGGTCCGTGAGCGAGGGATGGGGATTGAAAATCGCCGCCGGCAATTTGGGACCGATCAGAAATAAACCCGCGGCCGCGCCATGATCGGTGCCGCCGCTGGCGTTCTGGCTGACGCGGCGGCCAAATTCGCTGAAGGTCATCATCATCACCCGCTCGGCCTCGCGGGCGCTGGAAAGGTCTTTCCAAAATGCCTCGATCGACTCGCCAAGCTGCCGCATCAGCGCGTCGTGGCGACCCTGCTGCTGCACATGGGTGTCGAATCCGCCGAGGGTTACGTAGTACACGCGGCTGCCCAGATTGCCGCAGATCATCGCCGCCACCGTGCGCAACTGCTGGCCCAACTGGGTGGCGGGGTAGCCGTTGCGGGAACTGATGCCGCCGGCCAGATCGCGGATGCGGCGGCTGGAGCGCTGGGCGTCGATGGCCGTGCGCGTGATGAATTGCAATGCCGACTGGTTCGCATTTGCCTCGTCGGAATTGCGGGGCAATTGGTTGAGCGCTTCAAAAC
This sequence comes from Tepidisphaerales bacterium, assembly GCA_038317225.1. Classification (GTDB taxonomy): domain Bacteria; phylum Planctomycetota; class Phycisphaerae; order Tepidisphaerales; family Tepidisphaeraceae; genus JBBQBE01. Next base: position 20,750 of record JBBQBE010000026.1, on the reverse strand, counting down.
GCTGGGGGTCGGGGCCGCGATAGCGATAGCGGTCGGGATTTTCCAGCGCCAGCGGCGTAACGCGCCCTCCGCTCATGGCCAGGGGCAAACTCTGCCCGATCGCCAGGCCCACGTGCGGGTCCGGTTCGCCGCCGCAGGTTTGATCAAAATAGCGGCCCAGCCAGCCGCTGAGCGGGTGTTCGGTTTGTGGCTGAGCGCTTTGCCATACGTCCATCGAGCGAAAATGCGAGCGGCTGGGATTGGGATAGCCCACGCCCTGCACGATGGCCAGGTGTTTTTGTTCCAGCAAATTTTTCAGACCGGTTAAATTGGGATTCAGCCCGATGGTGTCGTCCAGTTTCAGCACATCGCGCGCCGCCCGCCCCAGCGTTGGCCGCGCCCGGTGATAGGCATCATCGCCGTAGGGAATAATCATGCTCAGAGCATCGTTGCCCCCGGCCAGTTGCAGCACCACCAGCACCGGCAGATCGCTGTTTTTTGCCGCACCCGGCTCGGCGGCCGCCACGGCCAGTTGATCGGCGGTGAGCGCTAAAAATGACGGGATGCTGGGCGTTGCCGCCAGCAGCGCCAAGCCGCGGCCGACAAACCGGCGCCGGGTGATGGGTTGATTCAACATAACTGATACTCCGGCATTACCACGATCCATTGAGCCAGCCGCGCCGAACGCTGCCGCGCCGGCACCCGGCCCAGAGCATCGCTCAATTCGCGCAGCTTGGCGTCATCCACCGGGCGGCCAATGAGCCGATCCACAAATCGCCGCACCGCCGCCGCTTGGTCAGCGCAATCCTCAAACGCGGTCTTGCCCGCCAGTTCGCTCATCAAATTATACCGTTGCAGCAGGCTGTTGGTTGAAATCCACTGCTTGCCGCCCGGCCAGCCTTTGACGTTAGGCGGATCCAGCGGCACTTGCCCCATCTGCTCCAAAGCGTAGCGGACAAATTGCGCTGCTGGGGCGGGCAATTGCAACTGATGCGCCGTTCCCACCAGCAATTGCACCGGGCTTTTGATCTGGCGGCCGATCGCTTCAGGTGAATAAAACAGCTTGCCGCAAAAGAGCGTTTTCAGCACCGGTCGCAATTCATAATTGCTTTGCCAAAGCAACTCGCCCAGCGCCTGGACCGCCTCCGCCGGCGGATTTTCCATGACAAAGAAATTGAGCAGCCGGGCGGCGATATAGCGCCCGCAGGCCGGCTGGCGGAGGATGATGTCTAATATGTCCTGACCATTGAAATCGCCCGTCTGGCCCAAAAACTGTTTGACGCCGCGATCGTGGTTGAAGCTGTTGAAGCGGTAGTCGGTGCCGTCGTGGCTCCAGCCGGTAAAGGCGCGGGCGGCTTCGGTAACATCGCGCTCGGCGTAGTTGCCGATGCCCAAGGTGAACAATTCCATCACTTCGCGGGCAAAATTTTCGTTGGGATGGGCTTTGCGATTTTGCGTGTTATTCAAATAATCCAGCATGGCCGGATCGCGGGAAATAGCCGAAAGCAATTGCGCGAAATTTCCCGCCGCATAGCGCCGCAGCAAGTCGTTTTGCCGCCACATCAATTCCGCCAGTCGCTCGTCGCGGGCGCTGGTGGTGAAATGGCCGTGCCAAAAGAGAGTTAATTTTTCCTGCAACGGATGCGGGCCGCGGATCATGCGCCCGATCCACCATTGCACGATCTGCCGCATGGCCTGGCCATTGGCGCGGCGCAACCGCATTTGCAGCTCTTTGCGCTGCTCCTCGGTTTTACCGGCCAGAAGTTTGCGCAAATCCGCAAAGCGCGTGGGATAGCCGTCCAGGCCGGATAAATCCGCGCCGTCGGCCGGGTCCACCTCGTCGATCCCCACGTCATAAAAATCCACCAGCCAATCGACGGACTTTTGCGGGCCAAGCTCCACGACACGCTGAATCTGCTGGTCGGTTCCGCCGAAGGCGGCGCGGTTCAGCAGGTGGGCCGCCTTGATCCGATCAAAGCGGTCAGCATCCGTTTCCCGAAATGGGGTCAGTATCGGCGGTAACATGGCGCTGCCATACTATACGCACCGAACTGGCGATTATTACCTTTTTTCAGGCTCTCCGCGAAAGACGCTGGTAAACATACCTGCCATGTCCTAGAAACCACGTTCTGGGCGAAATATCGCATGTCCGAGCTTGGCAGCTTGGCATCCATCAGCGGGTTCCGCGGAGAGCCCATTTTTACTACAGACTGCGCGACCTGTTCCCGACGCAAGAGGCCATTACGTCTGAGCGGGCAAAGCGCCGCCGGTGAGCCGGGAGTGTTCTTTGAAAATGGCGTCCATGACGCCGTTGACGAAGGGGGCGCTTTGTTCGCCGCCGAATTCCTTGGCCAGTTCGATCGCCTCATCTAGCACCACTTTGGGTTCCATCGTGCCGCTGGTCAATTCCCAGACGGCCAGGCGGATGATGTTGCGGTCCACCCCCGGCTGGCGGTGCGTGGGCCACTGCGGGGCCAGACGGTTGACCCAGGCATCGGAAGCGGCCTTCTGCTCCCAGGCCAGCCGGGCCATTTCCATCGCCTTCGACCGCGCGGCCGGGTCGGCAAGCAACTGCTCGGCGGCGGTGAGGGCTACGGCGTCATCGTACTGGCCGCGGCTATCCCAAAGAAACAAAATCTGCATCGCCGCCACCCGGGACTGGTGCATCACGGCAAACTCAGGTCGCATGGACTTTTTGGCCATGGCGCCATCATAGCGGCCCAGGCAAGGCTATGGAACAGAAGCCGAAGCGGATGCTGGTGCTGTTGGATGTTTCATCTTCTGATGATGAATGATAAAAAAGACCATGCCTACGCAGGAGAAAAAGACCCCCAGCATAAAACCCGTGTGGTAGTTGTGGCCCGTGAGGTAGATCAGCCAACCGGTGATGCCCGCCAAAGCGCCGTTGAACAAATTGCGTAAGCAGGCATTGGTGGAAGTAATGGAGCCGATGTCTTTGTGCGGGCTGGATTTGAATACCATGATATCCGCCGCACCGTACAGTGGAAATACAATGGTTTGAACCAGTACCAGCAAGGTTAACGTCAGCTTGTCGTGGACCAGATACGTCAGGAAAAAACAGCCAATTTCCAGAACAAAAAAGATTACCACAACGCGCAAGCCGCCAAAGCGGTCGATCACCCATCCCATCGGATAGGAGAGAACCAGATTCACCAGCCCCGCCCAGGCGACGGCCTGGAAGATGTCCTTGCGGGTAAGATGCAAAGTCTGGAATGCCCAAAACCAAAGCCACTGGAAATTTATCGCCGCGTATGCCCCGATCATCGCCACACCGCCCATAAGCCAGAAGATGCGCTTGTCTTGTGCCGCGACCTTAAAGGTACTCCAGGGTTTGAATGGCTCGGCGGGAGGATGATATACCGGCGGCTCGCGCACCAACATGGCGCTGAGAGTGGTTACCACCATAACTGCCCCGCCCAATAGATACGGAACACGTTCGCCCAGGTAAATTAAATCCCCGGCGAACCAATTGGCGAAAAATCCCATCAGTCCCCCGGCGATGCCGAAGATCGAACTGGTGCGCCCCAACATTCCTCGCGGCACGCAATCAATCATGATCAGCGAAAAGGTGGAATTTTTCAGGTCCATAAACAGCAGATACATCACCTGCATTCCTAAAAGCCACCAGACAAAGCGTGGGACAGAGAAGAAGGGAAATAGCACGATGGTCAGAATGATAAAAGGGGCGGAAATATAGAAATACGGCTTGCGCCGGCCGATGCGCGACACGGTATGGTCGCTCATCCATGAGAACAGCATGACCAAAAACGCCACGGCGGTGGTGTTGATGGAATTCATGGTGCCCTGAATATTCTCGCCCACGCCCAGTTGCAGCAGTTTCATGGCCATCAACGGCCCGACAATGGTTAAGGACAACCCCCAGCCGAGATTGGCCAGGCCGATGAACAGCACATTTCGCCACATGAGCTTGCGATCGGCGTAAAAGGCGTCCAGCGCAACCGGGTCCGTGCGCCAGGGGCACTGGCGCGAAAGGCAAAACCAAGGTGGCTTGCCCAGCGCGGCGGGCGGGCAAGCGGGCGAAGAGTAAGGCATTGTCCCGGCGGTCATATTAACCTCCACAATGGCATGAATTGCGCGGGTTACGCTTTTCCCCACCAACTGGTCCAGGTGGCGTCCGGCGGCGGATCGGTTGGGCGCAACGGCACCGGGCCGGTGAAGCTCCATGGCGTTTGCGGTGTCGCGGGCCAGGAGAGCGGCTGGGCAAGTTCCATGTCGGGCATTTGGCTGCGCAAAGCTAAGATCACCGGGCGATCGGCTTGGAGCGTGAGGGTGAAATTACCATTTTCATCGGGCACCAGCGGCAGCGGGGCAAGCGGCTCATGTGGCTCGGCCAGCACAATTTGCTCGTCGGTCCCCGGCCAGGGATTGCGCAGCAGCACGGTTAAATTGTTTTTTGCGTGCAGTGTTACCCAGCGTGTTTGGCCGGCCTGTCTCTGGGCCGAAACCAGCACCCCGGGGCGGGCCAGCAAGTGAATAAAAGCGGCATCCGGCCAGCGGGCAGGCATGGCGGGGAAAATCTGGATCACGCCGCTATGACTTTGCAGCAACATTTCATTGATGCCGTTGGCCAGCCCGCATAGTTGATTTTGCATCCAGTGCATCGGCCCGCGACCTTCGGGGGCGCGACTTTGCTCGGCTAAAAAGCCGTTGCATTTGAGCGTACTGGTTACCCAGCCGTTGAGCAGATCATCCAGCGCGCCATCGCCGTCGCCCATCCACGCCCGGGCCGCGGCCAGCCATCCCATGGAAAGATCGTCATTCCAGCGCAGCCGTCCGCTGTCCGGCTGGCCGACAGTAACACGCGAGGAGCAGCGCCACACGTTGGCCAATGTGCGCTGGGCCACGGGCAACAAATCATCCGGTCCCAACGCGGTTACTAAGCCGGAAGGATATATGGGCATAATCTGATACGGATGGGAGACCGGCACATCCAAGGGTACATCGGGCGCGAGGCTGAACTGGCCGTTTTGCCGGGGCAACGGCGTGAGCTTTCGCAGCGCCGTGCGATAACGGATGGCATCGTGGGACAAGTCCAAGGCATCGGCGGCGTCGGCCGCGTCGCGCAGATGCGCGTGAATGGCGCACAAATCGGTGCCGGCATCGCGCACCAGTCGTTGTGAAGGGACAACGTTAAACATCGTGTCCTCGCAAAGTTTACTCAGCGGGATCGACAAGCGCCCGGTTTGGGGATGGGGCTGAAGATACGCCAAGTAAAATTCCGCCACGCCGCGAATCAGCGGCCAGCCTTGTTCGCGGAGCAATTCCAGGTCGCTGGTGAATTGATAGTGCCACCATGCCAACTGTGCCACCCAGGCCGAGACGAACAGTTCGTAGCGCCAGTAGCCCACGCCCCAATGATCGATGCCCCGGCCGATGCTGGCGAAGGGCACTTTCACCCCCGGCAGGTTCCATACCCGCCGGGTTTCAGATTCTATTTCCGGCAAAACCGACCAGAAATGCTTGATATATGGAGCGATCAGATCGGGATGATTGGCCGCCGCCAGCGGCCAGTAGCACATCTGCGAATTAATGTTGTTGTGATAATCCCCGCCGTAAGGTTGATCCAGCCGCAGGTTCCACGCGCTCATCAGCGGCGCCGGGAAGCTGCCGCGGCTGCTGGCGGCCATGGTGTAGATCGCGTAACACCAGAGTGCTTCAAGAATCGGTTCTGGTATTTGCACCACCGAGCGGGCGAAGCGTTCGTGCCAGAAATTGCGATGATCGGCGTGCAGGCGGTCAAAGTTACGTTGCCAGGCGGTTTCCAGCAGCAACGCCGCGCGGCGATGCAAAAACCCGCCTTGGCGCGAGCTGACCAGCGTCAGCATCAATTCGGCGCTGTCGGATTCAATGCGCAATTTCGCCGCTTGGCTGTTGTCGCCGGGCGCTTGCAGTTGCGCTCCGCGAATTTGCAGCATCCAGAGGGTGCGGTGGCCGTCGGCATAATCAATTTGCAGCGTGGCTTGATCCGCCCGCCATTGGGGCAGCAAGGCGCGAAACACTTCGCGGCGGATGGTTTGCGCCGTGGGGGTGTCATTTTCCCGGTCCACATTCGGCGGCAGGGCCTCGGGGCTGAGCCGCAGATTCAGGGTTTTATCGCGCAGGCCCGAAAGGCGGATCGCCAGCACATTGGCGTCGGCGTAAACGAAACTGCAAACCTGGGCATCGCCGACTAAATCCATCGTGTGTGTGGCGCTGTACAGGTCCAGCGTTTGACCGCGCACCGTCAGTACGTCCGGCACTTCGCTGGACAGAAACAGCCCGCCGGCGGGGAGAAAACACGGAAAATAAGTGCGGAAATCCCACTCCTGTTCATTAATCTGATCGGCCAGCAGGTGGTTTTTTTCAGTCTGGAAGATGCGCTCAAATTCCTGGTGGCTGGTCCAGGGGACCACCGGATGGCGCAGGTCGCGCACGTCGGATTTAGTCATGCCCCAGCAAAGCGAAGCGGCCGGCTGATAGCACATGGCGGCCAGGTCGCCGTTGCCCAGAGGCAATCCCTCCTGCCAAAGCTCCGCCGGGCCGCGATAACGCAAGGAGTATTGTTGCATGCGCCCGGCCATGTCCACTGTAAGCGGCACGCCGGGATAGTGGCAGTCGGTATCACAGCGGCCGCGGCTGCCGGCCGGGGCGTGTTGCCAGTGCGTGAGAATGGTTCGACCCATGTGGCTCTCAGTAGGAAAGGTTACTGCACAATATCAACAAGTAAATGCTCGCGCGGCTCCAACAGCGCGACCAGTGTTTGGCCGGTAAGTTTGACGGCCCGACCGGTCCAGAAATCGCGCGCCTTACGGCCGGCGGGGTCGACGCCCAATTGCGCCAGGGCCACAGCCAGCGTTTGCGGCTGATCCGACCAGTTGAACAGAGCGATGGTGTCGCTGATGGAAAATTCCCGACGGGTTTTGCTTTCCGGGGTGTGCGGACGATGCAAAATGGTCGGCAGCGGCGAACCGGTAAACGCCGCGCGATCGATCACGCGCACCTGCGTGCCCTGATCACAGCGCCGCGCCAGCTTGCGATAATCGGCCAAAGCCATCGCGTCGAAAGTTTCCACCGGCCCGGAAATATCCATCATGCCGCAGGTCATGTAGCCCATGGCGCAGCGAAAGCGACGCTCGCTGATAGGAAATTTCATCGAACCCATGAAGCTGTCCATGTCGGCAAACCAGCTTTGTCGCCCCACGGCTGGGAAACTGGCCAAAAGCCATGAGCTATTGGCCAAATGAATTTCCCAGCCGCCGTGATCAATATCGCTGCCGGCGCGGTAGCTGTCGCATCCGTCCAAAGCTAAAAAGGGATTGCCCAGCGGACAGGAGACGCAATGCAAAAAGTAGCCGCGAGGTCCAAGTTCCTTGCGGATCATCTCCAAAAGCCACCTGCGCCATTGGACACTGGTTCCGCCGTTACGATAGACCACATCAAAGGAGTCAAAGGCCCAGGAGAAAAAGTCCAGTTTGATCCCCTCGAAGCCCCACTGGTGAATCACGGTTTGCAGCGTTCGCTGCACAAATTGCCGCGCTTCGGGCACGGAGTAATCGGGATGCAAGTCCCCGACAAAAGGAATCGGCTTGCCATCGTGACCCACGGCGATCCAGTCGGGATGATCGCGCTGAATCGGCCCGCCGATATCCATCCGCGGCGTCCACCAGATGGCTGGCGACAAGCCGCGGCGGCGGCAGGCGGCGACAATCGCCTCCGGCCCGCCGGGAAAGCGGGCCGGATCCCACGCGCCCGATGGGTCTGGATAATAGGCATCGGCGTAACCCCAGGATTCATTAGGTGCGTGCGGCGGTTGATAGCCGTGATCCAGTTGAAAGATGCCGGTCTTTTGCGTTTTGGCCACCAGATCAATGCGCCGCAGACAATCGGCTTGATTTAGATGCGTGTAGATGCCGTAGTTCCAGGTGCAGTAAACCGGCTGCTCGGACAGGCGGCTTTGCGTTCCGGCCAGTCGCGGGCCGTATTCTTTGGCCAAGGCATCCATCCACGGTTGATAGAAGCGGTCGGGCGGGCCGTCCAGCACAAAAAAGTAAGTGGATTCCAGCTCTATTTCCTGACCCGGCTCCAGAGTCTCCAATGATGCGCCATTCCAAAAGAACTGGGCGCAATAGTCGAGCATTTGCCCGGCGGCGGTTGGCAATCCCAAGTGCCAACTGAGGGCATGGCGATTTTGCGTGGCCGAGGCTTCCAGCAGCCAGCGGTCGGAGTTGGTTTTCCCCAGCACCAGCGCGGGCATGGGGCCGACGCCCTGGCGTCCATACCAGCGCGTCGATTCGCTCAGCGGCCGCACGAACGGGTAGGTCGGGCGGGACAGCGGCAGGTTTTCATAGCGCAGATTTTCCGAATGGGCATAGACCGCCAAGCCCGGCGCACAAAGCGAAGGGCCGGCGGCACCGCAGGCGGTGCGCCAGCCGTAGCCGCTGAATCGCAAAGCATTTTGCCCTTCATTGCGCAGCCACAGGCGCAGCAGCGCCCCTCCGGAGGGCAGCGCGGCGATCTGGCATCGCAGAGTGGCGCCTTGGCTTAGCTTCATCAGCCAGGTGGATTCGCCGTTGCCGGAATTTTGAGCGGCAAGCGACTGACAGGCCAGCGTATGGCCTTCGGTTTGCAGGAAAAATTGCAGCCCGCGCCAGCCGTCGCCGTCGGGTTGATGCACCAGGTTCAAGGTTGCGCCGTCAACCGAGATGGTTAGGGGTTGGCTAACGGCTTGGCAAGAGTCCGAAGTCATTGTAATTACTCCATTGACACTAAAAACATTATCCCGCCCGCTCAATCCCCACCGCTGGCGCGGGGGCCTAGCAGCAACAGCCGAAAATCATGCCGGCCGATGGCGATCTTTTCCCAGCCGGCGGCGGTTTGCGGCAAAGGCTCTCTGCTCCAGTTTTCCAAATCGTGCAGGCTGACGCTTGTGGTGTGTAAAAGGGCTTGCGCGTCGGCGCTGAGGGTAACGGTGGTGGCGGTATCGCCGGCGTTGAACAGCACCAGCATCATGCCGGGGGTTTGACCGGGCAGCTCGCGGCGGTAAACGCTGGCAACGACATGCGGATCGGATATTTTGATCCCCGGGCTGATTTTCCAGTAAGGGGTATAGGCGACTTGGGAATTAAAATAATCAAAGCGGCGCAGGTCGTCGATTAGTTTTTCGCGGGCCTGCTCATTGACGCATCCGCCCTCGAAACCCACACCCACATCAAACAAAAGCCCGACGCCCAGGCAAGAGCGTGTTTGGGCGCACTGTTTGGAATTGCGGTCCATGGTTTCATTACGCATGGTGATGGGCAGGCCGTTATAGGTTTGCAGAAGGATGCGGATGCCATCCAGTCCGCCGCGGATGTTGTCCAAAAGTGAGACCTCGGAACTATTGACATACCAGGGGCCTTCAATGGCCCAGGACCATTGCAGGAAAGGAGTGATGGGGCCGATTTGGCCGTGGCTGTAGTAGCCATGAAACGGAGCCACGCCGTTGAGTTGGGCGCACACGGCCATGCGCTTCATCATCTGCCGCATGAGGCTGATGTTGTAGATGCCTTGCCAGGATCCGTCGTCGCGCTGGTAGGCGGTCTGCTTGATCGGGTCGCCGCTGGTCCAGAAGCGGCCGTGATCCCACCAGTAGCCGTTCATGCCGGCTTTTTTTTGCTGCTGATCAAAGGCCCAGACGCGGCAATCAACGGTGGACTGCACCAAGTCGGCATAAGCGCGGGACTGCTGGCGCGGCTCGCTCCAGACGCCCCATTCATTTTTGAAATTGATGTAGTCCTCTTGTGGCGAGGGACGCGGGCTGGTCAGCCCCAGCCACTCGCCGCAATAGGTGTCATACTCCGGCATGGCGTAACCCATGACATTGGTGGCCACGTACCACGCGCTCATGGGCAAAAACTTTGGACCGCAGACGCTTTCGCCATCGAAGCGCACGCGGCGGCGATCCTGCTCCAGGCGCTGTTTAAGAATGTCATATTGCTCCTGGGTATGCAGCACATTGGTCGGGCCGGTGCCATAAGCCCACATGCAGCTTCCCTGAAAGCCGTTCATCCAGCCGAAAGGCGCGTTGCGCGTGCCCCAGGTGCGGTAGCGATAATCCGGCGGCAGGGGTTTGGTGGGCATGGTCGTCAGCATGAAGCGGATGGTGCGTTGATGCGTCAGGCGGGAGGGCGTGTTGACCAGGCGCACGCGCATGAGTGTTTGCTTGCCGTGCCGCTCCAGGAAAAAGGAGGGCTTGGTGTCATCGAGCATCCATCCCTGATCGGAGTCCGCGGCCCAGCTTAGGGCGCGCTGGCCGTCGGACAGGACACAATAAGGCAAAAAGGTTCCGTGAATGAAAGCGGCGGCGGGCATTTTGGAGGAATCCCAAAATGCGCCGTCGGCGGCGGGGACCACGCCGTAGGGCGTATCGCGCCCACTGCTGCGGACGGCCTGCCAGTCGGTCATTTCACGCAATGGCAAAAGCAAATCCAGTTGATCCATGGTGGCCGCGCTGTCGGCGGCGCGGGGCGTGAGGGTGAGCGTGTAAATGGTTGTGCCGTCATATTCGGTGCTGGCTTGCACGGTGGTGTCGGCCCAGTTGCCCAGGCGTCCGCGGCCTTGGAAGGTGGCATGGTCGTCGCGCTGCTCGGTCCAGGCGCCGGTGCCTTGCGGCTCCAAGGCCACCGCTTTGCCGTCGGCCTGGCCCAGCAGCGTAATGGGCGCATCGAGTAATTCCTGATCCAGCGAGACGATGGAGAGCGGAAAGCCGCTGTCGGCAAAACCAATGGAGCGGCCCCAGACTTGCAGGGTTTTGTCAGCGACTTTTACCGCTGTGAAGGGCTCAGGTACGATCGCTTCGGTGCCCAGCTTGTTATTTTCCCATTCAAAGGTTTGCTGGGTGAAGGGATCGACGCGGCTGGCCAGCGATTGGCCGTCGGGTCCGACGATCCGGCTGACGACGCGATACTCTCCGGCGCTCAGCGGGGGGACGGACAATTGAATTTTGCCGACGCCATTTGGCTCGATGGCGGCGTCGGCGCTGGCAATGACTTTTTCCCCAGGCATGCTCTCAAGCGAGCAGCGAAAGGTTTTGGCGGCGCGGATTTTGGGATCGATTTTCAGGATATTCACGTCGCAGTGGGCCGCAAGCGTGCGATAGGAATGATAATAGCAGGAGGCGATCACCGCTTGACCGGCACCGGCGCGATTTTGCTCCATGGTTTGATACATGCGCTGAAGCTGTTGGGCATTTTCGGTTTCAAAGGGAAGCGAAGCGCGGTAAATAATTTTGTCGCCCTGGGTGGCCAGCAGTTTGATGGTGTGATTACGTTGATCCAGCGGAAGTTGATCTTTGACAAAGTGCAGTTGCGCCGGCTCTGGGCGATTGGCGGCGGCGGTCTGGGTTTGGTTGAAAAGCTCTTTGCCGTCGGCATCGACGATGGTTACGTTCATTTGCACCGGCGGTTGATCGGCCGCGACGCGGACGGTAGCGCGGGTATCGAGTTTACCCTGGCCCAGTTCTCCAAGTTGCTGAAGCTGGAAGACCGGAGCGGTTGAATCGAAAATGATTTCCGGCATCAAGTCCCAGGCGGTCCAGAGAACCGGTTGCCAGGCGTTGTAGAAAAAGCCGCCATCGCTGGCGCTGACAAGTTGCACAAACCAGTGCGCGCCGTCGGGCGGCGCGGCGGGATGGCCCAGGTTTTTCAATGGAATGGCCATTTCCATAGTCCAGCCATCATCGCTGTTTTGCACTTTCACTTTGGCTTGCGATTCCCATTCCAATCCCGTCCAGCCGACGGACCATTCGGTACGTTGATCGACCACCGCGCCATAGGGATTGGTCATGATCTTATAGAAATACTGCTTGATCGCCTGCGGGCGGGTGGGCAGATCGCAGATTTGTATTTCCACGTGGTCATCACCGAGAATTTCGTCACCGGTGGAATTTTGGCCGCCGTTGTCGCCGACTTTGACGCGGGCTTTGAGCGTGCCTTTGGGATACACCGGAAAACTTTGCGCCAGGTAGAGATAATCCTGGTCATAAGCGACGTACCAGTGCGGTTGCAGGGCCGGAATGGTCAAGGCGCGGCGTCCAAAATCCTGAAAGCCGGTGATGCGCGCGGCGCCTTGCCATTCGTCGGGATCGATTTTCCCATCGATCACCGGCGGCTTGGCCAGCTTGCCGATGCGCAGCACTGGAATGACCGGGGTGGACTGGGCCGGGGCCACGGCGGCCAGAAGTGCCACTGCGCCCAAACAAATGACTGTCGCCATACAATAATGAAAACTAATCATAATACACCCGCGTAAGAGGTTAAAAGCCGACTCAAGGTTTATCCATCTGTTTTTTTCTCTCGGCCACGGCCTGGAGCATATTGCCCAACTGCGTGCCGACGGCAAAGACGCCGTGGCGCGGGCCATAAAAATCAGGGTTGTCGGGATAGCAGACTTCCCAGCGACCCTGGCCGGCCGGCACATCGATCTCGGCCCATTGCGACGCACCGGAAATGGCGTCATAGATATATCTGAAGGAGGTATTGCCAACTTTTTCCGCAAGCAATTGCCGCACCGCCGCGCCCAGCACGTGATTGGTAGTGCTATGATTGTAATAGCCGATCAACATGCTTTGGTTGCGCGGATTATAGAAAACCGAGCAGCTCACATCCGGCGTGCCCAGGTCGACGGTTGCGGTGGCCTTGGCGTCAAAGTATTTGACGTCGTCGGCTTGCAACTGACTGACAATCTCCCTGGCCCAAGCCTCGGTGAGCCGGTGGGGGTTGCTTAATTCTCCCAGCGTGCGGCTGCTCAAAAGCTGTTTGCATACTTGCGCCAGGGTCTGGCGGGCATCCAGTTCCGACTGCGGCGCCAGCTTGGCCGCACCCGACACGCGGCGGGTGGTGTCAAACTCCCAGGGCTTATCAAACCCGAGCACCAGCCGGTAGTCATTGCCGGGAATAAACAAGCGCAACGCACCATCGCGCACGGTGATCGGTTCGCCGCTCTCGGCGTCGTAATAATATTTCACATTGGCCGTATCAACCGACGGGGGACTCTTGAAGCGGACGGTTTCCACCACATCCGTAGCGTCATGGTTGGAGATCACCGCCAGCAGGCGATCGGTTGCGGTATAGGTGCTGACCAGCGTGGTTTTCGGCTGCTGGACGCTTTGCAATGTGGGATTGCGATAATAGGCGTGCCAGCGCAAGGTGGGATCATCCAGCCAGAACGCATCCAAGGCGTTGTACCACATGCGGGTTATCTCGGCGGTGTCGGCGCGGGAGATATTGGTTACGTCCAAAAGAAAAATCTGGCTGCACAGCTTGCGCCAGTAGGCGCGGGTGGTGCCGATCTGCGCTGCGGCGCTGGAGGGGGTCTGGCAGAGCCAGTCAATGACGATGCCCCACTGCTTGGAAAGGTGGACGCGTAACAAGCCCATAGGCAGTTGATCGGAATTGGTGTATTCGCCGGTCAGGGCCTTGCCGCAAAAGGAGCGCCCGGGCAAAACGGGGCTCATCAGGTTAGGCCAGACGGCCGGCTGCGAAGGCTGGCCGGCTTCGACCATGGCGTGGGCCAGACGTTTCATGAAGGTGCGGGAGTTGAAGATCATGCTGGTCGGCTCGCGCCCGCCGTCGGGGCGCTGGTAGCCGTATTGATCCTCGGGCGTAGCGGTGTACACCCAAGGGGCATTGTCCTGATAGATGTAGGAAAGTCCGGCGTGTTTGGCCGCCTCGCTCATCCACCACACGCGGTAGTCCTGGTTGGTTTTGCAGCCGTTGGAAAAAGCCTCGACCATGACAAAGGGGCTGGGGTCGATATGTGTCTCTTGGAAACGGACCATCAAATCCGCCGGAACTGGAGCGACAAAGCGCTTAAACTGCTCCATGGGGCTGCCCCATTCATAATAGAACTGCATATATTCGGGAGTGCCGGAACATTCGGATAAAGCCGACGCGGGCACCGCGCTGCGGTCGCAGCCGTTGGTTTGCACGTGCAGTTTCAAATAGTCCAATGTGAGCCAGCGGCCATAGGTGGGATAGTTGGCCGGGTTCCAGAAATTCGTGAAATACACACCGTTTTTATACGGTCCCTGGGCGCGCTGGCCATCGCGCCACAAGTGGCCATTGGCCGCAACCGGCTTGAAGGGGCTGGCCTGCAAGGCAAATTCAAACTGGCGCGGCTCGGTCAATGGCAGCGGGCTGTTGACCAGCCAAATGCTCATCACTACCGCGTCGTTACTCCGATCCAGTGCCGCGGCGGGAAGGGCCGCATCATTGTGCGCTCCTTGCGGGGAGGCATTGGAAAAACAAAGCCCCCGATCATCGTCGCCGATCCACAGATACGGCGGCATGTTGCTGGTGCGATTATTTCCCTCCTGATAGGGCAGGGTGTGCGAATCCCAGATGCGCCCGGTATCGGTGGACAAAAGGCCCAGGGCCTTTTCGTGGCCGGGGATCATCCAGGTAACCGCCGCGTCGATCAGCGTGGCATGCGCCGACGCAATGGGAATTTCCAGCTTCAACTCATCGAGGGTAACCGGTTGCGCGCCATCAGCGGCGCTATAGCCGGCGTGGAAAAGATAAAAGCCGTCGTAATCAAATTCGCCGTCCACATTCAATAGCAGGTTGCCCCAACTGAAGCGCTGGTGATAGCGGACTTTCCCTTTGCCCAGGGGGGTCAATTGCGGTCCATCACCGCGTAAAACGGTCAGCGGCCCGTGATTGATGCGGGCCTTGAATACCGCCGGGCCGGCCAGCAGATTTTCCCCGGCGGCGAACAGTTGTTGCAAGAGTACATCGGGGCCGTGCTGATAGCGGCGGTTCCAGCATTCAATGGTCGCGCCATTGATGCGGGGCGCGGTAAATGGGGCGATCACGATATCGCTTAATCCCGCCCGCGGCGCTGTTTCAAATGGCATGATGCGGCGGGTGAAGGATTCCACTTTTCGGGAGAGTGTTTTACCCTGGGCGTCGCGGATTTCGGCCGACAGGTCGTATTGAGTACCGTCGGTAAAGCGGTCCAGCGCGAAGGTGCCGCGCACATTGCCGTCCTGGTCTAATTCAAGAGTCTGCACGCGCAACAATTGATCGGCAGCGCGCACCTGGCAGATTGCCGAAAGTTTGCCGGGATTGATTTGCCGCAAGGTGGCGGCGTGAATGGCAAAATCAATTTGTCCCAGCGAGGGCAGCGGGCCGATGTTGAGCGTAAAATCTTTGCCAAAGCGTTCCTTGAGCCAATCGCGCTCGCCGGGCGTGCGCTGCCAGTAGGGAACCCACTGGTCATAAATGATAGTTTCGCCGGCGGTGTCATAGGCCAGCACGTGGGCGACGGTGTCGCGCGCTTTGGAGTCTGCCGGATGCGAGGGGATGCGGATACGCGCGCCGTCCGGCGGTTCAAAGTAAGTGGCCCCGGCGGATGCGGTGGTTTGGATGCTGCTCTGGCCGATGATATTGGCGCCTTGATACAAGGTAACGTCCACGCGCACGCTGGCCGGGCGCGTGTCGCCGTTGGCCAGGAGCATGCCTTGGACAAACGTTCCGCCCTGGGCTTCCTCGGTTATCCAGTGGGCGCGGTAGTTGACGCGGCGATCAAAATCAAAGCGCAAGCGGGCAAAGCGCGTGGTATCATCAAAGCGATCGGAAGGACTGAGAATGGCGGTGATATCGGGATCAAAGTAGTGTACCGCCGCCTGCGCCCCCCAGATGTCGCCGTTGGCGGGTTTGCCGCCTAAGGATTCCCAGTCAATGGCGATCCGCGCCATCCACCCGCCGGTGGGATCCCATAGCATAGTGCTATAGGTAACGCGACCGCTCCAGGGCCGATGATATTGCCCGATCAGCGGTTCATCGAGGTCCACGCGAAACTGGCCCAGGGCGTTGCCGATAATCCGGTACACATGGCCGGCGCCAAAGCGAGGGCCGCGCGGCTGGATGAGCAATTCAAATTGATCATCGCGGGAAAAATCGCCATGGGCGCTGGCGCGCAGCTTGCGGCCTTCTGGATAAGGCACGTGCATCTGCACCACCAACTTTTGTTCATCAAAGGCAAAGTTAGCGATGGAGTGATTGCGATAGCCGGGGAACCCCAACTGGCCGGTGGCGGCATCTACAAAACCTGAAAATCCGCCCAGAAATCCCAAGTCGCTTTGAATATCCAGCCCGCCGACGGCGGCGATCAGATGGGTCGTGCGCCCAATGGCCAGAAAGGGAGTGGGATACAGACGCACGCCGGCGGCGCTGACGGGTAAAGTGGCGGGATTCAACGTGGCCGGCGCGGCGGCGCACAGCAGCATCAATCCAATGCAAGCGCAAAAGCGCACGGCATAAAGCGTGAAAATCCGGATTGTCATGGTAAAGCTCGACTGGAAGAGGCGCGACGGTCGCGGCGGCGAAGGGTTGCGATATCCTTCGAGAACACGGAGATACCGATCGCGCTTTTATGATACACGATTATGCGTAAGAATGCAAGAAAACGCCCACGGGAAAATTTAGCGGGCGCTGCCGCGCCGTCGCCGACAATGATGGGACAGAGTTGAGTAACTTGGCTTACGCAAAGAGGGGCGTAAGCAGATGTTGATCACTAATTTTTCCGCAAACTAAAGAGATTTTTCTTGACTGGGAGCAAAAGCGTGGTAATGTGAAGGATGAAGACTTATGCTTCGGTCGTGTTCTCGGAAACGTGTCGCGATTCCGCCGTCAGATTCAAAGTCTTTACGGAACACCGAATAAAATTGTTCCGCTTTTCTGATTGGTCCTCTTCCTGAAAACCTGAAAAGGTGATTGCTCCGCCGGTCAGATGCGCATTTTAAAGCTGGGCGGCCAAGCAATTTACCAGCGGTTGCAGCTAAGAGGCATTGGAGTTGGAGAAGAGGCGGTCCACATGTTGTGTGATCGCATTAACAATTGGCGGGCACAAATCACTTTACTCTTGAAAGGAGACTTTTATGTGCTCAGCATTTACGGGGAAAGGTTTGCTCGCAGTCGCGATAGTGGCTGCGGCGGCACAAGCGGTTTCGGCGGCGACGATCAATGAGTTGCCCGGTAATTTATTCCATCAAAATGGTGCGCCCGTTGGTGGCAATGTGTCCATTGCGATCAATGGGCCGCAAAATCAGCAAGGCGGAAACGGCGCGTTGGGGCCGAGCAATCCTTATCCCGTCTATGGGCCTAGCCCGATTTTGGATGGCGATTTGGATACGGCGTGGGCAGTGGGGATTTTTACGGATGGGGCCATGGCCAATGTGGCGGTGGCTAAAGGCTACTATACCGACAACACCGGCAGCACTTTCGTCGGCACGCCCTTCACGCAAGTGGCACAAATTCGCATTTGGGCTGCGCAATATCAAAATGACGATTTGTCGTTTTGGCAAAAGTACCCGCAGCAAGTGAAGGTGGCGTATACCACCACGGCCAATGTCAATCTCGGCAATGCCTACTCTTTAAACAGTGGCACGATTGGGCAAACGCCGGCGACGTGGAATACCAACGTCGCGATTACGGCCCTCAACGGCGTAGCGCCTGCGGCCCCGGCCAACAGCGCGTATGCCACCGGCGATGGATGGGTGAGGTTGGACAATACCTTTATTTCCCAGTCCACCGCCAACTCGCATCAAATATTGGGCTATGTGGATCTTTCGATCAATATTCCCGTGGGTGCCACCAGCATCCTGCTTTCTTTTGGGCAGGACAATACCTCCACGGGCAACCAAGGTGGGCTGGACATCCGCGAAATTCAAGCGTATGTGCCTGAGCCATCCAGCCTGGGCTTGTTGGCCTTGGGCGGGACGGCGCTTTTGCGTCGTCGCCGGGCTTGATCGTTGATAAAGCGTGTCCGGCCGGTGAGACTTTCTTGCCGGCCGGGCATGTGGCGCGGGTTTGGTCCCGCAGCTTTTTCGGGAGACATACTATGTTCACCCGGACCCCTCGTTGGTTTTCCACTCGCGGCGGCTTCACGCTGGTGGAATTGCTCGTTGTCATCGGCATTATCGCTTTGCTGATCTCGATGCTGCTGCCGGCCTTGAATAAGGCGCGGCTGGCGGCCAAAACCACCCTGTGCGCCAGCAATCAGCATCAGATTTATCTGGCGACGATCATGTACGCCAATGACAATCGGGGATTTTTGCCGCCCTGCAACGCTTGGCAGCGTTCCCGCGGCGCTGACTATTACACGTCATATGGCGCATATCCCTGGGAATTTGCCCCGGCCAATGAATTTTGGATGGACCCGGCGACGTTGCCCCCGGATGTTACCTGGGCGACGACGGTGCGCTGGTATGGCGTGGGGTTGCTGGTGGGCAGAAAATATCTGCCGCCAAGCCGGGTGGTGCAGTGCGGCGACTTTTTTACCGACTATGCGGCCAATATCTCCGCCAATGATGGTTTTTCGCTGGCCGACGCTTACGCCAAGTATAACGGCAATCCAGATCAGATATGGGCGGGCACCGGTGCCAACCAAGGCTCGTATGTCTTAAATACCGTCCCCTATTATCGCAACTCCGCCACCAATCAGGCTCATGGCAAGATCGGGCGGCCCGGCGCTGATGGCGGTTTCTGGTCCACCGGTGGGGTATTAACCGTGCCCCATATCACGGCCCTGACCATGTGCCTCAGCACCTATGCCTCGGCCGATCCGAACTACGCCACCATCACCCATCAGCGGCGCGGAGTGAATGTTACCTACATTGACGGGCATGTCGCCTGGAAGCCGCTGAGCCAGGGAGACTGGGATCTGCTGAATAACGACTGGGCGGCCAGCAGCGCCAATGACCTTGGCGGCTACTGGAATTCGATGTGGTGCTGGGCCACCAAAGTGGAGTGAACTTCATGCGCTTTTTGCAAGTGAAGATGGGCCGATGGGGCGGATTCATCGGCGGGTGCGTGATACTGACCCTGGCCTTGGTCGCATCTTGCGGCGCGCAGTCGATCCAGAGCGGTCAGAAGATGGCCTTTTTGGGCGACTCGATCACCCAGGCGGGCTGGGACGATCATTGGGGATACGTGCGGCTGGTGGTGCGCGGGCTTAGCGCCAATGGCATTGAGATTACTCCTATCCCGGCCGGGGTGGGCGGTAACAAATCCAATGATATGTTGAGGCGGCTGCAAAGCGACGTGCTGGATAAACACCCGGACTGGATGAGCGTCAGTTGCGGCGTCAACGATGTGTGGCATGGCGCATCGGGCATTCCCCTGGAGCAATTCAAAACCAATATGACGCAACTGGTGCGCCAGGCCAAGGCGGCGAATGTGCGCGTGGTTATTTTGACCGCCACCATGATCCAGGAAGACCCGACGACTGCCAACAACCAAAAACTCGCGGCCTACAATGCGTTTTTGCGGCAATTGGCCAAAGATGAAAATTGCCCGCTGGGGGATTTGAATGCGCTGATGCAACAGCAAGTGGCGCAGCTCAAGGCCGCGGGCTATCAACCCGGCCACCTCTTGACCAATGACGGCGTGCATATGAACCCGCGCGGCGATTTGATGATGGCCGAGGGATTATTGCGGGCATTGGATGTCAATGATGAGCAAATGGCCAAGGCCCGCGAGGCGTGGCTGGATGATCCGCGGGGTTGGACGGCGGAAGTTACCTACACGCTGAAAGTTCAGCAGCCGATGAGCTTGCGGAGCTATTTACAATTGGCCGAGCAGGCCCCCAAAGATAACCCGGACGTGCGCGACATGCTGCAAAAACAATTGGAGCAAATGATTCCCGCCGACTGGGTCAAATCCATCACCGATCAGTTTCATAAGGCCATGAGCCAGCGGCGGTAGTCTGCCACGGCCGCGCCATCGCCGGCTCGTTTCCACGTCCATTGTTTGGTTATCAGCCAGTCGTTCGCCCCATTTTACGCTGCCGCATAAAGCGCCTCGGCGATTGCGCCGATGCTGTTCACAGCCGTTGCCAGGTATTTTACCGAACCGGCCGTGTGGCGCACGGCGTATTATTAGGGATGTACGTATGTTTCACTCCAGCGAATCGCGAAAACGTCCAAGTATATTGCTCCTGGCGCTGCTGGCGATCGCGCTGATTACCGGATTGTTCGCCTGGTGGGCCGGGTGGAAGGCGGATCGGCGGATGCGCATTGAGCTGTTGCAGCAGGTGGAACTGGCGGCCAAGGGAATTAGTCCCGATCACGTGCGGGCATTGTCCGCCACCGATGCGGACCTGGCCAATCCTGAGTATCAGGAGATCAAGCATCAATTGATGGCGCTGCGGCAGGTGAATCCGCTGTGCCGCTTTTTTTACCTGATGGACCGCGACGCGGCGGGCAACATCCGCTGCCTGGTGGACAGCGAAGCAGCCGGCTCCCAAG
This sequence comes from Tepidisphaerales bacterium, assembly GCA_038317225.1. Lineage (GTDB taxonomy): Bacteria > Planctomycetota > Phycisphaerae > Tepidisphaerales > Tepidisphaeraceae > JBBQBE01. Next base: position 463 of record JBBQBE010000026.1, on the reverse strand, counting down.
ATTATTCCCCGCCGGGACAGATCTATGCCGAGGCCTCGGCGATGTTGCGCAATTGTATTTCCTCCTCCGCCGCGGTGGTGGAAGGTCCGCTGGTCGATCGCTGGGGCACGTGGGTATCGGCGCTGATGCCGCTGGGGGATTTCGCCGATACGCCCTCACCAAAACTGTTAGGCATGGACATCAGCGCCGCCGATTGGACCAAAACCATCATTGCCCGCACGGCGATGCCGACGGGGCTTTTGTTCACAACCCTGATGGGGGGCTTTTTCTACGGGCTGCTGCGGCGCACGGCCCGGCGACTGCGGCTGGGCCAGGCGGAACTGAGCGAGAACGAGGCGTTGCAGCGCTTACTGGTGAACAACCTGCCGGTGGGGATGGTGATCGTCGATCCTAAAACGCGCCTCATCGAGCGCGTGAATCATCACGCCGCAGCGCTGTTTGGCGCGCCGATGGAGCGCCTGGT
>JBBQBE010000025.1:0-37868 GCA_038317225.1 Tepidisphaerales bacterium | reverse complement strand
CTTTATCAACTTGTTTCTATATATTTTGCGTATATTGGGTGATCGTCGCCAGTAAAATTTGCCCCGGGAGAATGGCAAATTGCTTTAGAAGCCCGCTGGTTTATACGTTGGCGGGAATTTGAAGCCAAAAGGACGTTAAAGTGTTAGTTGTTCAGGAGTGGAGAAAAAATGATGCAATCGCTACGCCTTCGGGCCGTGGCCGGCGCGCTTGTTCTAGGTGCCGCCGCTGCAAGTCATGCTGAAATCTGCACTTTGGGAAACAGTGGATGGAACATTGAATCCACCAGCACTGATCGTTTTACCTTACAGGCCGTAAAACTGGCCGAAACGCCGGATATCGTCGTTTTCAAGCTGATTGGCGGGTGGGATGACTTGGCGCAATCCGACGGGGAAATCCAGCCATTGGATTTGAATTTCATCCAAACCAAGTCCTCCGCCGCCTCCCGGCTGGTCATTAATAGCACCGTCCTCAGCAATCGCACCAGCATCGACTGGATCGGCTTTCGGATGACTATTGTTGATCCTGGGCTGGATGTGGCCGCACAAGCGCATTTTAATCCGGTGATCACCGGGCCGTTTAATGGCGCAACCAGTCAGTTGCCCACGGGATTTCATATTGAACCGTTCAGCAACGGCATATACAGCCCGCTGTTTGTGGAGAATCAGGACTTGCTGCTGCAAGGCGGTTCGCTGCCCAGCGGCAAAGACTGGCACCCCGGCGACGGCGGTTCGCGCGGACAACTGGTGATTCAAACCTCGCCCCAAGCCAACGGCGGCAACAACAGCTTTCATCTGCTGCTGCAACCGCAAACCAACGTGGTGCCGGAGCCGGCAAGCTGGATGGCCGTGGGCCTGCTGCTGCTCAGCAGGCGCCTCCGCCGCGCATAACGCTTCGTACTTATACAAACCACGAAAAAACCCGCTTGCCATATGCGTATGGCAAGCGGGTTTTGCTTTATCGCGATATTGTGTTTCACCAGGGGTTGGCCTCCGAAATCCCATCTATGGGAGTGGCAGGCGCGGGGACCGGCGTTGGGTTGGTGTCTCACCAAGGGTTGTCCCGCGGCATCCCATCTATGGCAGTGGCGGGCGCGGGGACCGGCGTTGGGCTGGTGTCTCACCAAGGGTTGTCCCGCGGCATCCCATCTATGGCAGTGGCGGGCGTAGGGACCGGCGTTGGGTTGGTGTCTCACCAAGGGGTTGTCCCGCGGCATCCCAACTATGGCAGTGGCGGGCGCGGGGATCGGCGTTGGACTTGCGTATTACTTGGGTTTGGCCCCCGACATCCCCGCCGCTGGAGGATTTTGTTTTGCAGCCACGTTGTGCCGCGGCCATTAAGTGATGATCGGCTCCGGCTCGGCCACCTGCACGGCATGATAATCGCGGTGCATGTGATACAGCGCCGTTAAGGAACTGAAGCCCACATACAGATACCCGCAGGCGAAGATGAGCAGGAAAGGGATGCCGGCCAAGCCCGCCACGTCGCGGTAGGCCCAGTACAGTTGCAGACCCTTAAACAGGCAATAAACCATATACAGCCCGAAGGCGATCTCCAGGCCCGGCAGCCAGAGGCGTTTGATCGTGAAGATACGCTGCTTTTGCTGATATACCGTGCGCGACTGGCCGGTTACACCGTACTTGGGCGTACGCACAAATTCGCTGGGTTGGCGGCGAATGGCGCTCCAAATCGCTTCCCAGACCGCCTTGGAGTTGTTAAGGCAGATGCCTACTCCCAGGCTCATGAGAAAAGGCATGTAGGCCAGCGTCTTCCAGCCAGCCTCACGGCCGAACAATTCACTTTGTCCGAAAATAAAGAAGGTGCTGGCCGAGCAGGTGGCCAGGACGAACAAGCTGGCGCTGAAAATCACTTTGCCCCAGGAATGATCTTGAAAGGCGCTGTAGTAAGTAAAAAACGTTGGATACATCAGCAACGTCAGCAGCACCATCAAGGGATATACCAGCGTATTGGTCAAGTGAAAGAAAGCTTCGGACTTGATGCGCATGGGCAGGTTTTTAGATCGCAAAATTCCAGGCAGTAATTTAATAGCGGTTTGGAAAGAACCTTTGGTCCAGCGGTGGGCCTGCTGCTTAAACCCGATCATTTCCGGAGGCAATTCGGCCGGAGCGCAAAACTGCGGCAGATACACAAACTGCCAGCCGCGCATTTGGGCACGGTAGCTTAGATCCAGATCTTCTGTGAGCGTGTCATGCTGCCAGCCGCCGGATTGTTCGATGGTCTGACGCCGCCAAATGCCGGCGGTGCCATTGAAGTGCATAAACCGTCCGGAGCGGTTGCGGGCGGTGTGTTCAATGACAAAGTGGCCGTCGAGAAAAATCGCCTGGCTTTTGGTCAATAGCGAGGCATCACGGTTGAGGTGATCCCAGCGCACCTGCACCATGCCGATCTTCTCGTCGGTAAAATAGTGGACGACATTTTGCAGCATGTCGCGCGGGGGCACGAAATCCGCATCAAAAATGGCCACAAACTGGCCATCGGTCTGCCGCAGGCCGGCCGCCAGGGCACCGGCTTTGTAACCCTGACGATTATCGCGGTGAATGTATTTGACCGGGTATCCCTTGGCCGCCCATTCCTCGCAGGCCTGCCGGGCGATGTCGGCGGAGTGGTCGGTGCTGTCATCCAGCACTTGAATCTCCAGCCGGTCCAGCGGATAGTCGAGCAAACAGGTGGCCTTGATGATGCGCTCGGCCACCATGTCCTCATTAAACATGGGCAATTGGACTGTTACTTTAGGCAGTTCAGTAAAGCGGCTGGCGGGCACATAGCCGTCGTGGCGGTGCTTTATGTACAAATAGACCAGCACATAGCGATGGAATCCGTACAACGCCACCAGCATCAGGGTGGATAAATACAGACCCATTAAAAAATACCGGCTGATCAGCTCCCACATGATTATTATTCTCTTGCGTAAAGGTTGGACCCAAGGCCGCTCATTTTCCCAATTCCACACGCCATGGGCTGCGCCTATTCAAAACAGGGGCCGCCCGGACGTTAAGGCGAATGCCACGAACCTGGTCGCTTTCCCTGTCGTTCCGCCAGTAATGCCCCGGCGGCCGCGCCGTTCCAAGGAACTGGATCGGCGACCCACAAAACGAATTGTAAGTAAATGTGAATGAATCTGTCAACATGCGGACATTTTCAAGCAGGTTATTAAAGCGGCCTGGTGGCATGGGTTGCTCGCCGCGCCAAGGGGGGAGTGACAGGAAAATGCCACTCTTTGTCTATCCAAATCGTCGCTAAAGTTCTACTATGGCCCCCATGAGTTTTGCCGATCGAGACTACCGACGAACCGACCCGCGTGATTTTGCCAGTTGGCGCTGGACATCCGTTACCGCCTGGCTGATTGGGTTGAATGTGGCGGTCTTTATCGCCGACTACGTGCTGATGGGGATGGGCATAGGGTATCTGCGCGATCTGGGAAACGGCTACGCCCAGCGCGTCTTTTTCCTTGAGCAGTGGGGCCACTTTTCCGCGGCCCTGGCTATTGGGCATTTTCAATTCTGGCGGTTTTTAAGCTTCCAGTTTTTGCACGCCTCCATTGGGCATTTACTTTTTAACATGCTGGCGCTTTATTTTTTCGGGCAGATGGTGGAACACTACCTGGGGGCGCGTCGATACCTGGTGTTTTACCTGCTGTGTGGCATCAGTGGGGCGCTGGCGTACATGGGTTTGTGGGGATTGGGAATTCTGGTGGCCAGCCCCTGGGTGCATCTGGTGGGGGCGTCGGCGGGCATTTTCGGAGTGTTGATCGCCGCGGCATATATCGCGCCCGACGCGCAAGTGATGTTGCTGTTTCCGCCGATCCCGTTGCCGCTGAAAACGGTGGCGTATGTCATGCTGGCCATTGCGGTTTACACGGTCTTTTCCAATGGCCGCAATGCCGGCGGGGAAGCCGCCCACCTGGGCGGGGCGGCATTAGGGGCGTATCTGATTCGTCGCCCCGCTTTGCTCAAAGCGTTGTTGCCGCCGGGGAAAAACGATTAGCCAGCTTGTGGATTATTGGCTCTCCACGAAAGACGCTTGTAAACATATCTGCCATGTCCTAGAAACCACGTTCTGGGCGAAATATCACATGTCCGAGACTGGCAGCTTGGCATCCATCAGCGGGTTCCGCGGAGAGCCGAATTATTTTTGGACCACTTGCACCAGGAGCTTGGCGCTGACCGGCACGGTTACGGCCGTCTGCTGGTCGGGATTATCGCCATATTGATAAAACTGACCGGTGATGTAGACAGTCGCCTGTTTACCGCTGGGGTCAAATTCCACAGTGATATCCGCCGGTTGTAGCTGCTGCTTGCCGCCTTCAAGAAAGATGCCGCTGCTGGAATCCTGTCGGTGCGTATCGGTGTTTTTGTAGCGCCAAGGGAGTTTGCCAAGCTGCTCATATCTGGCGACTTCCAACGGCATGTCCAAGTAAAAGAAATTGCCGCCATAGCCGCTGGCTTCCCCAGCGGGGGGTTCCTCACTGTATAAGCGGGCGCTGAGCTGCCTGCCCTTTTTTTCGAGCATCAGTTGCGCCGGGGGAAACAGCCAGGTTTGTTTGTCGATGCGCATGGAGCTGAGGGAGGACTCGGCGGCCATGGGCGCGGTTGCGGCCGGCGCCGGGACCGTGGCGGGAGTGGCGGGAGGCCCAGCGGCCGGCGTGGGGGCAGGGGTTTCTTTTTTACAGCCGCCCGCCAGGAGCGCCGCGGCCACAATAATAGTCCATGAGGAACGCATCATGGGTATAACATACGGTCATGCCCACTGTCGCCGCAACTATGCCGCCGGAAAACGCCATGCTCTGCCGCCAGTGCGGCTATGTTTTAGATGGATTGCCGGGAAATTCCAATTGCCCTGAATGCGGCAGCGATATCGCGGGCAGCATTGATCCTTTTTTACGCCACTTGCCACCGTGGGAAATGGCCGGAAGCTGGAAGCGTTGGCCGCTGCGCTATGCCGCCACGGTTTGGGCGATATGGGGCCATCCCTCGGGATTTTTCCGCACCTTGCGGATGCGGGTTGACTCCCCGGCGGGACGCGGCTTTGAGCGCATCAACTGGTTTATCGCGGCCTTGATGCTGACCGCCGCCGCTGTCTTGCATCTGGTGTGGTTTTTTAGCGTGCTGTGGAGTTGGGATGGACTTGCCGCGCTATTCACATCGCTCTACTTGGCGTTGCCGATATTTTTAATCACTTGGCTTTTTTTGATGTTAATGATCGGACTGAGCGCCCGGCTGACGGCATGGGAAGCGGGCTTTCGCGGCTATCGACTAAGCTATCGGACGGCCCGGCGCGTGCTTTACTATCACAGCGCCCACTTATTGCCGGTGGCGGCTGCGGCGCTGGTAAGCGTGGCGGGACATTCGTTGTTGTGTAACTGGCAGGATTCCACGTTTGCTTATTTATATTCTTTGAGCGGGCAGGTCATCGTCAGTGCGGCGTATTTATTTCTCGTATACTGGCTGGCGATGCGAAATGCGCTGTATGCCAATTACTGATGATCCATGATTGGTTTTTGCACTCATCATAGTTTTCTGGCTCACGAAACGGGCGCCTATCACCCGGAGCGGGCGGATCGTCTACGCGCCATCTACAAAGCCCTTTATCAAGCGGGATTGCTGGAGGTGGATTTAGCGCCCGAACTGGAGATGGATTTTGGCATAACCAAACGGGCCCAGCGACCGCTGGAAATGATAGAGCCGTGCCTTATGGATGAGGCGTGGCTGACGATGGTGCATCGCAGCGACTATATCCGCCAGGTGCGACGCGTCTGCGAAACCGGAGGGGTGCTGGATCGCGGGGATACCATTGTTTGCCCGGCCAGTTATCAGGCGGCGATGATGGCCTGTAGCGCGGCTCTGAGTTGCGTGGATGCGGTGATGCAAGACCGAGTGGCTAGCGCCTTTGCCGCAGTGCGGCCGCCGGGACATCATGCTGAAAGTAACCGGGCCATGGGTTTTTGTCTGTTTGCAAATATCGCCGTCGCCGCCCGCTATGCCCAGGCCGCTTATGGACTGGAGCGTGTGGCCATTGTGGATTTTGATGTTCACCACGGCAACGGCACGCAACATGCCTTTGAGCCGGATCCGTCGGTGCTGTTTGTGAGCCTGCATCAAGATCCAAGAAATTGCTGGCCGGCAAGTGGCTATGAGTGGGAAACCGGCTCCGGCACCGGCCGGGGTTATACCCTCAATCTTCCCCTAACCTGTGGATGCGACGATGCTGACTATATGAAATTGATCGATAGCCGGGTGGTGCCGGAACTGGAGGAATTTTCACCCCAGTTGCTTCTTTTGTCGGCGGGATTTGATGCCCACCGGGATGACCCGCTGGCCGACTTGAACCTGACCGAAACCGGCTATGAACTGCTGACGCGCTCGCTGGCGGCGGTAGCCGATCGACATAGCCAAGGGCGCATCGTCAGCATATTGGAAGGGGGCTACGATCTTCGGGCGCTGGGTCGCAGTGTGGTGGCTCACCTGCGGGGGCTGGGAGCATCATGATTCGGGTGTACCCAAATATTTTTGCACTCTACCATTTCGAAGCGGGAAACACGGTTTTTGACTGGCCATGAAGGCTGCTTTCCTGAACCCGTGCAAAAATCCGTGGGCACGCCCGATTCAACTTTGTTGCTGATCCGGCGGCGGGTTTGGATCATCCGACGCGGCAATGTCTTTTTCCGCATCCTGGGGCAATTCCATACTCACCTGATCGTATACGCTGGCCAGCAATCCGATCAGCGAAATCCTGCCGCGCGGAAAGGGGCTTGCGCCCAGGCGATGCAGCGGCGTTTGCTCATCGGCCGGCTGCGGGGGAGTCAAAGGGGAGGGTGTGGCGGAGGAGGAATCGCTCATGGGGGGATCAATCACAATCCGCCGGTGTCATCGGCGCTGCTGGGCATGACATAATCCTGGGGGTTAGCCTGCTTGAGCAGAATATGCTTGGCCAATTCCAGTCGCATGAGTACCTGGTCCATATGGGCCGGGCGCTTCTGCGGGCGGGTGCTGACGCATTCCATTACCAGGTTCGATAAGGCCGGCGGCACGCGCGGATCTAAGTCCATCGGCGAGGCAAAGCGGGCGTCGAGCAAAAAGCTATGTTCACCTTTTTTGCTGACGGTGTACAAGGTTGGGATATTCTGACCGGTCAGGGACCAGTAGAGCGTTGCTCCCAGATTAAAAATATCGGTTTGCACGGTAACCGGCCGGCGGGCCACTTGCTCGGGAGCGATATAGTCCGGGGTGCCCTGGATGCGCTCCTTGACGGTTCCGATTCGGCAGCTTTGGCCAAAATCGATTACTTTCACATGCCCTTGCTCATTTCTTAAAATATTATTGGGCTTGATATCACAGTGGGCATAGCCCATCGCGTGCAGCGCGCCCAAACCCTGGGCGGCTTGAATGAAGGTGTCCACCAGGTCAAGCATGTCATGGGGACGCTGCACGTCCAAGGGTTTGCCGGTTACCAACTCCATCAGCAAAAAGGCTTCGCTGATTTTCATCAGCATGGTTTTGCTGATTTTCAGTTCGTAACTGCGGCGCAGGTTAGGATGGGTAAACTGGCGACTGATTTCAAATTCCGTCTCCATCTGCTCGATGAAACGGATATCCTTTTGCTCGTGGCGCACAACATGTTTCAGGGCATAGACTTGGCGTGTTTCCGGGTCGCGCACTTCGTAAATAATCGAGCGCGCACCTTCCCCCAATCGTGCCAACACTTCATAGTGAAGCAATTTTTCCGCCATGAAATACTGCGCCCACCTCGGGACCACGGCAACGTGATTCCCCGCCGGGTGGATGGCGGATCACGGGAGATACGGGAATAAAAAAGTATTATATTATAAAAATCCCGCGTCGTCCGCTGGCCGCAATAATGTAATAGCCTGGTTGGCAAAGCCTCCGGTCGCCGATGGCGATGCTACGGTCAGGCTCGCTGGTCTGGGGAATCGGCTGGTTACGGTAAACTCCCCAATAGCGGATACGGTAGTAAATACCGCGCGATAACGCAAGCGTTTAATTCATTGCAATGTCAATAAATTGCGCTGGATTTGCCGGGGGAGCCGTAAAAATTTTGCGCCACCGGCGATCAGTCAATTTTTAACTGGTGGCGGGCCATTTCGTAGTAAAGCCCTCGTTGGGCCAGCAGGGCGGCATGATTGCCTTGTTCGACGATTTTACCCTCTTGCATGACAAATATCCTGTCGCAATCGGCGACGGTGCTGAGCCGGTGGCTGACCAGGATGATGGTTCGCTGACCTTTGAGCCGCTGCAAGGTTTGGATAATGAGCTGTTCGTGGTGGGGATCCAAGGCGCTGGTCGGCTCATCCATAATGATGATGGGAGATTCCGTCAGCAGGGCGCGGGCGATGCTGATACGCTGTTTCTGGCCGCCGGAGAGATTTTGGCCTGATTCGCTGATGAGGGTTTCAAAGCCGTTTTCCAATTGCTCGATGAAGCCGGCCCCGGCCATGTCGGCGGCCTTGCGGATCTGGGCCATTGACGCCCGTGGGCGGCCGTAGGCGATATTTTCCGCCACGGTGGTGGGGAGGATGACGCTTTCCTGCAATACCAGGGCCACATGCTTGCGCACGTCTTTCAATTTGATCTGGCGCACGTCGCGTCCGTCGAGCCTTAAAGCGCCGCTGACCGGATCGTAAAATCGAGGCAACAAGTTCAGCAGAGTGGTTTTGCCCACGCCGCTTTGGCCGACGAAAGCCACCATCTGGCCCGGCTCGATGGTACATGAAACGTCGTTGAGGACGGGGCGGTTGGGTAAGTATTCAAAAACCACGTGGTCCAGGTCAAGCCTGCGCGGTGCCAGGGGCAGTGGCACGGCATCGGGCAAATCTTGAATAACCGGGTCGCGGTCCAGCACCTCCAGCACCCGCTGCACGCCTGCCACGCCGGCCTGCACGCCCGCGCCGCTGCCGCCCAGGGCTTGCAGAGGCCCGTAAATCTGATTCAGGTAGGTGAGAAAAACCAGCAATTGGCCGACGGTCATCCCCGCGGCGCCGAGCTTGGCGACCATCTGGTCGTGATAAACCAGCCAACCGCCGTAGGCGAGAATAATGGCGTAACCCAATCCAAAGAGGGTACCGACGAAAAACCAGTAGAGCAGTTCGGATTTTTGATAGCGCCAGGCGGCCTCGACGGATTCGGTAACATTGTTGTGAAAGGCCTGGTATTCATCCTGCTCGCGTCCGAAAGCCTGCACCAGGCCGATGGTGGCCACGGAGCGCTGGATGGTGGTGGTGAGTTTGGTATCAATTTCCTTGCTCTCGATGGAGCGTTGTTTAAGGCGGGAGGCGAAGATTTTGGTTAGCCATAGAAGAAGGGGTGCCACGGCCAGCGAAATGAGCGTGAGCCGGGCGTTCATGGAGAACATGATGGCGGCCATGACCAGTACCGTGATTCCGCTGACCAGGACGGTATTGACCACGACATTCAAAATAGTAACGAAGCCCCAGGTGTCATAACTGAGGCGGTAAATGGAATCACCTTGGGGCTGGGATTTGTGATAGGCCAGTGAAAGCTGCTGCAATTTGCTGTACAGATCGCAGCGCACACGCAACATTCCATTGTTGCCGATGCGCCAGTTCAACATGCGCTGAAACATGGCCAGTGCTTCCTGGAGCAGGCGTAGCAAAACGGCGGCGATAGCCAGGTAAAGAATCTGTCCCCAGCGATCGACAGGGGCAATGGCCAAAAACCCGCGATGGACCCAATGGCTGGAGGGTGTGGCCTGAAAAACCGAGTCAATCAGAATCGCCAGCAAAAAAGGTTGAAGCAGATTGCTGAGTGTGGACAAGCCAATCAGCACCAGGGAGAGGATGATTTTTCCCATCTCCTGGCGAAAGTAGGTCAAGGTGCGTAGATATAGCTGCATGTGGATTCAAGACAAAGTATGGGTCGCCAGTTGGGCCTCGGGCGCCGGCTGGGCGGCAGCAGCGGCAACAGACCGCGGCGCGGCGGGCACGGGATAGAATCCCGCTTTTTCGGCCGCTTCGTCCACCAGTCCCAAAATGGGGTTGGAGACGTGGTGGCGGTTAACCCAGTACATGCTCCACCACAGCAGGGGCAACAGCACCGCCGGGCGGCTGAAGGGCCACAGATGCCACAGCAGCAGCGCGCACAAAAGCCAGATGCCGGCGAAGATGACGGCGCAAAACCGGCTCATTTTCGGCTCGACGCGCACGCGCGTGAGCATGCCGACGCCGTGATGCTTTTCCGTGGCGGTGGTGATGCGCACCTTCACATAACGGCTGCCGTAAATTTCCATATCCCAAGGCCCCCAGCCGCTATCGACCCGCATTCGCCAGCCCGCGGAGTCCACTTCGCATTTGATTTTCTCCAGCAGGTTCAAGCGGTCATACTGGGTACTCCAGTAGCGGAGGGTCTGCTGATCCTGCGCATCCCACGGCAGACGGTGGCCGCGGCGATATCCTTTAGGCTGCTTCATCACCTTGGCTTTGAGCCGGGCGGAATATCGCGCCCAGCCGCGGGCGATAGGTTGACGCCAGTGCAAGTAGGCGATCAAGGGCCTGCTCAACCCATGCGGATGGGCCGGTGTCGGCGATTGGGCGGCGGCGAGGATGGCCAGCAGGATCGGCGTAACGGCCATCAAGGCCGCTACGGTGATTAACGGGGGAAACGCCAGTCCCAGGATGAATACGAAAAAGTACAACAGATGCCATTCAAGGCTCATGAGCATCAGCGCGGTCAAGGACGCGGGCTTGCGGTAAATGGTTTGAAACAAGCCGCTGCCGAAGACGCCGTGATAGATCACGTCGCCGCCGAAGCGGACGCCGATCTGGTCGCCGCCGTAAATTTTGCCGCGCCAGTGGCTGGCGCCCAGAGAGTTAAAATGATCGGGGTGTTTGTATTTAAGCAGGGCCTCGGCCGAGCCATAGCCGCGCTGCTGCTTGAGGTAGGCCCCGACGGTATTGCGACGATAATGCCAGACTTGGGCGGAGGGTGAAAATCCGATGCTGTAACCCTGGTGCTGCAAGCGCCAGATAAAATCAACATCATCGCCGGCAGCGCGGAACTGGGAATCAAAGCCGTTGATTTGTTTGGCGGCCCAGGTGTAAAAGGCCATGTTGCATCCGGGCACATGCTCGGCGGTGCGGTCGTCGATCATCACATGGGTCGGCCCGCCGGGTGCCAGGCCGACGCAATCGGCCACCCAGCTTCCCTCATCGGGGATCAGATTCGGTCCGCCCATGCCGATATGGCTGGAGCGGGTGAGTTGCAGGGCCAGGTAATAAAGCCAGTCCTCATCGGCCTCACAATCACTGTCGGTGTAGACGATGATTTGGCCGCGGGCGGCGTTCATTCCGACATTGCGGGCAAAACTAAGGCCCATGTTCCGCTGGGTAATGACGCGTAGCCACGGGCGGTCGGCAAACTGCTTGAGAATGTCCGGGGTGCGGTCTTTACTGCCATCATCCACAAACACTACTTCAAATTGTGGATAGCGGATTCGGTCCATGGAGCGCAGGCAACTTTCGACCGTGCTGGCACCGTTATAAGAACAGACGATGACGCTGCACAGTGGCAGCGGGTCGGCCGCCACCTGCGGGGCCTTGGCGAACAAATCGGCGACGGCTTGCAGGGCCGGCTTGGGGGAGCGATCGCGGCCAGTCAATCCGAAAGCCCAATCTTCGATCTGGTAGCCGTGGGTGAACCAGTCGTCGGTGAAACTGAAGATAAAGGTGCCGACCAAACCCTCGTCGAAGACCGCGCGCACATGGGCGGCGAGGATTTCCGCCTGTCGCTGCTCGCTGTATTCGCGCAGGGTGTCGATGCCGTATTCGCCGAGCATGAGCGGCTTTTCGCCGGCGATGCTTTGCAGCCGGGCCAGGTAATTGCCAAAGACCTTGGGATCGTGGAGATAGACGTTGAAACAGCAAAAATCGATGGATTTGGGCTGCAAATACTCAGTGGTGGGGTAATTGGCGAAGGTAACCAGGCAGTGCGGCGCTTCGCTTTTGGCGGTGGCCACCAGTTCATCAATGAAGCGCTCGATTTCCTGGCGGCCGGAAAAGCGCACGATATCGGCGGGGATTTCATTGACGACGGACAAGGCAAAAAGGGCCGGGTGGTTGCCGCAGCGCCGGGCGGCTTCGCGGACGGCCTGGTGCGCCTGGCGGGTCAGGTCGGCGTCGTTGACAAAGCAGAGATTTTTGGGCCAGGCCACGTCCAGAAAAATCTTCAATCCCACCTGCTCGGCCAGGTCCAGAAACCATCGCGGGGGCAACTGGTAAATGCGCACGCAGTTGACGTGCGCATCAAGCATGATTTGGAAATCAACGCGCACCTGCGCGGGGGAAGGGGAAAAGAGGTCATCGGCGGCGGGAGCGAAAGGGCCGTAGGTAACGCCTTTGACGAAAAACTTGTCAGGGCCGAGTCGGAAAAATTTGCCGTCCCGGCGCACGCGGTTGGCGGGGGTCTGGTCAACACGTTGACGACCGCCGCCATTGGTGGAACTTTTCTGTTGCAACGCGTTCAAAGCAAGCCTTTGTCGGTTTGTGCGCCGTATTGTAACCGTAATAATCGCCTGTGCCCACGGCAAAGCGGCTAGGCTTGGGCCAACTTGGCGATAGACACGCGAATCTGCATGGGGTTGGTGGGTTTATGCGGGGGCTATCAACAGATAGGTCCGATAATTCAAGGTTCTGCGATGAATGATGCTGGCGGAGCATCTTCACTTGCAAAGCGTTGGGGCAACTCCTAGACTTTCGCCTGTCGGTTGCGGCATAGCCGCGGCGACATGTAAGGCGTCAAGGGAAGGAACGGCTCGATGGGGCCTCTTCGGCTTTGGCGATAGTTCGACGCCGGGTCCACCGCTCATGCTTGCCACTGCCTCATTGACCATGCTTGCGTCTGTTTCCTCAGCAACCCCGTTAACGGTGCTGGCGCTGTGCCTGGTTGCGGGCATTGGCACGGTTTTAATGCTTCCCGGCCGGCGCGAGGAGCCTTGGCGATGGATCGGGGGGGTGGTGCTGGCGACGGCGGGCTTGATCGCCGCGGCCCTGCTGGTGCGCGGGTTTGCCGGGCGTGCGGGGATGGGGGTTTATTTCTGGATATTTTCCGCTTTGGCCATTGGGGGGGCTTTGCGCGTGATTACGCATCGCCGCCCGGTTTTCAGCGCGCTGTATTTCATGCTGACCGTGGGGGCGGTGGCGGGATTGTTCGTGCTGCTGTGGGCTGAATTTATGGCCGCGGCGCTGGTGATCATTTATGCCGGGGCCATTTTAATTACCTATGTTTTTGTGATTATGCTGGCGGCGCAGTCCAGCCGCCAGGCGCTGGGCGCGGTGGCCGAGTGCGATGCGGTGAGCCGGGAGCCACGGGTGGCGGCGGCCGTGGGGTTTGGGCTGATGGCGGTGTTAATGGTCATGATCTTTGATCGATACACGCCGCCGCAATCGCAGGCGCTTTCGCCGGCTTTGGCGGCCCATTTCATGCCCCGCAACAGCGCGGTGGATTTTGTGGTTCCAACCACGGCACCGATTGCAGATGCGGCGCCGCTGGCGATGGGCCGCTCGTCGAGCGGCGGGGAGAGTCAGGTGATTTTCGCCACCACCGAGCCGACTGGCGGCGCAGGTCATATGCCGACCAGCGCGGCGATGCCGGTGGCGTCGGTGGGGGTGGCCGACCTCGGTTTGTACCTGTTCAGCAATCAAATGATCAGTTTGGAAGTGGCGGCGCTTATTTTAACACTGGCGGTGGTGGGGGCGATTGTCATCGCGCGGCGGCGGGTGCCGATGGAGGAAGGCGCATTTGAGCCGACGCGGCAGATGGCCCAGGATGTGGATGAGTTGATCGGGGATGACAACCCCCACGCGATACCGGTATATGGCACGGACAATCCGCGTCAGAAAGCCTTTCCCGAGCGATAAAAACCCATGAGCGACCTGGTTTTACAACATTATCTGGCGGTGGGGGCGATTTTATTTGTCATCGGCCTGATTGGCTTTATGACGCGGCGGAACTTGATCGTCATGTTTCTTTGCACCGAACTGATGTTTCAAGGTGTGGCGGTGAATTTAATCGCCTTTGGGCGCTATCACCTGGCCGAAAGCAGCCAGAGTTTTTTCGCCTCGCAGTCGTTTGTGATTTTTCTACTGGTGATCGCCGCTGCCGAGGCGAGTCTGGCTTTGGGCCTGGTGGTGCTGCTGTTTCGCTCGCGGCAAACGCTGGACGCCGAGGCGTGGCGCGAACTGCTGTAGGGCGATCCGAGCTCGCGGGGCCAGGCGGGGCATGGAGCGATGGCAATTGAGCGACGTGATTTTGTGGGCGTTTTCGTATGAATCATCTGTTTCCCATTGAGCATTCGTATCTGATTCCGTTATTGCCGCTGCTGGGCGCGGTGATATCGGGATTTTTCGGCGCTAAATGGCTGAAGGGCAAATCGCACTGGCCGATCTGGCTGGGTGTGGGCGCCAGCGCCGTTTTGGCCGGCTGGCTCATGGCCGGGATGATTCAGCACGCGCACGCCGAGCATCACGGGGCGATCTGGCTCAACCAGAATTGGTATAACTGGATCAGCGCCGGCAATTTCTCGGCCAACGTTGGCTTCCTTTTTGATCCGTTGACGGCGGTGATGCTGTGCGTGGTGTGCGGGATCGGATTTTTAATTACGGTTTATGCCGCCGGATACATGAAAGGCGAAGAGGGGTACTTTCGCTTTTTTGCGTATTTAGGCTTGTTCATCTTTATGATGACCATGCTGGTGATGGGGAATAATTTCCTCATGATGTACTTGGGATGGGAGGGTGTGGGGCTTAGTTCATATCTACTCATCGGCTACTATTACCAGCGTCCGGCGGCGCGGGAAGCGGCCAAAAAAGCATTTTTAGTCAACCGCATTGGCGATTTTGGATTTGGCCTTGGTATTTTGCTGATCTTTCTGGCGTTTAATACCGTGGGCTTTTTTGACGGCGGGCGCGGCGACCTTGGAGTGCTGCGTCTGGCGGCAAGCAATCTGGCGGATTTGAGCGCGTTCCAGGTCGAGGCGCTCAAGTGGATTCCCTTTTTGCTGATGCTGGGGGCATTTGGCAAGTCGGCGCAGTTTCCCTTGTACGTGTGGCTGCCGGACGCGATGGAAGGCCCGACGCCGGTGAGCGCTTTGATCCACGCGGCGACGATGGTTACGGCCGGCGTGTATATGATCGCGCGCTGCGGGACTTTGTTTGTGGGCAACACCGCGGCAATGTGGACGATTGCGCTTGTGGGGGCGTTTACCGCGCTATTTGCGGCGACGATAGCCTTGCGGCAGTTTGATTTGAAGAAAGTGTTCGCCTACTCGACGGTAAGCCAGCTTGGTTTCATGTTTGTGGGCGTGGGGGTGCTGGCGCCGGTGGCGGGCGTTTTCCACCTGGTTACCCATGCGTTTTTCAAGGCGCTGCTTTTCTTGTCCAGCGGCGTGGTAATGCACGCGATGCTGGGCGAGTTGGATATGCGCAAGATGAGCGGGCTGAAGCGGGTGCTACCCATCACGCGCTGGCTGATGCTGATTGGCTGTTTGGCGCTGGCGGGGTTTCCCTTCTTCAGCGGATTTTTTTCCAAAGACGAGATCGTGGCGGCGGCGTGGGCGCGGCATTCACTGCTGGGCCTGGTGATGCTGTTCACGGCGTTTTTAACGGCGTATTACACCTTCAGACTGTACTTCCGCGTTTTTGAGGGGCCACTGGTGCAACCGCAAGCGCCGGTGCCTGGACATGGCGCGCACGATACGCCCGCTGCGCACTCCACTGATATGGCGCCCGATGCGCACGGGGCAAACTCGGCGCGCGATGCCGCCGCGGCCCATGATGCCCACGGGGCCCATGGCGGGCACGATTCGCATCATTCCCATGAGCCGGCGCTGATGATTCTGCCTTTGATAGTGCTGGCGCTGGGGGCGCTCTTGGCGGGGTATTTGAACTGGCCGGAATATCACGGGCGATCTTGGAGTTTGGGGGAATTTCTTGGGCAAAGCCCGTCGTTGCGGCTGGCGCACACCACGGCGGTGGCGCGATTGGGAGCCGGTGAAATCGCTCCGGTGCCCTTTGGCCAGCCGGAAATCACCGATGCGCGGGTGGTGATGCAGCAGCAGGCTTTTCATCTGCGGATGATGATTATCAGCGGACTTGTCAGCGCACTGGGCATTTACCTGGCGTATCTGATGCATCTGAAGGATCGCGCGGCGTCGGAAAAATTGGCGCGGCGGTTTGCGGGTGTGGCGCGTTTGCTGGAAGGCAAATACTGGGTGGACGAAATTTACCAGAACGGGATTGTCGAACCGCTACGGCGATTAGCTAAGGCCTTTTACGCGGTGGATCGGTACGTGGTGGATGGTGTGGTGTGGCTGATTGGATTTGTTCCGCAACTGGCGGGATTTTCCATCAAACTGGTCAGCCAGCGCGGGTATCTGCAAGGATACGCCACTTGGATGCTCTTTGGGGTGCTGGTGATTTTGCTGCTGGTACTGTGGTAATAACGCTTTTTATTTTGAGCTGAATATGTCGCATTCTCCGATGCTTTTCTGGTTGCTAGTGATCCCCGCGCTGGGCGCGCTGGTGGGGGCGCTGCTGCCTTCGCGCAACGCGGCTCGGGCCTGGGCATTGGTGGTGAGTTTGGGGACGGCCCTTGTGGCGGCGCTGCTGGCCGTGGCGTTTGCGCAAAGTCATTCATCGAGCGCCTATTTATTCCAGGTGTTGGTTCCGTCGTTTTCGCTGGATAAGCTGGGCTTTACACTAAGCTTGGGCGTTGATGGGGTTTCGCTGTGGCTGGTGCTGCTGACGGCGCTGCTCACGCCGCTGGCGATCTTGTCCAGTTGGCGAAGTATTCAAGACCGGGCCAAGGAATATTACGCTTGGATGCTTTTGCTGTTGCTGGCGATGCTGGGGGTCTTCCTGGCGCGCGATCTGCTGCTGTTTTATGTCTTTTTCGAATTGACGCTGGTGCCGATGTTTTTCATTATTGGCATCTGGGGCGGGCCGCAGCGCCGGGCCGCGGCGGGCAAATTCTTTTTGTTTACCTTTGCTGGCAGCGTGCTCACGCTGGCGGGCGTGATCTATCTGGGACTCAACGCCGCGCCGCATGGCGGGGCGTCCTTCGCAATGGACGACATCATCCGCTACGCCCAGTCGCTGAGCCATCATCAACGCATGTGGCTATTTCTGGCCTTTCTGGCGGGCTTTGCGGTGAAAGTGCCGCTGTTTCCGGTGCATACCTGGTTGCCACTGGCGCATACCGAAGCGCCCACCGCCGGCAGCGTGATTCTGGCCGGCGTGCTTTTGAAACTGGGAACCTATGGACTATTTCGTCTGGCGATGCCCATTGGCGGGATGAGCGTGATGAGCGCGGCCGCGGGTTACTTGGGTTTGCTTTGTGTGGTGGGGATTATCTACGGCGCGCTGGTGGCGTGGGTGCAGCAGGATATCAAGAAGCTGGTGGCGTATAGCTCGGTGTCGCACCTGGGCTTTTGCGTGCTGGGTTTGGCGGCGCTGAATGTGGCGGGCATTCAAGGCTCGGTGTTGTATATGGTCAATCACGGCCTGAGCACCGGGGCGCTGTTTTTAGTGATCGGTATGATTTACGACCGCTACCACACGCGCGACATCAATGAACTGTCGGGCCTCGCGCGGCGGATGCCCAAGATGGCATTCTTTTTTGTGCTCTTTACGCTCTCCAGCATCGGCTTGCCGGGACTAAATGGTTTTGTCAGCGAATTTTTGACCATTTTGGGCGCGTTCACCAGCCCGCACCTGGGCATTCGATATGGAGCATTGGCTTCGCTGGGGATCATCCTGGGCGCGATTTATATGCTGCACATGGTGGCCCGCGTGATCTTTGGCCCGCTCAAGACGCCGGGGCACGACGCGGAACATCACGAGGCCGAAACGCAATCAGAACTGCCCGCGGATTTAAGCGGACGGGAAGTGGGCTTGCTGGTGCCTTTGGCTATGGCGGTGATTTTGCTGGGTGTTTGGCCCAACTTGGTGCTCAATTCCATTCGCCCGGCCGCCGAGCGGCTCCTGGAGCCGCCGGCCGCTCCGCAAGTTGCGGTGATGGTCGATCGTTAAGCAGAGGAGCGCGGCAGGCAATCGTCCGCGTGATGCCGGCGGCGTTTACTTCACTCCGATCTTCCAGATAGCCCATTCCCCGCCGCGATTGGAGCGAAAATAAAGGTATTGCCCACTGGGATCCCATGACGGGCAATCGTCCACGTGATGCCGGCGGCGTTTACTTCACTCCGATCTTCCAGATAGCCCATTCACCGCCGCGATTGGAGCGGAAATAAAGGTATTGCCCACTGGGATCCCATGACGGGCAGTCGTCCCAACTTCCATTGGTGGTAACCTGTCGCGGCTGGCCGCCGCCGGCCAAGTCCATCACCCACAGACTGCGATAGTGCTGGCGCTGCTCATTAACGGCCAGGTCAGAGCTGAAGGCGATCTTGCCGCCGTCGCTGCTCCAGGCCGCATCCGCTTCATCCACATCGGGGGTATTGGTGATGTTGACCACCTCGGTGCCGCGGTCGCTCATGCGGTAGATATCGCGTTTGCCGGTCTTGGGGTTGACGGCGGTAAAGACAATGGCATCGGCCTTAGGGCTGACGCGGGGCTGGGTGCCGCCAAAACTGGTCAGGTCGGTGCGGATGGTGGTGCCGAGCTGGGTCATATACAAGCGCGGATCGGGGCGTTTGTCGGCCAGCAATTCATAGTACAAGCGCGGCTTGGGGTCTGAATCGACGCTGGGCCACAGGTCATGGGTTTCCCCGCTGGTCAGTTGCGTCATGCCCGGCAACCCCAGGGCGGACATGGACCAGATGCTCAGCACGCGCCCGGCGCGGTTGGAGCAAAAGACAATCTGCGAACCATCGGGCGTGTAGGAGGCCATTAGTTCCAGGGATTTGCCGTCGGAGAGATATTGTTCGCCGCCGGTGCCGTCGGTGCGAATGATGCGAAGCTGTGAGCGTAGGTCATCGTTGTCGCCGCCGGGCAGCAGCACGGTGAAGAGAAGCTGCTTGCCATCGGGTGAGACGCTCATGCTGTCAAGCTGTTCGCTGCGACTGAAACGCTTGAGCTGCACGGGGGATTCTTTTTTAGGCCCTTCGGTGGTGTCCTTCATCGCCAGGGTCATTTGCCGCTGCCAAACCATCTGCCAGGCATCGCCGCGGCGGGGCTGGACCCCGAGCAATTCCACCGGGACGGTCTTGATCTCTTTGAGCCGCACGGAATAGTCGGTTTTGCCGTTGTCCCAACCGATGACCAGGGTTTGGGTTTCCCACTCCGAATCGGCGGTTTTTTTATTGACCTGCGCGGAAATGGTGGAGAGTTCACCTTCGTCGTTTGCCGGGGGAAAACTGAGTGTGGCGGTGGTAACACCCTGGGCGTTGCGCGGCAGGGGTTTATCGTCGATTTTGACCAATCCGCCGGGAGGATCGGTAACAATTGTTACCGTCTTGGTTTTGGGCTTCAGCAAAAGAGAATAATCAGTTTTGCCGTCATCCCAGGAGATGGTTTGTTCAACCGGATCGTAGCCAGGCTTGGCGATGCGGATTTTGTGCGTGATAAAGCGGCTTCCCTGGCCTTCGACCTCGAAGGTTTTGTCGGCCAGTTTCACGGGGCTGGTGCCGACCAACTCGTCGTCATAATAGACTTTTGCGCCGGGCGGAGTGGTGGTAATCACCAGGTCTTTTTTCATCGGCGCAAGTTGGAGAATGTAGTTATTCTCCTTGTCGGCGTAGCTGATGAGCTTCGACAATGGTTCAAAACCGGCCCTCTGCACCGTGATTTTGTACGTAGTCCACTGATTTTTCGCGTCCAGCGTGAATTCCAGTTCCTTGGTGTACTGGCTGATCGGCTCGCCGCTGACCGGCACGCCGTTAATGCTCAAAATGCCGGGCATGGGGACGATGGCGAAAGTGAGGTGCTTGGAGAGCGGTTTGAGGTCAATCAGCAGATCTTCTTTAGGGTAATCGCGGCTGATGGTTACCGTCTGCTCGCGGTAGCCGGGGCGGGAGGCGGTTACGCGGTGGGTCTCGCGCTCGTTGTTAAAAACGAATTTTTCGGCAAGCGGCGGCTTGCCGCGCTCCTGATCGTCCACCTTGAGGGTGGCGTCGGCGGGGCGGGCATTGAGCGTGATCAATTTTTCGGTCACGCACGCCGGCAATAGCGCCAGCAACGACATCAAGCCCAGCGGGCGGAGCAGTGAAAGGCATATCAAGCGCATGGTCCATCCTGTAGGAGTCGCACCCATCAATACCGCAAAGCGCAGCTTTCGTAAACGGCTACAGTGTCCGCCAGCACGGAAGCGACTGCCAGTACGGAAGCGTCCGCCAGTATGGAAGCGTCCGCCAGTACGGAAGCGTACGCCAGTACGGAAGCGTCCGCCAGCACGGAAGCGTCCGCCAGTACGGTGATTGGGCACCTGGCATCCCTCACGAGGCGCTGCGGGGCGGGGTATCGTAGGCCGGGGCGGTTGCGGCACCAAACAATCGAGTCGATACATTGGACCAGAGCTGGCGAATATCTTCCATTACCGGCCCGACGGCGATTTGGGCGACGGTGCGGCGTTGTCGCTGGGCGGCATTGAATACGCCGTCGACGCGCACGCGCCCGGCGAGCTTGACGCCGCTGTTGCGCGCCGACACTTCGATCGCTTCAGTTTGTTGCGAGTTGATGTCCCAGCGGTTGACGCAAAGCATGGTTGGCAGGCGAAAATGGCGGGTCAGTTCAATGACGCGCATCATGTCATGCAGGCCGCTAGGCGTTGGCTCGGTAACAATCAAAACACCATCGGCGCGGGCGACCGATGCGATGACCGGGCAGCCGATTCCCGGCGAGCCGTCAATCAGCACCAAGTCCAGGCATCGCTCTTTGGCGATTTTGTTGGCGTGTTGTCGCACCAGGCTGACCAGCTTGCCGGAATTTTGCCCGCCAGGGTTGAGCCGCGCATGCACCAAGGGGCCGATGGGCGTGTCGGAAATAAACCACTGTCCGGCGTGACGGGGCTGGAGGGAAATTGCGTCCAGTGGGCAGATTTGCAGGCACGCGCCGCATCCCTCGCACACCAGAGGGTCTACTGCAAAGGGATGGTAAATCGAATTCTTTGCGGTCGAAGCGGCGATGGCATCAAAGCGGCAAACGCCTTGGCAGGCGCCGCAGCCGACGCAGGTTGCGTTGTTGATCAGGGCGTAATGTCCTTGCACGAAATCATGACACTGGCGTATTTGGGGCTGGAGAATAATGGGCAGATCGGAAGCGTCCACGTCGCAATCGGCCAGCACGACCGAGCCGGCCAACGTCGCCAAAGCCCCGGCCAGCGAGGTCTTGCCCGTTCCACCTTTGCCGCTGATGACCACCAATTCTTTCATTTTGCCTCACCAGAAACCAATTTAGCAAAAAGCTCCATCATTTGAGTGCGAAATTGCGGCACGCAGTCCAGCGGCATCTGGCCGCGCGAACACGCCTCGGCCACATCGCGCCTGTCGGCCACCTGGGTCAGTACCGGGATGCGCTGCTGGCCGCACCAGGCAAGAATGTCGTCAACCGGACCATCGACGCGATTGAGCATCGCCCAGAGCGGCCGTTTGAGCGACTGGACCATCTGGGCCGCCAGGGTGAAGTCATGAAATCCAAAGGGTGTCGCCTCGGCCACCAGCAGCACCTTGTCGGCATCGCGCAATGTTTCCACCGTTGGGCAGGTCGTGCCCGGCGGGGCGTCGAGTACAACCACATCGGCGCTGGGCATGGAGCGCTTAACGGCGCGGATTACGGGTGTTGCCATGGCCTGACCAATATCCAGAAGTCCATGGACGAACTGTATGCCGCCCGCCAGGCCGCTTTCAACCATGCCGACAGGATGGGGTTTTTCCTTGATCGCTTGGGCCGGGCAAGCCAGCAGGCACGCGCCGCAGCCGTGGCACAGTTCGGCATTGACCCTCACCGAATCCAAAATGCAAATGATCGCGCTGAACTGGCAAACCTTGCCGCACTGGCCGCAAGTGCCAGCGGCGCGGCAGGCGGCTTCATCCACCACGGGTACCGGCACAAGTACCGGTTCCCGATGATCAAAGACGGGATGCAGGTATAAATGGCCATTAGGCTCCTCTACATCGCAATCGAGGAACGCGGTGGAAAATCCCCGCTGGTGGGAAATGGAGGCCATGCTGGTGGCGACGGTGGTTTTCCCGGCACCACCTTTGCCGCTGGCGATGGCAATCTTCATTAAAGCCACTTTTCTGGTTTGTTAAAGAGCCGCCGCCCGGTGCAACCAGGCGACGGCTGCATGGGGTTACACATTTGCGTCGTCAGGCTTGGCGGTGGCGTCTTGCAGTTTAGTGGTCAACTGTTGCACCGACTGGGCCAACTGACTAACCGTTTGCTTGAGGGTCTCTAGCTCAGCGGCAACGGCTGTATTGGCCGCTGCGGCGACGGTCGGCGACGAGGTGTTGGCTGGCGCTTGCATGGCCGCCGCGCCCCCGCGCATGCGTTGGCGCATCCCTTGGCCCATCCCTGCGCCTCTGGCGCGGCAGCGGCCTTGTCCGCGGCGAGAAGCTTGTCCTAACGGTCCTGTTCCATCGAGTCCTGGCATTGCAATCTCCTTAGTGCGGGAAATATTTCCCGCCTATAAAAAAAGTTGGTTACAAAATAATGCAATAGTTGCATACACACGTTAAAAGGATTGCGGACATTTTTTCAAACACATGAACCAGTCAAGGCAGTACACATCCTCGCCTGGTTTTTCCATCCGCTGTTTGGCCGATCCGCACGAGCCGGGCGGGGGAACAATCACATCCTCGCCGGGCTGCCAGTTGGCGGGAGTGGCGACTTTGTGCTGGTCGGTAAGCTGCATGGCCACCAGCAGACGCATAATCTCGGCCATGTTGCGGCCATTGCTCAGTGGGTAATACAAAATCGCCCGCACGATGGCATTGGGATCGATGATGAATACCGCGCGCACGGCCTGGGTGGTGCTGGCTGCGGGCTGCAACATGCCGAATGCCCGTGATACGTTCATGGTCAAGTCGCTGATGACCGGGAAGGTAACCTCGACGTTTTTCATGTCCTTGTACTGAATCTTTTCCTTGATAGTCCGCAGCCAGGCAATATGGCTGTAGGTGCTGTCAATGGAAAGTCCCAGCAGCTTGCAGTTGCGTTTTTCAAATTCCGGCTGCATGGATGCGAATGTCATGAATTCGGTGGTGCAGACCGGTGTGAAATCCGCCGGGTGGGAGAAAAAGATGACCCACTTGCCTTTGTAGTCATCGGGGAAGTTGATAGGCCCCTGGGTGGTCTCGGCGACAAAGGTCGGGGCCTTTTCGCCGATGAGCGGTAAGGTGTTTTGCTGTTCCATGGCTGCTACTCCTTCTATTATGTCCACAAACAGGTTTGCGGACGGATACGCCTGCTGGCTGGTGAAACGTTCACCGGCAGCGGCACAAGCATTGTAACTAAACAGTAGCGCTGAATACCTGCTGTAATTGCCCTTTTTGATAGCTCTGCGCGGCCTGGCGCACGGTGGTGTTTTCCGCGTGAAAGATCTTCACCCCGGCGGGATGCAATACGTCAAACGCTTTAGGCCCCACGTGGCCACTGATGACCGCGGCGGCACCGGCTTCAATAATGACTTTGGCCGCCTGCAAACCCGCGCCGTGGGTTGCGGCCTGATTGGCGGTGTTATCAATCATGGTGGCGGCATTGCCGTCGGTATCCACAATGACAAAACATGCCGCCCGACCAAACCGTGGGTCGATCGGGGCATCCAAACTCGCTTCGGTGGCACTGATCGCTAACTTCATTGCTGTTGCCTTTCTTGGTTATTTATTTGTTGGCCGCGGCGATGGCGCATTTGCCGTCGGCGACCATGATTGCATCCCCCGCCGCCAGTGCGGCCGTCGCAGCCGGGCATGACCAGGCCGCGGAGGAGCAGTTGATTATCTGTAAACGCGCTGATTACGTGCTGAACCTCTCCGCACAGACAAGGCCAGACGCTTACGCCGCTGCGCTGAAGCATTCTTTGCAGATAGCGGGAGATCGCTCCGCATAAAAGTATCTCGATGCGATGCGCTTCAATCAGTCGCACCCGCGCCAGCGGATCGCCGCCGGGCAATGGCAGTTCATCCATTCGCACCAGCCGCTTTTCATCCATGTGGGCCACAGCCAAATGCTGGGCCACATCGAAAACCGGGGAGACGCGCCCTTGCCAAATGGGTATGCCGATCAACATCGCACCATTCCCCATTGCGAATGATGTGCCAACCATAGAGAAGATTTCTATGTTTTGCTAAATACGCCTTAAACCAGAAGTTATAAAGAGTATGGTAGTGGAGGCCATGCGTGGAAAGTGTTGCAAAATGCACCGGTTGACGTTTTGTAGCATCGCAATTTGCGATATTACGCAGGCTGTCTGCCGTCGGTTTTCGGCAAGGTGATTTTCAGGGATTTGGCTTTGCGGAAGAGAGTGGCCGGATGGATGCCGAGTTGTTTGGCGGCGGCGGTGCGATTGCCATGGTGCTTAAGGAGGGAGTCCTTGATCATCAGGATTTCCATGTCGCGGAGGGTGGCGGCATCGGTGGTTACAGCCGCACGCTGTCGCAGCGCGGGGGGCAGATGTTTCACATCAATAAGTCCCGAGCCGCACAGCACAAAGGCGTGTTCGATGATATTCTGCAACTCGCGCACGTTGCCTGGATACTCATGCTCCAGCAAAATCGCCATAGCGCTATCGGAGACGCCGGCGATTTGTTTGTGTTTCAGACGGTTAAAGCGTTGAATCAAATCTTCCACCAGCAGCGGAATATCCTCTCTTCTTTCGCGCAGTAGCGGTAAAACCATGCGGACCACGTTGATGCGGTAAAACAAATCCTCTCGAAAGTGCCCATCGGCCACTCGTTGCCGCAGGTCGGTATTGGTGGCGGTGATGATGCGCACGTTGGCGGGTATCGGCTCGATGCCGCCCAGTGGTTCGTAGACCCTTTCCTGCAAGATGCGCAGCAGACGCGATTGCATAGCCGCCGAAACGTCAGCGATTTCATCGAGAAAAATCGTGCCGCCCTCGGCCAAGGCAAAGCGGCCTGGTTTGTCCTTGCGGGCATCGGTGAACGCGCCGGCCTTGTACCCAAACAGCTCTGATTCCAAAAGAGAATCCGGTAACGCTCCGCAATTGATGGCGACGAATCGCTTGTGTTTACGCGCCGATAGGTTGTGCAGAGCGTGGGCGAAAAGTTCTTTACCGGTTCCGCTGCGTCCCTCCAGCAATACCGCCGCATCGCTGGAGGCGACCTGCGGTAGAATATCGAATAGCTGGCGCATCGGCCGGCTGCGGCCGATGATATCCGCAAAGCTGTAGCTGGCGTGGAGCTGCTTGCGGAGATTTTCAACCAGACTCAAATCCCGAAACGTTTCCACGCCGCCGATGGTGCGGCCTTGGGCGTCTTTCAAAATAGCCGTTGAGATGCTGACGGGCGTACGCGAGCCGGTGGAGTCCAGGATGTAAATGGTCCGGTCCATGATGGGCTTGGCGGTTTCCAAGGTTTTGCGTAAAGCGCAGGAGCCTTCACAAATGCTGGCGCGAAAAACATCGCAGCAGCGGCGGCCAATGGCCTGGGCGCGGGGAACCTTGGTGATCCGCTCGGCGGCCTGGTTAAAGGAGGTGATAAGCCAATCCTTGTCCACGGTAAAGACACCATCGGCGATGGAGTCCAGAATGGGATCCTGAATCGCGCTGGTCGCGCCCTGGGTCATGAGTGGAAGCTGCGATTTCACCGCTTATGACCATATCGCAATTTGCCGGCGATGTGTACCGGGCAGTTTAAAATAGAGGCGGCGTCACGACAAAATCAGTGATCTCTGGTTTTTGATGAGCCAAGACTGTACCATCAGCGGGTGTAGGGACTGCTCAATATGGACCCTTTATTCACCTCCTCATCTTCATCTTCGTCATCCACGACGGTTGGCTCGTCGGCCGCGCTCAATGCGTCGGTGTTGGTGTTAAATAAATTTTACCAGGCGATTCGGGTTGTCAATGTGCGGCGGGCGTTTTCGCTTTTGTGCCGGGACTTGGCGGAAGTGGTGCATATTGAAAGCAGTGGCGAGGAAAGCCAGTGGCAAAATCTGGATTTCGCCGAATGGCGGGAACTCTCGCAGCTTAAGCTGGAGTTTCAGCCCGATGAGTATGATTGGATTCACACGGTGCGGTTTCAGATCGCCGTGCCGCGAATCATTCGACTGCTGGCGTATGAAAAATTGCCACGGCAAGAGGTTAAATTTAACCGTCGCAATATCTACGCGCGTGATTCAGGCCGCTGCCAGTATTGCGGCAAGAAGATGCCCACCAGCGAACTTTCACTGGACCACGTGGTGCCGCGCAGCCAGGGTGGCAAAAGCTCGTGGGTGAATATTGTCTGCTGCTGCGTGCGCTGCAATGTGAAAAAAGGCGGGCGCACGCCGGAACAGGCGCGGATGAAACTGATCAGCAAGCCGGTCAAGCCGCGGCGCAGCCCGGTGATCAACATTCGTCTGGCCGACCAGCGTTATGCCAGTTGGAAGCAGTTTTTGGATTTGGCTTACTGGACGGTGGAGCTGAAGTAAGAGCCTGTGAATAAATTGATCTTGACCTTCGTTATGTGCACAAAAAAGCCATAATTTGGTCGAAAATGTTGATTCTTTCACAAACTCTGAGCCTTGGGCGACTCATCCGACATAGTGCAGGCCGTAATGCCAGCCGCGAACGATCTGGCCGGGATTGAGCCAAAGGGTGCCCACGCCCCGCCAGGGGCTGGTTGCGGCCCAGCTTGGGGGAAGCGCCACCGCCAGGGTGCTGTAGCCGGGCACAAGATCATCCAGCACATATTTGCCCGTGGCGTCGGTGAGCGCCATGGCTTCACCAGAATCCCTTCGCTGATTGAGGTTGGTATCCAGCCACACCAGCGTGCCGGTTAAGGGTATTTCACTGGCTTGGCGAATGCCGTCGGTGTTGGCGTCGTAATACACTTTGCCTTGCACGCGCGCCAAGGGCTGGGCGAAAAGCTTTTGCCGCCCGGTCATTTGGCCGCTAAAGACGGTTACCTGGAGCGGGCCGTTGGTCGCGCGCCAGTGCGGGGCCACCAGCAGCCCGATTTGATAATCGCCCGGCGACATATTTTGCAAAACGTAGCGCCCGGTTACATCGGTAACGGCGGAATTTTCGCCGGCGTCCCAGCGTCCATTGCGGTCCAAGTCGGCATAAACCGACCAGGTGGCAATCGGCGGCTCCTCGGTCTGGCGCAGGCCGTCGCCGTTCATATCCACATACACGCGGCCGGCGACGCTGCCGGGCTGGCTGACGGATAAATTCACATCAATAACCGGCTGGTTGTGCGCCACCGCAACCGTCTGCGTCGGATTTCCGGTAACAAACCATCCCTCTTTCAATTGCTGGCCAACGTGATAGGTGCCTGGGCGCAAATTGGTGAACTGATACACGCCCTGTGCGTCGGTGAGGGTGGTCGGCTCGCCGGCATTCCATTGGCCGTTGTTATTGGTATCGAGGAAAACGGACCAGGCGGGGATGGGCGGTTCTCCCACATTGACGATGCCATTGGCATTGAGGTCGTTGAAGATTCGTCCCGTGATAGAGGCCAGTTCCGGGATATCCCAGCCCACCAGGCTTAAAGCGCGGGTGTCGGCTTCGGTCCAGGCTGCCAGTTCACCGCCATAGCTGGTCGGCTCCATGAGGCCGATGTAGCGGCCGGTATAGGCTTGATCCTTCCAGTGTGCCGGCTGGTGTCCATCGCCTTCGGCCACGCCGGTGGACATGGGGATATCGCCGGCGGCCAGGCCGGTATAGCCGGTGATGCCGGTGGGATCGAAAGTGCCGCCGTCATAAAAAACCTGCTGATTGGCGATAGCACCGGGCACGAGCAGGCGCTGGGTATGGACAAAATTTGCGGCACCCTCACCCGGGGCGAGTCGAAACAGGTCCATTGGGTCCAGGCGCACCGGGCCGCTTTGGCCGTCGCGGAGCATCCGGTCCACGGTACTGACGCCGCTGCTGAACCCCAGCCCGTGGACCATTTCGTGAATCACTTCGCCCTTGAAGTCAATAGCGCCAAAGTCGATGCCATCGGCACGGGTGTAGTCGTAGGTGATGGCATCGCTGAAATAGAGGGTCATGTCCTGCCAAGCGCCGGGAGCGTAGGCCGAGGACACTTGGGGCAGGGCGGGATAGTCCACGCCCAGGGCCAGGAGATTGGCGCGGGTGGCTTCAGCGCCGGCCAGAGAGAATCCAGCCGGCAGCAAGGTATTCAGATTGGCTAAAGCTGGGATTTGCTGGACGATCGGCTCATCCAAGGTGGCATCGGCCTTCATGCGGGCGAGCAAATCGGCGTAATCCCAATCAACCACCACCGGCTGACAGCGAGCAATGGTGCCGGGGGGCAGGGAGGTTATTTCCGCATCGACAACAACCGTGATCGGATCGGCGAAGAGGGATTCAATAAACAGCGCGGCTTGGTCTGCCGCGGCCGAAGCGGCGGCGTTTGCCGACAGATTCGGTCCCTTCTGTAACACAATAGACAATCCACCGGCTGAAAGCAGCGTGCGCGCTTCCAGCACTTCCACCACCGGGCACATCATTACATTTTCTCCGTATTCCCAAAAGGAAAGGGTAGAAGCGCAATAGAGGCCAGTCAAGCCGCGCAGAATATATTACGGATTATTCTTGTGGATATGGCAATGCGCCGCCGCAAAGTTCAACCTGTTGTAGGCTTTGCGGAAGGGGAATAAGGAAGCCCCCACCCTACCCTCCCCCATGAGTACATAGGAGAGGGACTTATAGAGTAAGCCGACTCAAGGCGATCACCCTCTCTGCCATAAGTACATGGGCGAGGGAATTATAGAGTAAGCCGACACAAGGCGATCACCCTTTCCCATGAGTACATGGATCAGGGAGTTTTTAGTGAGCAAGCCATATGCCTTGGACCTGGGTTTAATCCCCTTCGTTGCCTCCGGGCGGGGTACCGGGGGGCGACCAGGGATCGATGCCTGCTAGTGCTTCGTTGGGCGGGACAACGCTGACATGTAAATCCATGTACAGGTAATTGGAACCGAGGCTCAGGCCGTGGCGATAACCCTCGACAACGCGCAGAAAGTCGCCGAGTTCCATGTAGTAGTCATATACATCAGTCTTTTTTTCACCCATCAGCACCAGGTCGGACGGAGTCAGGCCGTTGGGCGGTTTGGTGAAGTAGCGGATTTTGTAATTGGCTAAATGCTGGTTGAGTACATAGGAATGCTCGCCGAACGGTTCGACGTCCGTGGGGCAGATCAGCAGAGGCGGGTTCCATACCGGCGGCTTGAAAACATGTACCGGCCAGCGCTGGTCCTGGGGCACGGTGGGGGACCAGCCCAGGCCCGGAGGAAACATCCAGCCGCGCCAGTCGTTGGAATACATCTCCAAGGCCAGGCCGACTTGCCGCAGATTGGATTTGCAGCGCACGCTGTTGGCCGCCTGGCGGGCGCGCGACAGGGCCGGCATGAGCATGCCGATCAACATGGCGATGATCCCGATCACTACCAGCAACTCGACGAGTGTAAAACCTTTTTGTTGCTTTTCTCGCGTTTGTCGCATGATCCTCTCCCAGAGAGTCTAATAATATGGCCTATGGCCGACGGATTCGGCCACCCCACGGGTTAATATACGCGCCAGTGCCATAAAATGTTGCCCGCGGGAGCTATTTTTTCAAAAAATTGGCCAAAAGGGTCTGGCCGTGTTCGGTCAGAAAACTTTCGGGGTGATACTGCACGCCTTCCAGCGGCCAGGTTTTGTGGCGCACGCCCATAATCTCATTCTGATCGGTCCAGGCGCTGATTTCCAATTCCGCCGGCAGCGTGCCGGGCTTGATAATCAGGCTGTGATAGCGCGTGGCGGTAAAGGGATCGGGCATGTTTTGATAAAGCGTTTTTCCATCGTGGAAGATACGATCGGTTTTGCCGTGCATGAGCCGGTCGGCGCGCACGACCTGGGCACCGAGCGAAAAACCGATGCACTGATGGCCCAGGCAGACGCCCAGTACGGGGATTCGCGGGCCAAAATGCAGGATCACCTCATTGCTGATGCCCCCCTCGCGCGGCGTGCAGGGGCCGGGGGAGATGACAATGTGCGTAGGATGCAGCGCTTCGATCCCGGCAACATCAATTTTGTCGTTGCGAAACACTTTTAATTCCAGTGCAGGTGAAATCTCCCCTAGCTTTTGCACGAGGTTATAGGTAAAGGAGTCGTAATTATCGATCAGGACGATCATTGCGGAAAATCTAGACCGTGCGCGGGCAAAATGCAATGATGACTGAATTGGGCGGATGTGGCGGCGGTAAAAAGAAAAAAATAGTTAGCAACTTTTTGCGCCGAGGGCGATATAACTATTGTGGGAGTGAACCTGAAAATGAAATCGATTCGACTGGCAGTTTTGGCGGCGGCGGTCTTGACGGCCGCGCCGACGATATATGCCCAAGCCGCGCCCGCCGCGACCGCCGCGACTCGTGCCGCGCCTGCGCCGGATGTGAAGCTGCTGCTGGACCGAGGCGTGGCGTTTTTGCTGAAGCGGCAGACGCCCGAGGGCTCCTTTCAAGGTAAATATGATCCGCCGGCCATAACGGCCCTGGCGCTGCGGGCGCTGGCGGGACAAGGTGGCGTGGATAAAGCGGTATTGGATAAGGGTTACGCCAAATTGCTGAGCTTTCAGTTGGAAAATGGCGGCATCTATAAAGATTTGCTGGCCAGTTATAACACCGCCATTGCCATCAGCGCCTTGGCGGCGGCGGAAAATACTGAGTATCGACCGCGGATTGAAAAAGCTTTGGATTATTTGAAAAGTTTGCAGTGGCGACAAGGGATTAATGGACTGCCGGGTGGGGAGCAGGTTGCCAGCGATGCCAATGCTAATTATGGCGGCTGGGGTTATGGCAAAAAGGGCCGGGCGGACGGCTCTAATACGCAATTGGTGCTGGATGCGCTGCACGATGCGGGCGTGGAAAAATCCGATCCGGCGTACCAGGCGGCGTTGAAATTTGTCAGCCGGATGCAAAATCAGTCCGAAACCAACGATCAGCCCTGGAGCGGCGATGATGGCGGATTTATTTATACGCCGGCCAATAACGGGGAGACCAACGCCGGCGAATACCAAGGTGCTGATGGCAAACGGATGCTGCGTTCGTATGGCTCGATGACCTACGCCGGTTTGAAAAGCATGATTTACGCCGGATTGAGTAAAGATGACCCGCGGGTGAAAGCGGCGTGGCGGTGGATCAGCCACAACTGGACGCTGGATGAAAATCCAGGCATTGCGGCGGGCAATCCGGCCGATGCCAAAAACGGTTTATATTATTATTATTACACAATGGCGCGGGCTTTGCGGGCGTATGGCGAGCCGGTGATTGTGGATCAAAATGGCGTAGCGCACGATTGGCGACTAGAATTAATTGAGGCAATGTCGCGGCTGCAAAATGCCGATGGAAGCTGGAACGGTGAAAAGCGGTGGATGGAAGATCATCCCACGCTGGTAACCAGTTATATTCTGCTGGCGCTGCAAGAGGCTCGGAACGATTTGTTGCAACATCCGGCCAAGTAGCGCATGTAATTCATAGTGCCCTCCGGACCGGGTTGGTCTACCTCCTACCAGCCCGGTCTTTTTTTGCGCCCAGATAACCCTCGTGAACTTGCACCGTCACACGCGGCGGGATCAAAATAGCAAGAAAATTGCTTAAAATGCGGGGTTGCGTTGTCGGGTTTGCTGCATCAGCAATTGCTGCACGCCGATCTCCTGGGCGGCGGTGGCGGGTTGGCGCTGGCTGTAGCTGCCATCGGCGGCCAAGTCCCAGGTTTGACGCTGATCGTTGAGCAGTGTTTGCAGCAGTTCCCAGCAGCGAATCTTATGCGTGGCGTCCTCGATGGGGGCCATCGTTTCCACGCGGGCCAGCAAGTTGCGATACATCCAGTCGGCCGAACCGATGAAAATGTCGCCCTGGGCCTCATCGGCGGCGGCGTTGCGGAAATAGAAGATGCGGGAATGCTCCAGGAAGCGGCCGATGACGGAGATAACGTGGATATTCTCGCTCATCTGCGCCACGCCGGGACGCAGGCAGCAGAAGCCGCGCACTATCAGTTCGATGGGCACGCCGGCGGCGGAGGCTTCGTAAAGGGCGCGGATGATCTTGCGATCTTCCAGGCTGTTCATCTTGGCGACGATACGGGCTGGTTTGCCGGCGCGATGATGGTCCACTTCGCGGGCGATCAATTCCAAAAAACGCTGGCGCATATTCACCGGGGCCACCAGGAGCTTGCGATATTCGCGTTTAAGCGAGCGGCCGGTGAGGAAATGAAACAGGTCCACCAGATCGGCGGTAATTTGTGGATTGGCGGTGAGCAGGCCCAGGTCGGTGTAGAGCTTGGCGGTTTGGATGTGGTAGTTGCCGGTGCCGATATGGGCGTAGCAACGAATACGGTCGGGATCCTGGCGCACCACCAGCGCGGTCTTGGTGTGGGTTTTGAGGCCCATCATGCCGTAAACGACGTGAACGCCGGCTTCCTCCAGCTTGCGGGCCAGCAGTATATTGCGCTCCTCGTCGAAGCGGGCCTTGAGTTCCACCAGACAGACCACCTCTTTTCGCGCTTCGGCGGCCTGGATGAGAGTATGGATAAAGGGGCTGTCATCGCCGGTGCGATAGAGGGTCATCTTGATCGCCAGCACCTTGGGATCGGCGGCGGCGGCGGTGATAAATCGCGCCACCGACGCATCAAAACTCTCGTAAGGATGATGAACCAGCAAGTCGCCGGAGCGGATGAGCGCGAAGATATCGGCCTCCTCATCGCTGAGGGCGGGGGGGATTTGCGGCACCCATGGTTCGTAGCGCAATTTGGGCAGGGCCAGATCACTGATGGGACGCAAGTCCTGATATTCCAGTTGACCGTTTAGTTCATAGACATCGCTTTCGGCAAGCTGCAATTCCTCGGTTAAAAACTGCAAAATCCATGGGTTGGGGCGCGGGCCATGTTCCAGGCGCACCACGTCGGCAAATCGCCGCTCTTTCAGTTCCATTTCCACCAACTCGCGCAAGTCGTCCACATCCTCCTGCTCTATCTCCAGCCCGGCATGGCGGGTGATGCGGAAGATCATGACGTCCTGGACTTTCATATCCGGGAATAAATCACCGAGATTGAATTGAATCAGCTCATAAAGGCTGACGAAGTGAAATTGCCCTTGCGGCACCGACTGAGTCAATTGGATCCAGCGCGGCAGGGTTTCGGGGACTTTGATACGGGCAAAGAGGTTTTCCTGCGTGCGGTCGGGGTGATGCACGATCAGGCCCAGGGACTCAGAGAGATTGGATAAAAATGGGAAGGGGTGGCCGGGGTCAACCGCCAGCGGGGTCAAAATGGGAAAAACGTTTTGCTGGAAAAAGGCTTCCGCCTCGCGGACCTGCTCAGGGGTTAGCTGATTCCAGTTCAGCATACGGACGCCATTTTCCGCCAAGGCCGGAAGGATGTGATTTTTATAACAATCGGCCTGGGTCTGCTGAAGCTCGATAACGGTTTTGCGAATGGCGGTGAGTTGTCTGGTGGCCGCGGTGCTATCGGCGCGGCCGGCGGCGCTGAGGCCCATGGCCTGGCGT
The DNA here is from genome assembly GCA_038317225.1 of Tepidisphaerales bacterium. Lineage (GTDB taxonomy): Bacteria > Planctomycetota > Phycisphaerae > Tepidisphaerales > Tepidisphaeraceae > JBBQBE01. Next base: position 4,224 of record JBBQBE010000025.1, on the reverse strand, counting down.
CGCAGCAGTCCGACGCGTTTCATGTAAAACTCGTCGAGGTTGGAGGTGAAGATGCCGAGGAATTTGACGCGCTCCAGCAGGGGGGTGCGCGCATCGACCGCTTCGTGCAGCACGCGGCGGTTAAAATCCAGCCAGCTCAGGTCGCGGTTGAGAAATTCCGGCCCGGTGGCGGCACCATCCTGCGCTTCGATCAAGAGCGCCGAATCGGGCAGGTCGGTGCCGTTGGTGGGCAGAGTGGCGGGATTGGATTCGCGCGCATGTTTCATAGCTGGTTATGATAGTCGCCGGCAGTGGCGAACTGTACGGCAAGAATGTTAAGATTGCGCTAAAGCCGCGGGCAAACCAAAACGCTTTTAATTTGGCTTGCGATTGTTCGGCGAGGCTCCTACACTCTCGATAGAGAAATATTCGCTAGGGGTGGTCGCCGCAGGCGGCCTGAGATTAGACCCTTGGAACCTGATCCGGCGGGTGTGCCGGCGTAGGGAAGCGATGCGAAGGCCATATCCCGCCGGCTGCTCCCGTTTTCCTCTTTTTTATTTTGCAACATTATTTTGCTTGTGGAGTAATGCCATGGAATCGTCCAATGAATCGCGTTTGTATCGTTTGCCACCTTTGGCGTCGCCGACAGCCCCGGCCCAGGGGACCAATCCGGGGTCGTTTGCCTTGCCGGCTCAGATTGGTGGCCCGCTGACCTACAGCTCGCCGAACACGCCGGGAATGCCGGGAATTTCAGAAAAAACGGCGTGGGACTTTTTGCCCGCCGGCTGGTCAACAGACGCGCCTGCCAATAGCGGGCGAGTCGAGCAGTGCCGCACACAACTGGAGTGGGCGCGCTGCGGGGTGATCACCGAGCAAATGAAACAGGTGGCCGAGGTGGAAAAGCATCTGACTGCCCGGCAGGTGCGCGATGAAGTGGCGGCGGGGCGGATGATTATCCCGGCCAACCACATGCATCTGCGCTATAAGCTGAGGCCCATGTGCATTGGTCGGGCTGGCTTGACCAAGGTGAACGCCAACATGGGCGCTTCGCCGGTCTCCAGCGACACCGAAGGGGAGGTCGAGAAGTTGCGCTGGGCGGAGCGCTGGGGCGCTGACACGGTAATGGATTTGTCCACCGGCGGTGATTTGAATGCCTGCCGCCAGGCGATTTTGCAAGAAAGCCACGTGCCCATCGGGACAGTTCCGATCTATTCGATGATCATGGGCAAGTCGATAGAGGATTTGACCTATGACGACATTCTCAAGGAACTGGAAAATCAAGCCCAGCAGGGGGTGGATTACTTCACAATTCACGCGGGGGTGTTGCGCGAGCATCTGCCATTTGTGAAAAAGCGATTAATCGGCATCGTGTCGCGCGGGGGCAGCTTGCTGGCCAAGTGGATGATTCATCACAACAAGCAAAACCCGATGTATGAGATTTTCGATGACATCTGCGATTTGATGCGGCAGTACGACGTGAGCTTTTCGCTGGGAGACGGTCTACGTCCCGGCGGGCTGGCCGACGCCACCGACGAGGCGCAATTGCGTGAACTGGCGACACTGGGCGAACTGACCGAACGGGCCTGGGCGCGCGGGTGCCAGGTGATGGTGGAGGGGCCGGGCCACGTGCCTTTTGACCAGATTGAATACAACATGAAATTGCAGCGCAAGCTCTGTCACGGCGCGCCCTTTTACGTGTTGGGGCCGCTGGTAACGGACATATTCCCCGGCTACGACCACATCACCAGTTGTATTGGAGCGACGGCGGCGGGATATCACGGGGCGGCGATGCTCTGCTATGTAACACCCAAGGAGCATCTGGGCCTGCCTAAGAAAGATGATGTAAAGCAGGGGTGCGTGGCCTACAAAATCGCGGCGCATGCGGCGGATGTGGCCCTGGGCATCCCCGGCAGCCGGCAGCGCGATGATGAACTGACCAAGGCGCGGGCGGCGTTGAACTGGCAAAAGCATTTGGACTTGTCGTTTGATCCTGATCTGGCTCGCGCTTTTCATGATGAAGATTTGACGGTGGATACGGATTTTTGCGCCATGTGCGGCCACGACTGGTGTGCGGTGCGAATCAGCAAGGAAATCAGTGAATTCTTTTCCGGCAAGGACGAGCAAGTGCAGCCGAGCAAAAAATCGGCCGCTTCGCCTGGGGTGAGTGCCGAGGGACAGGAGATTCTGCGCCGCCGGGCGGCGCTGGCGCACAAGGGAGAAAAGGCCGTGTGCCACAGCGATCATGTGAAAGATCCGGATAAGGCCAGGCACGTGCAACTCCATACGCTCAAGGTGCATGGTGTGGCGGTCAAAGAGCCAGCGGCGCTGCCCAAATCGCCATGAGCTTGCCGGGCGACGTGTCCTTGAAGGCAAACGCGCCATAGCGGCCATTGAAAACCACCTCGTCGGCCAGTGCTATGTGGCCGGCGTCATAGGGCTGCCCGGGACGCCCCCTTCATATACAAGATCGACGACGTTTCCTGCCGCTGAGAGTTTTTCGCCCGGTCGGTTATCGGGATAAGCAACGCCTTGGCCTTGCGGGCTTTGAGTTGGGCCAGTGTTATGCGGGGATTTCCGCAGTGGCGATTTTTTTTGACAACATGATATTACGTGATTTCCTGTGCAATAGTGCATTTTATGGCCGTTGCAGTCATAGATTTTTCCAGTCGGGTGGCCTGTCGGTTGGGAATTCCCAAATGAGCGAAATTTTTTTCTTGACAACGTGATATTACGTGATATCATTCGTAACAAAGCATTTTATGGCCGTTACTGTCAAAGATATTTCCAGTCGAGTGGGGCTGTCGGTTCCGACGGTTGTTCAGGTGTTGGGCGACCGCGGGCGGATTGGACAGACGACGCGCGCTCGCGTATGGAGCGCCGCGCGGGAGATGGGGTATCGGCCGCATGTGGCCGCCAAGGCGATGCGCACAGGGCGTTACGGCAATGTCGCACTGCTGATGAGTACGGTGGGGCTGCGCAGCCTGCTTCCGGGGTCGCTGATGGATGGGATTAACGAGGCTTTGTCCGCGCAGCAGCTTCACCTGACGGTGGCGAAACTGCCGGATGACGAGATGCTTCGTGAAGGTCAGATTCCGAGGATTCTGCAGGAGTGGTTCGCCGACGGGTTGCTGATTAACTACAACGCCCAGATCCCCTCCGGGCTGGCGGAGATGGTGGAGCAAAGCCGGCTTCCGTCCGTCTGGATCAATTCCAGGCAGGCGCAGAATTGTGTCTATCCTGACGACGTCGATGCCGCCCGGCAGGCGACAGAGCATCTGCTGTCGCTGGGACACCAGAAGATCGCGTATGTCATGTACGGCGGCTGGGGGCATTACAGCACCACCGATCGTCAGGCCGGGTATGAGGCGGCGATGCGAAAGGCGGGCCTGACGCCGCGGACGATCCATGTCGGCGATTCGGAGGTTCCGCAGCGCAAGGAGTTTACGCTGGCGTGGCTGTCGGCAGCCGATCGGCCGACGGCGGTGGTGGCCTATTCACCCCAAGCGGCGTGGTGGGTTCATAAGGTGGCTCAGACGGATTTGCGTTTGTCGTTGCCGCAGGATCTGTCCATTGTGAGTTTTGATGACAGCCTGATTCAGCATGTGGATGCGGTGATAGACACCATGGTTCTGCCGGAAGCCGACATGGGACACAAAGCAGTGGAACTGCTGATGGACCGAATCGAAGTGCCGGCGGTGAGCCAGGCGGGAATCAGCCTGAAAAGTGTATTGGAACAAGGAAACAGTTGTGCGCCCCGGGTGTGTCGGCCAAGAGGTTGGCCTCCATTTATGGAGGACGGTTATGAAGCGTGAAATGTGTCTGGCGGCGTTGGTTTTGGTGGCCTGCTCAACGGCGAGTTTCGGGGCGCTGGTAGCCTATGATGGATTTGACTATACGGCGGCCGGAATCAGCCTAAATGGGCTTAACGGTGGGGTTGGTTGGAGCAGCGCCTGGGCGAACAGTTCAGGGGCTGGTTCCAAGCCCCTTACGGCGGCGGAGATTCCCTATGCTGGGAGGGGCTTGACGACAACCGCTGGTGCTGAAGGGAATTTTATGGGTTATGCCGGCCCTTATAAGTCAACCCGAACTCTGGCCACACAGGGTGGGAGTAAAACCAACGACACGCTTTGGGTCTCCTTTCTGTTTTCGGCAAAGAACGAGTATGCCTACCAGTTCGTGAAGTTACAGAATAATGGAACAGATGTTGTTTCTGTGGGCGGATATCAAACCGCGATGACTTTGTCT
>JBBQBE010000024.1:0-38140 GCA_038317225.1 Tepidisphaerales bacterium | reverse complement strand
CTGCTGAGCAAACGAGATTGCCCTGTTTTTTCGTCAAGCGTTTTGGCGGATTGCCCTGTTTTAGCGTCAAGCGCCTTTGCGGATGATTTTGATGATCTGGTGGGCTTCGCCGCCGGGGATGGGGGTGGGGATGCACTGGGGTTTATCGGCGATCCAGAATTTCATGGTGGAGGGGAGCTTTTTGAGTTCCTCGGCACCTTTGGCCCCTTTCATCGCCAAGAGCACGCCGCCGGGGCGTAAAAAGGGCAGGCACCAGCGGCACACATCGCTCATGGAGCCGATGGCGCGGGCGGTGGCCACGTCGAAGGCCGAGCGCAGAGGCCCGCGAGCGGCGGCTTCAGCGCGCTGGTTGACAACGGTTACGTTGGGCAAATGTAACTGGTTAACGGTTTGGTGGAGGAACTGGGCTTTTTTGCCGGTGGATTCCACGAGGGTAACCCGGGCGTCGGGCCGTACGATGGCCAGAACCAGGCCCGGCACCCCCCCGCCGCTGCCGATGTCCACCAGATCATGGGCGTCGGGAGGCAAAAATGGCAAGAGGGTCAGAGCATCGGCCACATGCTGGACCTGTGCGGCGTCGGGATCGACGATGCGCGTGAGGTTGACGCGCTCATTGGCCTGGGCCAACAAATGCAGGAAGCCATGCAGCAACTCGGCCTGCTGGTCGGTGATGGCGCGGCCGGCGGCGGCGGCTAATTGGGTCCAAAGGGGATGGATCATGTTTTACTCGCCGGGGATATAGCTGATGACGCCTTCAAAGGGGCTGGAGGCGGTGGCATAGCGTTTTTTAGCGATGCGGCCAGCCTGGTAGGCCAGCAGTCCGGCCTGGAGGGCGTGGCGCATGGCCGCGGCCATCTTGAGCGGGTCTTTGGCGTGGGCGATACCGGTGTTGAGCAGCACGCCGTCAGCGCCCAGTTCCATGGCGGCGCTGACATCGCTGGCGGTGCCGACGCCGGCATCGACGATGACCGGGTAGGTCGGGTCGGATTCCTTGAGCAGTTCCAGGCACAGGGAAATATTCAGGGGGTTGAGGATGCCCTGTCCGGAGCCGATGGGACTGCCGGCGGGCATGACGCTGGCGGCACCGGCCTCCTTGAGTCGGACGGCGCAGCGCGGGTCGTCGCTGCTGTAGGCCAGGACGCTAAAGCCTTCGCGGACCAGTTGACGGGTGGCTTCGATGGTGCCGACCGGATCGGGCAGGAGGGTTTTTTTATCGCCGAGGACTTCCAGTTTGACCCAGCCGGCACCGGGGTTGTTTTGCTTTTCCAGTAGATCGCGCCCCAGCAAGGCGACGCGCACCGCGTCGTCGGCGGTGAAGCAGCCGGCGGTGTTGGGGAGGATGATGTATTTTTTCAGATCGAGAAAATCGAGCAGGGAGCGGCCCTGGGCGTCAATCAAGCGTTCGCGGCGGACGGCGACGGTAACCACCTGGCAGCCGCTTTGTTCAAGAGCCTGCGCCATAACCGCGTAGTCGGCGTATTTTCCGGTGCCGACCAGGAGGCGATTGGCTAATTCAAAGGTTCCGATACGCAAGGTCTGATTCATGATGGGAGACATGATACGGCAAATGGGGACCGGGCTAAAGACGGGCGGGGAAATTGTGCTTGAGGATGGGCATGGGTGGAAGTGGGATGGTGCGTTTACGAGCACTTGAAAGTTGCTTGCCACGGCGACATGATCCCGGCCATGAAAATATACACTCGCGGTGGCGACGACGGCACGACCGGGCTGGTCGGCGGCGGGCGCATTAAAAAAGATGATTTGCGCCTGGAGTGTCTGGGCGAGGTGGATGAAACCAATGCGTCGATTGGGTTGGCGGCGGCGGCGGCCGACGAAACGATGCTGGCGGCCTTGCGCATAGTGCAAAATGAGCTATTTATCATAGGTTCGCACCTGGCGACGACAGATTTGGAGATGGCCGAAATGGCGCTTCCCCCGTTACCGGCGGCGGCGATTACGCGGCTGGAGGAGCAGATCGACGCGGCGCAGGAAGTGCTCTCACCGCTGGCGGCTTTTATTCTGCCGGGCGGGTGTGAAGTGGCGGCGCGGCTGCACCTGGCCCGCACCACATGCCGGCGGGCCGAGCGCTGGGTGGTGCGCCTGGCTGCACAAACGTCGATTCTGCCGGCGATTGGGATTTATCTGAACCGGCTGAGCGATTGGCTGTTTGTGCAGGCCCGCCTGGCCAACCATCTGGCCGGGGTGGCGGATGTACCTTGGCAAAAATAGGGCTTGGCGGCCCGCGCGCATCACGCCCAAGCATGAACTGCTAGCGATGCGTAGCTTGGGCTGGCAAGCGTAATGTTTACTGGCCGGCGACGGTTGGGCCGGTGGCGCGGCGCGCGACGGCGCCCATGCCCAATTGGCGAACCGATGCCGGAGTTTGGCACGCCATGATTTCTTCGCGCTGGCCGCCGCGGTCTTTCATGCGGCTGGCGGCGCGCTCTTTTTTATTATTCAAAGTTGCGTTATGACGACTATGAACGGCTTGTGGCATGATGGCATCTCCTAAAAAGTTTTACTTCTCTATATCACTCACTGTGTGAAACACTCTCTGGCTGGAACATTCCACTGAGTGGAACACCACCCGGTTCAGAACACTCCATACCCTGTCTCAACCACTCACGCGCCGCGAGGCATAAAGTTGCCGGATTACTGGCGATGGCGCCGCGGCATTCGAACCAGCTAATTATAGTCCGCCACTCTTGCTTCCGGCGATGGGCAACCCATAATCCATCGCCATGACATCCGCCGCGATTGTTACCCGTTTTGCCCCCTCCCCCACCGGCTATTTGCATGTCGGCGGAGCGCGTACGGCCTTGTTCGCCTGGCTGCTGGCCCGCCATAGCGGCGGGCGTTTTTTGCTGCGCATCGAGGACACCGACCAGGCCCGCAGCACCCAACAGGCCGTTACCCAACTGCTGGAGGATTTGCGCTGGCTGGGCTTGAATTGGGATAATGAACAGTTGGTGTATCAGTCCCAGCGCACGGCCATTTACGACGCGATTATCGATGATCTGATCGGCAAAGGGCTGGCGTACAAAGCGTATGAAACGCCGGTGGAACTGGAGCAATTGCGCCGGGAGGCGGAGATACAGAAGCGGGCGTTTATTTATCGGCGGCCCAAGTGGACCGAGGGGCAGATTCGCAAATGGGAGGCGGAAAAACGGCCGCACGTGGTGCGATTTGCCATGCCGCATCGCGAGTTTCGCTTTACCGACGCGGTACTGGAAAAGGAGATTGTGGTAGCCGCCGAGCAGGTGCAGGATTTTGTAATTCGCAAAACCGACGGTATGCCCACGTATCATTTCGCGGTGGTGGTGGATGATGCGCAGATGGGCGTAAACCACATCCTTCGCGGCCAGGAGCATTTGCTCAATACCATCAATCACATCGCCTTGCAGGAGGCCTTGGGTTATCCGCGGCCGGTGTATGGGCATTTGCCGATCATTTTGAATCCCGATGGCAGCAAGATGGGCAAGCGCGACCGCGATAAGAAAATACGCCTGTGCGCCCAGATGCAACTTAAAAATACGCGGCAGACCGCGGAGCAACTGGCCGCCAGCGCGGGATTGGAGACCGAGGCGCTGCAAAAGTGGCTCAGCAGCACATCGCAGCAATTGGATTTGCCGGAGCAACTTGCGGTCATGCGCAGCATCGGGCTGCGCGAGGCGGATTTGCCGGAAATTCTGGTGCATGATTTTCGCAAAAACGGGTATCTGCCCGAAACGCTGTTGAATTTTCTGGCGCTGTTGGGTTGGAGTCCGGGAGAGGATCGCCAGGCGATGTCGATGGAGCAGATGGTCAGTCTGTTTTCACTGGGCGGGATCGGCAAAGCCAACGCGCGGTTTGACCGGGCCAAACTGCTGGCGTTCAATACCGATGCCAGCGCGCAGGTGGCGGATGGGCGGCTGCTGGCGGCGATGCGCGATTTTCTATCGGTCAATCCCGATTCGCCGCTGAACAGCGCTGACGACGGGCGACTGCTGGCGGCGATGCGGCTGAAGCCCGGCTTTCATACGCTGCGGGAATTGGACAGTGTTTTGCGATTTTTATTTGTGGCCGATGAGTCAATCGAACTGGAAGCCAAGGCGGTGGAAAAGGTGCTGCTGAAAAACCAGCGTCAGGGTCTGGGGGCACTGGTTGATCTGTTGGAGCTACTGGAGAAGGCCGAGACGTGGACGGCGGCGGCTTTGGAAACAGCGGTGAACCAGTATTGCCAGCAGAAGCAAATCGGTTTGGGCCAGGCGGCGCAACCGATCCGGGTGGCGCTGTGCGGGGGCACGATCAGCCCGCCGATCTTTGAGACCCTGCAATTTATGGGGCGCCAGGCGACGTTGGGGCGGATGCGGCGGTGCGTGGGTTTGGTCGGCGACGCTAGTTGATGGATGACGATGCGTTTAGTGATCACCAGCGATCTGCATTTCAATCACCCGCGCTGGGGCGAATTGTGCGGCCCGGCGATTGCGCAAATGAATCAAAGCGGCGCCGAGGGGGTGGCGGTAGTGGGAGATACCGCCGCGGCCGACGGCGATGACCTGGAACGGTGCTTGGAGCTGTTTGATCTGCCGGGACCACGTTTGTTTGTCGCCGGAAATCATGAACTATGGACCAAAGGCCCCGACAGCTACGATATTTATCACCGCCAGCTTCCCGGGCGCTTGGCCAAAATGGGCTGGCATTATCTGGATCAAGCGCCGTATGTGGCGGATCAATGGGCGGTGGTGGGAAATATCGGGTGGTACGACTACTCGTTTGCCCCGCCGGCGCTGGGGATACCCCAGCGATTTTACCAGCACAAGATTTCTCCGGGCGCTGCGGCACGGCTCGATGAATTTGCGCATTTGCGGCCACAGGGGGAGGATGTGGGGCAAGTCGCCCGTGACACGGTGGCGCGGTGGAATGACGGGAAATTTGTGAAGTTGGGCCGAAGCGACGAGCAATTTCTCCAGGAGCTACTTGTCAATCTGCGCGGACAGCTTGAGTCGCTGGCGCAGGTGCCACGGGTGGTGGCGCTGATCCACCATTTGCCATTCCGCGAGCTGCTGCCGCCGCCGCACAGTGCCCAGTGGGATTTTGCCAAGACATACCTGGGGTCAGCGCAGATCGGTACGCTGCTGCAGGAATTTGCCAATGTGCGCGAAGTTTTTTGCGGGCACAGCCATCTGCCGCTGCAGCGGCGGGTGGGAAGGATTGACGCGGCGAGTCTGGGCGGGGGTTATCGACAAAAGAAGTGGGTTTTACTGGATTTGTAGGGCAGGCGATTTTGCATGCCGCAGAGCGGGAAAAAAGCGCGGGCAGGCTACTGGCCCGCCAGACCGAACCGCGCGTGTACGCGCTTTTCCAGTACGGCAAAGACGTAGCGGTCGGCGATCATGCCCAGCAGGATCATGAGGATCATAATGGCCACCACCTGCCGCACATCCGACAAGTTGCGTCCCATCTCCAGTAGATAGCCCAGGCCATGGCGATCCACGGCCATTAAAATCAGCTCCGCGCCCATTAGCGAGCGCCAGGCGAAACTGAAGCCCTGGCGCAGGCTGCTGGTCAGGGCGGGCAAACTGGCGGGCAACAGCACATACCGATACAAGCGCCATCCGCCGGCACCCAACATGCGCCCGGCCCGCTGGTAGACCGGGGGCATGGAGCGCAGGCCGTCGCGCAGGCTGATGGCGACGGCGAAGCAGCTTCCCATCACCAGTACAAATAAAATACCCCATTCATCCAGCCCCACCACCACCACCGCCAGCGGCGCCCAGCAGACGCTTGGCAATGTCTGTAAACCCAAAAAAAGCGGGCCGAGCATCCCATCGACCTGTTTCCATCGCCAGAGCGCCAGACCCAGCAGGCAACCGATGAAGATGCTGACAGCAAAACCGATCAGCAAGCGCGCGCCGCTGATCAGCGGCGCTTGCACCAGGGGCCGTTGCCAGAGAGCCAGTCCGCTGGGCGGCGGCGGCGGACCATACATCGATCGCCAGGGCCAACCGGCGTGAAGCGGTTCGGAGAGGTACAGGGGCGTTTCCAGAAGATTCGCCGCCGCGTCCAGGATATGGCTGGGAGCGGGAAACACGTCGCTGCGCCACTGAACGATTCGGTAAGCGCCTTCCCAGCAGGCCAGAATGGCCAGCCACAAAATGCCGCGGCGCACACTGTCCGAGGAAAAAATACCTTTCATAAAATCCTCTTCCGGGCCAATGATAGGCGGCTTGGCCCCACTGGCGGCGTAAATTATTGTTCGGGGGGCATGAGGCCCGCGCCCAGTAAGTAGGCGATGACCCGACTGTCCACGGCCTGGCCGATGGCGGATTTTTCTTTGACAAACATACCGGCGTCGGCCTGTTTGACCAGGCGCACTTCGATCCGCTCGCCTTCCTGCGGCGCGGCCTGGGGGTCGCGGTTGGCCGGTTCATCTTCGTGAATTTCCATTTTCACCACATGCACCGCTTCACCGCTCATGCCGGGCGAACTGTAGCTGGGCGGATAGCTCGCCACCACGCGCCCGCTGTATCCGGTCTCCTCTTTAAGCTCGCGCACGGCGGCCTGGGCGGGGGTTTCGTCTGCATCAATCAGCCCGGCGGGAAATTCCCAGATAAAGCCTCCGACCGGCGGGCGATACTGCCCGATAAACAGCAGCCTTCCCGTGGGCACGAGGGTGCAAATAATATAGACCGCATTAACACATCCAACTCGGTCGGCCGATTCCCACTGGCGCGGCTGGCCCAGATCGTCCAGCCAGTCGATACGCTGAAGGGTTAAAAATTTCCCTTGCGCCAAAAGCTGGCGGGCGATGATTTGGGGCGGATTATTGGCATCGGGTTTCATCGCCTGCTATTTTGCCCAAAGAGCGGCGGCGGCACAAACACCGGGGCCTCGGGTTGGTTTTGCGGGCCTATTGCGATACAGTTGCGTCGCTGTTTACAGGAGCCGGTCATGAAGTGGATGCGCGTGGGTTGTGGATTGTTGCTGGCGGCGGTGTTAAGCGGATGCCAAAGCCAGTTGGCCGAGGAAAACCGCTCGCTGTGGGCGCAGAATCGCCAGTTGCAATCGCGCCTGGGCGAAACCGACGGCAAGCTCAAGGCCGCGCCCGATCCGTCCCAGTTGACGGCGCTGCAAACGGAAATCGCCCAGCGCGACGCCCGCATCAAGGAACTGGAAACGCAGTTGCGCCAGCCCACGCCCGGCGGCAACGAGGAGCCGGGGATTTCAGGGATTCAAACCAGTTATGACGCCAAGGCCGGGACCATGACCGTTACGCTGCCGGGGGATGTGCTGTTTCAAAGCGGCTCGGCGACGCTGAAGGGTTCCAGTTTATCCACACTCAAGAAAATCGCCGCGGCGCTGAATAAGGATTACGCCAATCGTGCGGTGCGCGTCCAGGGGCATACCGACAGCGACCCGATCACCAAGACGCGCGACCAGTGGAGCGACAACCTGGATTTGTCGCTGTCGCGGGCGGCAGCGGTAACGCGCTATCTGGAAAACCAGGGGGTTTCACCCAAGCTGATCACCACCAGCGGCCTGGGGGCCAACCATCCCAAGGGCAACAAGAACACCAGCCGGCGGGTGGAAATTGTGGTGGTGGTCAAGTAGCCGCGGCGCGGAGAATTCGCCATGATCGCCATTGTTGATTACGGCATGGGCAATTTGCGCTCGGTGCAAAAAGCGTTTGAGAAGGTGGGAGTCAGCGCGGGGGTCATCGATTCGCCGGAGCAAATCGCCGCCGCCGCGCATTTGGTGCTGCCGGGGGTGGGGGCGTTCAAGGACGCGATCGCCACGTTGAACCAGCGCGGTTTTTCCGACCCCATCCGTAAACATATTGAACAGGATCGGCCCTTTTTGGGGGTGTGCCTGGGGTTGCAACTGCTGATGGAAAAGGGATACGAGGAGGGGGAACACACCGGGCTGGGCGTGGTGGCGGGCAGTTGCGTGCGCTTTGAGGTGGACCGCACGCAGGGGCTGAAAGTGCCGCACATGGGATGGAACCAGCTTAAATATCGCCGGCCGTGCCCTTTATTTACTGGCGTGGCCGAGGGGCGGGGAGTGTATTTTGTCCATAGCTACCACGTGGTGCCGACCGACGCGGCGTGGACCTGCGCCGAGGCCGATTACGGCGGGCCGTTCGTGGCGGGGATTTGCCGGGGCAATGTGATGGCGGTGCAGTTTCATCCTGAAAAAAGCCAGGCGGCGGGCTTGGCAATGTTGCACAATTTCGCCAAGCTGTAATAGCTTATGGCCAAGCGCGCACGCGATCGGGTCAAGCGCATGTTTGGCAAACTATTCCCTCTGCCGCGTACTGGCGCAGTTAGGCTGGGAGAGGTCTTGAGAATCTCTGGGAAACATAGGATATTCAGATGAATTACCCTCACCCTCACCCTAACCCTCTCCCGGAGTACCAGGCGAGGGGATAATTCTGCAAAGGCGATTGCCCTGCCTGCTCTCCCGGAGCACCAGGCGAGGGGATAATTCGGCAAAGGCGATTGCCCTGCCTGCTCTCTGGGAGTACCAGGCGAGGGGATAAATCTGCAAAGGCGATTGCCCTGCCTGCTCTCTCGGAGTATCAGGCGAGGGGATAAATCTGCAAAGACGGTTGCCCTGCCTGCTCCATGCCGATTAAATGTGAATGGCTTTGCCGACCGACGCTCCGGCGGCTTCCATGATCGCTTCGCTCATGGTCGGGTGGGGATGCATGGCCTGCAAAATTTCCTCTTCGGTCGCTTCCAGATTTTGCGCCACCACCAGTTCGCCTAGCAATTCAGTAACGTTTTCGCCGACCATATGCACGCCGAGCAATTCGCCGTGCGGCTCGGAGAAGATCAGCTTGACAAAACCATCGGGTTCGCCGGCGGCCAAGGCCCTGCCGCTGGCGGACAGGGGGAATTTGCCCACCTTGAATTTCAGGTTTTCCTCCTGGCATTTTTTCTGTGTTTTGCCCATCGAGGCGACCTGGGGATGGGTGTAGGTGCAGCCGGGAATGCGCTGGTAGTTAATGGCGTGCGGATGGAGGCCGAATATTTTTTCCACGCAGTTGATGGCTTCGTGGTGAGCCACATGCGCCAGCCACGGCGGGCCGATGACATCCCCCACCGCATATACCTCCGGCACACTGGTGCGGTAATCCCCGTCCACCTTCACATGATTTTTAATAAGCTCCAGCTTGGCTTTTTCATCAGCCAGATTTTCCACATTTCCCGTAACGCCCACGGCCATCAAGACCATGTCCGCCTCGATGGTCGGCGTGGTGCCCGGGCCGGATACGGTAAGCACAACACCCTGGTCAGTCTTTTGGACCTTTTCGGTTTTGCAATTGGTGTGAATGTCGATGCCGCGTTTGATGAAAGAGCGTTCCAAAACCGCCGCGGTCTCCTCCTCTTCCAGAGGCAACAGGTGCGGCATCATTTCGATAATGGTTACCTTGGTGCCGATGGCATTGTAAAAATCGGCAAATTCGCAGCCGATGGCGCCGGCACCGATGATGGCCAGGCGTTGGGGCTGCTGGGCGAGGGTCATCGCCTCGCGGGCGGTGAGGATGGTTTTGCCGTCCAGTTCAATGCCCGGCAGGCTTTTGGCGCGGGCACCGGTGGCGAGAATGATGTACTGCGCGGACAAATCGCGGTTTTGCGTTTTGCCGGCCAGGTGCACACGATGCTCGCCCAGCAGGGTGGCGGTGCCGATCTCATGGGCCACATTATATTTTTTGAACAGGAACCCGATGCCTTTGGCGAGTTTTTCGGCGATGCCGCGGCTACGGGCGATGATCTTGGCAAAATCGATTTTCAGATCCTTGCAGCTTACCCCCCACTGCTCGCCATGCTCGCGCAGCTTGCGGACCAGAGCGCCATTTTCCAAGAGCGCTTTGGTGGGAATGCAACCCCAGTTGAGGCAGGTGCCGCCGAGGTTTTCCTTTTCGATGCACAGGACGCGCTTTTTCAACTGGCCGGCGCGGATGGAGGCAGCATAGCCGGCGGGGCCGCCGCCGATAACAATCAGATCATAGTCGTATGGCATGATGTTTATTTATAATTAAGTTAATTTATACCAGCATCAATCCCGGCTCTTCGAGCAACTGCTGAAGCGTGCGTAAAAATTCCGCCGCCGTGGCACCATCGACGCAGCGGTGATCGCTGGAGAGGGTCAGACTCATCATGGTGCGGGCCGCGATGGCATCGTTGAAGACCACGGCGCGTTTTTGCGCTGAGGCGATGGCCAAAATCGCCACTTCCGGGGGGTTGATGATGGCGGAAAATTCGCGCACGCCGAAGGTTCCCAGGTTGCTGACGGTGAAAGTCGCGCCGCTCATCTCCTCCTGGCGCAACTTCAAATTGCGCGCCCGCTCCACCAGATCGCTGCTGCGCAAGCGGATTTCCCGCAAGCCCATTTGCTGCACGTTGCGTAAAACCGGCACGATCAAACCATCGGGCAGTGCGACGGCCATGCCGAGGTTCACATCGCCGTGGCGGGTGATCTCCTTGCCGTCAAAAGTGCTGTTTAACTCAGGATGCGAGAGCAGCGCGATGGCCAGGCCCTTGGCCAGAAAATCGGCCAGCGACAAGCGAATGCCTTCCTTCTCCATGCTCTTATTGAGCCGGGCGCGCAAGGCTAACACCGCTTCGACATCCACGTCGATGGTTTCATAAAAATGCGGAATGGTCTGCTTGGAGTGCTGCAAGCGCTGGGCGATGACCGAGCGTATCTTGCTCAGGGCCACCACCTGGCTGTGGCCCTGGCCGACGCGGGGGGCCAGACTCAAGGGGCTGGCGGGCTTGGGGGCCGCGGCTTTGGCGGCCGGGGGCCGCTGGGCGTCGGCGGCGGACGATTGGCCGTGCGACTGGGGCATTTCCATCACATCGCGCTGGACGATTCGCCCGCCGGGGCCGCTGCCTTTAACCGATTGGAGGTCCACATCCATCGAGGCGGCGATGCGCCGGGCCAGGGGCGACACTTTTAAACGCGGCGGCTCATTTTCCGGTGCAGCGGACGGCAGTTTCGCGGCGGCGGGACGCTGGCCAACCTTCTGGGAGGCCTCGCGCGACAACGCCTCGGAGGTGTGCTCCGGCGGCTCCTGTACCGATTCGCGGCGCGACTGGGCGCGGCCCTCTTCAATATTGCCCCGGCCTAATTCGGTGTCATGGCTGCTGGCACCCTGGGCCCCGCCGGCTGCGGCTGCGGCGGGCTGGGGTTCGGTTTTACCATTGTTGGATTCAACGGACTTTTGCGTCGGTTTTGTGGATGCCTGGCCCCCGCCCTGGGCAAACTGTTTTTTCAAAGCCGCGGGGTCTTCGCCTTTTTGCGCCAGCACGGCCAGCAGCGCCCCCACCTGGGCTTTGTCCCCTTCGGCCACGGCCTGATAAGCCAGGGTTCCGCCTTCAAAAGCCTCCATGTCCATGTTGGCCTTGTCGGTCTCGATCTCGGCGATGACTTCCCCTTCCTTCACCGCATCCCCTTCTTTCTTGCGCCACGCCGTCAAGGTTCCCTCGGTCATGGTATCGCTCAACTGCGGCATGGTAATTTCAACGGGCATGAAACTAACTCCTTCATATTCTTAGCAATCAATACTTTAGCGCACCGGCCACTTTAGCGATACAGCGCCTCATTGACGCGCTTGACCACTTTTTCGACGCTGGGCTGCATGGCCAGTTCCAAATAGTGGTTAAAAGGCGCCGGCACATCCTCCGAGCAGACGCGCATGATCGGGGCGTCCAGGTCATCAAACGCCTTTTCCTGCAAACGCGCCATGATTCCCGCTCCCATGCCGCAGTAGGGCCAGTCCTCATCGACGATGACGCAGCGATGGGTTTTGCGGATTGAATTAAGAATGGTTTGCTCATCCAGCGGGCGCAGGGTGCGCACGTCGATCACTTCGGCGTCGATCTCCTGCTCGGCCAGGGCCACGGCCGCTTTCAAGCAGAGTTTGACCATCTTGGACCAGCAGATAATCGTTATGTCCTGTCCTTCTTTTTTCACATCCGCCACGCCCAGCGGCAAAGTATATTCCTCATCGGGGACTTCGCCCTTGTCATTGAGCATCAATTCCGATTCCAGGAAGATAACCGGATCGTCGCAGCGGATAGAAGTTTTGAGCAGTCCTTTGGCGTCAAAGGGCGTGGAGGGGGCCACCACGATCAAACCGGGCACGCGGGCATACAGAGCATCGACGCGGTGGCTGTGGGTCGCGCCCAGTTGGTGGGCGATGCCGTTGCCGCCGCGAAAGACGATCGGCACTTTAAACTGCCCGCCGCTCATGTAGCGCACGTTGGCGGCGTTGTTGATCAGTTGATCGAAAGCGACAAAGGAAAAGCTCCAGCTCATGTACTCGACGATGGGGCGCAAGCCGCAGATGGCCGCGCCGATCCCCAGGCCGGTGAAGCCCGCCTCGCTGATGGGGGTATCCAGCACCCGCCGGGGTCCAAACTTGGCCAGCATTCCCTCGCTGACTTTGTAGGCGCCGTTGTATTCGCCGACTTCCTCGCCCATGAGAAAGACGTTTTCGTCGCGCTGCATTTCCTCCACCATCGCCTGGCGGAGGGCTTCTCGAAATTGCATCTCTGGCATAGTGTTTCTCTTAGGTCAGCGGCTTACTTTTGCAAAGGGTAGGTCTCGCTGAGAATATCCTTGTATAATTCGCCCAGGTCGGGATGCGGGCTGTCATCAGCGAATTTCACCGCTTCATTGACCAACTCCCGTACTTCTTTTTCCATCTGTTCAACCTGGTCGGTATCCACCCATTTCAGTTCGCGCAAACGATTTTCGTACATCAGGATCGGATCCCGCGAGCGGGCACGTTCCTGCTCCTCCTTGCTGCGGTATTTCATGGCATCAGACATACTATGGCCGCGGAAGCGATAGGTGTTGGCCACCAGGTAACTGGGGCCTTGAAGTTGGCGCGCCCTGCTGACGGCTTGGGAAACCACCTCGATCACCTGGTCGATGTCGTTGCCGTCAAAGCTGCGATGGGGCATGTTATAACCGCTGCCACGGCGGGACAATTCCACTTCCGCGCTGGAGCGCTCCACCTGCGTTCCCATGGCCATGTGATTGTTTTCCACGATAAAAATCACCGGCAATTTCCACAAACTGGCCAGATTGAGCGATTCGTTGAAAACCCCCTGGTTGATGGCGCCGTCGCCAAAGAGGGTGAAGGCCACGCCGCCGGTCTTTTTATACCAGCAGGAAAACCCCGCACCCGCGCCCAGGGGAATCTGGCCGCCGACGATGCCGTGGCCGCCGAGGTTGCCGACCTCGGCCTGGAAAAAATGCATCGAGCCGCCTTTGCCTTTGGAGCAGCCGGTGGACCGGCCGAACATCTCGGCCATGGCGGCCTTGGGGTCCATGCCCAGGGCGAGGGAGTGGCCGTGATCGCGGTAGGCGGTGATTAAAAAATCCTTGCCCTTCTGGAAGACCGAGGCGATGCCGACGGCGACAGCTTCCTGGCCGCTGTATAGATGGCAAAAACCGCCGATGCGCTGTCCGGGCTTGGTGTATTCCTGGTACGTCCGCTCCTCAAAGCGGCGGATGAGCATCATCATGCGCAGCCGCTGCCGCTCGGCCGAACCGTCGGTGGAGGCTTTGCGCGCGAGTTTGGGTTCGGTCAATTCATTCACAACGCCCATTCCCATTTCTCCTATCGTAACGGTGGCAATACCAGGGCCTCATATTGCCAAGTGTAGGGACCAAGCGGCGCGGCATCAACCTGCAAAAGAAAGTTGGCGGTAATATCAAGAAGCTGGCGGCGGGTTGGCCGCGGGGTATTGATGTCTAGCGGCGGACCGGGGGGCAATCAATGTCCGGCGGCGGGTTTGCCGTCCATAGCATCGCGCAGTTGCCGGAGGGTTTCATGCTCGATTTGGCGCACGCGCTCGCGCGTCAAGCCCACCACTTCGCCGATCTGCTTGAGCGTCAGCGGATCCTGGCCATTGAGGCCATAGCGCAGAGTCAGAATTTTCGCTTCGCGCTCGCCGATCTGGCCGAGGCAACTGGACAGGTGCGACAGGTCGGCTTTGGTGTGCACGCGCTCGGCCGGACCGGGATTGTGCGTATCGGGGACCATTTCGTTGATGGTTATCTCCCCGTCGTCGCTGCCGCTTTGCGTGGGTGAGCCATAGGCTTTGACGGCCTTACGGATAATCCGCAATTTTTTGGGCGACATGTTCAAATGCGTGGATAATTCATCGATGCTGGGCGGGCGACCCTGCTCCTCCTCCAGATCGCGCATGGCCTGCTTGAGTTTGCAGATCATCTCGACCATATACGCCGGAATGTGGATCGGCTGCACGCCGTTAATCAAAGCGCGCTTGATTCCCTGCTTGATCCACCAGGAGGCGTAGGTGCTGAAACGACAGCCGTTTTCCGGGTCAAAGCCCTCCACGGCCTTGAGCAGTCCGATATTACCCTCTTCGATGAGGTCTTGCAGCGACATGCCGCGATTGATGTAATGCTTGGCAATATTGACCACCAGGCGCAAATTGGAGCGGACCATCTTCTCGCGGGCGGCCGGATCATTGTGATGGATGATGCGGCGTGCCAGTTGCTTTTCCTCCTCGGCAGACAAAAGCGGCGAGCTATTGATTTGCCGCATATATAGTTGCAGCCCGGATTGGACGGCGGCGGATGGCATAGTGTATTTCCCTTATCGATCTTCGCGCCAAGCGCTTGTCATATCCGCATCGCGCGCCGGGCCGCGCCAACGCCCGGCGTTGGTCATGGTGTACGGCCCTTTGGTCATCGGTTTGTTAGGGGGCTGACTGAAGGGGCGTCGGGAAGGTTGTTTGTCGATTATTAAGGATTCTGTATAATCCGCCGCACGGGCGACCGCCCCACCGGCGGCGGCGTGCGCTATTTTGAAACAACGACAACGAACAATTTCGCGCTCCGCCACACTGAGCGGCCTGGGGCTATTCTCCGGCGAAGCGGCCACGTTGACTTTGCGTCCCGCCGAAGCCGACAGCGGTGTGCGTTTTATGCGCCTGGTGGATGATCGGGCGGCGGTGATTGTGGCGCATGTGGCCAACGTAACCCAGCGTCCGCGGCGCACGTGCCTGCATAATGGATCATTGATGGTGGAGACGGTGGAGCATTGCCTGGCGGCCTTGGCGGGGATGGAAATTGATAATGCGACGGTGGAAGTGGCCGGGAAGCTGGGGGAATTGCCCGGCGGGGACGGATCGAGCAAACCGTTTGTGGACCTGGTTTTACAGGCGGGCATCGAGGAATTGCCCGCGGAGCGCAAGCCCCTGGTGATCCAGCGTCCGGTGCAGGTGTCCAGCGGCGATGCGACGATCGCGGCGCTGCCGGGGGATCCGGATAAGCTGGAAATTCTATACGATTTTGAAGCCCCGGGGATTGCGCGGCAACTATTTGTCTACCAGGTGGGCAGCGGTGATTTTGCCACGGAGGTGGCTCCGGCCCGAACGTTTTTATTTGAAAATGAGGCGCTCGAGGCGCAAAGCCGGGGGATCGGCAAACATTTGACAACCCATGACCTGCTGGTGATTGGGGAAAATGGCCCCATCGACAACGCTTACCGGTTTGCCGATGAGTGCGCCCGGCACAAGGTGCTGGATATCCTTGGGGATTTGTCGCTGGTGGGCCGGCCGCTGCGGGGACGGATCGTGGCCCACAAAAGCGGGCACAAGCTGAATCACGCCTTGGCCCGGCGGCTGCTGGAACAGCAGCGCACGGTGCAGCACGCGGATTTGCTCAAGCGCGAGGCGGCCCTGGACATTCGCCGCATCCAGCGCATTTTGCCGCATCGCTACCCGATGTTGCTGGTGGACCGAGTGCTGGAGCTGGAGGGGGATCAACGGGCGGTGGGCATCAAGAACGTAACCTTCAACGATGTGTTTTTCCAAGGGCATTATCCCGGCGCGCCGATCATGCCGGGGGTGCTGATCGTGGAGGCGATGGCCCAGCTCGGTGGAATTCTGCTGAGCCAGAAATTGGAACACACCGGCAAACTGGCGGTTTTGCTGAGTATGGACAAGGTGAAGATGCGCAACCCGGTGGTGCCGGGGGACCAACTGGTGTTGGAAGCGGTTACGGTGCGGGTGAAGAGCCGCACCGGACATGTGCGTTGCAAAGCGTTCGTGCAGGATAAACTGGCGGCCGAGGCGGATATCAAATTTATGTTGGTGGACGCCGAGCCTCTGTAAATAGTGGAGCTTATGCCCAAGATTTCCCCCTTTTCGTTAGTGGATGCGGCGGCGGAGCTGGCCGACGACGTTGAAGTCGGCCCGTTTTGCCACGTCGGCCCCGCCGTGCGCCTGGGCGGCGGTTGCAAGCTGCTGAGTCATGTCAGCATCAGCGGCCCCTGCCAGATTGGACGCGACAACATATTTTGTCCTAACGTGGTCATTGGCGGCGCGCCGCAGGATCGCAAGTACAAAGGGGCCGTCACGCAACTGGAGATCGGGGATAATAATCTGTTCCGGGAAGCGGTAACCATTCACCGCGGTACGGAAAAGGGCGGGGGCATTACCCGCGTGGGCAGCCACAACATGCTGATGGTCAATGCCCACCTGGGCCATGACGTGCAATTCGGCAGCCACTGCACCATCGCCAACAATTGCATGATCGCCGGGCATGTGATCGTCAACGATCATGTGAACATGGCCGGTGGCGTAGGGATTCATCATTTTGTAACCGTCGGGGAATACGCGTTTATCGGAGGCTACAGCCGCATCCACCATGATGTGCCGCCGTTTTTGAAAATCGACGGGGCCGATGAGTTTCGCGGGGTCAACACGGTGGGTCTGCAACGCTCCGGGGTGGCCCAAGGGGACATCGACGCGTTGCAGGAGGTTTGCCGGCAACTGTATTCGCGGCAGCGTCCGTTTGCGGCGGTTTTGAATGAGCTGAACGCGCTGGATGGACTCAATCCGCTGGTGCGGCGTTTGATGGAATTTATCCGCCTGCGCGACCAGGGCCGACATGGGCGCTATTTGGAAGGCAAGCGGGTGTAAATCGTCTGGCGCTGGCGGGTGCAAAGCGCCCTCCGCCTGGCGAGCGCGGAATATTGCATGACAGGCACGCTGGATCAATGAATGCTGGATCAATGAATACGGACACTCCCATCCCAGTTGCGGTTATCGGTTGCGGGCGCATGGGGCGATTGCATGCCCGGGTTTACTCGCAGATGCCGCGGGTGAAATTGCTGGGGGTTTATGACGCCTCGGCGGCGGCGGCCGGGGCGGTGGCGGCCGCCTATAACACGGAGGCATTTGCGGAGTTGCCGGCGCTGCTGAAGCGGGTAAAAGCGGCGACGATCGCCGTGCCCACCAGCGCGCATTTGGAGATGGCCAAGGCGTGTATCGAGGCCCAGGTGGCCTGCCTGATAGAAAAACCCCTGGCGCGCGACAGCCAGGAGGGCAAACAGATCGTTGAACTGGCGCACAAGCACAAGGTCGTGGTCCAGGTTGGCCACGTGGAGCGTTTCAACCCGGTGGTGCGCGCCGCGGCGAAATTACACCTGCGGCCCCGGTATATCGAAGCGCTGCGGATCAGTCCCCTGGCCTTTCGCTCGCTGGACGTGGGGGTGGTGCTGGACATGATGATACACGATATCGATATCGTGCTGTCCCTGGTAGGTTCCGAGCCGCGCGAGGTGCGGGCGGTGGCGGTGGCGGTGGCGGGGAAAGTCGAAGATGTGTGCAATGCGCGGGTGGAGTTTGCCAATGGCTGCGTGGCCAGCTTCACCGCTTCGCGGCTGGCGGTTAAGACCGAGCGTAAATTGCGACTCTTCGCCGCCGATGCGTATTTGACACTGGATTACGCCAATAAATCGGGGGTGCTGGTGCGCGCCGCGGGGAATGTGGAGGTTATCCGCCGGGCGGCGGACGCGGCGCAGCTCGCCAGCGCAACGGGAACTGCCCCGCCGGCGTTTGCGGAACTATTGAAAACCGAGCAATTAACAGTGGATAGCCAAGAGCCGCTGCGCGTGGAGCAGGAAGCGTTTATCGACGCGGTATGCGGGCTGGCGTCGGTGGCCATCAGTGCGGCCGATGGTCTGGCCGCAGTGGAGCTGGCGGAACAAATTGTCGCCGCGGCGCGCTCCTCTTCGGTCGGGATGGGACCGATTGCGTAAATCGCGGCCTACGGCGCGCCGTTGATCTGTCCTGCCAATGACCGAACCTGCTGATTGACCTGCTCATCCATTTGCATGTCATTTTCCACTGTGCGCACGGCGTGCATGACGGTGGTGTGATCGCGGCCGCCAAAATATCCGCCGATTTCCTCAAGGGAATAAGGGGTATATTTGCGGGCCAAGAACATGCAAACCTGGCGGGGAAAGGCGATGGATTTCTGGCGCTTTTTACTTTGCAGGTCGCTTAAGCGCACGTTGTAATAACGGGTTACGGATTCGAGAATCTGCTGAATGGTAACGCGCTTAGGCTCGGCCACCACGCTGTCGCCCAAAGCGCTTTTGGCCAAATCCAGATCGATCAGCCCGCCTTGCAGCATGGCCATGCCCTGGACCTTGGTGATGGCACCTTCCAATTCGCGCGTGTTGCTGTCAATGCGGGCGGCGATAAAGCAGACCACATCTTCAGGCAACGTCAGGCCGCGCAGGCGGGCTTTTTTTTGCAAAATGGCCACACGCGTCTCGTAGCAAGGCCGGTCAATCCGCGCCACCAAGCCCCAGTTAAATCGGCTGATCAGCCTTTCCTCCAGCTCGGGGATTTCCCGCGGCGGGCAGTCGGCCGAGAGAATGATTTGCTTATGGCCCTGGTAGAGCGTGTTGAAGGTGTTGAAAAACTCCTCCTGGGTGCGCTCACGCTTGGCTAGAAAGTGAATGTCGTCGATCACCAGCATGTCCACATGGCGGTAACGGCTGCGAAATTGCAGCATGTCGCCGGATTCGACCGCCAGCATAAACTGATTGATAAAGCTGTCGCAGGAGAGATACAAGATGCGGGCGTCGGGCTGGCGATCCAGCATTTTTTGGCAGACCGCCTGCAACAGGTGGGTTTTCCCCAGGCCGACGTTGCCGTGAATAAACAAAGGGTTGTAGGCGATGCCGGGCTGCTCGGCCACGGCGGTACACGCCGCATGAGGCAGGCGGTTGCAGGGGCCGGTTACAAAGTTTTCAAAGGCATAATCGGGATTCAGGGGATGCGGCTGGTCCCCTTCGCTGAATACCCCGCCCCGGGGAAGATTTTCGCAATGGAAACTGACGGCCACCAGCCGCCCGGTAACCTCCTGGGCCCCGACGGTGAACGGCTGCTGGCACTGGCCTTGGCAGAAATTCAGTTGGGCGGCGTTTTGCACGGTAACCTGGATCACGCCATTGGTCAGTTGCCGCGGCTGCATCAGATCAAACCAGACGCGGTGCAAGGAGGGATGATCGCGCCGCACGGTCTGTAAAATGTCGGTCCACTGGGAAGGATCGAATACGGCCGGGCCGTCGCGGCGTTCGCGGAGATTGCCAGTGGCAGGGATGGGAATCATAAGCATCAATCCGATATCCGCCCAATTGCACCACCCCGCCCCCACGCGGCCAAAACGCACGGGAAAACGGCGTGATTTACCATCGCAATTGAGAAGGTCTACTGTAGCAAAGAGGCTCAAAAGAACAATGCTATCACATGGAAAACAAACGCGGCCACTGGATCAATTGTAAGCCAATCAATCCAGTGGCCGCACGTGTTGCCAAAACGCATTATTTCTTAGCACGACGCCAGCGCACCGCGCCGGTGCCGATCAGGACGCTTAATCCCGACCACAAGGCCGCGGGAAGCGGAATGGGCGTGGGGCCGGGCGGCTCCGGGGCAATAAATCCCAGTGAGCCGGGGCCAACCAAGGGCGCGATATCGCGCAAGGAAAATTCGTTACTGAAAAGACCCTGGGTTATATTGGAGGCATCGTTGATTTTCCCGCTCTTGGAGTAATCCACAAAAAAGAGCGAGCCGTTGCCGGCGCTGGCGAACAAGTGGCCTTGGCCGTCGGTTATGCCTTGATGCATCTCGGTGGGCAAATTCAAAATGGTCGCCAGCGTCAAGGTGGAGACAATCGCTCCGCTGGCCGGGTCCACCTGCTGGATGCTTTGGCCACCAAAGAGAAACAGGTTATTGGTAAACGGGTCATAGGTGAGGGTTTCACCGCTGAGGATGTCGCCGCCCAGCCGCGTGGTGGTATGGGTGGTCAAATCCAACTTACCAAAATGGGGATTTTGCCCGCCGGCATCGCTGGCGACATAAAACGCCGCGCCGCCCTGGGCAAATGCCAGGGAGCTGATGGCCGTGTCATCGCCGCTGAGCGACAAGGTTTGGGCCGATCCATTGGGTAAACCCAAGGCCGACAGGCCGCCGGGCGCGCCGGTAACATACGCCGTGTTGCCGTCGGGACTGATCGCCAAATGGGTGGCGCTGCTCAGGCCGGAATTGATACTGGTGGCACTGGCGCTGATGGTATTAGGCAACTCATACAAGCTGGGGCCGCCGGTGCCGATAAGCAATTTACCTTGCGGGGTAAAGACGATCCCCTCGGCCTCACTGAGCGAATCATTGATGGTTTGGATTTCGCCAAGCGTTACAATGGAACCATTGTAGTTGTAAGAAACTTTTTTGACCGTGGCGGGATTTTGCGGTTCCGCCGTGGGCAAAAATGAGAGGGAGGAGGTTGTGTAATACAATTCTCCCTCGGTAACCGCTTGGGCTCCGGCCCACGACGCGGGGATAGCCAACACGGCCAATAGCAATGCCGATTTCATAGATTTACTCCTTCTAGGGATCGTCAAAACGCGCAAAAATGGGCGTCCCTGCTGACGATCCAACACACCCACTGGAATCTTGGGCGCATCGGCACCCACTGCCGACGCTTAACCACCCACCATCGGCATTATAGCGTTCTGTACCGTTGTCGGAACGGAGAAAATGTTTTTAAAAAAAAAGACACCTTCGCGTGTTAAGATAGGCAAGAAGGGCGCGACGGCGTGCCAACGCGGCGGAGGCTTCCCCCGCGGCCCACCGGCGCGCTGGGGACTTACGCAGCCCATCGGCGCGCTGGGGACTTACGCGGCCCACCGGCGCGCTGGGGACTTACGCGGCCCATCGGCGCGCTGTCGAATTACTTTGCATATTCAGCGGTAATGGTTCCGGCGGTTCCGCCGCGAACGGCGAACTGGCCGATTACCGTCATGCGTTTGGGATTCAGTAGCCGCGTCAGGTCGGTTAAAATCTGGTTGACCACCGCTTCGTAAAATGTCCCTTGGTTGCGATAGCTGAAGTAATACAATTTCAGGCTTTTCATCTCCACACATTTTTGCCGCGGCAGGTACCGCACGGTGATGGTGGCAAAATCCGGCTGGCCGGTAACCGGGCAGAGGCTGGTAAACTCCGGAAAAACAAATTCGATGGTGTAGTCGCGCTGGGGGAATGGGTTATCAAAGGCTTCGAGAATCTCATACGGCGCGGCGAGCTGCTGCTGGCTGAGAACAGTTTTATGTCCCAAAGCGCGCAGCGCATGGGCGGCGGAAGCGGCCTGGGCTTTTGGGGCGGCGAGGGAAGAACGACGCGGATGCGCACTTTTGCCTATCATTACAATTCACCTCCCTCGACCAACCGATACCACTGGCGGGCAAGCAGCCATTGGCCGGCGGCATTGGGATGGATACCGTCAAATAACCAGTACTCGGGCCCGGTGGCGGCGGCGGCTTTCTCCAATTCCTCCTGCACCGGAACAAAAATGGCATCAAAGGTTTTGGCCAGGCGGCGCGCCACCTGGCGGCGTGGTTTTTGGTGTTCCATTTGGTGCTGGGTGATCGCGCCGGTTTTCAGCAAAAATGGTTCGCATAAAACCAGGCGCACGCCCGGCAGGGCCTGGAGCGTTCGCTGGAGCAATTGGGTGTATTGCGTTTCATAGCGCGCCAAGGAATCGGGGGTATCAGGATTTTGCCCGTTGCCCAGGGTTTCGTTGACGCCGACTAAAATGCTCAGCAGCGTGGGGCCTAGCTTCAGGCAATCTTCCTCCCAGCGCTGGGAGAGTTTTTCAAGGCAGTCGCCGGAGACGCCGCGATTGACAAATTCGATCCCGTCCAGTGGCCGCCGGGCTTGGATGGCGGCGGCACATATCATCGCCCAGCCGGCGCCAAGCTGATAGGCGGTGCTCACCTCCTGGGGCATACGAAAGGCATTGGTGATCGAATCACCTTGAAAAAGCACGCGGTCATTTTTTAAGAGCATGGATTGTTCCTTGGGGCCAAGCACGCGAATCTTGCATTTTGCGATCATTCATTCAAGTGCCTTTTTATCAGGTTGCGTGGCGTCCCCCTGATCACCTCGGCCAATGGGCAGCAGGACGGTAAAGCAGCTTCCTTGACCCACCGTGCTGGTTACGCTCAGTTGGCCGTTCATGGCTTGCACCAGCCTTCGGCAAATCGCCAGGCCCAGGCCGGTGCCCTGGTTGCGGTCGCGGCTGGGATTGCGCAACTGGAAAAATTCATCGAATATCTGATCCAAGTGATCGGCGGGGATGCCGACGCCGGTGTCGCGGACTTCGATTTTCACAAGGTTCTGATCCGCCGGGGCGCAGCCCACGCTTACTTCGCCTTGCTCGGTGTACTTGATGGCATTGCCGATGAGATTGGAGAGGATGCGGGTGAGCTTCAATTTGTCGGCGCGGATAACCACATCGCCATCACACTTCCAAACACACTCCAGGTTTTTATTAACTGCCAGCGGCCGCAAATGCGTGATCTGTTGCTTGACCAGCTCGGGGAGTGAGAAATCGGTTTCCTGCAAATCGACATGGCCGGTGTCAAAACGGGTAACGTCCAGCACATCGCTGACCAGATTCACCAGGGATACAGCGCTGGTTTGCAATTGACTGACCAGATCGGGCAATTCATTTTGCATATCGCGATTATTGACCGAACAGCCGATCAGTTCGGCCAGCAATCCGATGGCATTAGCGGGGGTGCGGATATCGTGGGAGACGGCGGCCAGGAAACGGCTTTTGCGGATGGACACCTCCTCGGCCTGCCTTCGGCGTTCATCGAGCTGCTGTTGCAAGCGTTTTTGGGGATTGATATCGACGTAGGCGGCGACGGCACCGACGATCGCGCCGCCAGCATCACGGATGGGCGAGGCGCTGATC
Source organism: Tepidisphaerales bacterium (assembly GCA_038317225.1). GTDB lineage: Bacteria > Planctomycetota > Phycisphaerae > Tepidisphaerales > Tepidisphaeraceae > JBBQBE01. The sequence continues at coordinate 15,052 of JBBQBE010000024.1, read as the reverse complement.
AGCACCGAGGAGCGGCGAAGCTCTTCATAAACCAGTTCCACCTCGTGATTGCGCACCTGTTTGCCTTCGCGCAGACATTCGCCAAGCGACCATAGCTGGGGCGACATGAGCTTTCCCTGCACATAACGCTCGGGCATTTTCCAGCGCGACAGCGGCACCAGGTTGACGCCGGCCTGCACGCCGAACAACTGGGCGGCGGCGGCGTTGGCGCGGATATCGCTCAGGTCGGCGTTGGCGATGATGACACCAATGGGCATGGTGGCGATAACCGTTTCCAGGCGGCGGGTGGTACGCTCGATGGTTTCAACCAGGGTGGCGGTTTCCAACAAGACCGAGGCGTTGGCGGCGAGCCACTCCATGAGCTGAACTTGCTGAGGGGTCCAAGAGCGTTTTTGGTGGCTGAAGACCTCGAAGGTGCCGATAATCTGGCCGCGCAAGCGCATGGGCACCGCCAGCAGGGAGGCGAAGCGCGGCCCATTGCGCGGCTGGAGTACATCCAGGTCGGCACGGGCGGCGATATCCTCCAGGGCTTGGGTTTGGCCGGATTCAATCACCTGGCGGGCAAAGGATTTTTGGGCGCTCCACTTGGTGCGGGCCGGCCCCGAATCACCAAACCCCCAGTAGCCGCGGGCGATTAAATTGCCGTCGCGGTATTGCAGAATGGCGGCGGCGTTGGCGTGATCGCCGAGCAGCGGGCCTACGGCCATGCAGATGCGGTCCATCACCTGCCTGGCCCCTTCGCTGCCAATCGAGCGGGACAATTCCATCAAGGCCTGAAGCAAGTCGCGCTGCCGGGCCGACTCCTGGGCCGCCAGTTCCATTTCGCGGTTTTTTTGCTCCACTTCGCTGTTCAGGCGCGCCAGCGCGCGGGTGCGGGTTTCCAGGGTATGCAGGGCCGTGATCAGCAGATGCACCACGACGCCCACGGTCATTAAGTCGGCCAATACCAGGATCCAATCCTCCTGGCGAAAGCGGGCGTCCATGTCGGCGCTGGAGACCAGATAATATTTAATGGCGGTGATGACCGTGAACCCGGCGACCATGCCCCACAGGATGGAACGGCGGCGGAACCAGATACAGATCAGCAGCGGCACGCCATAGGCAACCGGCAGTACGCGATGGGGAAAGACGCTGAGGCGCAGCCACGCCATCAGCCCCAGCAGCGCAATGGAAAGCAACACCGACATCCCCAGCGCCGGCCGCTTCCACAATAATCTGCTCTGCTCATCCCAAGCCATGATCCGATTCCCTGAACGCCCCCGATGCGTCAGGGCATATTCTACTCTACATCGAAATATTTAGCCTGCGGATGGTGAACCACCAAGGCATCGGTGGATTGTTCGGGGCTGAGCATGAAGTTTTCCGTCAAGCTGACTCCAATGCGGCCACCATCCAATAACTCCATTATTTTAGCGCGTTGTTCCAGATCGGGGCAGGCTCCATATCCAAAACTATAGCGGCTGCCGCGATAACGCTGGTGGAACAGGTCCGCAATTTCTGGGCCATCTTCACCCCCCAAGCCCAATTCGCCGCGCATCTGCTTATGCTGGTACTCGGCCAGGGCTTCAGCGCTTTCGACCGAAAAGCCGTGGAGGTACAAATAATCCTGATAGCGATTTTCCTTAAATAGCGCCGCGGTCAGCTCGGACGCTTGTTGGCCGACGGTAACCACCTGTAAGCCCAGGACATCAAATTCCCCGCCACTGGCCGGGCGGAAAAAGTCGCTGATACACAGACGCCGCCCGCTTTGCTGACGGGGGAAGCTGAAGCGAAGAATCGGCCGGGGTTTTTGATGGGGCCGCAATTGCGGCGTGCCATCGCCAGCGCAAAATTCCCGCGGATCCAGCACTACCACATCCTCCCCGTCGGCCTGCACGGGGAAATATCCATAAGCCACTTTAGGGCCCAACCAACCCTCGGCAACGGCCCGGCGCTGCAGGTCCAAAAAGACCGGTCGGGCCTTTTGCTCCGTCAAATTGGCAAATTCCTCGTCGCTCAATGCGCCTTTTTTGAATCCCCACTGGCCGCGAAAGAGCGCTAGTTCGTTAATATAGGCAAAGATCGCCCCGGGATTCAGATTTTCCACCAACCGGGAACCCCAAAACGGGGGCATCGGCACGGGATGATCGCTTTGCACTTTGGCGGCGGGCAGTGAACTGGCGGGACGCAACGCCGCGGTCGCCTTGGCTGCCTGGCGCTGTTCCCGCCGCCGCTGGGCGCGGGCGTTTTGCTTTTCCATGGCCGCGGCGGCCTGGCCGGCGGCGACGGTGTCCATCACCGTCAATCCCTCAAAGGCGTCCTTGCAGTAAAAAAGTGGACCGGCATACGTGCCCGCCAGATCGTTTTCCGCGTAGTCGCGCGTGAGGGCCGCGCCTCCGAGCAGAACGGGAATCGAAAGCCCGTCGCTATTCATCATTTCCAGATTTTCCTTCATCACCGCCACACTCTTGACCAGCAGGCCGCTCATGCCAATGGCGTCGGCCTGTTTTTCGCGGGCCGCCTGCAAAATCGCCGCCACCGGCTGCTTGATGCCCAGGTTGTAAACGGTGTAGCCGTTGTTGGAGAGGATGATATCGACAAGATTTTTGCCGATATCGTGAACATCGCCCTTGACGGTGGCCAGGACAATGCGGCCTTTGCCGCTCCCCTGCACCTTCTCCATAAACGGCTCCAGGAAGGCCACGGAGGCTTTCATGGTTTCGGCGCTTTGCAGCACAAAGGGCAGTTGCATTTTGCCGCTGCCGAAAAGTTCTCCGACGGTTTTCATGCCGGCAAGAAGGTGTTCGTTGATAATTTGCAGCGGCGTGTAATCTTGCATGGCCTGTTGCAAGTGCTCGGTCAAGTGGCGTTTTTCGCCGTCGATGATGTGGCGACGCAAGCGCTGTTCGATGGGCAGGTCGTCATCGGCGTCGGCGGCAGCGGATGAAGCGGCGGCGTCGGCAAAGAGGCCGATGTAGTGAGTCAGCGGATCAAACCCCGGGCGGCGGCGATCGTAAATCAGGTCCAGGGCCGCGTCCCACTGCTGGTCGGGGATGCGATTTCGCGGGAGTATTTTGGAGGCGTGGGCGATAGCGCCGGTCAAGCCGGCTTGGAGGCATTCGTGTAAAAACGCGCTATTTAACACCACCCGCGCCGGCGGCTTGAGTCCAAAACTAATGTTGGACAGGCCAATAATCGTGTGGCAGTTGGGCAGCTTTTGGCTGATGCGGCGGATGCCTTCGATGGTTTGATGTCCGTTGGCCCGGTCATCCTCCAGGCCGGTGGAAATGGGCAGAACCAGGGGATCGAAGAAAAGATCCTGGTCGCGCAGTCCGGATTTTTCAGTGGCCAAAGCGTGCATGCGCAGGGCGATTTGCTCTTTACGCTGGGCGGTGCGGGCCATGGCGTTTTGTTTGTCCTCGTCGATGGTGCCGGCCACCAGTGCCGCGGCGTAGCGTTTGGCCAGGGCGCAAATGCGTGCGAAGCGCTCCTCCCCTTCCTCCAGGTTGGTGGAATTGAGCACGCAGCGGCCGGCTGCGAGTTTGAGTCCCGCCTCCATCACCGCGGCGTCGGTGCTGTCGAGCATGAGCGGCGCGTGCACCTGGCGGACCAGGCGGCTGATGACCTGGCGCATGTCGCTGACGCCGTCGCGGCCAACAAAATCGACGCACACATCCAAAAGATGCGAGCCGTCGCGCACTTCCTGGCGCGCCATGGAAACCAGTCCATCCCAATCCTCGGCTTCCAACAACTGGCGGAATTTTTTGGAGCCGTTGGTATTGGTGCGCTCGGCGACAACCAGGTAGCTGGTTTGCTGGCGGATATCCTCGGCGCTGTAGAGCGAGGTGATGCTGGGGCGCTGCCGCGGATCGCGGGGGGCGGGCCGGCAGTCGGCCACCGCCTCTACCAGTGCCTTCAGATGCGCGGCCGTGGTGCCGCAGCAACCGCCGACGATATTGACCCCGCGCTGCTGAACAAACTGGCGCATGGACTGGGCAAACTCCGCGGGCTGCAAGGGATAGCAGGCCGCACCATCCACAATGGAAGGCAGGCCCGCATTGGGCTGCACGCTGATCAATCGCGGCCAATTTTCCGATAACGCGGCCACCGCCTCGGCCATTTCCGCCGGGCCGGTGGCGCAGTTGATTCCCAGAACATCCACTTGCTCATAGGGACTTAAGGCGGCAATGACCGCGCTCATTTCCGAGCCGACGAGCATGGTGCCAAAACTTTCGATGGTCACCTGCACCATCAGCGGCAGACACACGCCCCGCTGACTCATGGCATCGGTGGCGGCGTTGATGGCGGCCTTGGCTAATAGCAAATCCTGGCAGGTTTCCAGCAGCAGCACATCCACGCCGCCGTCGATCAACCCGTGGCACTGGCGGAGGTAGCTGTTGTATAGATCATCGAAGCCGATATGGCCAAGGCTGGGCAGGCGCGTGCCCGGCCCCATCGAGCCGATGACAAAGCGCCGGCGCTGGGGTGTGGAGTATTTTTCGCAGGCGGCCCGGGCGATTTTTGCCGCCGCCTGGTTCATCTCTTCCACGCGGTCGGCCATGGCGAACTCGGCCAGCACCACGGCGTTGGCACCGAAGGTATTGGTTTCGACCGCATCGCAGCCGGCGGCCAGAAAGCGTTCATGGACTTGGCCGACGATGTCAGGGCGAGTGAAATTGAGGATTTCGCCGCAATTTTCGTGTCCGAGGTAGTCTTTGGCCAAATCCAGGGAAAACTGGTGGATGCTGGTGCCCATGGCCCCATCGACCACCAGCACACGATTTTTGGCCGCAAGAAGAAATTCCGAGTTTGCCGCTTTTGTCATGCTCCGCACTATCCTTATGGTTGTAGCAACGACTCATCATAGGAGGCGCCAAGCGGAAAACCAGTTACGGCTTTTTTCATCGCGGGAGGCGGCGGTTACAATTCGGCGATGGACCGGCTGCATTCGTTTTTGGAATTGTTTATTCCTTTGTTCGTGGCGATCGACGCTTTCGGGCTATTGCCCATCTTCGTGGCCGTTACCGACGGGATGCCCCTGGCCCAGCGGCGGCGCATCACCTATCAATCGGTTTTTACGGCATTGGTGATTTCGCTGGCCTTCATGTTTTTAGGCGATGCGGTGTTTCGATTTTTACGGATCGATGAGGCGGATTTCAAAATCGCCGGGGGGATCATTTTGCTGGTGCTGGCGGTTTTGGATTTGCTGATCAGCGGCAAACCCTCGGTGCATGAGACGGAGATGGTGGGAATTGTGCCGCTGGCGATGCCGCTGATCGCCGGGCCGGCCACGCTGACAACGATTTTGGTGCTGGTATCGCGGCGGGGCTACGCGGCGGTTTCGCTGGGATTGGCGGTCAATTTCGCTTTGCTATTGCTGGTGCTATTGGCCAGCGGGGCTATCGCGCGGGTGGTGGGGATGAGCACCTTGCGGGCATTCAGCAAATTGGTGATGGTGCTGCTGGCGGCGATCGCGGTGAATTTTATTCGTGTGGGGATCGTGCAGGCGATGGCCACCCCGCATTAAGCGGGCGAAAACCTGGCTAAATGACCTGTAAAATTTCCAGCGCGAGAATTTGCCGCGGATCAAAATCGATGCGCTGCTCGAAAGTGCCGGCCAGGCCGGATTTATCCAGCGCGATTACCCAGCCTTCCTCAATGATAAGCTGCTCGATCACGCGCCCGCCGACCATTTCGGCCCGACAGACGGCGGTGTACTTGCGCTTGGGGCAGCCATGCTTGGCCATGTGCCGCCGCCATTCATCGGGCAGCGGCTTGGCAAGTCGATTGCGGATGGCCGAGCGGTTGGACATTGTTAAACTTTGGCCACGGTTTGATTCTCAATTTCCCCTGCGATGCGGTCTCGATAGGCCTGGTGGAGGCGACGGGTAACATCGCCGCAGCGGTTCTGGCCGATGGGGTGCTGGTCGCAGTGGCTTACCCAGCTTAGTTGGCGAGTGGTGGCGGTGATAAACACTTCGTCGGCCTCCAGCAGTTCATTGAGGGTGGGCTGCCGCTGATGGACGTTAATTGCCAACTGTTCGGCCAAAAGAATCACCGACTGGCGGGTGATGCCGCCGAGCACCTTCGGTCCCGGCGGGCTGGTAATCAGTTCACCGTTTTTCACTACAAACACATTGCTGGCCGAGCCTTCGGAAACATGCCCGTTTTCAACAAAGAGCGCTTCATCATATCCGCGCGACAAAGCCTGGTTTTTCACCAGCACATTGGCCAGCAGCGCGATGGATTTGATCCAGCAGCGTTGCCAGCGTTCATCGGGCACGCAGAGCAGTTTTGCGCCCGGCCCAGCGCCGACTTCCGCGGGCGCCGCCAGCGGGCGGGTGTAAAAAAGCACAGTCGAAGAGCCGGGCGAGGGAAACTGATGATTCCGCGGAGCGACGCCGCGGGTGGCCTGAAGATAGACCATGGCTTCATCGGGGCCGTGTTGCCGGACAAAATCCCTGATAGAGTCGGCCAGTTGCGCCGAGGTATAAGGCAAGGCCAGTTCGATGCCGCGGCAAGAATTTTCCAGTCGCGTTAAATGCGCCGCCAACTCAAAGGGCTGGCGGGCATAGATGCGCACCACTTCGTACACGCCATCGGCAAACTGAAAGCCCCGATCTTCGACGCTGATGGTCGCGTCCCGCAGGGGCATCACTTTATTATTGATCCAAATCATCTGATCCATGTAGGGTTCCTTTGGCGGCTTGCGCTAGCTTTATGCCGCTGAGCAGTAATAGCAAACAGGCGGTGGCGCTACTGATGTATACGCCGCGCCGCCACGCCGGCGGCTGATAACTCATCGTCAATCGGCCGCCCGAGCCGTCAATGGGCATGGCGCGATAGCGTCCATAGGCGCACAATATCGGCAGCGGGCGGTTTTTTTGCCACGCCAGCCATCCGTCGTCATATCCTTCCGGCCAAACCAGCCACCCGGCGGTTGCGGGCAGTTCAATTTGCATCTGCTCGCGTAAAGGGCTGGATTGTATCACCGGCGCATCGATTTGCCCGTCGCCGGGGCCGCGATGTTTCCACCAATTCTCATCGTCGCGCTGTAAATCCTGGGCGGAGCGGGAGCGCTGAGCATCGAGCAGGACAGTTGAGCGGGTAGTCGGCGATTGTTCGGCAGCCAGCCATGCTTGGCGGCGCGAGTCGAGGAGTTTGGCATCGGCGGCAATCCACCGGCTCTGCCCCCCCGCCAGCGGGGAAGGAAGATGCGCGGGCGGCAATTGATTGAGTTGAGCGCGCGCCAGGTCGAAGGCCAGGCGCTTCGTGCCGGTGCCGGCGGGGATAACCACGGCCCCGGCCAGGAGCAAAATAATCACCAGCAGCGCCCATCCGCCGGCGCGGCCGAGCCGTGGGCCTTGCCAGATAAGCCATGCCGCCCCGCCGGCCAGGGCCAGCGCCGCAGCCCAGAGGGTGTAAGGGAGGGTGCCTTCACAGGCGGGAAGCATGAGCCAGGCGCGCCAAATAGTGGGCTGCTCCCAGTGTCGGCTGGCCAGTTGCCAACTCCACGAGAGTCGCGGCAGCCATTGCATGGCGGACAGGGCGATCGCCGCCGCCAGCGCCAGTAGCGCGGGTGTAATATCGCGCCAATGTCCCCAGGCGAGCCATGTTGCGGCCAGGGCGGCCATTACCATCAACAGGGCCAAAGAACTGCCGGCCAGGGCAACGGGCAAGAGAAACGCCAGCAACAGCATCACGTCGGCCCAGGAGCGACGTTGCCCCAGACGACGCTGCGCCCAGCAGGTCCAACCCAACCAAACCAAGCCGTGGCCCAACGGCCAATCGATGATCGGCGCCAGTGAGAACATAAAAACCAAGCCCAGCGGACCAGCGCGCTTTTTCGCGCCGGCGGCGGTGGCCAAGAGCATCATCCCCGCCCCCGCCAGCGTGAGATTGATCAGCCGCCCGGCGGCAAACGCCCGATCTTCCAGCCGCCAGCGATGCAACAGGCTGGTGGGGTAAAACAGGTCGATGCGGCCATCGGCTAAAAGCGGGCAGCCGGCCAGGTCGCCGCGGGGGTTCCAGAGCATCAACAGATGCTGGCTATACAAAGAGTGGGCGGCGAGTCGCGCCGCCGCCGCGGCGGGATTTTTGGTGGGGATGACGTCCGATGAGAAGCACAAGAGCAGCGACAAGGCCGCCCCGGCCAGCAAGGCCGCCAGCCATAGGGCGGCGTAACGCAAGCCGCAAGCGGGTTGGGACAGAACGGGGGTACTCATGGGCGGGCTTATCCTATTGCGATTAAATGCGTGCTACAATCACGCCATGAGCGATGTGGCATGGAATCAGCGGCTTTTGCACCAGCCGCACCAAGCGCCCGACAAGCAGGCACGGGTACGGCGGATGTTTCGCGCCATCGCGCCAAGCTACGATTTGAATAATCGGCTGCACAGTTTTGGACTGGATCAATGGTGGCGCAAGGCGGCGGTGAAGATGGCCCAGGCGCGGCCGGCACAGACGGTGGTGGATGTCGCCTGCGGCACCGGCGATTTGTCATTTGAGTTTGCCAAAAAGATGGGCCGCGGCGTGGTGATCGGCATTGATTACACCTTCGAGATGCTCCCTTTGGCCAGTGGCAAGCAAGCGTCGCGCCGTCCGGCGGCGGTGCGGATGCAATGGATTCACGGCGACGGGCAGGCCTTGCCGCTGGCAGATGAGTGCGCCGACGTGGTGAGCATCGCGTTTGGCATCCGCAACGTGGCCGATCCATCCCGTGCCCTAGGCGAATTTTTCCGGGTACTCAAACCGGGCGGGAGGCTGGTGATTTTGGAATTTGCCATGCCGACCAATCCACTGGCCCGGGGCATCTACAATTTGTACTTTCAGCACATTTTGCCTTTGTCTGCGACCTTGATCAGCCGCGACCGCAGCGGCGCGTACCGCTATCTGCCGCGCTCGGTGCAAACATTTGGCGGCGCGGGGCAAATGGAGCGGCTGATGGCCCAGCGGGGTTTTACCCAAGTGTGCGCGCGCTCTTTGACCCTCGGAGCGTGTTGGGTTTATCGGGGCATCAAACCGGAGGTTGAGGGTTGAGCGTGGAGTGTTGAATGTTGAATGTTGAGCGTTGAGTGTTGAATTTGCATTTTTCAACAATCAACAATCCACGATCCACAATCAAAAGGGCGGCCCTCCGCCCGTTCAACAATCTACAATCTACAAGGCTTTGGCCCTTTAGGCTGGCTCAAGCGGCTTTTGGGGTGAAAATAGTGCTTTGCCCATTTCATTACACGAAAGGCGCTTATACTATTGGCAACAGAGGTGCGTTATGAGCAGTGTGGCAAGTGAATCGTGGAAGGTGCGGCAGTCGCCGTGGGGATTGGCGTCGGTGTGCTGCGGCGTGCTGATTGTGGTGGGGGAATTGTTGATATTGGCCGGCGGATTGTCGCGTAATGCCAAGAGTTTATGGCTGCTGACGGCGATTCTGGCCGGGGTGATGGGTTGGACGCTGGCGATGATCAGCCTGACCCGCGTCCACGAGGGACGGCGGTTGGCGCACTGGGGGATTTGGCTCAATGGGCTGATCGCCTTTTTCGCGTTACCGGCGGCGATGGCCTGGATGCTGGCGGGCCGCTAATATTTTCCTCTGGCCGCATAGCGCCGGCCGAATGGACCGCTTATGGATCGCAATGAGTTGAATGCCCGGCTGCCGCAGGTGGTGGAAGCGGTGGTACATAGCGTGGTGGAGGAGCCGCGCACCCAGCACCTCAACCGTGTTTATCTGCCCAGCCGCGACGAGATTATTCGCGCCATCGACTTGATGCAGCAGATTCTTTTCCCCGGCTATTTCGGCAAGCAGGGCCTCACCCGCCAAAGCCTGCCGTTTCATATCGGAGAGATTGTCATTCAATTGACGGACCTGCTTTACGAGCAAATTCGCTGCTGCCTGCGCTATCGCCAGCAAATTCCCGAAAACAACGGGGCCGCCGAGCATTGCGTCGAATGTGATACCGAGGCGGCGCGGATTGTGTCGCTGTTTATCGACCGCATCCCGTTGATTCGCCAGATGCTGGCCGATGATGTGCAGGCGGCGTTTGACGGGGATCCGGCGGCACAAAGCACCGATGAATGCGTTTTCAGCTATCCGGGGCTGTTCGCCATTACCGTCCAACGGCTGGCCCATGAGTTTTACAAGCTGGACGTGCCGATGCTGCCGCGAATTATGACCGAACACGCCCACGGGCGCACCGGCATCGACATCCACCCCGGCGCGCAACTGGGACGCAGCTTTTTTATCGACCACGGCACCGGCGTGGTCATCGGGGAGACCACGCGCATCGGCGAACATGTCAAGTTATATCAAGGCGTAACCCTGGGGGCTTTGGCGCCGGCGTATGGTCAACTGCTGCGCGGTCAGAAACGGCATCCGACCATCGAGGATAACGTAACGATTTATTCCCATGCCACCATTTTGGGCGGGGACACGATTATCGGCCGCGGCGCGGTGATCAATGGCAACGTCTTTATCACCGCATCGGTGCCGCCGTTTACCCAAGTCAGCGCCGAAGCGCCCAAGTTGAAATACCGCCAACGCCCTCCGCGCAATAAAAGCGGGGAAGTGCCGCTGGATTTTGCCATCTAAACTTTTTTCCCCTGGGCTTTTTTTCCATTGTCCGATAATGCGGCGATTGCCTGCGCCGCCCGGGGCGGATGCGCCTGATGCGCTGATTTTGCCGGTGGATCGCATCAAGTGGGGGCTGATTTATGTCGAATTTGACTTGGTGGGACGTGCGGGCGTGTCGTCGTTGTAAGGCCCTTTATGGTGCATACCGGACCGCAAATTTTACTGGTGGGATTTGATCAAGCCGATCAATTGGCGTTGGTCGCCGACGCGGCCGGGCGGCGGGTTGGCTGGAATTTGATTCGCTGCCAGAGCTGTTCCCAAGCACTGGCGCTGATCCAGCGGCGCGGCCAGACGCCCCAATCGATCGATCTGCTGATACTCAGCCGCGCCGCGGCGGGCGATTGGCGCAACGCGCCGCGGCCGCGGACACGGGCCGACGCGACCATGCCGGTGCTGATCCAGTGTGCCCCCGGTGAAACCATTGAGCAGGCCGATCGCGGCGGGCTGCTGGCATTGAAGGGATTGGTCGGCGAAGCGGAATTGCTCCAGGCCGTCAACCTGCTGCTGGAGCGGCAAAACGCGTCGATCGGTCAGGATCCGCTCACCGGGTTATCCAATCGCGCCGCGCTGATCGAACGGTTGAATCAATGCCTGCTGCGCCGCGAGCGTAACAGCGGCTATACCTTCGCGGTGCTGATGCTCGGCCTGGACAGGTTCAAACGCATCAATGAGGCGATGGGCAATCGCATCGGCGACAGTTTGCTACGCGAGTTGTCACGGCGGCTGCGGCTGGCGCTGCGCAATCTAGACCTGCTGTCGCGACCGGCGGCCATGAACGGTTTTGAGGATTTGGCGCGGGTTGGGGGCGATGAGTTTGTGGTGCTGCTGGACGGGCTGCGGGGAGAACCAGACGCCATGCGCGTGGCCCAACGGATTCAACAAGCGCTGGCCGAGCCGTTTACCGTCAACGGCAAGCAAGTGGTGTTGAGCGTGTGCATGGGGATCGCGCTGGGACATGAGCAATATACCGTCGGGGAAGATCTTTTGCGGGACGCGGCCGGGGCTTTGCGGGAAGCCAAGATCAGCGGGCCGGGGGAATTGCAGTTATTTGATCCGGGGCGGCATCAGATCGTGTTGCGGCGGGTGGAATTGGAAAATGACCTGCGGACGGGGCTGGAGCGCCATGAACTGGAGTTGCATTATCAGCCGGTGCTGAACCTGCAAACGGGGATGCTCAACGGCTTTGAGGCGCTGGTGCGCTGGCGGCATCCGATCAATGGGCTGATGAATCCAAATGATTTTATCCCCATGGCCGAGGAGAGCGGGCTGATTGTGCCGCTGGGACAGTGGGTGTTGCGCGAGGCGTGCCGGCAACTTTGCCAGTGGGATCGCAGCTTCCAGGGATTGGAGGATCTGACGGTGCGGGTCAATGTTTCGCCCCGGCAGTTTGTGCATGCGCAGATTCTTCACCAGGTGCGCGACGCCTTGCAAACCAGCGGACTATCCCCCCACCGCTTGAAACTGGAGATTACCGAAAGCGCCATCATGCGCGACATGCTCCAGGCGATTGAGGGTTTGAACCAGCTTCGCGATCTGGATGTGCAAATTCACATGGATGATTTCGGGACCGGCTACTCGTCATTGAGTTATCTGCAGCAGCTTCCGCTGGATGCGCTGAAGATCGACCGCTCCTTCATCACCCGCATGATTCACGACCCGCGCGGGTTGGCGGTGGTGCAGGCCATGATCAGTATGGCCAGCGCCATGAATCTTCACGTAGTGGCCGAGGGAATCGAGCAACCGGAACAACTGCAACATCTGCGGGCGATGAATTGCCATTTCGGACAGGGATATTTATTCAGCAAACCCGTAGACGCCGACCGGGCCACCGGACTGCTCATCGAAAATCGCCCGTGGCTGGGATTGAATCATCGGCGCTTGAGCGCTTGATACTTTGCCAGTGGAATCGCTGGCGTCGCCAAGCCTTTGCGTGATTGGATCATGACGCGGGGATTGGCGACGAGCCGAGTTGGGGCTGGGCGTTGCCATACTTACCATTTTTCACAACAAAGGGGAGTCTACGGGGAGGGGAGTCTACGGGGACGCAGCTAGTGGTTCTAATATCACTAGCTGCGTCCCCGTCCTGGTCCTCTAGCTGCGTCCCCGTCCTGGTCCTGGATGCCGCACCGGCCAGTGGCGTGGCCCGGCGGGATATTTGCCGGTTCAACGTTCGCGGGCGACTTCCGGGAGCGCTTCGGGCGGGCGGGTGGTTGGCGGCAGGCCCAGGTGGCCGCGGGCGGCGTTGAGGGCGTCGTCGATATTGCCGTACATATTCTCCTCGCCGATCTTGTCCAACATGCCATATTTGGTCATGGCGAAAATGGGCTGGGCGTGTACGCCGGCCAAAAGCAAACGCGTGCCCTGGCGGCGGCATTTGTGGTGAAATTCCTCTAAAGCGTGCATGCCGGTGGCATCCACCGCCGAGACGTGGCGCATGCGCAGGATGAACACCTTGGCTGGTCTTTCCAGTTGGCCCAGCGTGTCCTTCAAGCGGTCGGCCACGCCAAAAAAGAAGGGGCCGTTGATTTCGTAAACCTCCACGCCCGGTGGCACATCGCGGCGCATGATGGAATTGGGATCGGTCAGGTCGGGGAATTCCCCCTCGGATTGGGTTTCATCCATTTCCTGGATAATGGCCCCGACGTTGGTTACCTCGCTCATACGCTTCATAAAGAGCATGGAGGCCAATACCATGCCCACCCCCACCGCCACCGTCAGGTCGGTCAGCACGGTCAGGCCGAAGGTCGCCACCAGCACCAGGATATCGGAGCGCGGGGCGGATAGCAGACTGCGAAAATGATCGATTTCGGCCATATTCCAGGCCACCAGAATCAGCACCGCCGCCAGCACCGAAAGGGGAATATGCACGGCGTAGGGGGCCAGCAGAAGCATCATGATCAGCAAGGTGATGGAATGGACCATGCCGGCCAGCGGGGTTCGACCGCCGTTTTTGACATTGGCGGCGGTGCGGGCGATGACGCCGCTGGCGGCGATGCCGCCAAAGAAAATGGAGGCCAGATTGCCGCAGCCCTGGGCAACCAGCTCGCAGTTGCTCTTGTGGCGGCCGCCGATCATGCCGTCGGCAACGACGGCGCATAGCAGGGATTCAATAGCGCACAAAATGGCGATGGTGAAGGCTTCGGGTATGAGATTTCTGGCCGTGTTCAGAGCCGCTTTGGCATCGGCGAAACTTTCGATGCGAACAGGCAAGTGCGGGGCTGGCAGGGAATTGGGAATTTGCTTGAAGCGGGTGCCGATGGTTTCCATGCCGGCGGGATAATGGGCGGTATCGAGCGCTAATGTGTGGGTGAGCATGGCGGCACCGACCACCACGATGATGGCGCTGGGGATACGGGGAAAAAATCGGCGAAAGAGGATCATCACCGCCAGCGAACCGGCCCCGAAGCCGGTGGCCAGGAGGTTGGTTTGCCCGATGCCGGCGAGAATATGGCTCCATTTTTCCACAAATCCCGTGGGCGACGGGACACTAAGGCCGAGAAAGTCTTTGACCTGGGAGGTGAAGATGATGACGGCGATGCCGCTGGTAAAGCCGGTGGTAACCGGGTAGGGGATAAATTTAATCAGGGAGCCGAGCTTGGCGATGCCCATAGCGATGAGGATGATTCCGGCCATCAGGGTGCAAATGGCCAGGGCCTGATAGCCCTGCTCTCCGCCGCCATATTTGGCGACGATGCCGGCGACGATGGCCATGAACGCGCCGGCCGGCCCGCCAATTTGCACGCGCGAGCCGCCGAGCAGGGAAATGACAAACCCGCCGAAGATGGCGGTGTATAAACCCCGTTCGGGACTGACGCCCGATCCGATGGCCAGGGCCAGGGAAAGGGGCAGCGCGATGATGGCGACGGTGATACCGGCCATCAGGTCATTGAAAAAGAACTGTCGACCGTAGCCTTCGCGCAGACAGACGATTGATTTGGGAATGAAAGCATCCCAACGGGACGGCTTGCGGCGCGACCCTTGGACGAATGCGGACTGCAACATTTTGTGAAAACTCCAGGTCGCCAGAAAACCTTGCCCGGCGACGAAAAACCAAAAGCTCCGCCACGGCGGAGCTTGATGAGCCAACACTATAACATTCGGATCAATGAAGGCCAGAGGGTGAAGAAATGGGGGCCGGCGGCGGATGGGGAGGCACTGACGCAGACAAGCCATTGCATTTGGCGGTTTATGGGTCCACCGCTGCCGCGACGATTATCAAAAAAGGTACAAAAAGGAAGCCCCCACCCAACCCTCCCCCACGAGTACGTGGGAGAGGGCATTAAAATGAGGCGTTGCCAGGCAGGCCCTATAAACAGCTCACGCCCCCACGAGTACGTGGGAGAGGGCATTGAAATGAGGCGTTGCCAGGCAGGCCCTGTAAACAGCTCACGCCCCCACGAGTACGTGGGAGAGGGCATTAAAATGAGGCGTTGCCAGGCAGGCCCT
>JBBQBE010000023.1:0-38475 GCA_038317225.1 Tepidisphaerales bacterium | reverse complement strand
CTTCAGGTCCGCCGACTTCGCTCTTTCCCTCGCACGCGCGGGGGTACGTCGCCAGGCCGTTAAAATATTTTGCACAATAGGCTTTGCAATGTCTGTCCCCACCCCTCAGGGCGCCGTCGTCGGCTGCGTCGTCGCGGCTTGCCGCAGCCCGCCGGCCATTTGCCGCACCAGTTCATCTTCATCCCGCTCCACCGATTGCACCAGCGGCAGGATTTTTTGTGCTTCCAATCCCCGCAGCGCCGCCAAAGCCAGCAGCCGCGCCAGTGGATCGGATTCCTTGAGCATCCGCGCCGCCCCGCCCAGCCGCTCGGCAGGCTCCTGGTGAATCAGCGCCAGATATTCCGACCAAACCCGTACCGGCAAAACCGCATCGGTTGATCCGCGCCGCAGCATGTCAAGCATTTCCCGCGCCATCGGCTTGGACTGCTCATTGGCGGTATCGGCATTGAGAACGCCCACATAGGCCGCCAGCAGGCTCAACGCCCGCATCTTTTCCTCCGGCCGCCCGCGCCCCGCCTGGTCGTAGAGTTTGGCCTTGCTCTGTTCCGTCAGCGCGCTGCCACGCCGCTCCATTATGCGATCAAAGCGCACCTTCTGTCCCGCTGGTCCCGGGACCACCTGCTGCTGGGCCGTGCCCACGGGATTGCACATCACACTGGCGGAAATCTGAAAAGTGGACGAGGGATTTTGCTCAAACAAGTCCAGCAGCGGCCCTTGATCGACGCGCACCACCTGGCTGAGCGACTGACCGCGCTTGAGCACCACCGCTCCCCACAAGCGGTCGTAGCCGCTGGCCGGCGGCGATTCCTGAGCCATCCCGCGCAACTGGGCATCGAGCCACAAATCGGTGTGAATGACTCCGTCCGATCCGATCGACAAATCCGCATCAGACACATTTTGCAAGGTGATTTTGGCCAGCAGCGGCTCGGCGAATTCATGCGTTATCCGCACCGGCTCGGCGCGCAGCGTATAAAACAGTTGCGGCTGGTCGATGATCTTCATCCAGTTGCGCGGCAATTGCCGCAGCGCCGCGCGCACCGCCTCGGCGTCCGGCCCCGGCTGGACACGCACGCGCCACGGCTTGAGCGCATCGGCGATAAACGCCCCGGCCAATCCCGATGGATACCGCGAAAGCAACTGGCCTCCGGCGGCGCTATCCGGCTGCTTTTGTTTGGCTTCCAGAAGCAATAGCCCCAAGGCCGCCAGCGGATCCTTCTGGGCCGCGGCCGATAATTTCACTTGCGCTTCCGGCAACTTGTCGGCCAGCAAAAAGCTCCAGCCGCGCAGGCGCGCCAGCGCGGTGTCCTCCGGCGTGGCCATGGCCTGATACGCCTGCAGCCATTTCTCCGCGGCGGCGGGCTGGCGATCAAAATACAGATTCATCCACGCCAGATCGGCCAGCGCGGACAAATAAGATTGACGGCTTTTACTATTTTCCTCATTTTGCAGCAGTTCCACGTCCCCCTTCAACTCTGGCAGTTGAATCTGGCCGGTGGAGTCGGCGGGCATGGTTGCGGCCGATGCGGCGCCGATTTGCGTGCGGATCGTTTGCAGGCGATTGACCAGCGCCACCCATGTCGCGGTATGCGCTTTGTCGTAATTTTCTTTATTTTGTGAATCGCGTAAAACCAGCAGCAAAAGAAAGCGGCTGTCGATATCCGCCGGCCACACTCCCAGCACCTGGTTGAGCAGATTGGCCGCCGAAAGATTCTGCTCCGACAAAAAGTAGCCGGCGGCGTAGTTGTGCACCGTCGCGGCCTCGGGCATCTCGCCCATGCGCTGCGACAGGTTCAGCGACGCGGCATACCATTCCATCGCCGATTCAGTCAGTCCCGCGTCGGCCAGCGCATTGGCCATCGCCGTCGCCGCTTGCGGCTGGACGGGATTGGCCCGCAACTGCTTGGCCAGCAATTCCGCCCGCCGCGCCGGCGAAAGCGGGCCGCTGCCCAGCGGCTCCAGCGCCAGTGCCTGGCGCGACAAAGGATTCAATTGCAGCGCCAGCTTCGCCAGTTGGGCCGCTGGCTCATTGCGAAGCAGTTCGATGTTCAATCGCGCCGCCACCGCCGCCGCGTGGGCGCGAATCTCCGGCGCTAAAGCCTCCGAGCCAATGAGCTGCTGAAGATATTCCAGTTTCTTATCGGCCGTCTCCATGCGGCCCAGGAAATAGTCGATGATTTGAATGCGCACCACCTGATCGTCGCGCTGCAGATTGGCATACGCCTGCATCGCCGCCAGGGCCGTCGGGCCATCTCCCGCCTGCAATGCCGCGTCGATCAGCAAGCGCCAATACCGCGGCTCACGCTCGTTGAGCCGCGCCGCGCAGCTCAGCATCGCGGCGCTTTGCCGCCAGTGTCCCGCCGCCAGCGTCGGCTGCCGCAACACCTTTTGCCCAATCTCGGCGCAGCGCTCGGCCAGGAAATTCCGTGCCTCGGTTGGGTCGGCCTGTCCCCGCGCCATGCCCGCCAGCCCCACCACGCACAACGCCGCCGCTAACAAAAAACGTTTCATGCAAAAGTCCTTTCCCTGATTAGGACACCGCGCCGGCCGCCGCCAATAGCGCCGCCGCCGCCGTCGCCAACCCCATCCATCTCCAGCCGCGGCTGAGCCGATCCTCGCCCCATAACCGCCCCACCAGCGTGGCGCACAAAGCTTCACCCACGCCCAAGGCCGCCGCCGCCCCGCAATAGTAAAGCGTCGCCTGATTGGCCCGCACCATTTCTCCCGGCAGACTGTTGAGCATTTGCGCATGACGCCATAAACCGATCGCCCCGGCCAGCGGCAGCACCGTCGTCGCGGCCAAAGTGCCGGTCAGCAGAAATTGTCCCGCCGAAGCGGCGGCGACGCTGTTGCTCATAGCTCAATGCTCCGAGGGCTGATCCTCTTGCCGCACCGTCCGCAAAATGGTTTCCGTCGATTCAATCGTCAAATTCTCGTATAGCGTTTCATCCACCAGCATCGCCGGGGCCCCGCCGCACGCTCCCAGGCATTCCATTTCGATCAGCGTAAATTGACCGTCGGCGGTCGTCTGGCCCGGCTCAATCATAAGGCGCGTTTTCAGATAATCGGTGATCGACCGGCTGCCGCAAATCTCGCAGCTCAGCGAGCGGCAGACGCCGATCAAATGCCGGCCCTTGGGTTTGAGCCAGTACTCCTCGTAAAACGTCGCCGTATCCAGCACATCCGCCGGTGCCAGCTCCAAAAACACCGCCAGTTCCTCCATCGCCCTGGGAGCGATCCAGCCGTGCTTGTGCTGCACCAGGTGCAAGGCCGGCAGTAGCGCCGCCCGCTTGGTCGGATAGCGCGGCAGATACTTTTGCGTCAGCTCCGAACGAATTTCTTCATCCAGATACGTCTTATCGTCGGGTTCCGCCTTGCGGCGGTCTTGCGTTTGCCAGGCCATGAAGCGTCCTCACTTGCTTTGCCGCTAGCGATCCAGCTCGGCGGCGATAATATTCAAACTCCCCAAAACCGCCGGAATATCGCTGATCATGTGTCCCTCGATCATTTTGGGAAAACTCTGGTAATTGATAAACCCCGGCGGCCGCGTGCGCACCCGCCACGGCGTGTCGGCCCCGGCCGAAACGATGTAATAGCCCAATTCGCCGTTGCCGCTCTCGATGGCCTGATACACCTCGCCGCGCGGCGCGGTAAATCCGCGATTGGTCATGATCAGTTCAAATTGCTGAATCAGCCCCTCGATGCTGCCGTAAACCTGGTCCTTGGGCGGCTGCACCGTCTTGCCCTCGGGGCTGATATCCACCGGCCCGCCGGGGATCTGGTCGATGAGCTGATCGATGATGTGCATCGACTGCTTCATTTCCTCCAGGCGCACCAGGTAGCGGCAATACACATCCCCGCCGGTCATGATCGGCACTTTGAAATCGACCGCCGGCGAGCCGGCGTGATCCCAGTTTTGGGCGAAACACAGATACGGCTCATCCTTGCGCAAATCGCGGGCCACGCCGCTGGCCCGGGCCAGCGGGCCGCTGAGGCTCCAGGCGATCGCCTCGGCCCGGTCCATCACGCCCACGCCGCGCGTGCGATCCACAAAGATGCGATTTTTATTGAGCAGGACTTCGATGTCATCGATGCAGCGCGGCAACACCTCGTCCACCAGTTGCCGCACCAGCGTCTTAAACAACGCTTCATCGGGCAAATCCTGGTTCAGCCCCCCCACCCGCGTCCAACTGGTGTGGTAGCGCTGCCCGCTCATCAATTCCACGATATCGTAAATCTTTTCCCGCTCGTTAAAGCCATACAAAAACGCGGTCAACGCCCCCAGGTCCAGCCCCGCGGCACCGATGCACAATAAATGGCTTTGAATCCGCCCCAGTTCCCCGGCGATGGTGCGCAATACCTTGCAGCGCGGCGTCAATTCGATGCCCATCAGCTTTTCCACCGCCCCGTGAAACGCCAGTTCGTTGTACACCGGGGCCGAATAGTCCATGCGGTCCACGATGGTTACATACTGGTTGTAATTCAAATGCTCCGCCAGCTTTTCAAAGCCGCTGTGCAGATAGCCGATGTGCGGGGTGCAGTGAATCACCCGCTCCCCGTCCAGTTGCAATAGCAGCCGCAGCGTGGTGTGCGTCGCCGGATGCTGCGGGCCGAAATTGAGCATCCAGCGATCGCCGCGCTGGGCGCTGTCGCCTAAATACGGGTCGCTGTCGCTCACTGCGGGTTGTAGATCATAGGGCATAGTCGTGTCCTGCCTTGCGGGCGGATTATAGTCAATTGCGCCAAGAGGGGAAATGGAATCGCATCGGCGCAAGCGGCTCGGTGCCCCCGCCGGGGCTTGGAAGCTAGGTTGCCAAGCGTTACAAATATCGCATGCGCAACGCAACATTCGTCGGGTTTGGTTTCGGGCCGATTCAAAGCGGCTTGTTTTTGTATGAAGCTTTTGCCAGCGGAAACTTTTCACGCCTGGTTATCGCGGAGGTTGATCCCGCTTTGGTGCAAGCCGTGCGCGCCGCCGGCGGACGCTACGCGATCAATATCGCATCCGACGCCGGCGTGCGCCATGCCCTGGTCAGCGGCGTGGAACTGCTTAACCCGCGCGTTGAGGAAGATCGCTTGCGGCTCATCGAAGCCATTGGCCAGGCCGACGAGCTGGCCACCAGCCTGCCCTCGGTGTCGTTTTACGAATCCGGCGGGGATTTATCCGTCGCCTCCCTGCTGGCGGCCGGCTGGGCGGGCCGGGTGGAAAACAAGCCGGCGATTGTCTATACCGCGGAGAATAACAATCACGCCGCCGAATTTCTGGCCGCCGCCGTGGCCAAGGCCGGCGGGCAAACCCCGCCAAATGTGCAGTTTCTCAATACCGTCATCGGAAAAATGAGCGGCGTGCTGACTGAACCGGAGCAAATCCGGCGGCTGAAATTGACTCCACTGACCCCCGCCGCCAGCCGCGCCGTGCTGGTCGAAGAATTTAATCGCATCTTAATCTCTAAGATCACCCTGGCGGATTTCCCCCGGCGCGTGGCGCATTTTGTTGAAAAGACCGACCTGCTTCCCTTTGAGGAGGCTAAACTCTACGGCCACAACGCCATTCACGCCCTTTTGGGCTACCTTGGCCAGGAAAAGGGTTTGACGTCCATGAGCCAGTTGCCGCGTAAGCCCGAAATTCTGCAAATCGGCCGGCAGGCGTTTGGCGAAGCGGGCCAGGCCTTGTGCCGCAAATATGATAAACTGGATGATCTATTCACCCCCGGCGGGTGGAATGACCATGCCGAGAATTTGCTGAAGCGCATGGTATGCCCATACTTAAATGATCAGATCAGCCGCGTTTGCCGCGATCCCAAACGTAAACTCGCCCGCGAAGACCGGCTGATCGGCGCGATGCGGCTGGCTCTGGCCCACCAGGTGGAACCGGCAAATTTGGCGCTGGGTGCCGCCGCCGCTCTACGCTTTTTCTTAGCCGCCCAGGCAGCAAAAACCTTCACGCCTGACAGCGCCCAAGAGGCGTTGACCAAGGTGTGGGGCGACTGGACCGAGGCCGACTGGCCCGTGGCCCGGTGGGTGGCGCGCAATTAATAACATGGCAAGCGAGCGTGGTGCCACGCCTGCGGCGATAACCGCCACCGAGTGGCGCGCAATTAAAAAAACCGCCGGCGCGCGTGGCGCGGGCAGGGCAGTTCGATATGGCAGGCGGAGACTGGCTGGCGGCGGCGCTCAACTAGAAAAACGGACGGCGCGCATAATTCACGCCCAACCATGGAAGCGTTTACGTGTCTGATGGTTATGAGCGAGTCGGCGGAATCTTATTCCCAGGCCCCGGAGCCTTCCGCCGACGCGGAATTGGTCCGTCGCACGCTGGCCGGCGAGCGCCAGGCGTTTGACCAACTCATCGTTCGCCATCAGCGCCAGGCGATGGCGGTGTCGCTACGGCTTTTGGGCAATTGGCAGGATGCGTCGGATGTATTGCAAGATGCTTTCTGCAAAGGGTTTAAGAGCCTGGCGAGTTTGCAAAAGCCCGAGGCCTTTGGCGGCTGGCTGATGCGGATTGTCTCCAATTTGTCGCTCAACTACCGCCGGGGCAGAAAATTGCGCTTGGTCGGGTCGCTGGATGAGGATTTGGAGCAGACCGGCCAGGAGCCCGCGGCCAACGAATCGGCCGGGCCGATGCGGGTGCTACTGAGCCGCGAGCTGGGCAAACGGCTCACCGAAGCGCTCAAGCAACTGCCGGAAAAACAAAGGTTGGCGATCGTGCTGTTCACCATCGAAAACCAGCCGCAAAAACAGGTGGCCCAAACGTTGGATTGCAGCGTGGAAGCCGTGAAATGGCATGTGTTTCAAGCGCGCAAAAAATTAAAGGAATTGCTGAAAGATTGTTTATAACAGTAGGCAATCGCTAAAAGAGTTATTGAAGGATTGTGTTTATAAACGACAAAAGTTGCAGACTTTTTTAGAAAATTGCTTATAAGAAGCGGGCGGCCATGATCGACGAAACCCAGGAATTTCTGCTGAGCCAGGCCTTGGATGGCCAGTTGAGCGATGCGCAAATTCGCGTACTCGATGAGCAATTGCGCAGCGACGAGCAGCTTGCCCTGGAAGCGGGTCAATATGAAAAACTGGACGATTTTCTTCATGGTGTAACCCCCCTGCCGCAAAAGGGTTGGGATGATTTGGCAGCGGTGATTTCCCACCGCATTGATCTGCAAACCTCGCAGCGGGCAGCGTCGGCCCAGCGCTGGCGCTGGGCCGGCGGGCTGGCCATCGCCGCCGCGGTGGTTTTGTCGATTGGCGGCGCTTTGTGGTTTTCCCATGCGCCAGGCCCGGCCGGCGAACAAAGCCCGTCAGTGGCCATTAGCACCCAACCTCCAGGCCAGCCGGCACCCGCGGGCGCCTTAGCCAGTCGTGGCGGCGCGGTCGTCATTGTCGGCGGCACCGATACCCCCGCCGTCGCCGCCGGATTGCAAGTGCAGGTTTTTGCCTCGGTTACATCACATGTTGGCGGCCCGATTAGCGTGCAGATCGGCCCGTCCGAGCCGCGGGAGAATACGACCCAAATAGATGTGGCGGAATTGCTTGTGCAATCCACCCGTGTCATGATTGCCGGCGGCGCGGCGGAAAACTGGGACGCCACCCGACTGCCCTTTTAATCTTTATATCTATTACCAAGTTCAATCGAGCTAATTGCTGGGAGTAATTCATGAAATGGTTGATCGCTTTGGCCTTTACCGCAACGCTGCTTTTATCGGCCCCCGGCTCCATGGCGCAGCAAACCGGTGCGCTGATGAGCCAGGCGATGGATCAGCCGATTAAAATGGAACTCAATGGCCCCCTGCCCGATGCCATGGACCAGATCACGCGGCAAACCGGCCTGCGCCTCGAGGCCGACCCGGCGGTGTGGGACCTGCTCCCCTGGGGCCGGCAAACCAATATCTCCGCCAAAATCGACAATCAAACCCTTCGGCTGGCTCTGGAAGCGATCGGTCGCAAGCTGGCTCTGACCGTGGTGATGAAAGATGAGTCGGTGGAGTTGCAGCCGGTGGCGGCACTGCGGCGGCTGGGTCGCCGGGCCACCATCGGGGAATTGCAAATTCTCGACTGGCTGGCGAGCCATCCGGCGGATGTGGGACAAGATGCATTATCACCCGCAGCGCTGGGCCGGGCCTTGGATAAGGCGCTGGCCGCTGCCAAGAGCGATGTAGCCGTGGATATGCGTGTGGCGGAGGCGGCGCGGGAGCAAAAGAGCATGAGCGTCCCGCGCAACGCATCCTGGGCTGATGCCCTGGAGGTGATCGAACGCCAGAGTGCGGCCACCTGGTATCCCTGGGGCAACAGCATCCTGATCATGCCCAAAGAAGAGCGAATCCGCATGCAACTGCACAAGCCCCTGACGGCCCGCTACGAGGGGCTGGAGGTCAGCCAAGTTTTGCTGGAACTCTCGCTGCGAGCTGGAGTTACGTTTCAAGTCGAGCCGGGGGCGATTCAGCGCATCGCCCCGGAATTTCAAACCATTCGGCTGGTGCTGGATAACGCCACCATTGGCCAGGCACTGGAGAGCATCAGTGGACTGACGGGGCTAGGGTATGTGGTGAACGCCAAGGGTGTATATATCTGGAACCAATCAGCCTCACCCAGTTCCACCCGCGAGCCGATGCTGGGCCTCTTGCTGTTACCGGACCTGGGTATTCAAGTGCCGTTGACGGCGGCCAAAACGCCTGCGGATGTGCGGGCTTATATCCAATTCAAAATTGAGCAGGAGACCCGGCGATTGCGGCGGATGATGAAAGAGGAAAACTTTCAGCCCGCAACCCTGCCGGCCACCCGCCCCGCCAACGACGATTTGTAGCCAAAACCGCGGCATGCTGCATAAGATAAGAAATTGCACGGCTTTAAGGTCCGATAACCAGCGACCTTAGGTTGGTTATATCCCCCTTTCGCTGATAATCACCTTTAGCACCTTATGGCACGACGCACTGGGTGCAGCGTTGCTGCCCGTTTTTCTCTTAAATGTTCCACGTGGAACATTTATTTTCTATTTTAGCGACCACTGGTTATGATAGGCAATGTTCCACGTGGAACAACGCAGCAATACTATCAGGAGCCAACATGGTTGACAAGCAAAAGCAGCGTCCGCGACTGGGCCGGGGATTGAGCAGTTTGATCCCCCACCCCCCTACCCCAGCAACCGATCCAACCCTGGCGGCCGCCCCCCCATCGCAAGAACCGCCCTCCCACGCCACCCCCCTTCCCTTGGGCGGCGCGATGGATATCGCCATCGGCACCGTTACCCCCAACCCCCACCAGCCCCGGCGCGATTTTGACCTGCGTTCCCTGGAGGAACTGGCCGCCAGCATCCGCCAAAGCGGAATCATCCAGCCAATTATTGTGCGCCCTGCCGGAGATGGATATCAACTGATCGCAGGGGAACGCCGCCTGCGCGCCGCCAAGTTGGCCGGACTGACTCATATACCCGCCCTCCTTAAAGATGTGGATGCCGCGGCACAGGCGCAAATGGCACTCATCGAAAATATCCAGCGCCAAGACCTCAACCCCATCGACCGGGCCGAGGGCTACCGCCAATTGATGGATCAACTCGGACTCACGCAAGGGGAACTGGCTATCCGGCTGGGTGAAGAGCGCAGCGGAATCGCCAATTATTTGCGTCTGCTGGAATTGCAGGAATCCGTCAGGGAACTGGTCCGCTCCAGCGGGCTATCCATGGGCCACGCCAAACTCTTGGCCGGCATCCCGGATATTCTGCGGCAAAAGCAATTGGCTGATTTGTGTGTGAAACAAGAGTTATCCGTCAGAAACCTGGAAAAGGTACTCGCCGGCGGGGAACATCAAGCCGCACCCGCCAAACCCGCCCAAGCGGTGGCACACTTAACAGAACTGGAGACCAGCCTCACACGGCAACTGGGTATGAAAGTCCAGGTCAAGCGCGGACAAAACGCGGCCAAGGGCAAATTGGTCATTTTCTACCGTTCCCTGGATCAATTTGACCAACTGGTGCAGCGAATGGGCTTGGAAGTAGATGTCGATTAGCGGCATAAGCCCGCCCAGTGCTACGTAGAAAGCAGCTATGCTGCACTATAAAGTGATGCTCGCATGCTGAGAGCTTGTAAATAAACTGATTTTTACTCTGATTATTTGCGCCATACAGCCTTGATTTGCAAGGAAATCGTGATTAGTTCACGAATTATTGACAAAATGGCCAGCACTGCCACAATGTTCGCGGCGGGGCGGGGGGAGCGCGGTCGGTCAAACACCATAAAGCATCAGATAAACCACCACACCGGTCACCGAGACATACAGCCACACCGGGAAAGTGATCCAGCCGGCGTGGCGGTGGGTGGTCCAGCGGCGGTAGGAAGCCAATCCCAATACGCTGATCACCATCGGCACCACCAGCAGCGCCAAAATGGTATGGCTGATAAGAATCGCCAGGTACCAAGGGCGCCAGGGGCCTTGGGGATAGCTGCGTGTGGCCATGCCGTGGCCGGCGTGGTAGGTGGTGTAGCTGATCAAAAAGATCAGGGAGACCGCCACAGCACTGATCATGAAAGAGGCGTGGGCTTTCCATAGCCCTTTGCGGATGCAGATGATTCCTCCGATCACCAGCAGCCCGCTGAAGGCATTCAACATAGCATTAACCAATGGAAGCGTCATACGATATACCAATGTGTGTTGTCATAGACATTCATTTTATGGACGCCGCCAGCTCCTTTACAGCCGCTTTGTCCATGCCGTCGATGGTTGAAATAATGTAGCCATTTTCATCCACCCATACCAGGCGCGTGCTATGCAAAATGGGTTGATTGCCAAGTGCGGGCTGCACGGCCAGATTCATCGAGCGGGCGACATTAAATATTGATTCGCGGTCGCCAGACAGAAACATCCAGTCCGATAAATCGATGGATCGATCCAGTGCATATTGTTTCAGCACGGCGGGGGAGTCATAGGACGGGTCCACCGTGAAACTGACCAAGCGCAGCGGGCGATCGGCCAGCATGGCCCGCAGGTCCATCATGTTTTGGGTGAGCAGGGGGCAGGGGCCTTGGCAGCGGGTAAAGATAAATGCGCCGATCCAAGAGCGACCCCGCAGCGAATCGAGCGAAACTTGTTTTCCATCCTGATTCAGCAGCACAAAATCCGCCACCCGCCGCTCGACCGGCTGATTGCCGCTCTGTACCCCCTGCGTGGCCGCGGACTCGGTAATCATGCGCCGCTGTCGGGCGGCGCGCTGGATCAGCACGATGCCCACAATCCCCACCAGCACCAACCCCCATAAACCCGCTGCGATAACTTTCTTCGGCTTGCTCATACCATTCTCACCGGTGGGAAACGTTTACCCGCGCGAGGCATTGTATCAATCCACGGGCGGATCAGACAATCTTTATATTTAAAATGACATCCGCCACGGCTTAAGCCGCCC
This sequence comes from Tepidisphaerales bacterium, assembly GCA_038317225.1. Lineage (GTDB taxonomy): Bacteria > Planctomycetota > Phycisphaerae > Tepidisphaerales > Tepidisphaeraceae > JBBQBE01. The sequence continues at coordinate 27,089 of JBBQBE010000023.1, read as the reverse complement.
ATTTTCTATAAGCCGCATCACCTTCACGCAATCATTAGACGCCATGCGATACGCTTTTACGCATATCTATTTATTAGCGTTCAAAGTGATGCCCCTCAACCTTCATCCTCGATGGCCTCGGCCGTCAAGCGCAGAGTGTGGCGCAACTGCTCGGTGCTGAGATTGGTCAGCCATTCCTCGCCACCGCCGACGATGCGGTCGGCCAGGTCAAGTTTCTCGGTGAGCATACGGTCAATGCGCTCTTCAAGTGTACCCGTACAGACATATTTATGTACTTGGACCGTGCGGCTCTGGCCGATGCGGTGGGCGCGGTCGGTGGCCTGCTGCTCGACGGCCGGGTTCCACCAGCGGTCAAAATGAAACACATGGTTGGCCGCCGTCAAGTTCAGCCCCAACCCGCCGGCCCGCAGCGACAATAAAAATATCCGCACCGGCGAACCCGGCTCCTGGAATTTGCGCACCATCTGCTCGCGCATGGCGGGGGGGGTGCCGCCGTGAAGAAATTGCGTCTGCCCCGGCCACTGCCGGTTGATCAAGCGCTCCAGCAGCAAACCCATTTGCCGATACTGCGTGAATATCAGTGCGCAATCCCCCTCATCCATCAGCTCATCCAGCATGTCCAAAAGCCGCTTGCATTTGCCGCTGCGCCCGGCGGCCTGTTCGCCGGCGCACTTGACAGCCTCGGGGCCATCCAGCAGCAGTGGATGATCGCATACCTGCTTGAGCCGCGTCAGCGTCGCCAGGATCAAACCGCGGCGGCGGATGCCGGCGGCCGAGTCGATCTGCCCCAGCATCGAATCGGTGATCTTCTGATACAACCCCGCCTGCTCCACGGTGAGGTTACAATACACTTTGCTTTCAATCTTCCGCGGCAGGTCCACCGCCACCTGCGGGTCGGCCTTGAGCCGGCGCAGCACAAAGGGACGGATGAGCTGGCGCAACTGCTCGCCGCGGCGGCGATCCGCCTGCCGCTCTATGGGCACGGCGAAGCGCTCGCGAAAATCGCCGGGGCCGCCCAGCAGCCCGCGATTGAGCAGATTCATTATCGACCATAATTCCGCCAGGCGATTTTCAATCGGTGTGCCGGTCAGCGCCACCCAGCGGCGGGCGCTGAGGGCGGCGATGGCCTGTGAACTGGCGGCGGCGGGGTTCTTCACCTTCTGCGCTTCATCCAGCACCACCCGCCCCCAGCGGATCGGCTGAAGCATCTGGCGATCGCGGTGGGCCAGGGCATAACTGGTCAGCACCACATCCACCTCGGCCACCTTGTCGATCAGCGCCTTATCCTGCAGGCGTAGCGGCCCATGATGCACCAGCACACGCAGCGACGGCGCAAAGCGCTCGATCTCGCGCAACCAGTTGCTCACCACGCTGGTGGGTGCAAATAAAAGCGTCGGTTCCGGTCTCGGGTTTTCCGCCGCGCTGGCTTGCACGTTGACTTGCGCTGTGGCTGGCGCATTGACTTGCGCCGTGGCTGGCGCGTTGACTTGCGCCGTGGCTGGCGCGTTGACCTGCGCCGTGGCTGGCGCGTTGACCTGCGCCGTGTTTTGCGTGTTGACTTGCGGGTTTGCTGGCGGATTTGCCGGCGCAGTTGCATCGGCCTCCGCTTCTCGTTCACCGCTGGAGCCGGGTTGGCGCAAACTGCCCGCCCCAGACGCATTTACATTGGTCGCCACTTCTCGTTCACTGAGCAACAGCGCGATCAACTGGATAGTCTTGCCCAGGCCCATGTCATCGGCCAGACACGCGCCCAGTCCCAGCCGATCCAAAAACACCAGCCAGGAAAGCCCGCGCAATTGATACGGCCGCAGCGTGCCGACAAAACCGCCGGGCTGCGAAAGCAGGTTGAGATTTTCCGCCGGCCGCTGGGCCAGCAAATCCTCCAGCCAACCGGCGGCGCTGATCCCGGCGATGGGCAGTCCGCCGGTCGTCTGCGAGGCATACGCCAGCCGCAGCGCTTCGCCGAGCGTTCCCCGCCCGCCGGGCCGGTCGCGCAGCAATTGCATCGCCTGCTCGGCCGCGGCCAAGTCCACCTGCATCCAGCGCCCGGCGAATCGCACCAGCGGCGCACGGGCGTCGAGAATGCGCTCAAACTGCTCGACACTTAATTGCTCATCGCCCACGGCCACGCGCCAGTCAAATTCCAAAAGCGTGTCCAGTCCCATGGCCCCTGGCATCGCCGTCCCGGGTCCATCCTCCGATGACCAGCGCAACGCCAGTTGCAAACCCAGTTCACCCTGCGGCTGGCGGGTCCATTCCGGCAGAAAAACGCCGAATCCCTGATCGCGCAGCAGCGGCGCCGCCTCGTGCATGAAGCGATACGCCTCCGTGGCCGATAAATCCATCCGCGCCGGTGCCGCCTGGGCCGCCAGCGGTGCCAGCAAAGGCCAGACCTCGGCGGCGCTGTGAAGTTGCGATTGCAACAACTGCCTTCGATATTCCATGTTGGAACCGAGCAATCCCCCGGCGTGTCCGTGCGACTGCCACAATTCCGCCGCGTCGATCATCCCGCCGCCGGCGTCCATCGCTTGCAATTGCAGCACCAGAGGCCAGGTGTCATTGGCCTGCCGTCGCGCCGCCGGGGCGGGCGGCTGATCGATTGCGGCGGTTTGCCAGGCGGATGAATGATCTTCTGCATCATCACTTGCACCTTGCGGGTCGATCTGATTCTCCGCCGACAAATCGCCGGGCGGCTCCAGCAAGCGGAAACAAAGCCGCTGCGGCGGCTGATCGGCTTCGATGCTCAGTTGGCCCAGCCATTGCCGCGCCGGCTCCAGCAATTGATTGAGTTGATCCCGCTCCAGCGGCACCAGCGAATCGCTTCCCAGCAATGACGCCAGCCACGCCGCCTCCAGGCTCGGCTCCTGGCGACAGCGCCGCCGCGTCTGCTCAAAAAAATCATCGCGCTGCAAACACCTTCGCACCAGCGCATCCGCCGCGGCGTGCAGAAACGATTCCAGCATCGCCGGACCATTTTCCCCTAGCTGTCCGTTGAGTAATTCGGCGGTTTGTTTCAGCCAGCGCAGGTCGCGCTTGCCGCGCAGCCACAAGCGCCAGCGGGCATGGCAGCGGCCGTCGAGGGTGTGAAAGTCAGGGAAATATTGCCGGGCCGCCAGCCGCCGCCGTACCAGCAGGGCCGCGGCCCGCCAGCCGCTCAGCGACGGGGGAACCGGGTCGAGGGATAAAAGAAAATCCGCCGCATCCGCCGCCGGCAAGCGGCACTGGGCCAAGGGCGCTTGCACCCACTGGGCCGCAGCGCTATCCAGCGCCAGACCCAGCCCATGCAGACGGGCGCGCAACTCTTCCAGTTCCCCCGGCGCTTCCATCCGCAGGCACCATTCCCGACCGTTCCACGAGGCGCTCAATTCATCCATGGCTTGCAAAAATCCAAACGGTCCAGTTTATGCGATCCGGGCGCAAATTGGGAGCGCACCAGTATCAATTTTCGCGTTTGGGCATGCCCACGGATTTTTTGCACGAGTTCAGGTAGCCAGTCATCATGGCAATTCGCAAACCGCGTTTTTCTTTCAAAAACCGGGAGGTGCAAAAAAGTACGGGCATACATTCGCGTTTTACGCTGCGATCGGCGAATGGTTTCCTCGCGGCGCAGGCAGTGGTGCCGCTGGCCGCCGGCATGGGGGTGTGTCAATCGCCATGCGAGGTTACGGCGTGTAATAACCCATAAAGCGCGTGCGATCCTCGCGCTCCTGCTGAATGATATGATCGTACTGATCCTGCGTATATAAATGTGTGCGATACTGCACCATTCGCAACGCGGGGAGTTTACCGTCGGGGTCGGGCGCCAGCTTGATTTCCGCCAGTGGATAAAACGCGCGATCCGCGCCGTTAAGCGTGTCGGTGGTCAGCGTGATGCTCGTACCCGGCAGCAGAATATTCATCATGCTCAGCCCGTCCCACTGGCTCTTGAGATCAAAGATGATGGAACGGTAACCCGGCGCGCTGATGGTCGCTTCATACGGCTTTTTGCGTTCCAACTCGATGGTGGTGGGGGTGGGGTAGGTCTTGCCGTCGATGCTTAGCGTCGCCGGCGTGGGCGCGGTGTGCACGTGAATTTTCTGCCGCTTGCCGCGCACCAGCGTGGCGCAGCCGCCGCATAAACATAGACATAAGCCAATGCCAAGGATGCGAGTCATCATCATGGGCGCAGTATACCAAAGCCGCGCCCTTTGCACGCCGCGAGCGAATTTGCTCGGGTGTGCCCACCGCTTTTTGCACCTCTTCAGGCAGCCAGTCATCATGGCAATTCGCAAACCGCGCTAGTGCTTCAAAAACCGTAAGGTGCAACAAATACGGACACACCCATTTGCTCAGAGCTTGTGAAAGAATCCCGATTTTCGACCAAATCATGGCATTTATGCGCAAATATCAGGGATCAAAATCAATTTATCCACAAGCTCTCAGTCAAAAATGGTGCGCAAAAATTCCAGGCTTTGCCGGGCCGCGGCGGCCGGGTGCCGTTGCTGGGTGTATAGCTCCACCGTAACAAACCGCTGATAACCCGTGCGCCGCAGGGCGTCGCGCAATTGGCACCACGGAACCGTCCCCTGGCCGGGGATCAAATGATAATGCTTGCGCCCGGCGATATCCTCCACGTGCAGGTTCCAGATTTTGCCCGCCAACAGCGCCACCGTCCGGGGGATATTCTCACCCTGCACCTGGCTGTGCCCGATATCCAGATTCGCCCCCAGCCGCGGGTGCTTCAACTGCTCTATCAAATCCGCCAGTTCCGCGGCGTATTCGATATACAATCCCGGCTCGCATTCGATCCCCACATCCACGCCGCGGCGATCGGCGTAATCGAGAATCCCCTTGAGCTGCTCCACCAGGCGAACCGCCGCCAGTTGCGGCGGCGTGTCGGCCAGACAGCGCCCGGAAGTGATGGAAATATTGGCGCACGCTAGCTCATGAGCCATGTCCAGCGTTTTGAGGATGCGCCGCTTGCGGTCGCGCCGATGGGCCGCCAGTGGACTGAGCAAACTCGGCTCAAAATACGGTTCGGGCGGGGCGTGCCGCCAATAGCCGAATGAGCAATTGGCGTTGAGATTGCTGACGCGCAGGCGCGTTTGTTGCAGCAACGCCCGCAGCTTTTTGATCGCCGCCCGGTCCATGTGATCCGGATCGGCGTGCGGCGCATCGGCCAAAATTTCCACGGCCCCGAATCCCGTCCGCCCAATAGCGCGCAGCGCCCCTTCCAAGCTGAAACGTCCAAAGGCATTGGTGGAAAAAGCTAAAAGCATATTTAGTCAGTGGTCAGTAGTCCGTCGTCCGTGGCAAAAGCATTTGCTACTGACTACTGACAACGGACTACGGACAAAATCATTAATTTATCTAATCTTTGCCACCATCATAGTGATATCGTCGGTGGGGCGGCTGAGGCCCACGTAGCGGCGCACTTCCCAGAGCAGGTGTTGGGCCAAGCCGTCAGCGCTGTCGCCGCCTTTGGCAAAGGCATCCAATACCCGCTGGCGCCCAAATGTTTCCTGGTTAAAATTCATCGCATCCGGCAGCCCATCGGTGTAAAACAGCACCACGTCGCCGCTATGGAGTTCCAGCACCTGCTGGCGGTATTCCTCGGTGGCCTCCACGCCCAGCACCAAATTATCCCCGTGCAGTTCGCTGATTTTTCCATCGCGCAGCAGCAGTGGCGGGGGATGCCCGGCGTTGCAGTAGGTCAAGCGCTTGTTGCGCGTGTCCAGCACGCCGTAAAAAAGCGTAACAAATTCCGAAGGCTGGGTGTCGCGGCAGAGCATGCGGTTGATGCGACCCATTATCTCATAGAGATAATATAAATTGTCCACTTCCGCGCGGATAAACGCCCGTACCGAGGCCATGATCAAACTCGCCGGCACCCCCTTGCCCGACACATCCGCCACCACCAGCCCATAATTGTCATCCTGCAATGGAATAAAATCGTAGAAATCCCCGCCCAACTCGAAGCAGGGCACATACACCGCCGCCAGGTCCACGCCGTTAAGCGACGGCGGGGCCTTGGGGATCATGCGCTGCTGCACCTCCGCGGCCATGCGCACCTGCTTTTCCAGCGCCTCGGCCTGAATGCTTTCGGCCAGCAGCCGGGCGTTTTCAATCGCCGCCGCCGCCTGGGCCGCCACCGCCTTCATTAGATCGATCCGCAGCGGGGAAAAAATCTGTTCCTGGGCCGTGTACACGCGCAGCACGCCGATGGACCGGCCTTTATAGCGCATGCCCACCGAGAGCATGGAGACAATCCCTTCCCGGCGCGATTCGGAGGGATATTGCACGCGCGGATCCCGCGTCATATCCGCCACATATTCATAGCCCTGCGGCCCCAGCGCGATGCGGTCAATCTCCGCGCGCGACAGCAGAATCGGGCCTTTGGATAGATACTGCGGCGAAAGGTTATGCACCGCGCGGATCAGCAGTTCATCATTGGTGTGGTCGATCAAACGGATCGAGGAGGCCTTGACCTGCATAATCTCGGCCACCAGTTGCACCGTGCGCTGCAGCACGGTATTCAAATCGCGGGCGTCGGCCAGCAGCATGGAAACGTTGTAAACCGCCGTCAATTCATTGACGCGCTGGCGCAACTGATATTCCTGAAAACAAAGCCGCGCGATGGCGTTGGCCAGCAGGAACAAAAATTGAATAGCGGCGGGGCGGTCGGTGCGGCACCGGGCCAGTTGCCCGCAGAGGTTGCGCATCTGCTTGGCGTCCATGCCGAATTTATCCGCCAGCGTCGTCAACTGCTGCTCGTTCATTGACGGCAGCGCGTTTTGCACCGACATGCGGATGGTCCCCAGCCGCTGGTTGGCGATGATGATGGGCGCGACAAATTCGGCCCCTTCCTTTTGCGGGCCGTCGGGATCGTCGTGTGCCTGGGCGATGGCCCGCTGGCGGCGCATAAATTCCCGCGTCGGCACCGGCTGGGTCAGCACATTGCCGTCGGCGTCGGTGATCGTCGCCTTGACGTTGGCCACGGCCGCGAAGCTGTCCTGGATCTCCTGCAACGTCGGCAGATCCATGAAATCCGTTAAATTTGGCTTCTCGCCGGGTATCGCATCCATGAGGCTTTCCCACACCCGCTACCGCGCGGGTTGCTCCCATTCTATCGGCCAGCCTATGGCAAACAACACGCCCAGGGAAAAACTCCCCCCGCCAAGCGTATTTAATGTTGACTAGAAAAAATGTTTCACAATTCTTGCGTTGCCACTCTTTTTCCCCCAAGCGGATTTCATCTGACTGCGGCCCTATATTGTTGCACTCTACCGTTTCTAATCGCCAATCACGGTTTCTGACTGGCCATGAAAACTGATTTCCTGCACCCGTGCAACAATCCGTGGGCACGCCCTTTTTTTACCAAGCGGATTTCATCTCTTCCCTTCCGTTGACGCTTGCACGATCATTCGCCCATGCTTTGGCTGGCGATTATTTTGGCTTTGGGGATCGGCTCGCAATGGCTGGCCTGGTGGCTGCGCTTGCCGTCGATCCTGGTGCTGCTGCTGACCGGTTTTCTGGTTGGCCCGGTGGCCCGCTGGGCCACACCGCTGCTTTTTGGCGCTTCCTACTCCATCAATCCCAATGCCTGGGTTGATTCCACAGTGCTTTTGCAATTGGTATCCCTCTCGGTGGGCCTGATTCTCTTTGAAGGCGGGCTGACGCTCAACTTCCGCGAGATCACCGGCGTGCGCAGCGTGGTCTTCGCCCTGGTTACCATCGGGGCGGCCATCACCTGGGCCATCGGCACCGTGGCCGGAAAATATCTGCTGGGCCTGAACTGGAATTTGGCGGTACTCCTGGGCGCGGTGCTGATCGTAACCGGCCCCACGGTCATCGGCCCGCTGCTGCGGCACATTCGACCCAGCGGCAAATCCGGGCGCGTACTCCGCTGGGAAGGAATCATCATCGATCCCATCGGTGCCATGGCCGCGGTGCTGGCGTTTGAAGCTATTTCATCGGGCGCCGCCAAGCACGCCGTCGCCGCCACCGCTTCGGGCATGTTGAATGGTGCGCTCGCCACGGTGCTGTTCGGCACGACGATCGGCGTGGTGGCGGCCCTGGTTCTGGCTTTTTTGATCTACCGCTTCTGGGTGCCGGATTATCTGCAAGTGCCCATGGTGCTGATGGTCGTTACCCTGGTTTTCGCAGGCAGCAACACCATCGTGCATGAATCGGGTTTGTTCAGCGTAACGGTCATGGGCATGGTGCTGGCCAACCAGCGCAAAGCGGCGGTGCGGCATATCGTGGAATTCAAGGAAACGCTCACGGTGGTGCTGATCGCCGTTTTATTCATTGTGCTGTCGGCGCGGGTGGAATTGTCCACGCTCAAACAGCTCAGCCCGTGGAGCGCGCTGTTTGTGCTGGCGATGGTGGTGGTGGCCCGGCCCTTGTCGGTGTTTATCAGTTGCGCCGGCTCGGCGCTAAGCTGGAGTGAACGCATTTTTATCGCCTGGATGGCGCCGCGCGGGATTGTGGCCGCCGCCGTCGCTTCGGTCTTTGCCTTGCGCTTGCGGGCCCAGGGTGTGGAAGGGGCGCGATTGCTGGTGCCCTACGTTTTCCTGGTGATTGTCTGCACCGTCGCTTTGTATGGACTGACCGCCGGTTGGGTGGCCCGGCGCGTGGGAGTGGCCCGCGTGGGCAACTCTGGTTTTCTCATTATTGGCGCCGACTTGCTGGGTCGTGAGATCGGCCAGGCACTACTGAAAGAAAATGTGGAAGTGCTTTTGGTGGATACCAACCTGGGCAGCGTCAGCGAAGCGCGGCTGGCCGGACTGCCGGCCATCGCCGGCAACGCCCTCTCCGGGCAGGTCGCCGAACGCATCGAACTGTCCGGCATCGGCCGCCTGATAGCTTTGACCAGCAATGACGATCTCAATGCCCTGGCCACCGTGCATTATGCCCGGCTTTTCGGCCGCGCCGCGGCTTTTCAACTGGCCGAGCGCGCCCGCCGCGAGCATGGCCTGACCAAGCAAAAAGCCCATCACGAGCTAACCGGGCGCACGCTTTTCGGCACGGATATGAATTACGAGGAATTGCTTCGTCGGCTGGCCAACGGCGGCAAAATCCGCAAAACGCCGCTGACCAGTAAATTCGATTTTTCCACGTATCAAAAGCAGTATGGCGGCTCGGCGGTGCCGATGTTCCTGGTCAGCGAAACCGGCGACGTTACCCCCTTCACCTCCGACGCCTCCCCCACACGCAAAGCCGGCCAATCGGTGATCGGCCTGGTGCAGCCGCAAGCCAGCGCGGACAAAAGTGCCAACGGCGCGGCGTCCGACCCCACAGCACCGCCGCGTGCAACCGGCTGACCCTCAGGCCTCAGAAGGCCCTTGCTCGCCGAGTTGGAGCGATTGACCGCCCACCAGGTGGATCGAATTTTTCCCCGAACGCTTGGCGCCGAAAACCAGTTGCTTGTCCGCCGCCTCGATCAGACCATTGACATCCGACGCATCATAGGGAAACACCGCCAACCCGCCGCTGATGGTCAATTCCCCGCGTCCCTCGACCCCCAGCGGACTGAATTGCTGCGTCGCCAGCAAGCGCCCGAAGCGCTGTAACATCTGCAAGGGCGTCTGCGGCGTTCGCGGCGGGGGGGCCACGGCCTGCGCGTCGCGCGGTTGCCGGGGGCCTTCTTTTTCCCAGAATATCACGGCGAATTCATCCCCGCCGCCGCTGAGCCGCGCCACCAAATCGTGATCCCGGCAACAGCGCTGCATCAGCGCCGCGGTCTGCTTGAGCACCTGGTCCCCCATCCCGTGCCCGTACTGCTCGTTGTATTTTTTGAAATTGTCGATGTCGAACAGAAGCAGGGTTACCGGAAAACGCATCGCCCGCGCCTTGTCGAGAATGCGCGTCAGAAAATGCCGGAAATATCGACCGTTGGCCACGCCGGTCAACTCATCGGTGATCGCCAGTTTTTGCAACTGCTGATGTCGCTGCTGCAACGTCCACAAACGCAGCAGCATATTGGCCAGGTCCGCCAGAAAATGCCGGATGGTCGCGCCGTCTTGCTCCTCCGCCGCCTCCAGCCGCAACTCCCCGAGCAACTGGGAACCGTCCTGCAGCGGAAAAACATGCTCCAATTCGCTTGCCGTCGCATCTTTGGCCCCGGCCAGACGCAAGCGCATCGCCGGGGAGAGCAATTGATCGATTCGGCTAACCGCCTGTTTCATCGCGTCGGCCGGATGTTGCAACAGACTGTCGAGCATGATATCCGCCAACGGCAATTCCCCCAGCCTCTTTCCGGCTGGCGGCGGCGGCGTGTGCGCCGCATATTCCTCATCACGCGGTTCCTGGCTCCAGCGCGACGAGCGCGCCCCCAGCAGTTCGGCCACTTCCGCGGCATTGGGCGGGGTCAGCAAATAATCATCCACCCCCACTTTTAATAGCCCGCGCGCCAGCGGCTCGCTGGCCGCGTCGCCAAACAGCAGCAGTCTGCGACCGTCAATGAGCTGCCGCAACGTGCGCACCGCCGCCTCGGCGCGGTGCGCGATCGGCTCGGTGGCCAGTAAAACCGTGTCATAAGTGCCGCTGGTCAATTCCGCAATCGCTTCAAACACGTCGGCCACCTGGCGCACCGGGGCCGCCGGCGCGGCCTTGGCCAGCGCGTGGCGCAACGTCTGGGCGCTGTCGCCCACGAGCAAAATAGGCTGGGCAAACGAAAGGCTCATGTGCCATACCCCGATGCCGGCTGTTCCTGGAGCAAGGCCCGCAGTTCCTCGGCACTGAGAACCGGATCCCCAAGCGAAAAATCGTTGTCCAGGTCGTTATGTTCCTCGGCGGGCGGCTGGTTGACGATGGGATTTTGCACTATCTGCGCGGCGGCTGAAGCGCTTGGCGAAATGGGGGTCATCGAAGTGGCGATCACCTCCGCGTCATTGATTTGTCCGCCCGGACGCTGCGCCAAACGGTGGGGGCCATGCTCGTCCCATAACCCGTCAGCGCCGCGCTGCACCGCCTGGGCCAGTAATGCCGCCCGGCCCTCACTATGCGCCAACCACAGTTCCACATGCGGATACAAGCGTTTCACCGCCGACACCAAAGCGACTTCCGGGGCATACAGTCCGGCCAGCGAGACAATCAGCGTCTCATAATCAGCGGGCCGGGCCGCGATATGGCGCATGGCGGCGTAGGGATCGGCGCATTGTACGCAGCCGCGCCCCAACCGCGCCAGTTGCGCCGCCAGCGGCGCGCGGCAGGAATCGGCGGCCATGAGCAATGCCCGCCCAGCGCCAGTCTGTGAAGATGAAGGCGTCATCCCACTCCCAACCAAGGATCGCGGACCATCCCGATCCCAACCAGTCATCATACCCCCGAAGTGCCGACACGCAATTGACAATCGTGGTTATTGGCCGGGGCCGCCCGCCTGCCGCCGGCCCCCTCAATCAGCCGTAAAACCAGACCAGAGCATCACTTGCCAGTTTGGCCAACCGCCCCAAGAACAGTTATGGGTCTATCGGCACCGCCGCTGCCACTGTTACCGGCGTTACAATCGTTACAACCGCGACCGGCTTTGCAAGCCGATGCCCCAAAGCCGCCGTCCGATAAGCCAGCTTCCGCAGTTGCGTGATCAAATCGGCCTTAGCGCTAGCGCCAGGGCCGATTGTCACACAGTTATAGTCACTACATCAACTTTTCAATCACGCACCTCTTGCCACAAAACACCATCCACTTTTTTCCATCAAACTGAAAAGTCTTCGCGACCTGTCTGCGGAAGTTGGGTTAAGCCAAAGATGTGAGCCTAAAAACACCGGTGGCCGGTCATGCGTCGCGTGGGACATTGCCCACGCTTGGCATCACCGGCCACCGGTTCAGTCGCCGACTCGAAGTTTACTTCTCAAAAGTAGCTTCGATCTGCAACATCTCCTGGGTTTCCTTCTTGCTCTTGATAATCGCATAGATAATCAGCAGCGTGAAGATCACCACCAAAACCACGCCCACCCACCGCGTCGGGGCCTCGCCCGTGGCCGGGTTCTTATCCCCGATCACGTTGTAACGCAGGATGACGCTGGTCAGGGTCAACATGGCGACCATGTTCATCACCTTCACCAGCGGGTTGATCGCCGGGCCGGCCGTGTCCTTCAGCGGATCGCCGACGGTATCGCCGGTAACGGCGGCCTTGTGCCGCTCCGAACCCTTGCCCAGGTTCCGCGCTGCATCGCGCGGCTCATCTTCGATCATCTTCTTGGCGTTGTCCCAAGCGCCGCCGGCATTGGCCATGAACACGCCGAGCATCACGCCCGAAACGATCATGCCCGCCAGAAATCCGCCCAGGGCGTAAGGCCCAAGCAGCAGACCCACCAGCAGCGGACTGAGAACCGCCAGCAGGCCCGGGCCGATCAATTCGGCCTGTGCCGCCGAGGTGCAGATATCCACCACGCGACCGTAATTGGGCTTCTTGGTGCCCGCCCAGATTTCCTTGTCGCGGAACTGAATACGGCACTCGTTGATGATGTAAAACGCCGCGCGGCCCACGGCCCGGATCAGCATCGAGCTGAAGAGCCAGGGAACCACGCCGCCAATCAGTAGACCGATCAGCACCCGCGGATCGGCAACCGTCAACATCCCCGAAATGCTGTTGTACTGGGTGACCGACATCTCCGTGATCTTGTCCTCCGAACCCATCGCCAAGGTGGCGATAAAGCTGGCGAACAGACTCACGGCCGCGATCACCGCCGAACCGATGGCAATACCCTTGGTCTCGGCCTTGGTGGTGTTGCCCACCGCGTCCAGGTCGGCCAGGATCTGCCGGGCCTTCTTATATCCCGCGGGGCCCATTTCCTTTTCATCATAACCCATCTCGCCGATACCGTTGGCGTTGTCTGCCACCGGCCCGAACACGTCCATGGAGATGGTGTTGCCCGTCAGGGTCAACATGCCGATACCGGCCATAGCCACGCCGTAAGCGATGAAGATTGGCGAGGTGCCGGTGAAGCAAAGCACCGACAGCATGATCGATAAAGCCAAAACCAGGGTAATCATCACCGCCGACTCATAACCCACGGCAAAGCCCTGGATGATGTTGGTGGCATGACCGGTCTGGCAGGCTTTGGCCAGACTCTTGACCGGCTCGTGGCTGGTATGGGTGTAGTAGCTGGTCAGGTTATTGAGCGCCATGGCCAGCACGATGCCGATAAAGCAGGTTAAAATCGGGCGAATATCAGCGCCGGCGACGATGAACCAGTGATCCATGCTCACCACGCCGTTCTTGAGGAACCCGGCGGCCGCCTGCGGATAGTTGGCGAAATAGGCCGCGTCAAACTTCAGGTAGAACAGACCCAGCACGACAAATCCGATCACCGAAATCGCCGAACCAATCCAGAAGCCGCGATGCACGCTATGCAAAGCGGTGTCGGAGGTGTCGTTGGGGCCGGCCTTGACGGTGTAGGTGCTGAAGATCGAACCCAAAACGCCGATGCCGCGCACCAGCAGGGGGAAGATCACACCCTTGTGCCCGAAGCTGGCCATGCCCAGGATCATCGCCGCCACGATGGTAACTTCGTAGCTCTCGAAGATGTCCGAAGCCATACCGGCGCAGTCGCCGACGTTATCACCGACGTTATCGGCGATGGTTGCGGCGTTACGCGGATCATCCTCCGGGATGCCCGCTTCGATTTTGCCCACCAGGTCCGCGCCCACGTCGGCGGCCTTGGTGTAGATGCCGCCGCCCACACGCATGAACAAAGCCAAAAGCGTGCCGCCGAAGCCAAAGCCCAGCAGCGCTTCATACGCCTTTTCGCCGTAAACCAGGAAGATGCAGGTTCCGCCCAGCAGACCCAGGCCGTCGGTGAGCATCCCGGCTACGGTGCCGGTGCGATAGCCCAACTGCATGGCCTCGCCGTAGCTGTGGCGAGCCGCCGCCGCCACGCGCAGGTTGCCAGCCGTCGCCACCCGCATGCCCACGAATCCGACCAGCCAGCTAAAGAGCGAGCCGATCAAAAACGCGCCGGCGCGGCCAAAAGCAAAGGATGGTTCCCTGTACTTGGTGAAATAAAGCAAAACGGTAATGATGATGATCAAAGGCCCGATCTTGCGGAACTGAGCCCAGAGGTAAGCATCTGCCCCTTCGCGCACGGCCGCGGCGATCTCCTGCATCCGCGGCGTGCCTTTGTCGGCCCGTAAAACCTGGTTGCGCAGCATCAGGGCATATAACAGCCCCAGCACCGCCACGACCAAAATCACAATCAGCCCGATTCGCTCCATGGAGTCGAATTTGTTGCTGGTGAAAGGTTCAAACCACTGCACGGCCATGTGCTGGGCACCGGCGGCGCTGTCCATGATCTGCGCGCTCACTTGCGCCGCGGATTGCACCTGAAACGTGCCGTCCTGTGCGAACACGGGACGGAAGAAGTAACCCGCGGCAAAAACCACGGCCAGCAAGACCAGGTAGCTGGTCTTGATCTTTCCGGCTCTACAACGCTGTAGAAACTTAGCTAACATAGGGAACCCTTCACAGAGAACAACAACTAAGAAGCGCGGCCACGCACACGCGCACTCCAGCACACGGCGCAGCGCCGGCCCGGATAGTCAATTGGGGGGCCATTATGAATATTGCCAACCAATATGCAAATTCGGAGCATTTTATCGTGTGCCGGTTTTGCACGCGGCCGCTTTGCCATGCCGCTTTATGTCCCCAGTGGCTGATGTATCCCGCTTCGGGACCGCCAAGCACAAGCTCGGCGCCAAGGCTGCCTGGCTACGCATATCACAGAAGGATAAAGTGCTAGAGCATTCTCAAACCAAACGTGGCGTGAACAAAAGCCGCACCGATGAGTGAGCGGTGGGTTTTCCACGTGCTGACGCGCACGGCTCTTTGCCAACCGCTACGAACGACTTGGAAATGCTCTAAGCCCAACGCGCGGCATCGCAGATGCCCGCCATTTCTCCTCATGATTATCCCGTGCAACTGAACGCTGTCGCGGCCGATGAACTGCAAAGTCGCCCCGCCGCGATTTAAGCCATAATCGTTAACGTCTTGATGCGTTTGCAATACGGGTCAAACATAAGTGGCGCGAGGCCGCTGCGAAATCAGGGCGATTGACATGGCTTTGAATCCATCACCGCGGTCCGATTTTTATTGGTCCTTGGCAGCCGGAGCGATAGCATAGGGTTATGGGCAGGCAATTTGTTCAGTCGCGGAGCTTGGAGGCCGGGCAGGTGAAATGGATTGTGCGGCAATTGAAAAAGGCGTATCCGCAAGCCCATTGCACTTTAGATCACGCCGATCCGCTGCAACTGCTGGTGGCGACGATTTTATCGGCCCAATGCACCGACCAGCGCGTCAACCAGGTAACGCCGGGGCTGTTCGCCAAGTATCCCGACGCCGCGGCGTTTGCCGCCGCCGGCCAGGAGGAATTGGAAAAAGTGATTCAGTCCACCGGATTTTTCCGCAACAAGGCCAAGTCGATTCGGGCGATGGCCCAGGCGGTGATGGAAAAACACGGCGGGGTCGTGCCCGACACCATGGAACAGCTCACGCAACTGGCGGGTGTAGGGCGTAAGACCGCCAATGTGGTATTGGGCAACGCCTTTGGCAAAAATGTGGGGGTGGTGGTGGATACGCACGTCGGACGGCTCAGCGGGCGGCTGGGGCTTAGCGCCCAGAGCGACCCGGAAAAAATTGAGCGCGATCTGATGGGCCAAATCGCCCAAAAAGACTGGGCGGTCTTTTCACATTTACTCATCAGCCACGGCCGGGCGGTCTGCCAGGCGCGCTCGCCGCGATGCCAAGAGTGTTTTCTGCGAACCGTTTGTCCCAGCGCCATGGGCAAGAAGTGAACTACAGCATTGCGGCTCTCCGCGAAAGACGCTGGTAAACATACCTGCCATGTCCTAGCAACCACGTTCTGGGCGAAATGTCGCATGTCCGAGCCTGGCAGCTTGGCACCCATCAGGGGGTTCCGTGGAGAGCCAGCATTCTCAAACCACCCATGGCGTGAACAAGAGCCGCAACGGTGAGCGAGCGGAGAGTTTCCCACGTGCTGAGCCGCGCGGCTCGTTGCCAACCGCCACCAGCGGCTAGGAAAAGTTCTAAGCGAGTTGATTGTCCCATAATACTAAAGTTTCCAGTGTCAGCGGGTCGATGGGATATCTGTATCGGCTTGATAACATATTGCGAGCGGCGCGGTATCCTTAGCACAACCGGCCGGTCGTGAACGCGACTGAAGGATCGGTCGCAGGCCAACCAAGGAAGGCAAGGCACATGCGCACAATCGCCATCATCAATCAGAAGGGTGGATGCGGTAAGACCACCACCAGCATCAACCTGGCGGCCTGTTTGGCGCGGCTGGGTCAAAAGACGCTGCTGGTGGACATCGATCCCCAGGGACATTGCGGGGTGGGCCTGGCGGTGCCCGAGGAACAGATCGAGCGGACGATCTACGACGCGATGATCGAACCGTCCGACGGCAAAGTCAGCTCCATGGCCGAGATCGTCTGGCAAATCGCCACCGATTTTGATCTTGCCCCGGCCAACATCCGCCTGGCGGCGTTCGAGCAGGTTTTCGCCGGCCGCAACGGCCGCGAAGATCGCCTGGGCATGGCCCTGGCCTCGTCGCAGTCGCATTATCAGTGGTGCATCGTCGATTGCCCGCCCAGCGTGGGCTTGCTCACCTTCAACGCCCTCAAGGCCGCCGACGAGGTGATCGTGCCGGTGGAGACCGGTTTTTTCAGCCTGCACGGGCTGACGAAGATGATGGAAACGCTGGAGATGCTGAAAGATCGCTGCGGCAAAGAGATCGTCATCCGCGTGTTGCCGACGCTATATGACACGCGCACCAAGCTGGCCCGCGAGGTTTTATCGGAGCTGCGCAGCAAATTTTGCGACTACCTGATGGACAGCACGGTCAATTTCAATACCAAGCTCAAAGAGGCCGCCAGCTTCGGCCAGCCGATCACCGAATATGATCCGGGCAGCCGGGGCTACAAAGATTTTGTCAACCTGGCCAAGGAATTGATGGGGCATTGTCCGCCCCAGCCGGAGGTGGTGGTTGAGCAGACACTCAACCGTCCGCAGGAACTGGTCAAGCGCGCCAAGCAACTGGCGCAACTGACCAATTTCCAGTTTGGCCGCGGCACCGTGCCCACGCAGGCGACGGCCGTGGCCGAAGCGCCGGCCGCCGAGCCGGTGGGCGGACGCATGGGCCAGTTGTTGGCCCAGGGCGACGCTGCCGTGCAGGACGTGGCGGACCATGCGGCTCCAAGCACGCAAAAGAAATTGGAGGCGTTTTACGGCGTCAAGCAAGTCGGCCAGAAGGTGATCTTCTCGGCGCGGTTTCGTGAAGCTCGAACGGTGCTGATCGCCGGGGATTTCAATAACTGGTCGCCAGTCTCCACACCCATGCAGTCGCGCCAGCGCGCCGGGGAGTGGAGCATGACGCTGCCGCTGCGGCCGGGCCGGTATCGCTACCGTTTCATCGTGGACGGCAAGTGGGTAACCGATCCGCACAATAAATATGTGGAAGCCAACCAGTACGGCGAATTGGATAACGTGGTGGAAGTGGACTAGGGCTTCGGTAATACAACAACTATTTGGCGGCGCGGCGGCCTGATAAACGGCGCGCATGGCAAGACCCAGGAGAGCATGGCATGTCCGATGCGCAACCGGCCAAGTCGAATCTGAACGACATCAGCCACCTTTTTTTGAGTAATGTACGCCGTCAGGCCGGGGGCGATGCGCCGCCGCCGCGGCGGCAGCCGCCTAAAAACGATGTGTCGCTGGACCTGACGCCCGATGAATTTGCGCGGATGCTGGCGCCCAGTTCGCTCAATGCCGCCGAGGCGGCCGGGCCGGTGATTCCGCCGATTACGCTGCTATTAGCCGGTCATCTCAACGGCTCACAAAGCAAACGCCTGCACGATTACGCCCGCTGGCGCAGTAGCGTTGAATCCAAGCGCGTGGGCTTGATCGAACTGGACGGCTCGGAGCTGCGAATAACCTGTTTTGAGCAGTCGCCCGCGGGACCGGACGACCATGATTCGCCGCTGGAATGCTCCGACGAGCGCTCCTGCCTGGCGGCGCTGCGCGAATTAAGCTGGGACATGGGCCAATGGCTGGTGGTCATCACGCCGGCCCGCGGCCCGGAGTATCAACGTTTGACGGCGCTGGTGCGCCAGTGGAAATTGCTTTGCACCTGCGATCATGACGGCATCGTTTCCGGTTATCGCACGCTCAAGGGGATGACTCAGGCGGGCCGGCATCGTTTGAGCCTGGCTCTGCTGGATGCGGAAAATCCGGTGCAGGCCGGCCGGGTGCATCGCAAACTCGCCGGCGTATGCGCCCAGTTCCTGGATTGCGCCTTGGAAGCCGATGAGCCGGTTGCCCCGGCACAGGCCAAAGCACTACGGGTGATGCGCTGCCGGCCCGCAAGCGGCGAGCCAAACGGCGCGTGCAACGCCTTGCGGCAACTATTGGAACAGGCCGCCGCCGCCCAGGACGCCGCGTTGCCCACCCCGCCGGCGGACGATGCCGCCGCCGCCACGCTGGACCCCGCCGAAGAGAAGCATTTGCAATCGGCGGAACGCCTGATCGCGCCGCCGCCAGCCGCGCGCCCACCAGCGCCGCGGCGGAACGCCGAGCAGCGCGAAGAGGAACAATATGCCGATGCGCCGCGCGACGATGCGCCGCGCGACGATGCACCACGCGACGATGCACCGCGCGCCGCGGCGCAACACGCCGAAGCGCGGACGATTGCATCGCGCCAGCAGCCGGAGGATTTGTCCTCTGATCGCAATCCCATGCCAGCGCCCACGGCACCGCGCAGGCTCGCGGACGCGGCGGCGGTTTCCATAACAAATGCAGAGCAGCCGGAGATGGAAGCGACGATTTTGGAATTGCCCGCCGGCGCTACGGCGCGCCAGGCGATATTAGAAGCCGCCTTGCAGCACTGGGCCTCGGAATTGACTGATAGCGGGCTGACCCCGCCGGGCTGCCCGTCGATTCGTCTGACCATTTCCCGCCGCCGCCAATGGGTGCTGGTGGCCCTGGTACCCGATACCGGCTGGCAACAACTGGCCGAGGCGGTGCGCTGGATTAACGACAATCGCAAGCTGCTCACGCTGGCCCTGCCGCACTTTTCGATTGCTGCGGCGGCGGCGGTGCAACTGCGGCTGCTGGCGGCGCATGGCGGCCACGACGCCGCCCAGCTCCAGCCCCTGCTACAGGCCGGCATGGTGCAATGGCACACCTACCGCACCGTCCGCTGGGGCAACCTGCGAGGACTGCTCGTGGAACAGGCATAAGGGTGGAGTGTTGAGTGTTGATTGTTGAGGATTGAGGTTGCATCTGCATTTTCAACAATCTACAATCTACAATCACTTGCAACGGACTACGGACTTCGGACACCAACATTCACCGCTTCATTTGCTCCCCGGTGTTGTTTGGCGCACAATACCGGCAAGTCGTTTATCGGGATAAAGCTGGATATGCTGCTGCAAACCAATAGTTACATCGTTCCTCCTGAAAAGCGTGCGGAACATGCTCGATTGATCCGCCAGTTTCGCCAGACCTTGCAACGTCTGGGTTGCGATCAATTCGGCGTCTTTGAACAGGTCGGGGCCAACTGGAGCGGCGGGGAGACCACCGGGCGCTTCGTGCAGATGATGCACTTTCGCGATCGCAAGCATCAACTGGCGGTGCAGCAGTCCGAGCGCAACGATCCGGCGGCCCAGCAGTTGATCCAGAGCTTTTGCGAACTGATTAATTTCCCCTATCAGCAGCAGCAAAACCTGTTCGCTGTTGGGTTTTATCAGGGCGTGCTGCCCGGCGCTGAGGCGGCCGGCCAGGAAAACGAGCGCTAATAAAGCGGCCCGCCGGATCGCGACGGGCCGGGGCACTGGATTATTCGCCAGTATTCTTATATATCAAAATACATGCAAAATTCATACGGGTGCGGCCGCTGGCGGATCGCATCCACTTCGTTTTCGCGCTTATATTTGATCCAGTAGTGGATCACGTCGGCGGTGAAGACATCGCCGGCCAGTAAAAATTCGTGGTCCTTCTCCAGCTCCAACAGCGCCTCCTCCAGCGAGGCCGGGGCCGAGTCGATCTTGGCGTATTCCGCGGGTGTCAGGCGATACATGTCCTTGTCCAGCGGGTCGCCGGGATCGAGCTTGCGCTGGATGCCGTCAATGGCGGCCATCATGATGGCGCTGAACGCCAGGTAGGGATTGCACGAACAATCGGGGCTGCGAAATTCCAGCCGCTTGGTCTTGGCGTTTTCGCTGTACATGGGGATGCGTATCGCCGCCGAGCGGTTGCGGCTGGAGTACACCAGGTTCACCGGCGCTTCGTATCCGGGCACCAGCCGCTTGTAGCTGTTGGTGGTGGGATTGGTGAACGCGCACAGCGCCTTGGCGTGCTTGAGGATGCCGCCGATGGCGTACAAGCCCATCTCCGAAAGCCCGGCGTATTTGTTGCCGGCGAAAAGCGGTTTGTCGCCACGCCATAAGCTGAAATGCACATGCATGCCGCTGCCGTTGTCCTGGAAGAGCGGCTTGGGCATGAAGGTAACGACCTTGCCGTGGCGGGCGGCGATATTTTTACAAATGTACTTATAGAGCATCACATTGTCGGCCATGGTTACCAGATCCTGGTAGCGCATGTCGATTTCGCATTGCCCGCCGGTGGCCACTTCATGGTGATGAGCCTCGACGGCGATGCCCATCTCGATCAGCGTGGCCACCATTTCCGAACGGATGTTTTGCAGCGTATCGGTGGGGGGGGTGGGAAAATATCCCTCCTTGAGCCGGATTTTATATCCCAGGTTGGTTTCCGATTCCTCGCCGCGCGTCCAGATGCCCTCACGGCTGGCGACATGGTACTTGGCGAAGTTGATCCCCTGGTCGTACCAGGCGTAATCAAAGACGAAAAATTCCAGTTCCGGCCCGAAATACGCCGTGTCGGCGATTTTGGTGCTCTGCAGGTAGGCCGCGGCCTTGCGCCCGATGGAGCGGGGGTCGCGGCTGTATTCCTTTTTGGTGATCGGATCGCGCACATCGCAAAGCAGTTGCAGCGTCGTGTGCATTAAAAACGGATCGATGCGGGCGCTGGCCGGCACCGGAACCAGCAGCATGTCGCTTTCATTAATCGCCTGCCAGCCGCGAATGGACGAGCCATCAAAGCCAAAGCCATGATCGAAACTCGCCGGCGTCAGTTCGCTCAAGGGCAGCGTGGTGTGCTGCCAGAGGCCGGGAAAATCCATGAAGCGCAAGTCAACGAATTGAACCTTCTTTTCCTTACAGAATTTTAACACTTCCTGGGGCGTCATCGGCCAACTCCTTGGGTGCGGTTGTGCCGCAGATGCTAGCCGAGCCGGCGCAACCGGTCAACGAGGGGGGGGGGAGTCAGTAGTCCGTAGTCAGTGGTCAGTGGCAAGTGATTGTAGATTATAGATTGTAGATTGTGGATTGTGGATTGTAGATTGTGGATTGTAGATTGTAGATTGTAGATTGTGGATTGTGGATTGTAGATTGTGGATTGTGGAACGGGCGGAAAACCCGCCTTGGGTCAGTGGTCAGTAGTCCGTCGTTGATTGCAAAGCATTTTGCTACGGACCACTGACTACTGACCACTGACTACGTACTACGTACCACTGACTTTCTGTAATCTCAACTTCCTCCATGCAGAAAATATTCCATCAGCTCATGGCCGCGCGTGATCTTCAAATCGCAGGTGGCGGCGTTGGCTTCGCAGTAGCCGCCGCGGGAAACCCCGTAGACGCGCGTGCCGCACATGGCGAATGGAACCGGCTCCGAACCGTGCTTGCGCGTGGCAATATGGGTCGGATGATCCGGCATCACCAGCACCCGCCATTCCTTAAACTGCTCCATTTTCTTTAATACCGGCCCGACGATGTGGCGGTCGATATGCTCGATGGAGGCGATCTTGGTGGCGGTGTCGGCCTGGTGCGAGGCCTCATCGGGCGCTTCGATGTGGCTGAAAACCAGGTCCGCCTGGTCCAGCGCATCGGCGGTGGCCAAGCCCTGGCCGACATAGTTGGTGTCGTGGAAACTGCTCATTCCCTCCACCTGCCTTAATTGCCAGCCCAGCAGCACCCCCAGGCCGCGCAAGAGGTCCACGCTGGTGATCATGCACCCGCTACCAACGCCAAATCGCTCGCTGAATCGCGGCATGTTCGGAGCGTGGCCCTGTCCCCACAGCCACACCTGACTGGCGGGGTTCAGCCCGGTTTGGCGGCGAACCTGGTTGATCTCATGATTTTCAAACAGTTCCGCCGACCGCCGCATGATCTGGTTCAGCAGGTCCGAACCGCGCCCTTTGGGCAGCCAGCGATTGATCGGCTCCTCGAAAATTTCGTGCGGCGGTTTGGTTGACACCTCCAGCGCTTCGCTGCCGCGATAGACCAGCAAATTGCGATAGCTCACGCCGAGATGAAATTCCCAACCCGGCAGATCGATCGCGCGGGCCAATTCCCCCAGCAGCTTTTGGGCCTCGGCGTCGGTGATTCCGCCGGCCGAATGATCCTTCATCAGCCCATCGGCGACGGTAACCAGATTGCAGCGGAAAACCCAATCGCTGGCGGCCAGCGGGATATTCTGCGCCGCGGCCTCCAGGGGCGCCCGGCCGGTGTGATACACCTTGGGGTCATAACCCAGCAGACACATAATCGCCACATCCGAGCCGCTCTCAAATCCGTTGGGAATGGTATGCACCAAACCCTGGCGACCCTCCTGGGCGATGCGGTCCATGTTGGGAGTGCGCGCCGCCTGAAGCGGTGTCTTGCCCCCCAGCTCCTCCAAAGGACGATCGGCCGCGCCGTCGGGAATAATGATGGCGTATTTCATATCGGCAATGATAGTAGGCGGCGGTATTACTGCAAAGCGGTTCCCACGCGCCCGCCCGGGCAACGCCGAATATAAGCTCGGCGCTCATTAAGATTGCCGGCATTGTAGAATCTCCAAACCGTTGGTAGCGGTTGGAAAAAAGCCGCCCGCTTCAGCACACGCAAAAACCTCCCGCACGCTCACGATCGCATCTGTTGTTCACGCCATCAGCGGTTCACGTCCCGTTTGATTTGACGAAGAATTTTCAAACCGTTGGTAACGGTTTGAAAAGAGTCGCCCGCTTCAACGCACGCAAAAACCTTCCGCGCGCTCACGATCGCGACCATAGTTCACGCCATCAATGGTTCACGTCCCGTTTGATTTGAAAATGCTGGCTCTCCGCGGAACCCGCTGATGGATGCCAAGCTGCCAGGCTCGGACATGCGATATTTCGCCCAGAACGTGGTTTCTAGGACATGGCAGGTATGTTTACCAGCGTCTTTCGCGGAGAGCCAAAATGCTCTAACCGCAAGTGCCAGTGAAGCAACAAACAACACTTGCCTGTCAAGGCCCTGGCGGCGCCTGCGCCGCCGCTTTGAGCGTTTCCAAGCCGTTCGTAGCGGTTGGCAAAGAACCGTGCGCGTCGGCACGGGGAAAACCCTCCACTCACTCACCGGTGCGGCTTTTCTTCACGCCACGTTTGGTTTGAGAATGCTCTAAACGCCGCACCGCAATCAGCGCAGCAAAGCGCCCGCCGGTGGTTGCCGGCGGGCGCTGTTGTTTAACTCACTTGGCAGGTCGGCTTAGAAGCCGCCCATGCCACCCATGCCACCCATGCCACCCATGCCGCCGCCCATGCCGCCACCGGAGGGCATCTCCGGCTTGTCTTCCTTGATCTCGCTGACCACCGCATCGGTTGTCAACAACAAGGAGGCGATCGACGCCGCGTTTTGCAGAGCGCTGCGCTCCACCTTGGTGGGCACGATCACGCCCATCTTCATCAAGTCGCCGTACTGGTGGGTCAGCGCGTTGTAGCCAAAAGCCACCTCCGAGCTTTCCTTGACCTTTTGAGCGATCACGCTGCCATCCACGCCGGCGTTTTCGGCAATCTGCTTGATCGGCGCCTCAATAGCCCGCCGCACAATCTCCACGCCCACTTTCTGATCTTCATTGGCGGCCTTGTCGCGCACGCCGTTGAGCACCTTGGCCGCAGCGCGAATAACCGACACGCCGCCGCCCGGCAATACGCCTTCTTCCACCGCCGCTCGGCAGGCGTGTAAAGCGTCTTCCACGCGGGCCTTTTTCTCCTTCATCGCCACTTCCGTGGCCGCCCCGACCTGGATCACCGCCACGCCGCCGGCCAGCTTGGCCAGACGTTCCTGGAGCTTCTCGCGGTCATAGTCGCTGGTGTTGTTGTCCATCTCGCGCTTGATCGCTTCGATGCGGCCCTTGATCTGCTTTTCCTCGCCGGCGCCTTCGATGATCGTGCAATTGTCCTTGTCAATCAGCACTTTCTTGGCTCGGCCCAGGTGGCTCATCTCCACGTTTTCCAGCTTAATGCCCAGTTCCTCAAAAATGGCCGTGCCGCCGGTAACAATGGCGATATCCTCCAGCATGGCTTTGCGGCGATCGCCAAATCCGGGGGCCTTGACCGCCGCCACTTTTAATGTGCCGCGCAGTTTATTGACCACCAAGGTCGCCAGGGCTTCGCCGTCGATATCTTCGGCGATAATCAGCATCGGCTTGCCCTGCTCGGCGGCCTTGCTCAGCACCGGAACCATATCGCGGGCGCTGGAAACCTTCTTTTCATAAATCAATATGTAGCAGTCTTCCAAAATCGCCTGCATGGTCTGCGGGTCGGTAACAAAATGCGGCGAGAGATACCCTTTGTCGAATTGCATCCCTTCCACCAGTTCCACGGTGGTGTCCAGGCTCTTGCCTTCCTCGACGGTAATCACACCGTCTTTACCCACCTTGTCCATGGCGTCGGCGATCATCTGGCCGATCTGCTCATCGTGGTTGGCCGAGCTGGTGCCGACCTGGGCCACTTCCACCGAGCTGTCGACTTTCTTGCTCATCTTGCGAAGCTGCTCGACGATGGCGTCCACGGCCATTTGAATGCCGCGCTGCACTTGCGTGGGATTGGCACCCGAGGCGATGTTTTTCATCCCCTCAGCGAAGATCGCCTCGGCATAGACCGTAGCGGTGGTGGTGCCGTCGCCGGCGACGGTGCTGGTCTTGGAAGCAACTTCCTTGACCATCTGCGCCCCTATGTTTTCGAAGCTGTCTTCCAGCTCGATTTCCTTGGCGACGGTAACGCCGTCCTTGGTAACCGTCGGCGAACCGAACGATTTTTCCAACACCACATTCCGTCCCGAAGGGCCCAGGGTTACTTTAACCGCCCGGGCCAATTTGCGCACGCCGCGCAAAATCGCTTCCCGCGCTTCCTGATCAAACACAATTTTTTTCGCTGCCATAAAATTCTCCTGATTTTTTTCTCTACAACACAATCACGGTTTCGCCGGCCCAAGTCCGCAATCAGCGGCCCATGTCTTGCGCCACTGACTACGGATCACTGACCATTGACTAAAAATTATTCCACAATCGCCAGCACATCCTCTTCGCCCATGATCATCAGTTCTTCGCCGTCGAGCTTAATTTCCGTGCCGGCGTAGCTGGCGAAGATCACTTCATCGCCTTTTTTCACTTGCGGTTCGGCCCGCGTGCCGTTCTCCAAGCGCTTGCCTTCGCCGACGCTGAGAACCTTGCCGCGACGCGGCTTTTCCTTCGCGCTGTCCGGCAGCACAATGCCGCTCTTGGTCTTGCTCTCGGCTTCCACACGCTTGATCAAAATTTTGTCGCCCAGGGGACGTAACTTGGCCATGACGCTCACTCCTGCAATGGTTAACTTTCCGCCGATTGAATCACATTAAAAACAAAAATCGTCGCCGCGAACCGGTCAATCGGCAAACCGAATCGGGTCGGCGATTTTTTTAACTTTATCCTTCATTCATGGGCCAGCGGCTCTCGTAATATCGCCGCAGCACCCGCGCCACCGCGTCCAGCAGCAGGTTTAAGTCCACCGGCTTACTGAGAACGCTGAATACTTCCATGCCCAAAGCCTCGCGCAACAGGTAATCGGTCAACTGATCGGCCAGCAAAATCGCCGGCGGGGCATGGCGCACTTCGCGCATCAGTTTGATCACCTGCAATCCGCCCAGTTGCGGCATCTGGCTGTCCAGCACCGCCACGTGAATCGGGCACTGCTCGATCAATTCCAAAGCCTCGCGCCCGGAGCGGGCAAACAGAGTGCGGATACCTTGCGGCTCCAATAGACGGCTAAGCGTCTGGGGCAAGTCTCCCGGCCCGTTGGCCAGTAAGACCGTTAAACGGGATGGATGGGTTATCTGTTCCATATTCCACCTCGGCGCGGCATCCACCGGCACTGCTGATTGCTTCAACAAGCATCGTGCCACATTTTTTTATTGCGTAACATCCTGTTATAAAAGATGTTACGCATTTTAACCTCTGTGCCCGCCGCTGCCAAAGAGCGACTGGCGGCCTGGTAATCTGCCACTGTGGCAGATTCGCCTGACAACCAAAGAGTTGAGGCGGGGACTATTGAACAGACTATTAGATTAAGAGAATATTTTAAGATAGTCATCATAGTAATGATGCCTGTCGAGATGGGGATAAGTCAGCGCTGATTAACGTAACTTCAATAATATCAGTAATTTACGATCTATCTTATCGGACTAAAGCGGTGGATAAGCTGTTTAATCGGCCTGGCGCGATTGTCGCCCCGGCAACGCAAACGATGAAACCGAAAAACCTCGAACCACCCGCCTGTCGCCCCAAGCCCGCAAGCGGCGAAGAACCCGACAGGCCACGGCAGGTTATCCACAGGCTATGCAGAGAAGGTTGTGGAATTAGCTTGGCGGGGATTCATTTTGCTAAAGTAATCCCGCGCCCCGGCGAAGTAACATCACACACGGGAGATGAAAAAGGGTCATAAGCCTTTTTCCTCTGATTGCCGCGGATGCGGGGGCATTTATGCTGCGATGGGCGAAAATGGCTTATGACCCTTTTAGCCAATACGGATGCGGGGGCATTTATGCTGCGATGGGTGAAAATGGCTTATGACCCTTTTAGCCAATAATGTCTAGTGTCCCTTTTTTCGCGGCGGACGGACATTGCTTAACCCTGAGCTATGCGCAGATTGCACTGCGGGCCGCCGTGGCGATAATACTCAAATTACCAGACGGCTCAGTTTTCAGGATGTTAAGCTAATGACCCTGCGAACTGAAATG
>JBBQBE010000022.1:0-39593 GCA_038317225.1 Tepidisphaerales bacterium | reverse complement strand
TCCACGTGGAACAGGCACGAGCCGCTGACAAAATAAAACCGGCTGTTGAACTGGCCCCGCGTCAGACGCACGGCCGGCTTGGAGTTGTAGCTGGTAAACTGCGGCACCACCTGGCACTGCCCGCACAGGTTCACCAAGACCTCCCACATCCCTTGGCCGTCGGCGCTGAGGTTTACTTTGCTGGTTTGCAGATGACTCCAGACCAAGGTGTCGATATTGGACAGGCTGACGCCAGTATTTGATTCCCACTGCCTAAACGCCTGATCGGCGTTGAGGTTATCCCATTTAACGGTGAGCTTGGTAGGCACCGGGTCGGCCACTTGCGCCAGCGCGATGGGCGGCGGCGCTTCGGGACTTTCAGGCGCAAACACGCGCGGTTCGGCTAGCATATCCTGGGCCGTTACCACCACTTGCGACGGCGAGGAATGCTTCAGCGACCAGGCCAGAAATAACCCGCCCCCGCCGAGGCTCAAGAGCAGCACCAGCCCCAATAGCCATAGTGGGATATCACGCGCCTGGGTTTGCGGGTTTTCCATACTTACGCTCGCATTTGCTCGTCGGTTGAAGACTTCTGGGCGCTCAAGGCAGCGTCAGATCCCTAAATTCAAAGGGAATGTCGATCTCCTGGGTGCTCACCGGCAATTCCACCACCAGCTTGACCGGTTCGCCCACGCCGCCATCGTTATCGCGGCGGACAAACGCCATGGTCGCATCGATTCCTTCACCGGTGCTGGACGTATTGTTCATACCCTGGAAGGTGTATTCATTATTCTTCTCATCCAGCAATTTGAAGCTGGCGACGCTGAGGCTTACGGAGTCGCCGCGGTCATCGCCGCCACCGTTGCTGCTGATGAATAAAGAAACATTGAGGCGCTGGTCGCTACCACGCGCCACTTTACGCAAGATCACCTTGCGTCCGCCCACTTCCTTGGTGACATCCTTGGCTTTCAAATCGGCAAATTCAACCGTCGCCGATCGCGCCTGCACCACACACTGGATCGAACCTTTGAGCAGCGCGATTTTAGAGCCGGGATTTTTCTCCGGGTAAACCAGTTGCACATTGGCGTTCCACATCGAGCCGCGGTTGCCATAGCTCAAATTGGAGCGAGAATTGCGCATCCGCGCGGGGCCGGCATTGGCGGGCATGAGTGAATTGCCTTTGTCATCCACCGCGCTCTGAAGCGTCGGCTGGTAGGCGTAGGCCATGACCTTCACTTTCGGCTCAACCAAAATCCCCAAGTTCAAATTCACACTGCGCTGCACGACGGCGGCACCGCTGAAATCAACGCTGTTATTGCGTTGAATGCTCAAGGCGTAAATATAAAACGATCCGCTGATCACGCTGGGGGCTTTCCAAAAATTCTGACCGCCCTGGTTGGTGGGTACGAGCTTGATGGCTCGATCATTGGTGCCGCCGTTGTAGTAATTCAGCTCGGCCATGGTGCAAAATTCACGGAACACTTCCCAAAACGGCTTTTTGTCGGCGCCCAGTGTAATGGTTGGCAAATTGGCCTGCTGAAAGCTGTTGTCGTTATAGGGACGGATTTCATAGCCGCTTTGTTTACTCAGCTCGGCCATGACTGCTTCGACGGTGGCGTCCTTGAGGTCCAGAGACACCAGCGTCGGCCCGGCCACGCGCTGGGTCTCGATGGCGTTGAGGGTATTTTCCAGCGTGCTTTTGGCCTTGAGATGCGCCTCCAAAGCGGCCCGCGCCGGCTCGCCGAGACTCAAAAGTTCCTGGCGGGCCGTGGCCGCGGCCTGCTCATCGCCGCTGGTGAGCTGCTTGATAAGCTGATCGATCCGGGCCGAGTCGGCGGGTTGCGTTTGCGCTGCCGCAAACGAACCGCAAGCCAGCAGGGCGGCAGCCGCCCAAATGCATCCGTTTTTCCAATTCATGTTCGCTCCGTTAAAAATAATCCCTGGGCACTTGGACGCCCACCACGTCGGTAAGTTCCATATATACTCCAGGGCCAATATGCAGGCAAGCCAAGACCAAGCTGCACCAATGCTGGCAAGGGCAAAAGTATGGGGCGGTTTTTACTCCCTCTGGCGCGTACCGGCGCCGGAGGGCTGGGGCGGAGGACGTTGGAATCACTTGTAAAACCAGGCATTTTCGCCAGTTGGCCCTCACCCTAACCCTCTCCCACGAGTACGTGGGCGAGGGGACTATCGGACATATGCGCTTGCAGTGGATGCCGGGAACGCCGCGCCCGTGCCTGGGAACGCCGCGCCACTGCCTGGGAACGCCGCGCCAATGTTCGCAAACGCCGCGCCTATGCTCGGCGTGAATGAAGTTGGATGTGAAAAGTGCCGCCGGCTTCATCTGCCCGTTAGGACAGATGCGGCCCTGTGCGCATAACCCGTACTTTTGCGCCGCCGAATTTATCGTATGGTATGGCCCATGACCCACTCGGATGCGGCATTGCCGCTTGCCAAGCGCCCGCCGCGACGGTGGATTCGTCAGGCGTTGCTGGCGGCGGTGCTACTGGATGTGCTGATCGTCGCCGCATTCGCCGGGTTGTCGTTGCGGGCTTGGGTGTGGAGGCAAACGGCTACCATTCGCTACAGCGGCGATATCTCCAACGGCTATTATTGGGGCGGTCGCGCCGCGGACATTGGCGTGGCCCGGTTAATCAACACGTTGGACCAAAACGCCCAGGGAATCGATGAGCCGGAATATGGGCTGGATTATACGCCCTTGCGTCTGGCGGTGATGCGGCGATGGGTGATCTGGACGCGCCAGCATTTTCCCCAAGAGCGGCGATGGAATTCGTCGTATGCGTTTAATTTGCCGCTGTTGCGTCTGAACACCGCCTGCGCGGCGGCGGCGGCGCTGCTGGCGGCGGCCCTGGCGTGGGTGGTGATGCGCCGGGCGGCGGGGGGGCGGCGGGCGATTTTTGCGGCGCTGACGGCGGGCCTGCTGGTGTGGTTCAACCCGGCGGTGCTGGTCAATGCCCACGCCTGGCCGCAGTGGGACTGCTGGCTGCTGCCGTTTTATTTCGGGGCGGCCCTGGCGTCGGTACTGGGCGGGTGGTTTTTCGCCGGCATACTGCTGGCGATCGGCGCCATGCTCAAAGGTCAGATGGTGATGACCGCCGGGATATTTGTGCTCTGGCCGCTGTTCATGGGCC
Source organism: Tepidisphaerales bacterium (assembly GCA_038317225.1). GTDB lineage: Bacteria > Planctomycetota > Phycisphaerae > Tepidisphaerales > Tepidisphaeraceae > JBBQBE01. Next base: position 36,462 of record JBBQBE010000022.1, on the reverse strand, counting down.
AGTGGCGGGCGGTGTTGTGGCTTTTATGCGGCGCGATTCTGGGGACCGGGGCGTGTTTATGGCCGTGGCTGGCGCCACTGATCCATTGGCCGGCGGTGTTGCTGACGCTCTGGCTGGCCGGGCTGTTTTTTTTAGCCCGCCGGCCGCGGCGCTGGCGGCTGGCCCAAGCGCTCATCATCAGCGGTTTTGTACTTTTGTGCGGCCTGGGGATCAATCCATCTTGGTATCGCATCGGCTTTGAGTATGGCACGCGCAAATATCCCACAATGAACAAGCGCCATGCCTCTAATATCGCAACGCTTTTGTCGGAGCGATTCAACTGGCGGCGGGATGATGTGCTGATGACCGTGGGCGCCAAAACCGATGGCATCTTGGCGCATCGACCAATCGAGCTGACCATTCGTCAAACATTGGTGGGCCTGTACGGCCTGTCGCTGGTGATGTGCGCCGCGGCGGCGGCGCGGTTTGCCAAGCGCGGCGATCGGCGTCTGCTGGTGGCCTTGAGCGTGCCGTGGGTGATGTTGTTTGTGCTGTTGCCGCAGATGCACCAGCGCTATTTGCTTTGGGGGGCGGCGATCAGCGGCGTGGCGGCGGTGGTGGGCAGCGGGCCGCTGCTGCTGCACCTGCTGACCAGCGCCGCGGCGGCGGCGATGATGCTGCACACGCTGGTAGACCGGCGGCGTGGTTGGGAAAACCTCAATCGCATCCTGGACGGCACACACCCGGACATGGCCTGGTTGCTGGCGCTGCTGGCACTGCTGTGGCTGTATCAACTGGCCGGCCGGCGGCCGGGCGATAACCATGAGCGTGAAAAGTTGCAGTAATCGGGCTCTCCGCGGAACCCGCTGATGGATGCCAAGCTGACAGGCTCGGACCTGCGCTATTTCGCCCAGAACGTGGTTCCTAGTACATGGCAGGTATGTTTACCAGCGTCTTTCGCAAAGAGCCAGTAATCGGCGGGGTCTTTACTCGGGCTGAATTGCCAAATCGCCCTTGTCCGCCAGTTCTTCCAGAAAAATCGCCAGGCCGTCATCGATGTTTTTGCCGATGACCCGCCCGGCCGCTTCCAGGACCGCGGGTTTGGCGTTGCCCATAGCCACACCCAGCGGCGCCTGGCGGATCATGGGCAGGTCGTTGATGTCATCTCCCACCGCGATGATTTTCCGTGGGTCGATATGGCGCAAGCCGGCCACGCGGCGGACGGCTTCCCATTTGTTCACGGTCGGATCGAATACCTCCAGCACTTCCATGCCGTAGGAGGGCACGTGTAAATTCTGGCAGACCACGCGATTGGCCAGGGCCGTGCGCAATGCCTCCAGCGCCACGGCCACCTGTCGGGGCTCGGCGACGATCCCCACACGCAGCGTGTGCGGGTGCGCATATTTGCCCAGTTTGCCGCCGCGTTTGACGATCGAGCGCGTTGCCGAAATCCACTGGCTGGTGGACTCATTTAAGGCGATCCCCTCGCTGATCAGATAATCCACCCCGGCGGCCTGCGTGTCCTGAAGCGCCAGCACGGCATGTCCCAGCCGCTCCAGCAAATCGCTGGCCTGGGCCGCCAAAAGCGGATGCATCGGTTGTTGATAGAGAATCTGGCGTTTTGCCGGATCAACCACCATCGCCCCGCCGACAAAGACGCATAAATCCTGATGATTCAGCTCATCCAGCACGCCCTGGCTTTCGGTCCAGTTTCTTCCGGTGGCCAGGCAGACGGCAAATCCCGCCGCCGCGGCCGCCGCCACGGCTCGCTGGGTGCGCGGCGAGACGCGGCCGGTGCCGTTGAGCAGGGTTCCGTCCAGGTCCAGGGCGAGCAGAGTATGGGGAGCCTTTACATTCATGTATATCTTCGCAATCGACCCGCGGGGAAAAATCTCGTTTGCCCTCGTGGCCCAACCAGACCCCGGCATGGCTCACGCATCGCCGCATCATGGGCTATTGTCCCAGCACCACCAATTTTTGCGATGGAAAATCAATTTCCGCGATCCGCTCGCGGCAATATTCCACCGCCGCGCGCTCGATATCGGCAAACAGGCGATGGAAAAAGGTTTTGGCCGTCTGGTCGAGGTTGGAATTCAGCACCGCCGCAATCTGCGAGCGCACCTGGTTAAACCGTCCGCGCGGGCCGTCGTCGGGTCCGTCGATTCCCATCGGGTCATTACAGAAAAATCCCACGGCGCGGATGGCCTGCACTTTCAATCCCGCCGCCGCCGCGGCGCTGATCCACTCATAGCGGCTGCGCACCAGCATCCAGTGCGTGCGCATGGTGCTGCGCGGCAGATATTCCGTGCTGATGATGCGCCCGCCGGGGGCCAGGTGCTTGCGCAGATTCAGCAGCGCCGCGGCGAAGCGGTCGGCTTCGGGAATGTGAAACAGCACATTGGCCACGTTGATCAGGTCAAACTTTTCCGACAAATCCCAAGCCGGATCGGTGATGTCGCCGCGGACAAACTGGAGCGTGGGGTGATCCGCCGGTGGATGGAGTTTTTGCAATAGATCAATCGATGCCTGGGTAAAATCCACACCCACCAGCCGCCGCGGACGCAGCGTGTGGTTCAAAAAGCGAACCCACCTTCCGCTGCCGCACCCCACGTCCAGCACGGCCGGCCCAGTGCCGGGCAGGTTTATTTCCGCCAGTAATTGTTGATACGCCGGATAAATCAGCGCATCTTCCACGCCGCTGGAGTAGCCGGCGTCCTGGGGGCCTTGGGCGTTTTGGCCCAACTGGCCCCAGGTTTTTTCATATTCGGCGTGAATGTCGTCCTGGCTCATGGGCATAGTGAACGCTCCGGGATTCCTAGCTGCGGTCCGATAACATGATGCAGTGTCGCCGTCGCGACCGCCGATGCAAGCGCGTCCGATAATAACGGCGTTGGCGGGGGGTTATCGCGTGGCCAGCACCGCCCAAAGACCAATAAAACACGGCATTTTTTTGTTACTCGCCCATCTCAAGTACCCCCGGCGGCCCCGTCGATAGCACAAGAGACCTGATCCGCCGCGAATTTCTTATCCGCGGCGGGGACTTGTGAGAAAGGAGCAAAGCATGATGTGAAAGGGGAGCGACCGCTTCCCAACGGCTGTCGGCGCGGCTGACCCTTCCCGCACCGGCGACAGGCCTCGTTTCAAGGGATTGTAACTCGCGCTGTGAACCCAGGACCGCAGATCCGCGGTGTTCACCGGCCGATCAGGACCGCAGATCCCGACGGCCAAAAACCAGCGCGATAAACCCAGGGGCGCGCAATTAAGGCCAAAAGCCCGCGTTGCCCCTTGTCACGGAGAGACAAAGTCATGAGCAGAATTAACACCAATGTCAGTTCGTTAATTGCGCAGCGCGTGCTGCGTAAGAGCAATGATACCTTAAACGCCAGCCTCCAGCGCTTGAGCACGGGCTTGAAGATCAACAGCGGTGCGGATAATCCGGCCGGTTTGATCGCCAGTGAAAACTTGCGCGCCGAGAAGGCCGGCATCACCCAGGCAATTGATAATGCCGGGCGGGCCAGCAATATCATCGGAACCGCCGAGGGTGGTCTCAACGAAGTCAGCAGCCTGCTGACGGAAATCCAGGGTTTGGTCGGTCAATCGGCCAACAGCGGCGGTTTAAGCCCCGAGGAAAAACAGGCCAACCAGTTGCAGGTGGACTCGATCCTGGGCACGGTCAACCGTATCTCCCAGGCCACCAGCTTCCAAGGCACCAAGTTGCTCAATGGCAACTACGACTACACCACCAGCGCGGTGAACTCGACGCAGATTCAGGATCTGCGCATCAACGCCTCCCAGCAGGTTGGCGGCAAGACCACCAGCGTGGTCGTGCAGGTTGTTACTAGCGCCCAGACCGGCACCATCGGCTACACCGGCGGCGCCCTGACCGGCAGCACCGTTACCCTGGAAGTCGCCGGCACCGGCGGCACCCAGCAGCTTTCCTTCGCCAGCGGCACCACCGTCAGCTCCATCGCCACCGCCGTTAACGCCGTCAAAGCGGCCACCGGCGTCAGCGCCGCCATCAGCGGCGCGGCTCTGCGTTTTGACTCGACACAATATGGCTCCAGCCAGTTTGTTTCGGTCAAGGGCGTGGCCGGAACATTCGCCACCGTGGCCAACAAGACCAAGGTCAGCGGCCGCGATGCGGTTGTTACCATCAACGGCGCCCAGGCCCAGAGCGACGGCCTGAACGTCAACTACCGTTCGGCTACCAGCGACGTGGAGTTCAAGCTCAACTCAACGTGGAACAAGGCCGGAACCGCCACCTTCGGGGTAACCGGCGGCGGCGCGTCGTTCAGTCTGGGAACCAAGGTTACCGAAACCGATCGCACTTCACTGGGCATCGCTTCGGTCTCCACCGGCAGCCTCGGCGACACCGCCTTCGGCTATCTCAGCTCCCTGGGCAGCGGCGGGGCCAACGCCCTCAACGGCGGCAACCTCACCAGCGCGCAAAAAGTGGTTGACAAGGCCATCAAGCAAGTCAGCCAGTTGCGCGGTCGTCTGGGCGCGTTCCAGAAGTTCACTATCGGCTCGACGGTGAACAGCCTGGGCGTGGCTTTTGAAAATGCCAGCGCCGCCGAAAGCGCCATCCGCGACACCGACTTTGCGGAAGAAACCGCCAAGATGACTCGGGCGCAGATTATGTCCCAGGCCGCCACAACGGTGTTGGCACAGGCCAACGCGGCCCCTCAGTCGGCGCTAAGTCTGTTGCGATAAGCTATATGCGACTGGCAATAGACTAAAGCGCCACTATCTTTCTCACAGGTCCACCCCACCCCCGGCCCCGCAAGGCCGGGGGTTTTCTTCTTTAGTGATTTTGCTGCTATAATATGGCGGGATGGCCGGGTTGGCTCCGGCGCAGCGGGATGAAATTTATTCATTTGCCAATGTAATCTTGATGATTTGCTCGTAGGGGTGTGTTACAAGGTGTCCATGAACCAGCCTCAGCCATTGGTCGTTCAGTCGATGCCGCTGTCGCGGGATCTGTATCATTTGCCGCCGTTTTTGGGCGCTGGCCGGCTGGGCGGCTGGGTCAATGGCTGGCTGGAAAAAATCCTCGGCCTGGCGGGCATTAATAAATTGTATCAGCACGTCGGCCCCGACCGCTCCTGGCTCCAGTTTGCCCGGGGCGCTTTGGAATATTTGAACATCGGCTGCCAGGTGCCCGAAGAGCAGCTTGCCAAAATCCCCGCCGCCGGGCCGCTGATTGTTGTGGCCAATCATCCCTTTGGCGCGATCGAAGGGCTGGTGCTGGCGCAACTTTTGGCCCGCCGCCGCGATGATGTCAAAATCATGGCCAATTATCTATTGGGCCGCATCGCGCCCTTGCGCGACCTGTTTGTACTGGTGGACCCTTTCGGCGTTTCCGATTCGCGGCGCCGCAACACCACGCCGCTGCGACAGGCTTTGCGACACTTGTCCGCCGGCGGCGTACTGGGAATTTTTCCCGCCGGCGAAGTGGCCCATCGCCGCGGCGGAACCGTTACCGATCCGCCCTGGACGCCCATGCTCGCCAGGCTGATCGCCTCGGCCCGCTGCGCCGTAACCCCGATGTATTTCGCCGGAAGAAACAGCGCGCTGTTTCAAATCCTCGGCCTGGTTCATCCCCGCTTGCGCACGGCCATGCTGGCCCGCGAAGTGTTTAACAAGCGCCACCAGCGCCTGGACCTGCGCATCGGCGCGCCGATCCCATTTGATCGACTTAAAGACATGGGTGATTCGCAGTGCTGCGATTATTTGCGCTATCGCACCTATGCCCTGGGCCACGCCCCCGCCCCCGCGCTGCCGCGACGCGATAACCGCCTGCCCGAGCCGGTCATTGATGCGGTGCCCGGCCATCGGTTGGCCGCGGAAGTGGGGAACCTGCCTCAATCAGCTAGACTGGTCGAAACCGACGAGTTTACCGTTTACCTTTCCGACGCCCAGTCGATGCCCGGCGTGATGCGCGAAATTGGCCGCCTGCGCGAACTGACTTTCCGCGCCACCGGCGAAGGCACCGGCAAACCCCTGGACCTGGACCGCTTCGACCCCTACTACCTGCACCTGTTCGTCTGGAATAATAAACTGCATCAGGTGGTGGGGGCCTATCGACTCGGGCTGGCCGACCAGATTATCGCCCGCCACGGCGTCAAGGGTTTGTATACCCGCTCGCTGTTTCAATTCAGCCCCAAGCTCATCGAGCGCATCGGCCCCATGCTGGAACTGGGCCGCTCGTTTGTCCGCGCTGAATATCAGCGCGCCTACGCCCCGCTGATGCTGTTGTGGAAGGGGATCGGCCGCTACGTGCAGCTTCATCCCGACTACAAATGCCTGCTGGGTCCGGTGAGCATCAGCCACGACTACCAAACCCTCTCGCGCCAGCTCATGGTGCGATTTCTCATGGAACACCACGCGCGGGCCGACCTGGCGGCGCTGGTCAAAGCCAATAACCCCTTTGCCCTCGGCCGCATCAAGCACCTGGCCACCAGTGCCGGGCCGCGCCCCAGCAACAGCGACGAACTCTCGGCCCTGGTGGCGGAACTGGAGAGCGACGAGAAGGGCATCCCCATTTTGCTCAAGCAATATCTCAAACTCGGCGCGCAAATCCTGGCCGCCAGTGTCGATGAGCAATTCAGCAATGTAGTCGATGCCCTGCTGCTGGTGGATATGACCAAAGCCGAGGTGCGCCTGCTGGACCGCTACATGGGCCAGGAGGGGCGAAAAGCTTTTTTGAAATATCATGAAAAGAAGAATGTTGAGTGTTGAATGTTGAGTTGGCATTTTTCAACAATCTACAGTCAACAATCCACAATCAAATTTGAGTGTTGAGTTGATAACCCTCCTCCCTCGCCCATGTACTCCTGCGCCAGACCGGGGGGAATAAAAAAACCTCCCCCGGTGGCCGGGGGAGGTGTCAGTATCCTATCAGGCTGGCAACCGGCGCCGATCAAGCGATGGTTACTTCCTTCTTGGCCTCGGCCGAGCGGTAGACGCCGTCAAGCATCTTCTGCACCGCCAGGCCCGCTTCGCCGGGGGCTTCCAGCTCGGTGCCCTTGAGGCAGCCGTCCACCCAGTTTTGCAGTTTCAATGTGAACAGGGCGTTAAAGTCGTTGTCGTTGCCGACAAACGCAGGATGCATGTTCTGCATGTAGCCGTTGTGGTCGGTGAAGATTCCCGCTGGCTCCCAGTTGGCCCCGCCCTTGTCGCCGATCATCGAGAAGTTCCAAATATCCTTTTCGATGTGGGCGGCAAAAGAGCTTTCGATTTGCAGCAGCGCGCCGTTTTCAAAGCGGATCTGCCCGATGGCCAGGTCTTCCACGGTGTAGGTCTTGTGGTCCCAATTGGGCCACATCGACGCCACCGTCGAGGGCTTGTTGCCCATATAGGTCCAGACGTTGCCGCTGGCGGCCACCGGACGGGGCGAACCCATCGCGTAGTGGGCCATTTCGATCACGTGCACGCCGATGTCGATCATCGGCCCGCCGCCCTGCAGGTGCTTTTGGCCAAAGACGCCCCAGTTGGGGATGCCGCGGCGGCGCAGGGCCTGGCACTTGACGAACATGATGTTGCCCAGAGTGCCGGACTCGCGGGCCTTGGTGATCATGCGGGTGTTGGGATGAAAGCGATATTGGAACCCAACCGCCAGTTTCACCTTGGCCTTCTTGGCCGCGGCGATCATCTTTTCGCATTCCTTGGGATTCATCGCCATGGGCTTTTCGGTGAAGGCGTGGCATCCGGCATTGCAGGCGTCCACCACCGCCGGAGCGTGTACGCCATTGGGCGTGCAAACGTCCACCGCGTCGGGCTGGACTTCCTTGAGCATCTTTTTCCAGTCGGCATAGAGCTTGGTAAAGCCGAACTTCTCCTCCATCACCTTCAGCCGACTGGGCTTGATATCCACGCCGGCCACCAGTTCCACTTCGGGCATATGCTTGTAGGCGTTGATATGAACTTCGCTGATGCCGCCGCAGCCGACGATGGCCACACGGATTTTCTTGCCGGTATGTTCCTTTTTGCCGTCTTCGGCAAAGGACTGGGTGCCGACGCTTTTCTCTGCCATGACAAACCTCGATAAAAAAAAGATAAACGGTTCTAAAACTCCGGGGCCATGAACAACAGGCCGCCCCGCCTGCCCGGCGGCCCACTGGCCGCAAAGCGCAAAATCATACGCGCGGGGCGGATAAGTGCAAATAGGCCATGGGAATTTGTGTTGTAACCCAGTGGAAACAATATTCCCTGGACCTGGCCGGCAAAAATCTCAAATGCAGCAAAACCGGCTTCGGCTGGATCGTCGGCGGGCAGAGTGATGGGGTTACCTTTTATATCGATGATGTGAGGCATGATTAATTGAGGCGCACGGGATTGCCGCGCTGATGCGAATGCGGCCTGCCGTGGGCGCATCCTGGCCCCGATAGTGAGTCCTATTTCATCCAAGCATTTTGCTCGCCGCCAGGTCAAGCGGTGTGATATATTCTTGTCATGTTAGGAGATGGAGCGATATCATTGAGGGAATTTGCCATGCAAGAACCGCTGCCATTGGCGAGCATTCATGAGCGGGTGCTGGAGTTTCTGCGCAGCCGCGGCGATGCGGTGATATTTGGCGCGCAAGCGGTCAACGCTTATGTCGATGAGCCGCGCATGACGCAGGAGGTCGATGTTTTATCCACTTGCGCCCGCGACTTGGCCGAGCGGCTGCGGGCGGACCTGGCCGAACATTTTCACATTGCCGTCCGGGTTCACCAAGTTGCTCAAGGCGAGGGCTTCCGGGTTTTTCAATTGCGCAGTCCCAAAAATCGCCATTTGGCCGATGTGCGCCAAGTTACCCAGTTGCCTGAAAATCAAATGATTGCGGGCCTGCGCATCCTCGCGCCGCTGGAACTAATTGTGCATAAGGTCCTGGCTTACGTCGCGCGGCGCGGCCAACCCAAAAGCGGCACCGACTGGCGCGATATTATGAGCCTTTTTTTGGCGTTTCCCCAGTACAAATCCGCCGATGGCCCGGTGCTGGAGGCTTTGCGTGCCGTCCAAGCCCCGGCGGCTGCATTAGAGGCCTGGGAGCAACTGGCCGCCACTTTGCTGGAGGCCGGGGATGAGGATGCCTATTAGCCCCCCTTGCCAATGTGCCGGCTGCGCTCTGTTCCACTAGCATCGGGTGCCGGTATAACTTGTCGCCATGAAACTCAAAGGGATCAGCCGCAACGTGGTCATGCTGGGATGGGTGAGCTTTTTGACCGACGTGGCTTCGGAGATGCTCTACCCCATCATGCCTTTATTTGTGGTGGGGGTGTTGGGGGCCGGGCCGGCGGCGTTGGGGCTGATCGACGGGCTGGCCGAGGGGATCAGCAGCATGTTGCGCTGGATCAGCGGCGCGCTGTCCGATCGGTTTTCCCGGCGCAAGCCCTTTATCGTGGCCGGCTACGGCCTCAGTTCCGTCAGCAAACCGCTGATGGGACTGGCGCAAAGTTTTGGCGGCTGGCCGATGTTTCTGGTCGGGCGTATCACCGATCGACTGGGCAAATCCATCCGCACCAGCGCCCGCGATGCGCTGATCGCCGACAGCACTGAACCGCAATATCGCGGTCGCGCCTTTGGCCTGCACCGGGCCATGGACACCAGCGGCGCGGTGCTGGGGCCGCTGTTGGCATTGGGTTTGGTGATTTGGCTGGTGGGCTGGAGCAATACCTTTGGGGCCTCCTGGTCGGATCATGCCGCTTTGGCCGGCGGCGCTATCGCCCGCCTGCCGCTCCAATGGCTCTTTTTCGCGGCCTTGATCCCAGGCCTGGCCAGCGCTTTTTTAGCGGTGGCGGGCGTGAAGGAAATCCGCCGGGCCACCGTCGGTCAAGGTAAAGTCCCTTCCATTTTGCAGCCCTATCCGCGCCGTTTCTGGTGGCTATTGGCGGCCGTGGGCTTATTCTCTCTGGGTAACAGCTCCGACTCATTTTTGATCCTGCGCTCGGCGGAGCTGGGCCTGAGTTTTGGCGCGGTGATCCTGGCTTTTTCCGTTTATAACACCATCTACGCCCTTGGCTCGCTGCCGCTGGGAAGTCTGTCGGATCGCATCGGCCGCAAGCCGCTGCTGGTGGGCGGCTGGACGATCTATGCGCTGATTTACCTGGCCTTCGCCATTACCCACTCCTCGGCCGCGCCCTGGACGCTTTTGGCCTGCTACGGTTTATATCAAGCCATGAGCGAAGGTGTCAGCAAGGCCCTGGTCGCCGATCTGGTCGGCCCGGACATGCGGGCCGGGGCGATCGGGCTGTTTTACACCGTGGCCGGCCTGGGCCAACTGTTCGCCAGCCTTCTGGCGGGATTCACCTGGAATGTGCGCATCGGCGGGCTGATGGCGCCTTTCCTATTCGGCGCGGGTTTTTCCCTGGCCGGCGCGGTCATGCTGGGGATGCTGAGTCTGAAAAACCCGGCGGAAAAAATTTCACCTGCCTGAATGAATCGTCCGGGCCTAAGATAGCCCATGCCGGCCGATCAGGCCGCTTAACCAATAAAGGCTTTTTCTATGGTCCACCCTTGGCATGATGTAACTCCCGGCGCGAAAATTCCCAATGAATTTTCCGCCGTTATCGAAATTCCCTTCGGCTCCAGCGTGAAATACGAGCTGGATAAATCCTCCGGGCTGATCAAACTGGATCGGATTTTGTATTCGGCGGTCTATTACCCGGCCAATTATGGGTTTATTCCCCAAACCCTGGCCGAGGATGATGACCCGCTGGACGTGCTGGTTTTCTGTCAGGAAACCGTCGCCCCGCTGACGCTGATCCAAGCTCGCACCATCGGACTGATGACCATGGTGGACTGCGGCAAGAAGGACCACAAAATCATCGCCATCGCTACCGAAGACCCGGAATTTAACAGCTATCGCGAGGCCGCCGAAATGCCTCCGCATCGACTGCGGATGCTTCAGCGATTTTTCCAGGATTACAAGCAACTGGAGGGCAAGGCCGTGGATGTGGATGAAATCCAGCCGGCGGAAAAAGCCTTCCCGATCATCGAAGATGCCCTGCATCGCTACAGCCAGCAGCGCCGCAAGGGGTTTAAATGATGGAAAAGTTAAGGGCTATTTTACTTTCAATGGGAGTGTTGGACGTTGAGTGTTGGACGTTGAGTGTTGGACGTTGAGTGTTGGACGTTGAGTGTTGGACGTTGAGTGTTGGACGTTGAGTGTTGAACGTTGAGTGTTGCATGTTGCATATTTCAACAATCTACAATCCCCAATCCCCAATCATCCTCCTTATGAAAATTCACATTCACCATTGGTGGCAGGTGGCTCGTTCCAGTTACTGGTTCGTGCCCTCGCTGCTGGCCGGGGCCGCCGTCGTCGGGGCCTTTGGCATGTTGGAGGTGGACCGTCTCTTTCTCACCTCCGACGCCAAAATTATCTGGCTCTATTCCGGCGGGGCCGACGGGGCCAAAACGCTGTTATCTACCGTGGCCGGCTCGATTATCACCGTGGCCGGCGTGGTCTTTTCCATCACCATCGTCTCGCTGTCGCAGGCCTCGGCGCAGTTCGGGCCGCGACTGCTGCGCAATTTCATGCGCGATACGTCCAACCAGGTGGTGCTGGGCACGTTTGTGGCCACGTTTCTGTACTGCCTGCTGATTTTGCGCACCATTCACGGCCAGATCGGCGATGGCACTGCCTTTGTCCCCCAGGCCTCGGTAAGCGTCGCGGTCGTAATGGCGGTGGCCAGTATCGCGGTGCTGATCTACTTCATGCACCATGTCTCCATGCTCCTGCAAGCGCCCAGTGTGGTGGCGGCGGTGGGGCGGGATTTTAACCAGGCCATGCGCGAATTATCCGACGGACAAGCCGGCGCTTGCGAAGCGATGCGCCAAGGCCCATGCATCGCCGGGTTGCCAGAGAATTTTGATTCCCAGGCGGTGCCGGTGCTTTCAACCCACGAAGGTTATATCCAAGTAGTGGATTACGAGGATTTGATTGAGCTGGCTAAGCAAGCCAACGCCATTTTTAAGCTGCACTGGCGCGCCGGCGACCATTTGATGCGCAACAGCGCCATGCTCAGCCTTTGGCCGCCCGGCACGGATATCCCGTCGCTGGATAAGCGCGTCAATGATGCATTTATTTGCGGCGCGCATCGCACCGCCGAGCAGGATGTGGAATTTGCTATTCGCCAGATGGTGGAAGTGGCGGTGCGGGCGCTGTCGCCGGGGATCAATGACCCGTTTACCGCTATCAATTGTATTGACTCGCTGGGCGCGGCGTTGTGCCTGGTGCAACGGGTGGGGCTGCCCGGCCCGCTGCGGTTTGACGGTGCGGGCAACCTGCGCCTGCTCACGCCGGTCTGCACCTACGACGGAATCGTTGATGCCGCGTTCAATCAGATTCGCCAGTATGGCCGTGGCAGTGTGGCCGTGATGTTGCGGCTGCTGGAAGTGATTAGCGCGTGCCTGCAACAGGCCACCACCGACCAGCAGCGCCAAACGCTGGCGCGCCACGCTGCAATGATCCACCGCCAAAGCCAGGATCCGCTCTGCGTTAGTGAGGAATCCGATCGCCTCGATGCCCAAAAACGCTGGGAAAAAATCGTCGCCTTCCAGTGCCAATAAGCCAATAAGCGATCGCTCTGGCCGGTTCGACTTACGCAATGGCCGGCGGGTTTTTGCGCCCTTTCCGCGCCGGCCGACTGTTTTGGCCCGCTTTACTCACCGGCTGACTGTTTTGGGCCCGTTTTACGCACCGGCCGGCGAGCTTTTGTCCACCTTCAGCGGCGGAAAACCCACGATCTCGAAGGTGCTGGAGGCGATGGGAATCTTCAGTTCCTCCAGGCCCTGCAAAATATCCCGGCTCATCGCGTCCTTCAGTCCGCGCACCCCGTGGTCCTCGGCCAAAAATCGCACCGCCAGTTCGATCCAGTTGTCCGTCAGCCGCATGTATACCCTGGGAACCAACTCTGAGACTTTCATCACATACCGGCGACTCAGTTCCTCAATCGCCGGCTGGCCGAGTTCTCTGATATTCACGGTGTGTTTGGCGCTTACCTCGATCAGCAATTTTTCCACCGCTTTCCAGTCGTCTTTGTAGCTGATCGGCACATTCATCTCCTCCCAGATATAGGGAAATTGCCGGGTATAATTAAAGACCGGCTCATCAAACACCTTGGCGTTGGAGACGGTAACGATGCGCCCGGTGTACTGGCGGGCCTTGACCCACATGGCCGGATCGGCGTTTTGCACCTGCGGCGACTGGCCCATCTCCATGATCGTAGTTTGCAAAAAACCCAGCGCGATCACGTCGCCGCGTACACCGCCCATGACGATGCGGTCGCCGACGTTAAATGTGCTGCCTCGCAAAATCAGCACGTATCCCGCCAAAGCCGTTACCACTCGTTGCAACGCGAAAGCCAGCCCGGCGGTTATCAGCCCCAGGCCCGTGGTCAAGCGCGTCGGATCGTCAAACCAAATGGAGATGGCCCCGATGATGACCAGTAGCGAGGTGGAAACATGTATCGCCTGTCGCACCCAAAAGGCCGTGCGCTCCCCTTGCCGCGTAACCCCGCGCGCCAGCTTGCGCAGCAGGCGGCTTAACAGCAGCGCCACGGCCAGCAGGATGAGGGTAAACAACAGTTTCTTGCCATTTTCGGCGTTGACGCCCACCAGTTTCACGCCGAAGATTTGCAAAGCGTGGGTGGGGCCGACGAACTGGATGATCGAATCCATAAAATATCCCTTGCTTGGTTTGGCTTAGCATATAAGTGCCGCCGACCGCATGGGAACCCGGTATTTTTTCCGCCGCCCCATCCCGGCGAAGGTGATTTTTGGAGAATGCCATGAAGCCCCAGCGCATCGAACAAGACTCCATGGGCGATATGCCCGTGCCCGCCGACGCCTACTTTGGCGCCCAAACCGCGCGGGCAGCGGAAAATTTCCCCATCTCCGCTATGCGCTTCTCCCGCCGGTTTATCCAAGCCCTGGGATTGATTAAATGGGCCGCCGCCAAGGTCAATGCAGAACTGGGCATGGTGGATGAACCGCGCGCCGGCTGGATTATTCAGGCCGCCGCCGAAGTGCGCGCGGGCAAACTCGACGACCAATTCGTGCTGGATATTTTCCAAACCGGCAGCGGCACCAGCACCAACATGAACGCCAACGAAGTCATCGCCGGCCGCGCCAATGAACTGGCCGGCAAACCGCGCGGTGGACGCGACCCGGTGCATCCCAACGATCATGTCAACTGGCAACAAAGCAGTAACGATGTGATCCCCAGCGCCATGCACATCGCCGCCGCCCTGGCCATCAAGCAATTGCTCTTGCCCGCACTGGATCAACTGGCCGATGCCCTGGAAGAGCGGGCCGCGGCGACGGGGAAGGTGCTCAAAATAGGGCGCACGCATCTGCAAGACGCCACGCCGCTGACGCTCGGCCAGGAGCTAAGTGGCTATGCCCGCCAAGTGCGCCTGGCCGGCAACCGCGCTGACCGCGCCATCCACGCTTTACATGAGCTGGCCCTGGGCGGCACGGCCGTGGGAACCGGTCTGAATGCCGATCCGCGCTTTGCCTCCAAAGTGATCCAAATCATCGCACAGCAAACCGGCATTGAATTTGTCGAAGCCGTCAATCATTTTGAAGCCCAAGGCGCCAAGGATGCGGTGGTGGAAACCAGCGGGCTGTTGCGCTCGATCGCCATCAGCTTGAGCAAAATCGCCAACGATGTGCGCCTCTTGGCCAGCGGGCCGCGCTGCGGCCTGGGGGAGATCACTCTTCCCGCCACGCAGCCGGGCAGCTCCATCATGCCCGGAAAGATCAATCCGGTGATGAGTGAAATGCTGATGCAGGTTGGTGCCCAGGTCATCGGCAACGACGCCTCCATCGCCTGGTGCGCTTCATTAGGCAGCGCACTGGAATTGAACGTAATGATGCCGCTGATGGCTCATAATCTTATCCAGTCCATCGAGCTGCTTGCCGCTGGCGCCAGGGTCTTTGCCGCGCGCTGCGCCGCCGGCATTGCGGCCAACGAATTGCGCTGCGCGCAGTGGGTCGAACAATCGCTGGCTCTGGTAACAGCCCTGGTGCCGAAAATCGGCTACGACCGGGCGGCGCAAGTGGCCAAGCAAGCCGCCGCCAGCGGCCAAACGGTGCGCCAGGTGGCCCGGGAGATGAACTTGATGCCCCAGCAAGAGCTGGACAAACTACTGGATGTCGAGTCGATGGAGAAATAGCAATCGCAGCTTCACCGGCCATTGGCATTGCCTGTTAATTAAGCGGCCGGGCTGGCGACGGGGCACATTTGCCCGGTTTTTAATCGCCCCATCCCGCCAAATGCCTTGTAATTTGATTTGCACGCCATTTGCTTTAGGCTCATGCGTTGGGAGAGGCCAGCAGCAGGTGGGCGGTCTGGATCGATCCGGGCTGACCAATTCCTTGATGCCACCCTGGGCGGTGGCGTTGCGCTTTATCCCCTTACCATCAGGAGTCCTATGCCCTCCAGCGTTCGAGAAAAAGCGATTCATTGCATCGCCAACTGCAAGCTCCAGCTCAATTATGTAGATTTTAAAAATCTGCACGCCAAAGACATCTTCGGCGTCAACGTCTTCAGCGAGGAAGTGCAGGCCCAGCGTCTGCCCAAGCCCGTCTTTAAGGCGCTGCAAAAGACCATCAAGCTGGGATTGCCGCTTGATCCCAATATCGCCGACGCCGTGGCCACGGCCATGAAAGACTGGGCGATTGAGAAAGGCGCGACCCACTACACCCACATGTTCCAGCCGATGACCGGCACCACCGCCGAAAAGCATGACAGCTTTCTGTCGCCCACCGGCACCGGTTCGGCCATCTGCGAATTTTCCGGCAAGGAACTGATCAAGGGCGAACCCGACGCCAGCAGCTTTCCCTCCGGCGGCCTGCGCGCCACCTTCGAGGCCCGCGGCTACACCGCCTGGGACCCCACCAGCCCCGCGTATATCCAGGAAAATCCCAATGGATCGACCCTGGTGATCCCCACCGCATTTTTAAGCTGGACCGGCGAGGCACTGGATAAAAAGACCCCGCTGCTGCGCTCGATGGAAGCGCTCAACCAGCAGGCGATGCGCATTCTCAAACTCTTCGGCAATCACTCGGCCACCAAAGTGTTTACCACCGTCGGCGCTGAGCAGGAATATTTCCTGATCGACCGCAATTTCTTTTTGGCCCGGCCCGACCTGCTCAATGCCGGCCGCACCCTTTTTGGCGCCAAGCCCCCCAAGGGCCAGGAGTTGGAAGACCAGTATTTCGGCACTATCCCCGAGCGCGTGCTGGCGTTCATGGCCGACGGCGAATACGAACTGGCCAAGCTGGGCGTGCCGATCAAAACCCGCCACAATGAAGTGGCTCCCGGCCAGTATGAACTGGCCCCGCTGTTTGAAACCTCCAATCTGGCCACCGATCACCAGATGCTCATTATGGAGACGCTGCGCAAAACGGCCACGAAATACAATCTGGCCTGTTTGATGCACGAAAAACCCTTCGCCGGCATCAACGGTTCGGGCAAGCATAATAACTGGTCCATGGCCACCGACACCGGCGAAAACCTGCTCAACCCCGGCGAAACTCCCCACGAAAACGCTCAATTTCTGGTGTTCGTCGCCGCCGTCATCCGCGCCGTGCATAAATACTCGCGCGTGTTGCGCATGAGCATCGCCAGCGCCGCCAACGATCATCGCCTGGGCGCCAACGAAGCCCCGCCGGCGATCATCAGCATCTTCCTGGGCGATCAGCTCAATGACATCATCGAGCAGATCGAAAAGGGCGTAGCCAAAAGCAGCAAGCATGGCGGGTTGTTTGAAACCGGCGTGTCGATCCTTCCGCAATTGCCGCGCGACGCCGGCGACCGCAACCGCACCAGCCCGTTTGCTTTCACCGGCAACAAATTCGAGTTCCGCGCCGTTGGCTCCTCGGCCAACGTCGCCGGGGCCAATACCGTGCTCAACGCGATTGTCGCCGAAAGCCTGGATTACATCGCCACCGAATTGGAAAACGCCACCCAGGCCGGAAAAGACCTCAACAAAGCCATTCAGGAATTGCTGCCCAAGATCATCAAGCAGCACAAGGCGATTATTTTCAACGGCGACAATTACACCGAGCAGTGGCATAGCGAAGCCGAAAAACGCGGCCTGCCCAATATCAAAAACACCGTGGACACGCTGCCGGTGGTTACCGAGAAAGAGACCATCGCGCTGTTGACCAAGTACAAGGTCTACAGCGAGCGCGAACTGCAAAGCCGCTACGCGATTTTGGCGGAAAGCTATTCCAAGGCCGTCAATGTCGAGGCCCAGTTGTCGCTGATGATGGCCAAGACGCAGATTCTTCCCGCGGTGCTCAAATATCAGGGCAATGTGGCCCAATCGGTGCTGGCGACCAAAAACGCCGGCGTCGATGTGGCCGGGCAGTTGGATATGCTCAAGGGCCTGGCCAGCCAGATCGGCGATCTGCAAAAGGCGATCGCGGAACTGGACAAAGCCTGCGCGCATCACGGCTCAACCGAGCCGTTTGAACACGCCAAGCATTACCGCGACGCGGTGATCCCGGCGATGAACCATCTGCGCCAGGTGGCCGATAAGTTGGAAACGCAGGTCGATGATGACCTGTGGCCGCTGCCGACCTACCGCGAGATGCTCTTTATCCGGTAAGTTTTTCCAGTCAGGTTTTAATAAAACTTATCCCGGCGCACGCGCGTGTGCCGGGATGAGTTTTTGTATGCGCAGCGCGGTGATCTCTGGCGGGCGCGGCGCGGCCATGTCTGGTAATTATAAAACATGGACATGTCTGCAACTATTAGATGGTGCGGCCACGGATATTTGCACGGGTTCAGGCCGCCAGTCATCATGGCAATTCACAAATTGCGTTTCCCTTCAAATAGCGGGAAGTGCAAAAAAATATGGGCACACGCATATAAGATGAGGCGCGGATTGAATCGCGGATTTTGCGAAGCGGAATATGCCGCTTACGCTCAGAGTTTGTGAAGGGCGGTTTTACGAGCTGCCCGGTGCTTATCAGGCCGAAGCCCGCAAGCTGTACCGAACCATGGGATTGAGCTTAGATACCAAGCCACGCCGCGCCGCCGAGCGCGAGAAAAGGAGGGCGTCCGGGCATGAAAACAAACAAATGACCCGTCATGTAGTGCCTAGCATTTCTGGAAATAGGCCGTTTTTCGGGCAAATATGCAAATGAGCGCCGAAGTCGGGAGAATCACGATTTTCGACCAAATAATGGCGTTTTTGCGCAAATATCGAGGGTTAAAATCAATTTATTCACAGGCTCTCAGGGTTTGCGAAAAAATTTACCCGTCGCCTTGGTTTTCACTTGCCCGTCCTGACGGATTTCCCCCTCCAAAAGCCATAACGGCCCGCGCTGCTCTTTGATCCACGCGCGCACCTCGGCCCGGCGGCCGCAGTGGATGGGGTGGCGATAGCGCAGCGTCAACTCCGCAGTCAGCGCCACCAGGTTGCGGCGAAACAGGCAGTTGGTCATGGCGCTGTCGAGGATTGCCGCCGCCACGCCACCTTGCAAAATGTCGGTGTATCCGGCGTAGCGCTGTTGGCAAGCGAAGGTGGCGCTGACCATGCGCCCATCGTCGGCGAAGCGCAAATTCAGGCCGCCGGGATTATCCCCGCAGGCCCAGCAGGCTTGGTGCGCCGGGTGGGGGGGCAACAGCTCAATGGTTCGATCCCCGCTCACGACTGCTTTTTGCGACAATGGCGCAGTTGATGATTATTCGACTGGCAGGGATTTTTGCCGCCGGTTTGCCGCCGCTCCAGCCAGTCGCCAAGTACCTGCTCGGCCGAGTCGCCGCGGAAGCCCGCCGCCACCTCGATGCCCAGATCCTTCAGCCGCCGCTGGGCCACCGGGCCGATTCCGCCGGCCAGTACCAGTGTCGTGCCCATGCTGTGCAACCAGTCGGGCACCGATTCGCATTGACCGGGCTTGAGTTTTTTCATCACCACACGACTGCGGCCGGCGGTGTTGCCATCGCGTTCCACGTCGCAGAGGAAAAATTCGCTGGCCCGGCCAAAATGCGCGCAAAAGCCGTTCTCATCCAGCGGCAGTGCAAGTTGTTGCCTGCGGCTCATGATTCAGGCCTCCTTTACCAGCGACCGCGGCTCGGCTTTCTGCCCGCACTGTCCGTGGTCATGTTGATGGGGTCCATGATCGTGATCGCACAAGCCGTTGCCGGCGATCAAGGTGCCGCTCAAGTAGGACTCCAGCAGTTGCGAAATCTCCAAACTCGGCGCGCCGGAGATGACTTCAATGCCTTGCTGCTGGAGCGATGACTTAGCGCCCTGGCCCAGCCCGCCGCACAAAACGCATTGCACCTGATAGCCTTTGAGCCAGATGGCCAGCGCGGCGCACTGCTCATGCTTTTGGGCCGCAACGGTTTGCCGCGACACAATTTTCCGCGCCTCGGGATCGACTTGCACAATCTCAAAACTCTTGCTGTGCCCGTAATGGGCGTTGAGATGTCCTTGCTCAACGGGAATAGCGATGGTCAACATAAATTGCTCCTTGTGCGGCCAGTATCCCGCGCCGCGTCCATTTGCATAGGGGAAATTCAAAGGAAAAATCGCCTGGTTGAGATGAAATCTCAAGTGAAGATGCCGCCGTCAATCACTTGCGGCCAAGCGCCAACGCCCGGCGCTGCCTGTCGGTGGGCAATCCGTCAGCGGCTTAAAGCAGCACCTTGACCACTACTTTTTTCATCGCCTCATCGCGGTCGAGGCGCAAATTGGGCTGGTGAAAATCCTGCGGCAAAAACAGGGCGAATTGCCCCGCCGCCACGCGCAGCATCGTGCCCTGCGCCGGCTGATAGAATTCGATATCCCGATCGGCCTGGTAGCCGCCATCACTGGGCGGCAGCGCCGCCGGCGCAACCATCATTCCTTCCACGCCGCGCAGTACCAGTTGAATATCGGCGTAGCGCCGGTGCGATTCCCAGCGGCCTTCCATAAGCGGCGCATTTTCTTGCACCAGGGCGAAAATATAGTCGCCGTCAATGTCGTGGCGACCCAGCGGCTTGGACGACCAGTCGGCCGCCGCCAATGCCTCAAACGCCCGCGCAAACCGGGTGCCCAAGGCGCGATACGATTCCCAATTTTCCAATAAATCCCAAATCATATATTTTCTCCGGCGATCGAGCGCGGCAAAAAAAATTTAACTTATCACTGCCATACCGGCGGTAAAAAATTCCCATCGCCAAGCCGTCGCGGCTACTTAAAAGATCACATCGTTACGGCCACAGCGACGGCTCAAACGGATAAATCATTACGCTTCGACGGCGGCATATCAAATCAAATTCTTACGGCCATAGCGGCGGCATTTGCAGCCCCGCATCTTCCGCCAACCCGCACATCAGGTTGGCATTTTGCACTGCCTGGCCGGCGGCACCTTTGCCCAGGTTGTCAATCGCGGCCAAAGCGATGATCCGCCGGCGCTGGGGATCGGCGGCATACGAGAGAAAAACGCGATTGGAGCCGGCGGCCCATTTGCTGTGCGGTGGCTTCTCCATCACGCGCACAAACGGACTGCCCGCATAAAATGCGCGGGCCGCCGCCAGACATTGCTGGGTGTCGGCGTCGCCCCGCCCATAGCAGGTGGCCAGGATGCCGCGGGTCATGGGAACCAGGTGGGGGGTGAAGATCAAATCGGCCTGTTTGCCGCCCAGCAAGCTCAGGGCCTTGGTCATTTCCGGCACGTGGGCATGTTTGAGCAGGGCGTACGCGCAAACGTCTTCGTTGACTTCCGCGTAACCAAAAGTTCCGCCGCCGCCGCGACCGGCGCCGCTGACGCCGCTTTTGGCGTCGATGATGATATCCGCCGGATCGATCAATCCCTTGGCCACCAGCGGGGCCAGCGCGCTGATCGCCGCCGACGGATAGCAGCCAGGATTGCTGACGCGACTTGCGCCGCGGATTTTATCCGGCCAGATATCCGCCAGGCCGTAGACCCAGCCATCAACAAAGCGATGATCGCCGCCGATGTCCACGATCTTGATGGAACTGTCCACCGCCGCCAGTGCCTGACTGGACTGGCCGGAGGGAAGCGAAGCGAAAAGCAAATCCAAGCCCGGCAAGGTCCGCGGATCCCATTTCTGGATCATCAATCCGCCCAAAGCGCCGATGCCGGGGAATTTCTCGCCCAGTTCACTGCCGGCGGAGCTTTCGCCGGCGACATAGACCACTTGCATATTGGGATGGGCCGCGGCCAGGCGTAAGACTTCTCCGCCGCCATAACCGCTGACCCCCACGATGCCGACACGAATACTCATGGATGAAAATTTAGGGTCAACCATGCCGAAAGGCAAACAAAACGGGCATCCGGCAATAGTTGGTAAACTGTTGCTGGGACGAATGTGGAATGTTGAATGTTGAGTGTTGAGTGTTGAATTTGCATTTTCAACAATCGATATTCAACGCTCAACATTCACCTGTTCCGTAGCCCCCTGACCAAAATGGATGAGCGGGGAAATATTTTTTTAACATAGTGCTTGACAGTGGAGTGCGGCCGTGGCATAATGGCTTTTCGTTGGTGATGGGTTACCTGCCTCCGGCACGACAGCCGCGGTGATGTAACTGCGGCGCCTGGTTGTGGCGGCCTGTTGCGTTTGACGCAACGCTCTTTTATAATATCCCGCTTGGTCCAACCGGACGCGAGGCCGACAGATGTTGCGGCCCGTCTGCTTGTCGCTAAAGTTTGTATCCGGCAGATGCCGATAAGACTTTTTCCGACAAGCGGTTACGAAAAAACGCGTGGGGCAAAAAAAAAGATTTTTTTGTTCCAGGGGTTGACAAGTGAGACAGAGGCTGTAAGATTCGCCTCCCTTGATCGAGTCGGTAAAGATTCGATGAGGAAAAACGACGGATTTGGTGAGTAGCCAAATGCGACGATTGTTGAACGGTTCTTTGACAAGTGAATAGTCGGATAGCCGCGAGGGTGTGAGTTCAAGAGTCTTGTGTACAAGACGGCTTGGACAGATCCAAATGGTTTGTGCTTCGGCACAGGCCTGCTTGTATCTCAAACATCCTTGTGGTTACACGCAAAGTGATCTTCCTTGATCAATTTTGAAGTAGAGACAGGTAATACTGTCTCAAGCCATCGAAGATGTTTGAGCCTTGCAAGATCCAATCGGTTCGCCTGTATGGGGATCGGTTGGCTGACCCTTTTGCCTTTGCCGGCAACGGGGCAGTAACAAGTCAATGGGTTGTCTAATCCATTGATGGACAAACTCGTTTCGAGATTAAACCGCTGATGAAACTGTTAGTCCCGGCGCAAGCCGGGCATGAGGATTCAGAGGCATTCACGAAATTTAATTGAAGAGTTTGATTCTGGCTCAGCCTGAACGCTGGCGGCGTGGTTAAGACATGCAAGTCGTACGGATGTAGCAATACATCAGTGGCGAACGGGTGAGTAATGAATCGCTAATGTACCCCGGACTCTGGGATAGCCAATCGAAAGGTTGGGTAATACCAGATAATCTATCCTGAGGGCATCCTCGGGATCTCAAAGGTCCGCCGGTCTGGGCGCAGGCGATTTCGTATCAGCTAGTTGGTAGGGTAACGGCCTACCAAGGCGATGACGCGTAGCCGGACTGAGAGGTTGGCCGGCCACATTGGGACTGAGACACTGCCCAGACTCCTACGGGGGGCTGCAGTAACGAATCTTCCGCAATGCACGAAAGTGTGACGGAGCGACGCCGCGTGTGGGATTAAGTCCTTCGGGATGTAAACCACTGTCAGGGGTTACCAAGTTCTGAGGAACCCCAGAGGAAGGCACGGCTAACTCTGTGCCAGCAGCCGCGGTAAGACAGAGGTGCCGAGCGTTAGGCGGAATCACTGGGCTTAAAGCGTGTGTAGGCGGAGGTCTAAGTACCTTGTGAAATCCCACGGCTTAACCGTGGAACTGCTCGGTATACTGGACTTCTTGAGCCATCTAGGGGCAACTGGAACAAATGGTGGAGCGGTGAAATGCGTAGATATCATTTGGAACGCCAACGGTGAAAACAGGTTGCTGGGGATGTGCTGACGCTGAGACACGAAAGCTAGGGGAGCGAACGGGATTAGATACCCCGGTAGTCCTAGCCGTAAACGATGTCCACTAGATCGCAGCCGCTCTGACGTGGTTGCGGTCGAAGCTAAAGTGCTAAGTGGACCGCCTGGGAAGTACGGTCGCAAGGCTAAAACTCAAAGAAATTGACGGGGGCTCACACAAGCGGTGGAGCATGTGGTTTAATTCGAAGCAACGCGCAGAACCTTACCTGGGCTTGACATGCTAGGATTATCCCGATGAAAGTCGGGTAGGCCCGCAAGGGTACAACTAGTACAGGTGCTGCATGGCTGTCGTCAGCTCGTGTCGTGAGATGTCGGGTTAAGTCCCTTAACGAGCGCAACCTTTACCCTTAGTTACCAGCGGGTTATGCCGGGGACTCTAAGGGGACTGCCGGTGTCAAACCGGAGGAAGGTGGAGATGACGTCAAGTCCTCATGGCCTTTATGCCCAGGGCTACACACGTGCTACAATGCGGCGAACAAAGCGAACCTAAACTGCAAAGTCATGGAAATCGCATAAATCGTCGCCCAGTTCAGATTGGAGGCTGCAACTCGCCTCCATGAAGTTGGAATCGCTAGTAATCGCGGATCAGCTACGCCGCGGTGAATGTGTTCCTGAGCCTTGTACACACCGCCCGTCAAGTCATGGGAGCCGGAAATAGCCGAAGCCGCCACACTACTGTGGTGTCGACGCTAGGTTCGGTGACTGGGACTAAGTCGTAACAAGGTAGCCGTAGGGGAACCTGCGGCTGGATCACCTCCTTTCTAAGGGATTATCTTAGAATGTTCGCCAGAGCGATCTGTCGAATAACGTGTCAGCACAGCCTCGTCTGTGTACAGAAACAGCGTCGGTGACGACGTTGAATGGCTACCCGACTATCACTTATTACGGAATCGTTCAAAAGCGAAACCGCCGGGCTAACCCCCGGCGGTTTTTGCGTTGATAGCGCGGGGAATCAGAGCCTGTGAATAAATTGATTTTGATCCTCAATATTTGCGCAAAAACGCCACCAGTTGGCGAAAATCGAGATTCTTTTACAATCTCTCAGTTTAACTCGTCAACAAGCGTTTCTGGATGCTGGATAGATAGGATTTACGCGTCAGTCTGGGGATTTTGAATTTGCAGGCCCTCACCCGAGCCGGCATCATTTAATGCGACATCGGCGGATAGAAAAATCAAAGGTACGTTGCGGGCGACCAGATGGGCATGAACTGCCAGCGCGGAGGCCAACTGTACCGCGTCATAGGCTCTAAGGGCATGGCGTTGTGCCAAGTCCATGGCACGGCGGATCGTGGGCCGATCCGCCATAATCAGTTCATACACCTCACTCCAGTCATCTACAAAAGCCGAAATGACAGATGCCGCCTGTTGCTGAGTTACGTCGCCGATACGTTGGCGGCGTGTGAGTGCGGCCACCACTTCCACGCCACTGATCACGCTGATGAAGACCACATTTCCCGCTTGCGGGGATAACAGGGCGCTGACCGTATCGGAGCCGGTTTCGGCGATGTAGCGCTTGACCAAAGCACTGCTATCTAAAAATAAGACAGACATTCAGCGTCGTTGCTCCAGAATGGTTTGCGAGACTGGAGGCCCTTTGATAACGATCGGTTGCCACATTTCAAATTGAGACGACTTTTGTCGTGGGGGACGATTTGCCTCCAAAAGTCCTTCGTCCACCAGCTTTTGTCGCAGCTCGCTGGCGCTATCGAGCTTGGCTTGTCGTGCCGCTCGCTGTTGTAACAGGCGACGCAATTGCTCATACTCGCTTTGCGTGAGCGAGGCGGCGGCTTCTAATATTCTGCTGACATTGGCGCTAACCATAAGGCTCCCTTCACAATAGTATATCATTGGCCACTTGTTGCGAGAATGTCGGAATGTATCCCGCCATCTTAGCCTTCGGGTGTTAACCCCGTCTGGCCTCCGCTATCGTTGAATTCACTCCCGCTTTGGTTCATTATAGTTGCCCATGCGGCGGGTTGGTCGATAAACTGATGAGGACGGCCCGGCGGCCGTCGCCGATCGGCAATGACATTGGGTACCAGCCAGGGATGAACCGTGCAAATATTCTATAATGTGATTTCGCTGCTGAGCCGGTATTTCCACATCGTCGCCGCCACGCTACTGGTAGGGGGTACGCTCTTTTTCGAGATGGTCGTGCCCATCGCCATCGACGACCTGCGCCAGGAGACGCAATTGGCCGTCTTTGCCCGCGCCCGTTGGGTTTTTCGCTGGATCGTGTGGCTGGCGGTAGGGCTGATCCTTTTGTCCGGCATCATCAGCACCCAGCGGCAATGGAAAAATTACGACAAGGCGGAACTGGCGCACCTGCGTGAGATGGTGCGCGTGGGCGAGGGGAATGCGCAACTGCCGCTGGCGATGCGGCCGGGCTGGTGGTGGGCCGCCCACGCCGGGGCGGGGGTGGCCGCGGTACTCATCGCCTTGTCACTCACGCTGGGCGGACGGCCGCCGAGCTATCCGCTGTGGTGGATGCGGATCGACATGGTTATTTTGCTGATCGTCATTTTTTTAGGCTCGACGACGCGCATGGTGGCTCTGGCGGCCCTGGAGCGTGCCGATTCCACCAGCAGCACCCGGCCCGTGGCGACAATGGCTGATTGACATGGAGCAGGAAGATCAACCCGGTGGAATCCAGATCGCGCCCAATGTGCGCGTGGCCCAATTGCAATTCCGCGCCGCCCGCGGCGGCGGCCCCGGCGGGCAAAACGTCAACAAGGTCAACACCAAGATGGAACTGCGCCTGCCGCTGGAGCAGTTAAGCGCTTTGAGCGGCACGGTCATGGGGCGGCTGCGGCAACTGGCCGGCAGAAAAATCAACGACGCCGGAGAACTCATCATCACCAGCCAGGAACATCGCAGCCAGGAGGGCAACCGCCGGGCGATCCTGGAGCGCTTAAGGCAAATGCTCATCGAAGCCCAGGCCGTTCCCAAACGCCGACGAAAAACCAAACCTACCGCATCCAGCCGCCGCAAACGATTAGAAGGTAAAAAACAGCGCGGCCAGATCAAACACAACCGAGGGTCGGTGGATGATTGAGAGTCTTGAGTCTGCCGCATCTAATTACCCATGCGCAATAAACGCAACCGCGGACGGTGAATGATTGAGGGTCTTGAATATGCCGCATTTGCTTACTCCTGCGGAATAAACACAACCGAGGGTCGGTGGATGATTGAGGGGCGGTGAGTAACCCGGCGGGCGTATGCACCTGACATATGAAAACAAGATCAGTGAGCAAGATGTTTTGCGGCACACGGCGGCGGCGCGGTTGGTGTCGGTCAGCGGCGGCGGCGCGGATAATAAGTTAATTCACGGCGAGAACCTGCCGGTTCTCAAGCGGCTGCTGACGGTTGGATGTAGAGGTCAATCGCACATGCGAGATTATCCCCTCGCCCTGTAATCAGGGAGAGGGTTAGGGTGAGGGTCGAATGGTGAAAATGTCCGTATTGTCAATCAATTTCACGCTCCCACCCGACTCCCTCAAGCCCGCTGGCCCGTGAGGGAGCCATGCGCGGCAAATGCAATGGCCTTGAGCCTCTCACCGCGCTTTTATTTATCCACTTGCAAATTTTAGGGCCGACGGATAATCACTGAACAGGCAATCAAGGAGAAGGACTGATGAAAAAATCGCGCAAGGTGTGGAGCAAGCAGCAAGCGGGGCACTGGGGCGAGGCCACCGGTTGGCTGGTGGGGTGCAATTACACGCCGCGCACGGCCGGCAATCAGATTGAGATGTGGAGCAAGAAAAACTTCGATCCCAAGACCATCGAGCAGGAACTTTCCTGGGCAGAGGACCTGGGGTTCAACGCCGTGCGCATCTACCTGCATGACCTGCTATGGCAAGAGGACGCCAAGGGGTTGCTGACGCGGATGGATCGGTTTTTGAAAATCGCCAAGCGGCATGGCATCAAGGCCATGCCGGTGTTTTTTGATAGCTGCTGGCATCCATTCCCGCGCTTAGGCAAGCAGCGCGGCCCCGAGCCGCACGTGCACAATTCCATGTGGCTCCAATCGCCGGGGGTGGATATTCTGCGCGACGCCAAACGCTTTGCGCGCTTGAAAAGCTACGTGGTGGGGGTAATGAAGCATTTCGCCGACGATCCGCGCATCGCGCTATGGGATTTGTGGAACGAGCCGGACAACAGCAACGGCGCATCCTACGGCCCGCGCGACCTGGGCGATCACAAGGGGCAAGTGATGGAGCCGTTGTTGCGGCAAGTTTTTGACTGGGCGCGCGGCAGTGGGGTCAGCCAGCCACTGACCAGCGGCGTATGGCAGGGCGACTGGAGCGCAGAGCATACGCTCAAGAGTTGGGAGCGCTTGCAGCTTGAGCAGTCGGATGTCATCAGTTTCCATTGCTACGAGCCGGCGGCGACGATGGAAAAGAAGATCAAGCAACTGCAACAGTTGGGTCGACCGCTGGTGTGCAGCGAATACCTGGCCCGCGGCACCGGCAGCACCTTTGAAACGATTTTGCCGCTACTCAAGCGGCATGGCGTCGGGGCTTTGAATTGGGGTTTTGTCGCCGGGCGCACGCAAACCCTGTATCCGTGGGATTCGTGGCAAAAGCGCTACGACGCCGAGCCGAAACTATGGTTTCACGAGATCTTCCGCGCCGACGGCAAGCCATACCGGGCAACGGAAGTGCGCTTGATCCGTAAGATTGGTGGGAAGTGAGGGAGGAGAAAGTCCGTAGTCAGTAGTCCGTTGTCAGTAGCAAAGGCATAGGCGACCAAGCATTTTGCTACGGACAAAAGTCTAAAGGTGTCAGTAGCAAATGCTTTTGCAACGGACAACGGACAACGGACTACTGACTAAGGACAAAGGACCGTCCTCGGCCCGTTCAACCTTCAGTTTCTCTGGCAATAAAAAAAGAAAGCTTCCGCCGTGGCGGGGAAGCTTTCAGAATGCCGGAACCCGTTGGGAGCCGTGGTTCCGTAAGTGTTGTTGCATGTCTTCGACCGTTCGCCTCAATCTCTTAAAGTTGGAGCCAAAGAGATCGCGGCGATAGAGAAATGGCTTCCCTTACTTGGCCATTTTCTTGGTCGCCTTTTTGGCTGCCGGCTTCTTAGCGGCAGTCTTCTTAACGGTCGTCGGTTTGGCTGCGGCTTTTTTCATCGCCGGCTTCTTGACGGCCGTCTTCTTCGCGGCTTTCTTTGCGACTGGCATATAGCGTATCCTCCTTTCTTTTATCTAAATGTAGTAGGTGGATAAAATAGAGTCAACGTTTTTTTGTTTTCATCAACAGATTTTTCTCGGCGTGGGTCAAGGAAATTCCACCGCGCGCACGTAGATCAAGCGCTCCAGGGTCTGTCCCAGCGCGCCTTTATCGCGCTTGTGCAGCGCGAAAGTTTTTTGCAGCGCGTCATTTTCAAAATAGAGCGGCGCAACGATTTGGCCCTGAATTTTCTGGCCATTTTGCAAGGTAACGATGTACTCGGTCATGCGCGCCGGGTACTGTTTGCCGCTGTACTCTTTGCGATCCGATCCGCTGTCGGTGAAGTGCCACTGGTCTTCCATTCGTTCCCAAAGTACCCGCGCTGCAATTTTTTTTATTAGCGCCAGGGGCACATCGTGATAATCCTTGATCGACTCATCCCACAGGCGCAGCGGCTTGCCGGCGGTGCTGGCCACGCGCCCGCGCAGGATGGTTCCATCGGATAGCGTCAGCACCGCGTCGCGCCAGCCGGGCTGGGCCTCGGCAAGCTGTGTGGTCGGCGCGGTCGCAAGCGCAGCAGCGGGTTTGCTGGCCGGGGCGCTTTGATCAAAGAGCCAGTCCATGGTTGCATCGGCTGCGCCGGCCGGGGCGTCGCTGGGCGCGGTGGCTGGCGCGGTGGTCGGCGCGATTGCTGGCGCGGTTGCCGGGCCGCCGCTTACCGGCGACAGGCGCATCAAGCAAGCAAACAGCAATGCTCCCGCCAGTCGGGGAACAATACAATTCCTCAAATTGCCCATAAAAACCACCTGTTTAACGCTCGAGTATCAGGTACAGCGCTTCGGGCCAAAGCGTCAAGCGCTGCCCGCCATCGCCGAGCGCTTCCAGCGCCACCGCGCCGGCGGCGTAGCCGTTTTCATCCAGCCGCGTGCATTTTTTCCACGCCGCCACCTGGCCGCTGAACGTCAAGCGCGTCGCCAGTCGTTTCATCCCCGGCGGATACGCGCCCAGTTGCTCGATGCGCTGGTTGACGATGCGCTCGCCCAGAAACTTTTCCTCGCTGATCATCTGCACCAGTACGCGCCGCGAGGTGGATAAGGGCAGGTCATCCAGGGCCACCAGCCAGATCGCGCCATACTCATTATCGGATTGCACCGTCGCATCGGGTAGCGCAATAGCGCCGCCGCGCGCTAAAAATCCCGCCGCGCCCTGGGCCGCGCTGGTGCGCAAGAGCGCCAGCCCCTTGGCGTAGTCCCATTGCAAAGCCTGATCCGGCCCGCCGATGGTATGGGCGGCCCGTTCGATGCGCCCACGCAGGTCGATGGTATTTTGCTTCGCTGGTGCCGGGGAAAATTCATACCACACCGGCCCGGCGTACCACGCCAGCGGATCCAGCAAACCCCCGCCCGCCGCGCGTTGCCCGCCGGTCGGCGGCGCATCGCCCTGACGCAACTTGTCCAAGGCCGCGCTATCCGCGCCGATCGGGCGCAGCGACCAGACCGCCGCCTCGGGCAAAACATATTCCGCCGCCGGCGCCGCCATGGCCACATCGCCGCGGCGATAGCTCAAGGCCGCGGCGGGAAAGGCTCCGAAGATCATCGGCCCGCCCAAAGCGAACTTCCATCCCGGCGTGTCGCGCAGGTAATTGCTCCCGACGGCAAACCAGCAGACGCCGTCGCGTCCCTGAATCGCCGACAATGCGGCGGTAAGAAACGTCGCGTCGGCCCGGAAGCGGTTGGGCCGCGTCCATTGCAATTCCGACTGGATATTGGGCATGTTTCGCACCATCGCCCCCCGCAGCGGCAGGGCCTCGGGCAGCAGCACCGCCGCCCGATCCTCCACGGTGTGCCCCGCGCGCACCGACCAGCCAGCGCCCTCTCCCTGGTGGCGGGCTTCAAAGTAGCCATGGCGATCGGCCACGTCGGCGGCGCTATAGCTCCAGCGCTCCGGCGCATCGAGTCGCGCCGGATCCGCGGTCGTCCAGTTGCCGGCCACGATCAGGCTTTTGCACCCCAGCTCATTTTTCAAATAGTCGCGCGTGTCGCGGTAGTAGTCGTGCTGTAATTGTGCCAGAAAGCGCGTTTGCATTTGCGCTTGGCGCAGTTGCTCGGCGTCGGCTTTGGCCAGGGCCGCTCCGGTCAGATGCCAGATTTCCAGCAGCGCCACGGAGTTTTGGCCAGGAACCTGGCGGCTTTGAAATTCCCGGTAGCGCTCGTCCAACTGCCGCCACTGGTCCGGCGGCACATTTTTGCGATTGAAGGTCCAGAAAAACAAACTGTCCTCATTGACGATCTCCACCATCGCCAGCGCCGCATCCGCCGCCAGCGGCAAATGCGTATAGGGATTGACGCTGGTGAGCAGCGCCTTGGCCCAGGCGCGGTGAATGGCCTGAAATTGCGGGCTGATAAACAGCAGCCCAAAGGGCTTTTTATTATTGATGGCGCTGTAGTCGCCCAAAGCGTATCGCGGTTTGACATCCAGCCACAAGGGAAAATAAAAACTCAGCGAACAGTAGATGCCCTGCCCCTTCATCGCCGCCACGAAATAGTGCAGTTCGTCAATCCGCTCCGGGGCGATAGTCGAAAGATCGGCCGCGTCGGGATCAAAAAACCGCGTGTGGATGCGCACCCAGTTCACGCCGCTCTTGGCCAGTTTGCGGGCCAGGTAGTCGATTGAAGCGCGATCCTGCCGCAAATTTTCACCACCGACATTCACCCCCCACAAACGCGCCGGCTTGCCGTCGGCGGTTGCCAAATGTCCATCAACCACCCGCAGCGGGCCGTTGTGTCCCGCCGCGGGTTCGTTGAGATAGCGCAAATCCAATAGCGCTGCGGGATCAAACGCATCCAGCGGCGGTTCATAAGCGAAATAACCTTCCTCGGCCTGCCCGCCGCGATAGCCGGGCGGATGCTGGCCGTTGGGAACAAACGCGCCGCCAGAGAGGATAAAGCAGTCGAAGGCGGCGGTGGCGGCCTCGCCCGCTTTGGCCAGCAACTGGATATCAAATCGCCGCGGCCCTTTTTCCAGCGTTACATCCCCCAGGAAAACCCAGTTGGCGCAGACGAATTGTTTGAGTTCCACGCTGTCGGCCAGGGCGCAATCCGCGCCGCAGATGCGCCAGGGCTGCTCCTGGAAGCGCCATTGAAACGGCCCATGCTTCCAGAATTTGCGTGTCCACAGGTGATAGCTTCCACTCTCCGGCACATCGACCATCCACCGGGCCGTCATCGGCAACCCGCCGCGGCGGCCGCTGGCGCTGAGCCAGTCGCCGCCGGAGAGCAATTGGCGGCTCGGGGCGAAGGTGCGCGGCGAAAAATCCCCGCCGCTGAAGTTGGTCGCCTGCGGATTCTCCGCTTCCCACCACACATAGGACGCCGGGGCCGTGGCCTGCCCGAAACTCGCCGCGCAGGCCAACAACAACAGCAGCCCCGCCCATCCACCGCGCATAATCCATCGCATGAACTCGCTCCCGTCTCGCCTGGGCGTATGATACATAATAGTAGTCGCCGGCCGCTTGCCGGTGGTACTCGAATTTGTGCGGAATATTTCCGCCGCCGGTAAATATATGCCCACACTACTGGACGACATTCTCGGCCCGCAAGGAAAAATCGCCCGGCGAATGGGATCGCGCTACGAGCATCGTCCCCAGCAATTGCGCATGAGTCATGCCGTGGCCGACAGCCTGGCCGCCGGGCGGCATCTGCTGGTGGAGGCCGGCACCGGCGTGGGCAAGAGCTTCGCCTATCTGCTGCCGATGATCGACTGGGCCGTGCGCCACCGCAAACGTGTGGTCATCTCCACCCACACCATTTCCCTGCAAGAGCAGCTTATCGAAAAGGACATTCCCCTGCTGCAAAGCGTCTACGGCGATGAATTTTCCGCCGTGCTCTGCAAGGGCCGGGGCAATTACCTGTGCCTGCGCCGCCTGGAGCAGGCACGCCAGCGTCAGGGGCTGCTATTTGACCAGGAACGCCAGCAGCGGGCGCTGACGCATATCGAGCAGTGGGCCCAGCAGACCGGCGACGGCTCCCTGTCCGATTTGAAAATGCTGCCGGAAATGGATGTGTGGGACAAAGTTAACGCCGAGCGCGGCAACTGCATGGGCAAACGCTGCGTCCACTATGATAAATGTTTCTGGCAGGCGGCCCGGCGGCGGATGCAGGGCGGCACGCTATTGGTAACCAATCACGCCCTGTTTTTTTCCGACCTGGCCTTGCGCAGCGTGGGGATCAATTATCTTCCCAAGTATGACGCGGTGGTGCTGGATGAGGCGCATACCATCGAGGACGCCGCCGCCCAGCATTTCGGCATCAAGGTCTCCGAAAGCGGCATCAAATATCTGCTGCGCGGGCTTTACGATCCGCGCCGCGGCAAGGGCATGCTGAGCAGTTACGGCGCCAAAGCCAATCTGGCCGTCAGCGCCCTGTTGGAACTGCACCAGCATATCGACGGCTTTTTTGAACGCTGCATCGCCTGGCGGAAAAATTCCGGCCGCGCCACCGGGCGGATTCACCAGCCGGATATGGTGGATAACGATCTTTCCCCGGCCCTGCGCAGGCTCAATACCCAGATCAAAGCGCTGTTGCCGGAAATTAAAAAAGACGAAGAGCTGACGGAGATGACCGCCCAGACCGAAAAGATCGCGGTGCTGGCCGATTCGCTGGAGGCGATCATCCAGCAAAATATCCATGAGGGGGTTTACTGGATGGAGGTGGCCGAGAAAACCCCGCGCCGGGTTACGCTGTGCGCTGCCCCGATCAAAGTGGCCGACGGCCTGCGGGCCGAGCTGTTTGAGAAGATCAAAACCGTGGTGCTGACCAGCGCCACGCTCAGCACCGGCGGGGCCGCCGAGCCTGCGCCGCCCAGCGCCGCCGACCCCGCCGAGCAACCAGCGCCGCCAAGACTAGCCCATCACGCCGCCGGCGGCGACACTGCTGCGGCGGACCGCGGCCCCGCGGACAGCGCCTCGTCCTCGGCGGATCGCCCGCCATCCGCCACCGCAAATCGCGCTGCGCACGCGCCGCAAAATGCGGCCAACGCCCGCGCTGCGGCGGCGGACAGCGCGGCCCCGGATCGCGCAGCGGCGGACGGGGCCACGACTCCGCCATCCCATGCCCCGGCGGACAGGGCCTCGGCCGCAACTTCTCATGCCCCGGCGCACAGCGCCCCGGCCGCCCCGGCCGCTTCGTCCAGCGCCGCGCCAGCGCCCGCCGCGGCCGGCGCCGCGCCCGCCGCGGCCGGCAAAAAAAGCCGCGGCAAAAAACCGTCCGCCGGGGCGTTTGACTACGTGATCGCGCGCCTGGGCGTCTGCAAGCACGACACCCTGCAGCTAGGCTCGCCGTTTGATTATCCCAACCAGGCCACGTTGTTTGTGGAGGATCAGCTTCCCGAACCGACCGACGCGCTGCGGTTTCCCGCCGCCGCCGCCGAGCGCATTTTGCATTATCTGCAAATGACCGAGGGCGGGGCGTTTGTGCTCTTCACCAGCTACGCCATGTTGCGCGACATGGCCGGCCGCCTGGCCGGCGCGATCGGCGAAATGGGCCTGCACATGCTGGTGCAAGGCCAAGGCGAGCAGCGACGGGTTTTGCTGGAGCGCTTTCGCGCCTCGGCCAACGGCGTGCTCTTCGGCACCGCCAGCTTTTGGCAGGGCATCGACGTGCAAGGCGAAGCCCTGCGCAACGTCATCATCGTCAAACTCCCCTTCGCCGTGCCCGATGAGCCGGTCATCGAGGCCCGCCTGGAGGCGATCCAGCGCGGCGGCGGCAATCCCTTCATGGACTATTCGCTGCCCGAAGCGATCATCAAACTCAAGCAGGGCGTCGGCCGGCTGATTCGTTCGCGCCAGGATCGGGGCATCATCGTCATCCTCGACAGCCGGGTGAAGAGCAAACATTACGGCAGACTATTCCTCCGCGCCCTGCCGGCATGCAAAACCATCTACGCCTCGCGCGACAGCGCCAACGCGCGCTAGAAGGGCCAAGCCGCAGGTCGCCAACTCCCTCCGCCGACTGTAGCGGGAGGGTTGAGGGTGGAGCGTTGAATGTTGAATGTTGAGTGTTGAGAGCTGAATTTGCATTTGCATTTCTCAACAATCTACAGTCAACAATCCACACTCAAATCTAACAATCCACAATCAAAAGGGCGGTACTCCGCCCGTGCAACTGACTACGGACTCGCGCTGGCCGGGAAAAAGATAAACTAGCCGGGAAAAGACATCGGCGCGGCGGCGGGGGTAGAACCAGCAAAATCCAGCTTTTTTTATTTTTGCGGCGGTTCCGATAAAGACGCCGCCGCCAGAACTGGCAAAGCGGATGTTATGGGGCCAATGGGCGGCGGCGGGGACTCCAAAAGGTTATCGGTGCTGTCGGGGCAGCGCCGCGGAGAGGGAAACGGGCCGGGAAAAAGTTTTTTCACGCGTGTATGCGCGCCGTTTCAGCGTGTATGCGCGCCGTTTACGCGCGTATGCGCGCCGTTTACGCGCGTATGCGCGCCGTTTCAGCGTGTATGCGCGCCGTTTCAGCGTGTATGCGCGCCGTTCCAGCGTGTATGCGCGCCGTTCCAGCGTGTATGCGCGCCGTTTCAGCGTGTATGCGCGCCGTTTCCGCGCGTGAAAAGTTTTTTTTCCGCGTGTATGCGCGCCGTTCCAGCGTGTTTTGACGGGCAAAACGCGCTGAAGCAGGAGCAAAACGCGCTGTTGGCCGGGTAAAACCCGCGCGAAAAAACTTTTCCCACGGGGTTGGCGGGGTCCAGCGGCCGAAAAGGCATCTCACGCAGAGGCGCAGAGCCGCAAAGCCGCAGAGGAGAATGTTGAGCGTTGAGTGTTGACTGTGGAGTGTTGAATTTGCATTTCTCAACAATCCACAGTCAAACAATTCAAAGGGGCCTGGGATGAATGCCATTCGGTTAAGCAATAAAGTCCGTAATTATCGCCACTTATGGAACTTTTGTATAGAATCGTGCCAATCGTGATTCTTCTGAATTCGCGGTGTTTCCGCATGACTGGAATGCACCGGTCGTTGTGAGACAGCGCTAGATCGTGATCTTTTAAGCATGTTTCTGAAGGAAAATCCTGTTTTGGCGTTAACCGAATGGCATTCAACCATGTCCCGTTTTCCGGTCCCTCCCGCCCTCCCTTCGCGGTGTCTTGACTGGGACCTTCTGGCGGGTGATGCTTCACACAGTTCTGATAATGACATGCACAGGGAGAAGGCTATGGCGAAACGTAACCAGAGTTACAGCAGTTACAGCGTCGATCTCCCCACCACCAGCGGCCCCGGCCCCGGGACGAGCAGCCGCGTGGCCACCCAGAGCACCGCGACGGTGAATTTTTGATCAGCGGCCAGCGCGTCTGGTTCCGCGTGGCGACTGGTGCGGCGGGCCAAGGCCCGTGGAGCGAGCCGGCGACGAAGATTGTGCCGTAGGAATGAGGCCAAGGGATGCAGCCTATTGAATTGCGTCCTGTTTCCCGGTCGTTTTCCGGTCTGCTAATGGCTCCAAATCGTCAACGCATCATCGACCATGGTGAGGTCTTTACACCGGCCGAACTCGTGAACGACATGCTTGACCTCGTGAAACACGAGTGCGAGCGCATCGACTCTCGCTTTCTTGAGCCTGCCTGTGGTGACGGAAATTTTCTTGCCGAAGTGCTTCGGCGGAAACTCCTCACCGTTGACAAGAAGAATGCCCGCAACCGAGACAAATGGGAACGCGACGCGATCCTGGCCGTCTGCAGTCTTTACGGCATCGACTTACTCCCCGATAACATCGCCGCCTGTCGCGTTCGGCTCTTGAACATTGTCACCGACACCCACGCGGTCCGATTCAAGGTTCCCTTGCCCGACGAAGCCGCCCGCGCTGCGGCTTACATCCTCTCCAAAAACGTCGTGCAAGGCGACGCCCTCACGCTCCGCACCCCAGAGGACCGCCCAATCGTTTTCCCCGAATGGTCCCCGGTCAACGGCTCGATGCTCAAACGCCGCGACTTTGCCTACGACCATTTGCTTGGCCATGCGCACATGGCTAGCATGCCCTTGTTCAGTGATTTCGGGGAAGATGTGTTTGTTCCAACACCGGTCGGCGAGTTTCCCCCGTGCCACTACCTTAAAGTCCCCGACGCGGAACAGAGTGCAAGGACGAAGTGATGGCGGAACTGGACCTATCGCAAGCTGAAGCAAACGCATTGATCGCTATGGAAAAACATCGCCTCAGTGAGGCGAGCCACGTCTTTCCCCTTTCCGGCGGATCGCTCTCACTGCCGCTTCAGTCCATTGATCGACGAGAAACCTTTTTGC
>JBBQBE010000021.1:0-39880 GCA_038317225.1 Tepidisphaerales bacterium | reverse complement strand
ATTTTACTTTCGGCGATGTTGATTGGCGGATGGGCCTTGTGCGGGCAGGTGGGGCTGACGCATGGGGCGGATGCCGCCGCAACGGCCGCCGAAGCGCCCGCGGCGGCGGAAGCGCCCGCGGCCGTCAGCGGCCGGATCGTCGCGGTTACCATCTATCAAAGTAATGCGCTGGTAACGCGGCAGGTGGCGGTGGAGGCCGGGGGCGGGCAAGCGGAACTGGTGGTTGGCCCACTGCCGCCGGCGACGCTCGATGGTTCGCTGTTTTCCGAAGCATCCGAGGGGATGCGGGTGTTGACCACGCGCTACCGGACCCGCCAGGTGAAAGAAAATACCCAGCAGGATTTGCGCAAACTTGATGAGCAACTGGCGGCGATGCAGCGCGAGGACGAGTTGCTCCAGGCGCAAATAGAAGTGGGGCAACTGAATTTAGGGCTGCTGGCGAAGCTGGAGAATTTCACCGGCGCGACCATGCAGCAGTTGACGGAAAAAGGGATGCTTAATCCCGATGCCGTTACCAAGTTGTCCACCTTTATCATGGAAGGCCGCGCCGCCCGTCAGGCCGAGCAGGTCGCCGCGCGCCAGGCACTGCAGCGCAACCAGCGACAGCGGCAATTTTTGCAGCAGCAGCGCAACCAGCTTGCCGCCGCCGCGGATAAAACCATTCGCGAGGCGGTGATCGTGGTGGATCGCAACGGCAACGCCGGTTCGGTGCGATTAAATTACCTGGTCGGCTCGGCCAGTTGGCAGCCCAAGTACAAACTCCGGGCCGCGGCGGATAAGCCCGATGTGCTTTTGGAATATCTGGGCGCGATCAATCAGCAAAGCGGGGAGGATTGGAACAATGTGGACCTGACGCTCTCCACCGCCGAACCGATGCTCAACGCCGCCCCGCCGGAGTTGGCGGTGATGGAAGTGGTTTTAGGGGGAGCCGGTGCGATGAACAACGCTTCGGGTGCTGCTCCGCCGATGGCGGATAAACCACAGGTCTTGCTGCAATCGAAGATGCTACGGAAGCAGGCCCAGGTCGAATCCAATCGGATGAACCAGCCCGTCGCGGACTTGGGCTACAACAATGCCGCAGTGCTGGAGCAGTCGTTTGATCTGTTGTACGCGGCCGAGTCCAAATTGCCGCAGGCCCAACCCATTGCCCGGCGGCGCGAAGGCCAAAGCGTTACCTTCCATCTGTCTACACCCATGAGCGTGCCCTGGCGACAGGAGGAACAGGTCGTGGAAGTGGCCCGCACTAACTTGAAGGCCGAGTGGTTTTACAAGGCCGTGCCGGTGTTGACGGAACACGTTTATCGGCTGGCGAATTTCACCAACAGCGGCACCAACGTTATTCTCCCTGGCGAGGCCACCATGTATCTGGGCAACGATTTTGTCGGCCGCGCGGCGCTGGCACTGGTGGCGGTGGGCGAACCGTTTACCGCCGGTTTTGGCGTGGACCCGCAATTACAGGTGCAGCGCACGCTGGCGGAAAAGACCCGCGGCGTGCAAGGCGGCAACCAGGTGCTGAATTTTGAATATCGGATTCAGCTCAGCAGTTTCAAATCCGAGCCGGTGAAACTGCAACTGTGGGATCGATTGCCTTATTCGGACAATGAATCGGTCAGCGTATCGCTGGGAGAGGCCAAGCCGCTTTTGAGTACCGAGCCGGCCTATCTTCGCGATCAGCGCGGTAAAAATCTGCTCCGCTGGGATCTCACACTGCCGCCCGGCAGCAGCGGCGAAAAGGCGATTGCCGTCAGCTACCAGTACAAAATGGCGTTTGATAAAAATATGAGCCTCGGCGACGGAAGCGGCGGCGGCGGCCCGGCGATGCGCATGGAATTAAAGTGATGTCGCCAGCCGAAATTGGGATATAATAGTTTTATGCAGGCACCGGTACAAAAAGGCAAGCGCTATACCATCGCCGAGTATTTGGCGATGGAAGAGTTGGCCGTCGAAAGGCATGAATTTCACGATGGTGAAATTCTGGCCATGAGCGGCGGCACTTTAGAACATAGTGCGATTGCTGCCAATATCATTCGTGAACTAGGTTATGCCCTCAAAGAAAAACCATGTCGCGTCTTTACCAGTGATTTGCGGGTGTGGATCGCCGGTGCCGCAACCTACGTGTATCCCGACGTGAGCGTGATTTGCCGCCAGCCGCAACATGATCCCAATGATCCGCGCGGGCAGGGTGTTACCAATCCGCGCTTGATCGTGGAGGTGTTGTCGGAGTCCACCGAAGCCTACGACCGGGGGGATAAATTTCGGCGCTACCTGGAACTGGAATCATTGCGGGAATATATGCTGGTGAGTCAAACCTCGCCGCGGGTGGAGCTTTATAGTCGCCAGGAGGATGGGGCGTGGTTGTTTAGACATTTCAGCGGGCTGCAGGAGCAAGTAACGCTGCGCAGCCTGGAAATGTCCATCGAACTAGCCGAGATTTATCGCGGAGTGGAATTTGCCGCCCCGCGCGAGTAAAGCGAATGCTGAACGCTTGAGAGCCTGTGAATAAAGTGATTTTGACCCTCGATATTTGCGCAGAAGTGCAGATATTTGGTCGAATATCGTGATTCTTTCACAAACTCTTGAGCCTTGCCCTTTACGTTTGACCCGGCCAGTTTTTGCCTGCCGCCGCGGCGGCGAAAGCGTCGCGCAATTGTTTGACCACCTGTTCATCCAGCGGTCCTTGCCCGGCCAAGGCGATATTCTTGTCTATATTCTCCGGGTTGGTGGTGCCGATGATGGCGCAGTGTACGCCGGGTTGGCTGAGGGTGAAGCGCAAGGCGATTTGCGGCCAAAGCTCCTGCGGATCACCTGAAAAACCAAGCTGATTCGCATCCAGTTGCATGGCCTTGAATCGGTCCACGTAGGATTTGGCATACTCCGAGTACATCCCCGGCAATTGCGGCCGCCAGGCGGCGTTGGCGATGGCCCGCTTCACCAGCACGCCGACGTTTTGCCTCCGGGCGGCGGGCAACACCATGTCGATATTCGCCTGGTCGCAAATGCTGATGGAAGTTTCGATCACCGCCACCTCCGCAAGCGTTGCGGCGTATGCCGCGGCCTCATTATCACCGCTGTAGCCGCAAAAACGGATTTTCCCCTGGTCGCGGGCTTTGACCAGCGCGCCCAGGGCTTCACCTTTTTGAAGCGTCGGCAAATCGCAGGAATGAAGCAGCATGACATCCAGATGATCCGTCCGCAGCCGCTTGAGAGACAGGTCCACCGATTGGGCGATCAATTTGGCCGACCACGCCGGGGCCGCGTCGGTGGCGTTAGCGCTGCCGCATTTGCTGACCAGCACGTATTCCTTGCGTCGATCCGCCACGGTTTGGCCGATGAGGTCTTCCGAACCGGGATAGGAAACGGCCGTATCCAGAAGATTGATTCCACTATCCAAGACCCGCCGGATCACTTGAGCGGCCCGCTCGTGCTCGGTTTTTAAGTAACCGACTTCCGCAGAGCCGAAACCCAATGCTGTTACCTGCAAACCCGTTCGTCCTAGTGTATGCTTAGTCATAATGTTGAATCGTAGGGGTGGCCTGACGACCTGGGAACGCAAAAACTGTCGCCAAGTCCCGCTGCAATTAATTTCATTGATTTAATAAAGCACCTTTATGAATGCACCGTGCGCTACGCATCAACCTGTCAGCATCTTCGATTCGCCGGCGGCGCTGCCGGCGACGCGGCCCGATGGATCGGCCTGGCCACACATTACCTTCCTCATTGAGGGCGACGATGCGGCGGCCGCGGTTACCATCGGTTCCATCGAGGCACAGGTGTACCCGGTGAGTCGGATCGTGCGCTATGACGATGTTGCCAGCAGCGATATCACGGGTGAACTGCTGTGGGTATTGCGCGGTGGGGATATTTTGCAGCCCGATGCGGCGGCGGCGGCGGCGCTGCAAATGGGGTTGTGCGCTGCGGATGTGCTGGCCGGCGGCTCGCTGATGTTAACCGCCGCGGGTGAAAGAATGCATTTGACCGCGTGGGAGGATGGCCCGTGGCCACAGGGGGACCAGGCGCAAGCCGGGCCGTGGCTGGGTGAGTGCGTTTTTCGCGCCAACTTGTGGAATCAGTGCAAAAATGTGCAGCCGGCCGACGATCCGCGCGCGGCGTTATTCCATTACTGCGCCCAGCAACAGGCGCGATTATTTGTCATCGCGCGGGCGCTGGTGCGCAGCGGCACCGCGGTCGAACGGTCCCTGGTCAACAGCACGGCGAAGCTGGTATTTTTTAACGACCTGGGCAGCAACGGCGGGGCGGGC
The DNA here is from genome assembly GCA_038317225.1 of Tepidisphaerales bacterium. GTDB lineage: Bacteria > Planctomycetota > Phycisphaerae > Tepidisphaerales > Tepidisphaeraceae > JBBQBE01. The sequence continues at coordinate 35,621 of JBBQBE010000021.1, read as the reverse complement.
ATTGCCCATCATCGCATCGCCACCGGCGCGGCGATGGGCGGGGCGATCGTCAAACAAATTGGCGTGGCGCCCGCGCCGGTGTGGACGCCGCCGCCGCTGGAGCAAGTGCAAAACGCCATCGCGCAACATTCGCCGGATATTGTGCTGATCGGCAATGTACACTGCGCCGCCATGGGCGGGGAACATATCGAGGCGCTGTGCCGACAATTTCCTTCCGTACAGATTACCCATGATCTATGGGCTTTGACCGGCCGCTGCGCCTATCCCGGAGCGTGTGATAAATATTTGCGCGGATGCGATGCGGCCTGCCCGACCGCCAATGAATACCCCTCGGCCCAGCCGTCGGCGATCGCCGGCCTTTGGAAAACCAAGCGACAGACGCATACCTCCGCACATGCGCCGCTGCTGGCGGGGGTGAGCCGCTTCAGCGAGCGATTTATCCGCGACACGCTTGGTCATGCCGCGGGGGCCAAGCCGGTGATATCGTTTCGCTATGGCTTGCCGCTGGATACCTATGCGCCGCTGGATCGGCGGACCTGCCGGCGACTGCTGGATTTGCCGCTGGACCAATTCATCATTCTCTTTTCCTCCGCCGACCTGGCCGACAAACGCAAAGGCCTGGGCGATCTGCTGGCGGCGATGGAGATATTGAAATTGGAAAATGTTTTACTGGTTTCCATGGGACGGCTGCATCCGGCCCTGGCCGGCGATCCGCGTTATATGGCCGTGGGGTATCTGGATGATCCGAAGCGCGTGGCGATGTTGTACGCGGCGGCGGATTTGTTCGTCGGGCCCTCCAAGGCCGAAACCTTTGGGCAGGTCTTTGCCGAAGCGCCGGCGTGTGGCACGCCAGCCATTGGCTATGACATCCCCGGCGTCGATGAAGCGATAGCCGATGGCGTCAGCGGGCTGTTAGCTCGGCCGGTGGGTGTAGCGGCGCTGGCAGAGAGTATCCGGCGTTTGCATGATGACGCGCCGCTGCGAAAGAACCTTTCGCTATGGGGGCGGCTGTGGCTGGAGAACAATTGGTCGATCGCGTCGGCGGCGCGGCGCTTTTATTTGCAGATGCAAGCCACGCCCTGGCGAGCGCTTTTTGATTTGTCCCAGGGATTATGGTTGGACTTGGCGGCCGCTGTGCCGGTGAGCTATTTGTCTGAAGCGGGGGACGTGGAGGATGGCGAGTTGCAGCAACTGCGTCGCCAGCGCGATCAGTGGAAGCATCAATATGAGCAGGTGGTGCAAACTCGCTTGTGGCGGCTGGTGCAGCGAATTTACCCTCCCTTGGCGCGCATTTGGAATCACCGTCGGGTGCCGCAATGGCTCCGTAAGATGGTCCAAGGCCCGAGGGCGTGATCGTTCAGTCCGCATGTCTGCTTCTTAGGCAAGCCCAACCGGCGTGCCGCGCAATGCTCAAAAAATAAGCGGGCGGTAGAGGCCGCTTGCCTACAAAACCCTTAAAAACAGGCTATTAAGCCATGTGGCCCGGCTGTTGCTTTGCGTGCGGCGGCGTGTCCGACTGCACGCTTATTGCCCATGGACGCAGTTGCGTCCAGGGTGGGTCCGGGGCCGAGGGTTCGGCCGGGTGTTTATCGCAGAGGCTGGTATGAAGGGCTTGTCCCAAATCGCGCGTGGTGGCCGCTGGCTGCCCGGTTGTCTTTCCGTGGTGCTACTTTTACTGACGGCGCTGGCCGCCCCCGTGGCGGCGCAAACGCCTGGACCGGAGAAAGGAGACCCCACCGGCGCGTTTCAGATGACGCCCACCAGCCTGTCGGTTCCGGGATATACGGCTCCGAAAGACCCCTCCGCTCCGACGGCCGATGAGATCAAGGCGTTGGCGGCCAATGTCAATGCCGTGGCGGCCAGTGCTTCGCGTAATTACTACTCCATCAACTTCGTCTGGACGCTGGTGGCCGGATTTTTGGTGATGTTCATGCAGGCAGGCTTCGCCTTGGTGGAGACCGGGCTGGTTCGCGCCAAGAACGCCGGGCACACCATGACCATGAACTTCATGGTGTACGCCCTGGGCATGTTCGGCTTCTTTATTTGCGGCTTTGCCATCATGTGCGGCGGTGCCAACGGCGCCAGCATCGGCGGGCCGGGCGTTTTGGGCGGGGCGGCCACGCTGGACAAGATGCTAACGGTCGGTGACGGCTGGGGCATCATGGGCTACACCGGCTTTTTCCTCACCGGCCGGGCTTATGACGCAACCGCGGTTTTGTGGTTTTTGTTCATGATGGTTTTCATGGACACCACCGCCACCATTCCCACCGGGGCCTTGGCCGAGCGCTGGAGCCTCAAGAGCTTCTTCATCTTTTCCATCTTTATCGGGGCGATTTTGTACCCGGTCTATGGCTGCTGGGTGTGGGGCGGCGGCTGGTTGGCACAGTTGGGCATGAAGGCCGGGCTGGGCCACGGCTTGATCGACTACGCCGGAAGCTCGGTGGTGCATCTACAGGGCGGCACGCTGGCGCTGGTGTTGTCATGGATGATCGGGCCGCGTATTGGCAAGTTTGATAAGAATGGCAAGCCGCGGGCGATTCTCGGACACCATATTCCCATGGTGATTGTGGGCACCTTCATCCTGGCCTTCGGCTGGTTCGGCTTCAACGCCGGCAGCTCGCTGGCCGGCACGGACGGGCGCATCGGCATCGTGGCGGTCAACACCATGCTGGCCGGTATGAGCGCTACGCTCTTCGGCGTGATGTACATGTGGTGGATTCATCCCAACAAGAAGCCCGATCCGTCGATGATGTGCAACAGCATGTTGGCGGGCCTGGTGGCCATCACCGCGCCGTGCGCGTTTGTTTCCCCGGTGGGCGCGTTCATCATCGGAGCAGTCGCCGGTGTGCTGGTGATCTGGTCGGTGATGTTCTGGGACAAGATGCGGATTGATGATCCGGTAGGGGCCATCAGCGTTCACGGCGTCAACGGCGCCTGGGGCGTGTTGGCGGTGGGCCTCTTCGCCGACGGCACTTACGGCGACGGCTACAACGTCGTGGCCGGCGGCGTGGGCGGATTGTTCTACGGCTTTGGCTCCAAGCAGTTGATAGCCCAGATCATCGGCGTGTGCGTCTGCTTCGCGTGGAATGCCATCGCCGGCGGGTCGATCTTCTGGATCATCGGCAAGGTGATTGGCGGCAACCGCGTGCCTGCGGAAGTGGAAATGGCCGGGCTGGACATTCCCGAAACGGGAGTGCCTGGATATCCCGAATTTTATAATTCGGTTACGCCCGACACCATCTCCGCCAGTGAAATCCGTGAAGCGGAATTGGAACTGGCCCGCTGAAGGACCGGCGACTGATAACCCGCGTACGGCTTAACGGCCGCACGCGGGCTTGACAAAGAAAACCATGAACAAGGCCGTGCAATTTTTTCTGATGCTGGGCGGGATCGCGCTGCTTCTACTGGCGGGGCGATGGACGGGGCTGCTGGTATTTGACGGCCGGCAGATTACCTCCCTGACCATTTTCTCCATGTTCATTTTGGGCACGCTGCTGTTTGGCGATTTTCGCCTGGCGTTCGCCTTCGGCGGCATCGCCCTGCTGCTGGGATTGAATCTACTGACGGTGGAAGGCTTTATTCAATCGGCCAGTTTGAATGTCATCATCTTCCTGGTCGGCATGTTCCTGGTGATCGGTTTTCTGGAAGAGAACCAGTTTTTTGAATCGGTGGTGGGTGCGCTGGTGCGCTGGATCGGGCCTCGGCCCAAGCTGTTGCTGCCGACGCTGATGGTGCTGGGGAGTATCTCGGCGGCCTTGGTCGATGAAGTAACCAGTATTTTGTTTATGACCGGCACGATGCTGCATTTGTGCGGCAAGTACCGGCTCAATCCCGTGCCCTTTGTCATCATGTTGGTCTTTGCCACCAACATCGGTTCCAGCGCCAGTTCCATCGGCAATCCGATTGGTGTGATGATCGCGCTGAAGGCGGGCTTCAGCTTTATCGAATTTCTGCGCTGGAGCGCGCCGATCGCGCTGGTGGTCAATCTGCTGACCTATGGCATCTGCCGCTGGTGGTTTGCCGATGCGATAGGCGAATTTGAGCGGGCGGTTCTGTCCAGTCATCGCGCCGCGGCTTTGGCAAAGAACAAGTCTGTGCCAGCGCTGGCAATGGCCGGCGGGCGTAGCGTGGCGCTTGGCGAAGCGGACGCTGAAGCGGATGCAACCGCGGAGGATTGGGGCGATCAGGAGGATGAGAACCCGCCGCTGAGCGACAGCGAACAGCGCGAGCGCACCAAGGCGCTGCGCGTCAGTTGGGTCGTTTTTCTTTGCACCATTGGGCTATTGATCAGCCACGGCTTTCTCGAGCATTTGCTCGGCGGGCTGCTGGGCGCGCCGCGCGGCCGGCTGGGCGAGGGGACGATGATGGTCGGGGCGTCGCTGTTGATGGGCAGCGTGGTGCTGCTGCTGCGCCGGCAAAAGGCGCGGGAACTGGTGGAGCGCCGCGTCGATTGGTGGACTTTGTCCTTTTTCATGATGCTCTTCGCATCGGTGGGCACGCTCAAGGAGACGGGCGTAACCGGCGTGATCGCCACGCGGCTTTTGGAAATGTGCGGCAGCGGGCATCCCGGCGTGCTGATCCAGGTGGTGGGCTGGGCCAATGGCTGGCTCAGCGCGTTTTTAGATAATGTGCTGGCGGTGGCCACGTTTATGCCGGTGGTGGAGGATATCCGTCGCCACGTGGCCCCGGCGGGTTATCCCGAGGCGATCTACTGGATGATGCTTTTCGGCGGAACTTTTATGGGCAACATGACCGTGATCGGCTCGACGGCCAATATTATCGCCGTGGGATTGCTGGAAAAGCGCGGACATGGCACGGTGGCTTTTGGCTACTGGTTCAAAATCGGATTGATCGTCAGCGTTGCGTCAATGCTGGCGGCGACGGCGCTGCTGGGGTTGCAAACCGCGTGGTTTACACATCCCTTGTTGGCGGCGCCGGCGCACTAGAAATTTTTTCAGGAGTTTGTCATGCAGATGATCGAAGCGGTGATTAAACCCAATCGTCTTGACTCGGTAAAGACCGCGCTGGCCAAGCTGGGCATCCTGGGCCTGACGGCCGCGGAGGTCAAAGGATATGGCCGGCAGATGGGCCATACCGAAAAATATCGCGGCTCGCGGATGGACGTGGGTTTCGTGCCCAAAATTTTGATGAAAATCTGCGTGAAGGACGCGGACCTGGAGCCGGCGCTGGAAGCGATTGTGCAGGCGGCGCGCTCCGGTGAGATCGGCGACGGCAAAATCTTCGTGCATCCGGTGTCGCGGGTGATCCGCATCCGCACCGGCGACCGCGACGAGGCCGCCGTCTAAAGCAGTCAACCAGCCCGGCGGCCACGGGGCTGCCGTCTGGAGAAGTCAACCAGCCCGGCGGCCATAGGGCCGCCATCTGGAGGAGTCAAACAGCCCGGCGGCATCGGGGCCGCCTGAACGGAGCCGCACATGGACGCAAACACTCAATCAGCCGCGTCGCCAGAACCGATAGACCTGGCACTACGCCTGCGCCTGCTGGTAGGCGACACCGGCTCGGTGCGCGAGTCCATGGGCGGCTTTCGTATTAAGATCGATCACAGTCGCGCTTTCCCCTATGATGAGGTCTTCAAATCGCTGCTGTACAACGATTTTAAGGTGTACGTTACGCGCTGGAAAGCCGACCTGTTCATCGAAGCGCAAATGTGAAATGGCGTGCGGGTTTTTTACAAGGAATAACCATGTGGAACCATTATCGCGATAACTTTCTGCCCACGCAGTTGATCATTTTGTTTGTGTGCGCGGCCATGTGGTTGGTGATGCACATGCCCGCGCTGGGCATTGTTACTTTTTTTGTGGCGATGCAACTGGGCTTCGTGGCCGGGGCGGCCTGGGCGGCGCGGCTGCGGCGGCGGATGCTGGCCCGGCGGGAAAGATTGCCGCTGCGCTAAGCCGCGGTTGGCTCCCAGCGGCAGGCAAAGCCAAGGATACGTCCGCGCGGTTGTTGGCGCGGCGGCGTTTTTTGCGTTGGCGTTTGTTGAGCGCGGTTATTTTCCTGTTGTCGGCACGGGTGAGCGGGTACTAAGATCGAGTGGCGGGTAATTTCGATCAAAGGACTTGCTTATGACTGGCCATCCCCGTCCGGCGACTGTCGGACAACTGAAAGAGACCGATTATCAACCCTGCACCGTCAAGGAGGAGATGCGGAAAAACTGCATCGCCAAATTGAAGGCCGGGGAGGACATTTTTCCCGGCATCGTCGGCTACCGTGAAAGCGTGCTGCCGCAGATTCTCAACGGCATCCTGTCGCTGCACGACCTGCTTTTTCTAGGCCTGCGCGGGCAGGCCAAGACGCGCATACTGCGCATGCTTCCCGATATGCTGGACGAATGGATCCCGGTATTGTCGGGATTGGAGATCAATGATGATCCGCTGGCCCCGCGCAGCAAAGGCGGCAAGCGTTTAATCGCCGAGCAGGCCGATGAGGCGAAAATCGAGTGGGTGCATCGCTCCGACCGCTATCACGAAAAACTGGCCACGCCGGACGTTACCATCGCCGACCTCATTGGCGAAATCGATCTGGTGAAGCACGCCGAGGGGCGCTACCTCTCGGATGAATCGACCATGCACTTTGGGCTGATTCCCCGGTCCAATCGGGGCATTTTCGCCATCAACGAGTTGCCGGACCTGGCCCCGCGCATCCAGGTGGGCCTCTTCAACGTGCTGGAGGAACGGGACGTTCAGATTCGCGGCTACCCGATCCGGCTGGAACTGGATGTGTGCCTGGTTTTCAGCGCCAATCCGGAGGATTACACCAATCGCGGGCGCATCGTTACGCCGTTGAAAGATCGTATCGGTTCGGTGATTCGCACGCATTATCCCGAAACCATCGAGGAAGGTCTGACGATCACCCGGCAAAATGCCTACCTGGATCGCCGTCAGGGAGCCGCCGGCGGCGGGGTGGAGGTGGTGGTGCCGCCGTTTATCGCCGAGATTATTGAGCAGACGGTGCGCCTGGCGCGTTCCAGCCCGCACGTGTCGCAGGCGTCGGGCGTGTCGGTGCGCACGAGCATTGCGGCGACGGAAGTGGCGGTATCCAACGCCGAGCGCCGCGGGATTCTCACCGGTGAGAAGCGCGTGGTGGCGCGGATGTGCGACCTGGCGCTGCTCAGCAGCGCCTGTCGCGGCAAGATTGAAATGACCCTGGCAGAGGAGGAAGGCGCGGAGGATAAACTGATTCAATCGCTGGTGGGCGAAGCGATCAAGAGCCTGTTTAATCGCCTGGTCGATGTGGAGGAATTGGCCGCCATCGCCGAGCAGTTCAAGGGCAATTTGACCTTTCCAGCCGGCGATGATCTGCCGGCCGAGGAAGTGGTGGCGAACATGAAGGCGGTCAAAGGACTGACCCAGGCGGCGGCGCAACTGGCCGATGATTTGAAATTGGACTCCAAAGACCCCGGCATCCTCGCCGCGGCGGGGGAATTTCTGCTAGAGGGCCTGTACGTCAACAACCGCTTGAGCAAATACAATGCGCGTGGCAAGCGATTTTTCCGTAAGTAGATCGCGTACAACGAAACTGCGCCTTGATCGTATATACTGCTGGGCCGGGCGATAACCCGGTCCGGCAATACGATGGGCAATTACCTTAAGATTCTGCTATGCGGCCTGTTTGCCGCCCTGTTTGCCGCTGATGCCGGCGGCGGAGTGGTGCGTCTGCGCGATGGGCGCGAATTAAAAGGCAAAATTCAACTGGAGCCGGGCAAGGTGGTGCTTACTCCCGGCGGCGCAGCGCCAATTGCGCTGGATGGGGGGCAGGTAATTGGGATCGACATGGCCGATGATGCCGTGGCCTCCGCGCCCGCCGCCGCCGCGCCGCGGGCGGCGCGCGATGTGGTCGAGGGATTGACCGGCGAATATTTCAACAATCCCGATTTGACGGACATCCGCGAGGCGCGGATTGATGAACAGATCAATTTTGATTGGGGCGTGAGCAAGGCGCGTCCGTCCATACGCCAGGAGAATATTTCCATTCGCTGGAGCGGCAAACTGATTCCGCCGGCCACTGGCTCCTACACATTTTACGGCACCAGCGACGACGGCTTGCGGTTGTGGATCAACAATCAGCCGGTGCTGGACAACTGGTTGCCGGGCAATCCGCGGACGGTGGAAAAAAAGATGGAACTGACGGCCAATCAGCCGGTGGATATCCGCTTTGAATATTTGCAGGTCAATTCTCGGGCCATGGCGCGCCTGGAGTGGGCAGGGCCGAATATCGCGCGTCAGCTAATCCCCGCCTCAGCGCTGCGGCCGGATATGGCGCGGCTGAAGCAATTTTATTCCAATGGATTACTGGGGGAGTATTACTCCGATTTGGAATTCAAAAACCTGGTATTCGCGCGGCTGGACCCGTGGCTGAATTTCCAATGGGATGGTTCCAATCGCACGCCCGGTTCAGGAATGCCGGCGGAAAATTTTGTGGTACGCTGGACCGGTTTTTTACAGGCTAAGTATACGGAAAAATATACTTTTACCTTTCATGCCGACGACGGGCTGCGGGTTTGGCTGGATAATAAGTTGATTTTAGATCAATGGGAGCACCATGCTGATCAATATACGGCGACGGCGGAAATGACCGGCGGGCGGCGCGTGGAAATGCGCGTGGAATTGCGCCAAAAGTCCGGCGACGCCAAGATGGTGGCCGAGTGGACCAGCGCCCATCAGCCCAAGCAAATTATTCCCCGCGAGCAGTGGACGCCCCCGCCGACGGGGCGCGGCGTCCCACCGCTGTTGACGTGGCTGGCACCTTCGCCCGAGGCGCCGGTTGTCAGCGATCAGGGAACGACGCTGCAATGCCAACTGCAAGCGCTGACCGGGCAGGTGCGCAAAGTGGAATACCTTGTGGACAAGCAGGTGATTGGCAGCGCTACCGCGCCGCCGTACAGCGTGAAATGGAATAATCCGCCGGTGGGCCGGCTGCGGGTGATGATTGCCGTCAGCGGCGAGGAAATGCCAAAAACTTTGCTGGAAGGTCCGATTTTGGACGTTCGCCCGACGCCGCCGATGCCGCCGCCGTGGGGCGATCGGGCCGTGGGCAACGTGGGGAAGATGGGCCGCTCGAGCTACGACGCCGCGGCGGGCAAGCTGACGATCGTCGCCAATGGCCAGACGATTTACAATGATCCTGAGGCGTTTCACTTTGTCGCCCAAAGCCTGCGCGGTTCGGGGCAACTGGTGGCGCGGATGGTCAACTTGCAAGGCGGCAATTCCGGCGCTATCGCCGGGGTGATGATTCGGGAAAATATGGGTGAACAGTGCCGCTACGTCTTTAGCGGCTACAACCCGGTCAACGGGCGCATCTCCATCCTTCGGCCCGACTCGGTGCGGCGGTTTACCGATCAGCCGATGGAGTTGCCGATTTGGATCAAAGTCAGCCGCACGGGAAACAGTTTTGTTACATCCTTCAGCAAAGACGGCAAGCAGTGGTCGGACACCGGGGCGACGAATATCGACTTAGGCGAGATGCAAATTGGCCTGGTGGCCGCCAGCGGCGACCCTAATCAATCCTGCACCGCGGTGTTTGACAACGTTCACCTGCAAGCGACGACGGGCACTGCGGCGGCGCGGGGCGTGATGCTCACTGACGGCTCGATACTGGCCGGCGACATTCTTTCCATGTCGTTGCAAACGGTCAAAGTGCGGCATGACGGCGTGGAACTGCCTGTGGCCGCTTCCCGGGTTGCGCGCATATTCTATGCGCCGTCCAGCGGCGGGCCCAGCGGGCGGCTGGCGGCTGGCACCTCGGGAGGGTATTTGGCAAGCGGCGATTTTTACCAGGGCGAGATCACCGCCCTGAGCGATGACAAAGTAACCATCTCCTCGGTACTTTTCGGGCCGCGGCAATTTACCATCCAGCCGGAGTTGTCGGCAATGGTGCTGCGCGACGCCAGCGCCCCGGCGGCCCCGGCGGCGACGCTGATGCTGCGCGACGGGTCGCTGTTGTATGCCACGGACTTGTCATTCGCCAACGGCCAGGTGCGTATCAGCCAGCCGATCCTTGGCTCGATGAATATTCCTCTAGCGCAGCTCAAGCAAATCAGCCGGCCGTAAGCAAGCGATTTTTTCCGCCAGCGGTTTGAGCCTATACTTGCCGTCATGAACGCGATTGTTTTATCCATTGGCGATGAACTGGCGCTGGGTCAGACGGTGGACACCAATTCTGCGTGGCTCAGCGGCCGACTGGCCGGCATCGGCTGGTCGGTGGCGGCGCACGTAACGGTGCCGGACGACCAGCGGACGATTGAGCAGGCGCTGCGTGAACTGGCCCCGCGCTGTCAGGTTTTGCTGGTCAGTGGTGGGCTGGGACCGACGGCCGATGACCTGACGCGGCCCGCACTGGCGGCGTTTTTGCGCCAGCCGCTGGAATTAAACCAAGCCTGGCTGGATAACCTGGAGCTATTTTTCCAGCAGCGCGGACGACCGATGCCCCAGAGCAACCGCGATCAGGCGATGGTGCCGCGCGGATGCCGGATGATTTGGAATCACAACGGCACCGCCCCGGGAATACAGGCTCTTGGTGCGGCGCAGTCGGCCCAGCCCAGCGCCGATATTTTTGTGATGCCGGGCGTGCCCAGTGAGATGAAAGCGATGTTCATTGCGGACATCGCGCCGCTTCTGGAAAAGCGCGGCAATGGCGCGGCCATTCGCTGTCGCAGCTTGCATACCTTCGGCCTCGGTGAAAGCACGATCGGGCAAATGCTCGGCGACTTGATGCGGCGGGATCGCAATCCATCGGTGGGCACAACCGTCTCTAATGGCCTGGTGTCATTGCGCATTAACAGCCGTTTTGCCACCGCCGCCGAAGCGCAAAGTCAACTGGAACAAACCGGGGAATTGTGCCGCCAGGCGCTGGGCGATTTGATTTTCGGCGCTGATGAGCAAACGCTTGTGGGCGCGGTAATCGAACTGTTGGCCAAGGATCCAACGGCTCAAAAATATTCCCCGGCGGTTGCCACCGCCGAAAGCTGCACCGGCGGCTTGCTGGCTGCCGCCTTCACCGAATTGCCCGGCTCCAGCCAGTATTTTCGCCAAGGCTACGTTACCTATACCAACCAGGCCAAGACCGATCTGCTGCATGTGCCGGCGGAATTGATTAATGGCCGCGGCGCGGTCAGCGAGGCGGTGGCCGAGGCGATGGCCCGCGGCGCCCAACAACAATCCGGCGCTCCGTATGCCCTGGCGATTACCGGCGTGGCCGGGCCTGATGGCGGCAGCGAGCAAAAACCTGTAGGCACGGTCTGCATCTGCCTGGCGCATCCCGGCGGCTTGACCACGCGGCGGTTTCAACTTCCCGGCCAGCGTGGCTGGGTGCGCGATCGCAGCGTGAAAATGGCGTTGTCCATGCTGCGCTATCAACTGCTAAACCGGCCAATGCCGTGGTAAACCCTTTTGTGGCGGATGGCTCATGAAGCCTTTTATCCAGCGCCTATAATTCAGGACATGATGAGATTACTTCCGCTGAGATGGCGTCGTCTATACGCAAGCATCGTCTGCCTGCTGCTTGTGCCGCTGGTCGCTAGCGCCCAAACGCGGCCGGCGGAGCGCGATGTGGTCATTGGTTTTGCGCATATCAATGATTCGCACGGCCGCATTTTTCAGCCCGACGATCAGCGGCCCAACCAAGGCGGCTACGCCCGGCTGGCGAGCGTGCTTGAGCGTCAGCGGCGGCAGTTTACCGGCGATCGACTTTTTCTTCTTCACGCCGGCGACGTCTTTTCCCGCGGCGATGCCCTGACCGAATCAACTCACGGCGCGGCCAACGTCGCCATATTCAACCGGCTGGGTTTTGATGTGTGGACGCCGGGAAATGGCGAATTTTATCTGGGGATTGCTAACCTGCTGGCCCGGGGCGCGGAATTTCATGGGCAGGTGATTTTGGGCAACGTGATTGAGCGCGCGGACAACAAACCGCTTTTCCCCTCCTATGCGATTTTCAGCGTCGGGGAGGTGCGCGTCGGTTTTATCGGCCTGGGTTATATCCATGAGCAGCATCCGGCGTGCTGGGGCCTCAAGATGCTGGACCCGGTGGATGTGGCGCGCCAGCAGGTTCGCCGGCTCAAGGGAAAAGTGGATGTGGTGGTGGCGCTGACGCATTTGGGATTGGGCGAGGATCAGCGTTTGGCCCGGTCGGTGGAGGGAATCGACTTAATCATCGGCGGCCATTCCCATTCCACGCTGCCGCATGGCCAGGTGCTGAAAAATCCCGCAGGCAAAAGTGTGCTGATCGCGCAGGCGGGCGATTATGTGCGCTACCTGGGCGTGGTGCGGATGGTGGTGCATCATTCGCCTCAAGGGCTGGGCATCGATAGCACCGCTACCTTGATTGCCCTCGATGGCGCGGTGCCCCAGGACCCGGCGATGTTACAGTTTATCGCCACGCTGGCGCCCACCACCAATGGCAGCCATTGAGTTTCCCGACTAAAGTGCCCATGTGATGGTTTGTCAGGCGAACAATTCGACCCCCGCGCAGCTAGGTTATCGCTTTCCCGCCGAATGGACTTTGCACCGCGCCACCTGGCTGAGCTGGCCGCGTCCCGAGGGCGTGAGCTTCCCGGGCCGCTATGACGATATCGTGGAAACATTTTTCACGCTGGTGCGCCTGCTGGGGGCGGTGGAGCGCGTTGAAATCAATGTGCCCGATGAACGCTGGCAGCGGGATGTGATTCGGGAATTGAACCGGCGCGATATTGCACTGGACCCGGTGGGGTTTCATCGTATTGGCACCGATGAGAGCTGGTGTCGGGATCATGGGCCGGCGTTTGTCGTGCGCCAAACTAGCGAACTGGCGGTGGTCGATTGGGATTTCAATGCCTGGGGTGGCAAGTATCCGCGCTATCAGCGGGATGACGCGGTTCCCACGCATATTGCCCGCAATCGCCATTTGCCACTTTTTTTGCCGGGGATTGTCATGGAGGGTGGGGCCATCGAGGTCAATGGCCAAGGGGTACTGCTGACCAGCGAATCGTGCCTGCTGAATCCCAATCGCAATCCGCAACTCAGCCGCCAGCAAATCGAACAATATCTCAAGGATTACTACGGCCAGCAAAAAATTGTCTGGCTCGGGGAGGGGATCGTCGGGGATGACACCGACGGGCACGTGGACGATTTTGCCCGCTTTGTCGATGCGCGCACCATTGTGCTGGCGACGGAAAACGATCCGGCTGATGAAAATCACGCAATCCTGCGCGACAATCGCCGCCGCCTGGAACTGGCGCGCGCTGAAGACGGCCGGCCATTTCGTATTGTCGATTTGCCCATGCCGCCGGCCCTTTATCAGCACAAACAGCGCTTGCCGGCCAGTTACGCCAATTTTTATTTTTGCAACGGCGGGCTATTGGTGCCGACGTATAACAGTGCTCAAAGTGATCAAGCGGCGCTGGAGATTTTGGGCCAACTGCTTCCGGGCCGAAAGATCATCGGCGTGGACTGCTCGCATCTGATCTGGGGCCTGGGGGCGATACACTGCGTTACCCAGCAGGAACCGCTGGTGTAAGCGCCGCGGCAATGGGTGTGTGCCAGCCGGGTGAATTACTCATTGCGGGCCTCGGCGTTGACCTGTTCGGCCAGCACGCGCCGAAGTATTTTGCCAGTCGGGGAGCGCGGCAGGTCTTTGACCAATCGAATCTCGCGCGGGATTTTCCAGCCGGCCAGGCCGCGGCTGCGCAGAAATTGACGCAGGGTTTCACTCTCCAGTTTTTGATTTTCCTGTGCTATCACGAAGGCGATGATCGACTCGCCGCGGCTGGGGTCGCTTTGGCCGACCACCGCCGCTTCGCTGACGGCCGCGTGCAGAAGCAATTGCTCTTCGATTTCTCGCGGGAAAACCTTTTCGCCGGCCACAATGATTAAATCTTTTTTGCGGCCGGTGATGTACAGGTAGCCTTCCAGGTCTTTTTTGCCCAGGTCGCCGGTTTTGAAAAATCCGTCGGCGCTGAAGGCCGCTTCGGTCGCTTCCCGCAGGCCGTGATATCCATTCATGACCATCGGCCCGTTGATCCAGATTTCGCCGCTTTCGCCGGCGGGCAAGCCGTGGCCCGACTCATCAACGATGCGGATCACCGCGCCGGGAACCGGCTTGCCTACGCTGCCGGCGCGGTGGTCGCGCGGCACATTGAGCGTTACCACCGGACTGGTTTCGCTCAGCCCGTAGCCTTCATACAATGTTTGGCCAAAACGCCGCTGGAAGGTTTCGCTCAGCGCCGGCGGGAGCGGTTCGCCGCCGCAGATCAAGGCGTAAACGCCCGCAAAATCCTCCGGCCCGGCGTTTTTCAGCCGCGCGATCGCCGCATACATGCTCGGCACGCCAAAGACCAGGGAAACTTGATGTTGCTTAATAGCCTGCACCGTGGCGGCGGGACTGAATCGCGCCTGGTAGATCACCAGCGCGCCCAGTTGCACCGGCGCAACCATCATTGCGGTCATGCCGAAAGCGTGAAACAGGGGAATGATACCCAGAAAATGATGGCGCGGCTGGAGGCCGGCCCATTCAATGCAGGCATCGACATCACTTTGAATATTAGCAAAGCACAGCTCCACCCCCTTGGGCGGGCCGCTGGTGCCGCTCGTATAAAGGATCACCGCCTCCTCGTCGGGGCGGCGCAGCTTGCGATTGACCGGGGCGGCGGTGGCAATCGGGCTGGATGCCAGTATGGGCGCTAGGTCGATGGTCTTGATCGCCCAACCGCTTGTCAGGGCGGCCAGCGGCGGGGCGGTCAGCACCATGTCGATACCGCTGTCGGCCACGATGTGAGCCAGCGGTTTTTCCCCCACCAGATAATTCAGCGGCACCACGCTCTTGCCCGCCAACAAGGTTCCGTAGAAACTGGCGACGTAGGCAAATCCCGCCGGAAGCATGATCCCCACCTGCTGCCGCTCGGTTTGTTTGAGCAACGCGGCGATTGTTACCGCGGCCCCGGCCAGTTGCCCGTAGGTATAGCGGCCGTGATCGTCAATCAACGCGATTTGGTCAGGCGTTTGGGACGCGTGATGAAAAAGAGGTGCGACAATCATAAAATCCCGGTTGAAAGTTGAAACATGACGCCGGCAAATACGTTGCCAGTTTGACCATGGGATTGTATTTGTAACCGGGCAAGAAAAAAAAGGCGATGAGGAAAAATTATGAAACTTAAACACACATTTTCTCGCCACTGGATATGCACCGTGGCGGTTATGGCATTTCTAGCGGCCTGTCATCCCACTGCCAATCAATCGACGCTCAGCGGCGGATACGCCTCTTTTCAGGCAAAGAATTACGACCAGGCCTTGCGGCAGGTGGATCAATACCTGACGCAAAACCCCACTGGTACCAATGCCGCCCAGGCGTGGTATCTGCGTGGCCGGGCGCTGGAAAATCAAAACAGCGCCAGCCCCTCGGAGGCGGCCGATCATCTTCAGCAAGCGCGTTCGGCTTATATCAAGGCGCTGAGCTTCTCCCCGCCGCCGCGATTGGAAGGGTACATCCGCGCCGCGCTGGCCAACGTGGCGTTTTTTCAAGACGACTACACCACCGCCATCCAGCAGTGGTCGATGGCCCAGCCGCAACTGGATACCCAGGAACTGCAAAGCGGTGCGCTGTATCGCATGGGCGTCAGCCAGCAGCGGCTGGGGCGGTTTGTCGAGGCCGATCGCACCTTTGCCCTGGTGATCAGCCGATATCCCAATCAAAGCTCCGCCCAGCGCGCTAAGGAGCACCAGTTCGCCCGGCAATTCTTCTTGCAAGTTGGCGTGTATGCCACTGCGGCGGCTGGCGATCAGGCGGCGGCGACGCTGCATACGCAGAATTTCCCGGCCCTGCGCCTGCGCGATTCGCAGGGGCGCACGGTGCTGCGTGTCGGGCCGTTTGCCAACTATGCCCAGGCCCGGGCGGCGCAAATTCGTCTGGCCGGGCTGTTCCCCGGCGCGATGATCGTGCCCTAAGCGGATTTTCCCCGGCGCGATGATCGTGCGGTAAGCAGTTTTTCAGCGGTGCGTTGATCGTGCCCTCAGCGGCGACGTTTGCCGCCGCCATGGCTATTTAGCGCCGTAGGAAGCCGATTGCATCGATCCCAGGGCCTGCTGCTGCGATTGCAGGCCGGAGAGAATTGATTCCATGTTGGCGAATTGTTTTTGCAGCCGCGTTCGTTTGTCGGTCAACTGGCTGTCCATCAATTTGATTCGTTCTTGAAACTGCGTGCTGCGGGCGTCGAGAGTCTGCTTTTGCCGGGTAACCACGCCGCTGACCGGGTCGGTCAATTTCACCAGTTGTTTTTCCAGCGATGCGCCCAGGCCGCTGTCCACGGTGGTAAAGAGTTTGCCCACCGCGTCGGGATCGGTGCCGTAAGCGCTGCGGAATTTATCGGCATCAAATTCCAAAGTGGCTTTATCGCCGATTTTGATTCCCACATCGGAAAACAACTTGAATTTGCCGGCGCTGCTGACGACGGTGTTCATCGAGGCGTACAGCGCGGTTTGGATGCGCTGGATGGTTTGATCGCCCAGCAAAAGTCCTTGCTTTTTGGTGTCGCTATCAAACGCCGTCAATGCGGTCATCGTGCCGGTTACTTCATTGAAGGCATCGACGAAGGATTGCACCTGCTTGACCGCCGGCTCCACATCGCGGGTGATGCTCAGGTTTACCGGGCTGGCGCTGACGCCGTGCAGATCGATGGTTACACCGCGAATGACATTGGTGATCTGGTTGGTGCTGCTGGTCAGCCGCAACTGCTGGGCGCTGTCGGCCGAGCCAAGGAAGACCACGGCATCCTGGGCATCGACCAGGTTGTGCGTGGCCAAAGCGGTGCCGCCGGCGTCAAACGTGAAGCCGCCGGCTTTGCCGGTGCCCCGCGCCGTGAGCGACAGACGATAGGGACTGCCCGGCGAACCATCGTTGACCACGTTGGCCATGACGGCGAATCCCATGTTGTTGATTTTGTCCTGCACCCCGCTGAGCGTGTCGTTGGCGTCGAGGGTGAGGGTCTTTTCAAATGCTCCGTCCACGGTGGTGCCCACTGCGGGGGAGAGCAAATTCAGATCCTTGGCGGTGGTGCCATCCACCTCTTCGACCTTCATGGCCATCGGGCCGCCGGAGGTGTCGGTCAGCAACAAGCCGTTGCCGGCGGAGTTAATGGATGCGCTAACGCCGGCGGCGCGGTTGTTAATGGCTTTGATCACATCGCCAATGCTCTTGGAACTGCTGTCGCCCAGGTCAATGGTGGTGGGAAAACCATTGGAATTAAGGATGCGGAATTTGCCGCCGGAAACGCCCTTGTTGCCGTTTAATTGCGACAGGGCGGTACCGCCGCTCATCCAGGCCCGATGCAGCGAGCTGCCGGAGACGATAGGCGTCTGGGCGTTAAATGTGCCGGCGATGCCTAGCTCCGTGGCGCTGCTCGAACCGTTCAAGTCGGCAATGGTCAAAGCCCCGCCGCCGCCGGAAGTATCTTCCAATTGAATGCCGGTATCCGAGCCGCTGATTGAAGCCTTGACGCGCAGGCCGGGGGCATTGTTGATGCGGCCCAGTACATCCTTGAGGCTCACCGCGCCGGCCAGATCGACAGTGGCGCCGGCACCGGAACGATCGGTGATGCGCATTTGCCCAAGAGTGATGCCGCCGCCGCCACGCAAGGAGCTTAGCAGCACGCTGTTGAGACCCGCCGTCAGTTGCGCGCCGTTGATGCTTCCGCCGCTGGCGCTGCCCGCGATGCCCAAATCTTCGGCGGCGTGCGAATCGGCGCCGCTGGCGACGCTCATGGTTCCGCCTCCGCCGCTTTGATCGGTTAATTGGAGCGAATGGCCGTCGGCCGCGATGGCCGCAATGACTTTTCCGCCACCTGCGGTGTTGATCGCATCCAGCGCCGCTCCCAAGGTCGAAGCGCTGCTCAGCGAGACGTTGACCACCGACGCATCGGCCAGCGTCATCACCAGGTCATTAGCGCTGCCGCCGCGCACGCCACGACCGTCGTTGAGCGAGCTTAAGGCGCTTTGGCGGCCCAGTGTGTTGATTCTCGTTCCGTTAAGCGTAGTACCGGCGATGCGGCCGGCCAGGCCCAGGTCGGCGGCGGTGTGTCCGTCGCCCAGGTCTTGCACTTGCAAATCCATGGTGGATGCGCCGCTTAAGTCAGTGAGGCTCAAGCCGTCGTTGCCGACCGTGGCGCGCACATTGATATCCACGGAACTGTTGATCTTGTTGACCAGATCATCCAGGGTTACCGCGCCGCTGGAGTCGATCACGGTGGACCGCCCGGCGCGATCGGTAATACGGAATTTTCCGCCGCGCACGCCGGCCCCGCCGTTGAGCTGTGCCAGTTCCGTGTGCGTCGTCAGCCCGCCCCCGCCCAGCGCGAGCGTCAATGTGCCGGCGCCCACCTTGCTATCGGCGGAGGCAAACCCCGCGCTGATCGCTTGTTGCGTGCTGACCATCCGCGAGACCTGGAACTGGTAGGAGCCAACCGGCGCGCCATTGCCGGCCGTGGCGGTCAATACATTTTCATTGCTGCTGCTGGTCGAGGAAGCCTGGAAAGTGCTGGGCCGCTCAAAGAGCATGGCCGTGGTCTTGATCCCCTGCAATTTGCCCATCAGGTCGCTGAAGGCGTCCTTTTGCGCGGTGATGGAATTGACCCGGCTTTGCAGCCGGTTCTTGGAGGTGGACTCCAACTGCATCAACTTGTCAATGATGTCGCCGGAATTGATTCCGCTGACCAGCCCGACGGTGGAGGTGATACGGCCCATGTGCTTTAATCGTCCAAATAGCAGCCCGAGGCGCATCCGCCCTGGCCGCCAAGGTGTTCAATATCCCGCGCCAGTTGATCCAGCGCCCGCGGGCAACTGAGCAGGCAATCCGCCGCCCATTTGGCCAAAAAACGATCGGCGGCCTGCGAGGCCTGTCTGAAAAATTCCAACCGCTGCGCCAACTCCTGCATGTACTTGCTCCTTGTTGCGTTATTCAGTTATCGGAACAAGCGGGCGCAAAATATGAGCGACAGGGCATAAAAGCCCCGCCGCCGGGGTTAGCCGGCGGCGACAGGCATGTCGGTTTTGGCAAATGGGCGTTATCGGCCGATCGCCTGGTGTGCGATGTCCTTGCGGTAGTGCATCCCCTCAAAATGAATTTTGCCGAGTGCTTGATACGCCTTTTCGCGTGCCGCGGCGATGGTGTGGCCAATCGTGCTAACCCCCAGCACCCGCCCGCCGTCGGTTACGATCTTGCCGTCGTCGCGGCGCGTGCCGCTATGGAATACTTTCACGTCACTGTCGGCTTCGGCCGCTTCCAGCCCGCTGATGGGCAACCCGGTGGGATATTTGCCCGGATAGCCCTTACTGGTGGCCACCACACATATCGCCGGGCGGGGATCCCATTGCAAATTAATCTGGTCCAATGTCCCATCGGCCACGGCCAGCAAGGCCTCGGCCAGATCGCTTTGCAAACGCATCATCAAAGGCTGGGTTTCCGGGTCGCCGAAACGGCAGTTAAACTCCAGCACTTTCGGGCCGTTATGCGTCAGCATCAGCCCGGCGTAGAGCACGCCTTGGTAACTGATATCGTCGCGCGCCAAACCATCGACAATAGGAACCAGCACATTCCGCTCGATTTGCCGCAATATCTCCTCGGTAACCACCGGTGTGGGGGAATAAGCGCCCATGCCTCCGGTCATTGGCCCCAAATCGCCGTCCTTCACCGGCTTGTGGTCCTGGCTTGGCTCCATCATATAGATATTCTTGCGGTCCACGAACGCCAGAATCGAACACTCCGGCCCGTGCAACATCTCCTCGATCACCAAATTATCGCCAGCTTGGCCAAATTCCTTGCGGCGCATCACCCGATCAATCACTTCCAAGGCATCGGCGCAGTGGTAACAGACGCTCACCCCTTTTCCTTTAGCCAGCCCCGCCGCTTTGAGCACCATCGGCTCATCGCGCATCTTCACATATTCCTCGGCGGCCTGGGGATTGGTAAAGCTGCGGGCCTCGGCGGTGGGGACCGCCTGGCGGCGCATCAGTTCCTTGGCAAACCATTTGTCCGCTTCCAGCCGCGCCCCGTCGCGGGTGGGGCCAAATACTTTGACTTTCGCCGCCAGCAGCCGATCGGCCAGTCCGCCGGCCAACGGGTCTTCCGGGCCGATGACTACGAATTGCACATTGTTTTGCCGAACGAATTTCTCGATTCCGGCAAAATCCATGACTTGCAACGGCACGCACTGGGCGACCGCTTCAATGCCGGGATTGCCCGGCGCGCAGTAGAGGGTGTCAATTAAGGGAGACATGCCCAGTCGCCAAGCCAAAGCATGTTCGCGGCCGCCGGAACCGATCAGTAAAGCCTTCATAGGGCGCATGGTAAAACGGCGCGGAGAAAAAACAAAATGCTTGAGCAACCCATTGGGCATGACAACGCCGCAGTCAATCTGTCGGAACGGCTGAGGCTGCTACGTCAAATTGACTTCAAGATTTTTGCTATTCGCGCCTGCTAGGATTGTTGGTAAACCTCATGAAGAGGATGTTGATCCCCATAATCGCCTTGATGGGACGTTGATAGAGCAAAGAAATTTTAAAAAGCGTGAGCGGGATGGAATACTTGGGTACGATATTTGCAGTCATCCATTTCAGCGGCACAGTGGGTGCTGCCGGTTATGTAAAGCTGGGTAAGAGGACGGGAAACCGTTCAGGAAGGAGGCGGACAGTTCAAAAAATAACGGATGTGCAAGTCATGCTGCCTTCGCGGTTTATGACGCGTATAACGGATTTTTCTTGACGAGTCCGCTTTAACCGAATAAACTATTAGCGGATTCAACGGAGACGTTCCGCAACAGCCGAGTGGGTGAACCGGCACAGGCGGCGAATTTCAGAAAATGCGTCCACCGCATAACGCTACAGTTGTAGTGCCTTACCGCACAACTGGGCGGCGGTATGGTTTCACCTGTATGGCGGTAGGAAGGGGATGATTCGCATACGTGTATGACTTGGATCGGATCGTGTGATCCGGGCAAGATGTGCATGGGGTGTGATCCGGGCGGCCAGATGGCTCAGCACCATCAAACCGTAGAGGGAAGCTCAGCGGATCGCGCCAAGGTATAAGCTGTTGCAGTATGTCTATCGGCTTTCCATGGTGGAAAGTTGAATTTACGAAAAGGATAATATTATGAAGTCTAAGTTATTTGCATCTGTCGCCGCCGCTGTGGTTGGCGCTATGGGTTTGGCTACCGTGGCCAACGCCGGTTCGCTGGTTCTGGCTGATGACGCCGGTAAGAGCGTCGGCTGGACCGCTAGCTGGAATGATACTTCCGATTCCGATTTCACTCTGAAGCTTCAGACGATCGTAACCGGTCAGGATCGCGTGGTCTTTAAGAAGGTTGCCACTTTCGGCCCCGGCCGCGTTGATTCGGCCACCGGCACGATTCTCCCCATCGAGATCGTGTTCCAGCAGACTAGCTATGACGCTAAGCCGCTGATTGTGGTCAACACCGAAGTGGTCACCAACCACACCGGCATGGACTGGAATGCCTTCCAGATGACCATCGTTGACGGCACCTCGGGCATGGCCAACCAGGCCTCGTTTGAAGCCTCCAGCTTTGGACCGCCGGCTCCGTTTGCGATCGCGCCGTTCACCAGTTACTCGCTGGGCAAAATTCCCGGCCTGAGCAACAGCGCTGACAATCAGAACCTGATTCTCAGTGGCGGCGTGGTGGCTGATGGCCAAGTGTGGCACGCCGGCGACGGCGGCAGCCAGGGCCAGCTCGTGATCAACGCCCGCCCGGTCAAGGCTGGCGCGTACAAGAGCTTCGTGTTTGAAGAGCAGCCGATGACCAGCGTGGTGATCCCGCTTCCCGCGGCCGCCTGGACGGGCCTCAGTGGCTTGGCCGGTCTGATGTTGGTTGGCGCGGCCCGCAAGGCCCGCAACCTGGTTGCCTGAATTTGAGGGCAAATCTTACCGATTTGCCTGATGTCTCGCATTGAATCCAGTACGCAGGGGCCGAATAGTTCGGCCCCTGCTTTTTTGCGCCTGATGTTTTGTGGCTCTCCGCGAAAGGCGCTGGCAAACCTACCTGCCATGCCCTACAAACCACGTTCTGGGCGAAATATCGCAGGTCCGAGCCTGTCAGCTCGGCAGCCATCAGCGGGTTCCGCGGAGAGCCTGTTTTGTTCAATGATAGCCAGTGAATAAATTGATTTTGACCCTCGATATTCGCGCACAAACGCCATTGTTTGATCGAGAATCGTGATTCTTTCATCAACTCTGAGATGATGGAAGCGCCCGGCCGGCCGTCTTTTAAGACGGCCGGCCGATTTTGGCTATCGGGACATGGCTGCGCTGCGGGCGCTCTTTGGGATGTTGTTGAGGATACTCTGGGTTTGGCCGACGTTTACGCCTGCTGCAACGTAAATTCCTCGCTGGCGGTAAATAGTTCGGCCAGGGTTTGTTCCAGTTTGCGTTCGGCGTTGCGGATATCCCATGAGGCCACGCCGCTGGTGCGGTGGGCGATCAGGCGGTCCAGCCCGCCGGGCTTGGCCAAAACGTCGTGCAACTTGGCGTCTAAAAGGCTTTCGATCGCCTTACGTAGGGCTTGAATCTGCTGCGTGCTCATAGAGAGCCTCCCGGATGGTAAAAACCGGATTGCCCATTTACGCGGCGACGGCGCAAATATCGCGCATATCGCAACGGGCAATCACCAATGGGTAGGATCGATACGCCGCAACCTGGGGCGCTGATCCCTTTCACATGCCGACGGAGTTAGCTGTCGGGCTTGGAGTTGAAAGTCTCCACCGGCGCACATTGCCGGTTCGCCCCTGCCGCGGATTGCAATTGCTTGCATAAGCGGCGATGCGGCCCAAGGCCGCATTGGTTCCTCCGCGCCGTCCCAGGCGGGATCGGCTTAGGCGGTCAACAGCGATTATGCTAACACGGGCGCTGGTCGTGTCAATAGCCGAGGAAAACGAGCCGGGGAAAACGCCAATAATTGGTTATTGGTAATTAGAGCGTTTCCAAGCCGTTCGTAGCGGTTGGGAAACAGCCGCGCGCGTCAGCACGTGGAAAACCCTCCGACACTCACCGTTGCGTCTCTTGTTCACGCCACGTTTGGTTTGAGAACGCTCTAGCTGCTCTGGGGGGGCGGCTATTTCGCCTGATTCTCGGCGGCGGGGCGATACAGTACGATGGCCACCGTCTCCAAGGTAATCATTCCCTCGCGCACCATATCCCGCAACTGGGGAAGCACCGCGCGGATTTTTTCCTCCAGGTCCACCATTTCAATGACAATCGGCAAATCGCTGGACAGTTCCAGCAGCTTGGCCTTATGCACCACGCTGTTGGCGCCAAAGCCCGCCTCACCGCGCAGCACGGTAGCGCCGGCCAGGCCGGCGGCGCGCGCTTTTTGCACAATCGCTTCATAGAGCGGGCGGCTCTCAAACTGATCTGACTCACCTATAAAGATGCGAAGCAGCACGCCATTTTCGTTGATCGACATATCGGGCCTTTCTTTGAGCGACTGGATGAGGGAGCTGAGCGGATTGGCCGGTGGTTGTTCGTCGCCGGCTGGCGCGGGTGGGCCGACCAGCACTTGGACCGGCTCCAGGGTCATCAGCCCGCCGACAATCAGCCCCCGCAGCGGGCCATCAATCCACGTTGCCAGGCGTTGGGATGTATCAATTATTTCCACAATGACCGGAACCTGTTTAAGTAAAGACCAGTGCGACGATGGAATCGCTCCATGCCCGCCGTAACCGCTCAGTCCGTTGATGACCGTCGCGCCGGCCAAGCCGTCGCGGCGAGCCTGGCGGATGATTCGCTCATGTGTGGGAGTATGCGGCGCGCGGTCGGCGTTACGCAGGTGGAGGCGCAGGAGAATATGCGGCTGGTCCGAGTGCATGGGAAACCCGTAAGAGAATGGCCCAACTGATTATACTTACGGGCGCAGCGCCAAGGCCATGCCCAAACGCACCGCCAGCAGGCCGATCGCCAGACTGCCCAAAAGGTTGACTGCGGCTTTGATAAAAGCGCCCTCCTGCATCAGCGAAGTGGATTCAACCATCAGCGAGGAGAAGGTGGTAAACGCCCCGATAAACCCGACGCCGATGGCCAGTCGAAGGGTTTGGGAGAGGGCCAGTCGATCGCCGAAGGAAGCCAAAAACCAGCCTAATACAAAGCTGCCCAGGACATTGACCAGGAATGTTCCGATGGGAAATGCTGTGCCGAAAAGCCTGCCGCACCAGGTGGCCAGGAAATAACGCGACATCGCCCCGGCCGCGCCGGCGCCGCCGACGGCCAGATATTGCCAAAACATTTTCATCGAATGTTCCATTGGTCCGCAAAGGTGAGCTTAACCGAACCGATGGGCAAAATCCCGTCGCCAGCGATGGTCTATTGTATTAAAAAACAACCCGGTTTTTTTGCTCCTGTCGCTCTTGAAGGATGTGGGCGGGTTCGATAAACTATGTAACTCGGCTTGCGGGAAGCCGGGTTTATTTTTCAGTTGGCTGTCAAGCCCCATGGCCGCGACGCTCTCCCGAAGCGGTGCCTGCCCGGGCTGGCGATCCACAGGATCGCATACAGGAGATCGGTTTATGGCAATGTCGCAAGCTGAAATGGTTAAAGCGCTGGTGGATGCCGGCGTACACTTCGGCCACCGGGTCAGCCGGTGGAATCCCAAAATGCAGCCGTACATTCACGGCAAGCGAAACATGATCCACATTATTGACGTCAAGGAGACCCTCAAGGGAATTCTTCGCGCCAAGAAGCTGGTTCAGAATATTGTCGGCGGCGGCAAGGATATTTTATTCGTAGGCACCAAGCGGCAGGCCCGCCATGCCATCGAGGATGAAGCCAAGCGCTGCGGCATGCACTATGTCGCCGAACGCTGGCTGGGCGGCACGCTGACCAACTTCCGCACCATTCGCGCGCGGTTGGCGCGTTTTGAGGAATTGGAAAAATTGTTTGAATCCGGGCAGATCGACACTTACTCCAAGAAGATGAAGAGCATGTTGTCGCGCGAATTGAAGAAGATTCGCATCAACCTGCAAGGGATTCGCCAAATGGACAAGATGCCCGGCGTGATGTTCATTGTGGACACCCGCCGCGAGCATATCGCCGTCAAGGAAGCGCGCAAACTGGGTGTGCCCACGATTGCGCTGATCGACACCGACAGCGACCCTGACCTGATCGATCTGCCCGTCCCCGGCAACGACGACGCCATGCGGGCTATCGAGATTATTTGCCAGGAATTGGCCGATTCGGCCATTGAAGCCAAGCAGGGCCGGCCCAACAAGGGCGACGACAATGAAGCGGCCGCACCGCGTCGTCGCTCCAGTCGGGCCCAGTTTAAGTCCGATGAGCCGGCGGCGGCCAAGGCCGAAGAACCGGCAACGGCTGCCAGTGAGCCGGCGACCGAGGCCCCGGAGGCCCAAGCCCCGGCCGCCCCAGCGCCTGCGGGTGCGTGAGTTGGATCAACGGTTTTTTCCCGCCGCCGCCGGCCCGCTCAGTATGACTGGACAGGCTTGCGGCGGGCGGTGTTTGTCCCTTTAACTACATTGGAGTGAATATGGCTGAGATTACCGCGAAACTGGTTAATGAACTGCGAGCCAAAACCGGCCAAGGCATGATGGAATGCAAAAAGATGCTGACCGAGGCCAAGGGCGACATTGACAAAGCGGTGGAACTGTTCCGCAAAAAAGGCGTCAAGTCGTCGGTAACGGCACGGGCCACCAGCGAAGGAGTGGTTTGGGGGCAAATCAGCGCTGACGGCACGGTGGGCGCGCTGGTGTCGGTCAACTGCAACACTGATTTTACCGCCAAGAGCGAGCCGGTGCGGCAACTGGCCCAGCAGGCAGCCGATGTGCTATTGAGAAATCCCCAGGCCGATGCGGCCAAGGATGCGGCGGTGGCTTTGTCGGTTACGGACGTGGCGCAAAAGACCGGGGAGAATGTACACGTTGGCAAGTGCGCCGCGTTTACCAATCCGCAGGGTAAAATCGCCTGCTATCTCTACAGCATTACCGGCAAGATCGGCGTGCTGATGAACTTCACCGGCCAACCGTCGGCGGAATTGATCCAGGACCTCGGCGGGCATATCGCCTTTGCCAAGCCGGTTGCCCTCAATCGCGATGGGGTGCCGGCGGATGTGGTGGCCAAAGAGCGGGATTTTGCCGTGGAGCAGGCCAAGGCGACCGGCAAGCCGCAGCAGATCGCCGAAAAAATCGCCGAGGGCAAACTCAACGCGTTCTTCAAAGAGCAGACACTGGTGGACCAGGATTTTTTCAATCCCGGCAAATTCAAGGGTTCCATAGCCCAATATCTCAAAGAGGCCAAGATTACATTGAACGAGTATGTTCGCATTGAAGTAGGACAATGATATTTTGTCAGTGGTCAGTGGTCCGTAGCAAATGCTACTGACCACTGACTACTGACCACTGACTACTGACCACTGACTACTGACCACTGACTACTGACCACTGACTACTGACCACTGACTACTGACCACTGACTACTGACCACTGACTACTGACTACTGACCACTGACTACTGACCACTGACTACTGACCACTGACCACTGACTACTGACCACTGACGTCTAAGGGTATGGCGGCAATCCGCCTGTATCGTGTTATGATATGGGTTCATGGCGCGCACCTTTTACATTATTGACGGCCACGCACAGATATTTCGGGCGTATTTCGCGCCCTTTCGCGAGTTGAGCAGTCCCACCGGCGAGCCGACCAAAGCGGTGTTCGTCTTTTTGCAGACGCTGTTTAATCTGATTGAACGACGCCGTCCCGATTATCTGGTGATGTGCGCCGACAGCGGCACCGAAAAACTGTTTCGCCGCCAGCTTGATCCCACCTACAAAGCCAATCGCACGCCGCCGCCGGATGATTTTCATCCACAGGCGCAGCGCATCCTGGAAATGGTACAACTGGCCGGCATCCCGCTTTTTCGCCAGGAGGGGGCCGAGGCCGATGACCTGATCGCCACGCTGGCACGGCGGCTTAAGGGACAGAATTTTGAAGTGGTGATCGTCTCCAAGGATAAAGACCTGCGCCAGTTGATTGATGAAGCAACGGTGTTGTATGACGTGAACGGCGATGAGCGGATTGACCTGAATAACATGGCGGCCAAATGTGGATTTATGCCGCCGCAGGCGATCGATATCCAAACCCTCACCGGCGATGCGACGGACAATGTGCTGGGGATTCCGGGTGTGGGGGAAAAGACCGCGATCAAACTTCTCAATCAGTATGGCGGCGTTGACAACATTTTAGCGCATGTGGAAGAGTTGACTCCCAAAATGCGGGAGAATTTTAAACAGTATGCGCCGCGGCTGGCACTGGCGCGGCAATTGGTAACGCTGAAAAATGATGTGGAGATGGAATTTTCGGCGGAGGCGTGCCGATTCCAGGGGCTTAATGCCCAAGCGCTGCGGCCGCATTTTCAGGCCCTGGGATTTGAGGCGCTGCTGAAAAAGCTGGACCAGGTGGCCAGAAAGGGGGACACGGGTAACGGGGCGCGTTCCGCGGCAGCGGCGAGCGACACGCCGAGCGTTGCGGCGACAACCGCGGCGATCCATGCGCCGCCCAAGCCTGATGCGCCTGCGCAGTCGCCGCAAATTGACGCCGCAGGCTCAGGAGAACATTTTTCACTAAGCTTGTTTGGCGATCACGAGCCGGCGCGATCCGCCACCGGGGCGCAACGCGGCGACGTTGCGGAGCCGGCACCAACCATCCCGCGCTTGACCGGCGCGGGATGCGATTATCAACTCATCAATACGCCGGAAAAGTTTGACGCTTTTTTTGAGCAGTTAAGCGCACAAAAGCGCTTTGCCTTCGACACCGAGACCACCGGGCTGGACCCGATGCGGGCCGAATTGGTGGGGATGAGTTTTTCCTGGAAGGCTGGGCAGGGGTTTTATCTGCCGCTGCGCGGTCCGGCGGGCGCGACGGTTTTGCCGGCCCAATGGGTGCTGGGGAAGATCGGGCCACTCTTGGAAGATGCTTCTATTGCGAAAATAGGACATAACATCAAATACGACTGGCTGGTGATGCGTAACGCCGGCGTGCAACTTTGCGGCATCGTCATGGATACGATGATCGCGGCGTTTCTGGCCGAGCCGGGGCGATTCAGTTACGGCATTGATCGGCTGGCCTTGGACCTGCTGGGATTTGCCAAAGTTCCCACCAGCGACCTGATAGGCACGGGTAAAAACCAGATCACCATGGATCGTGTGTCGCTGGAAACGATATGCGCCTATGCCGCCGAGGATGCGGATATCGCCTGGCGGCTGGGGCAACTGATGCGGGAGCGTTTGCAGCAATTGCCACTGATCCGCACGTTGCATGAGGAACTGGAAACGCCGCTGATCGAGGTGCTGGCCCAGATGGAATATGCCGGGGTGTCGATTGATCCGCTAATGTTGCGGCGGCAGGGAGCGGTGTTGGGCGAGCGGATTGTCGCGCTGCGGGAGCGGATCATGTCGGCGGCGGGCACCGAGTTTAATCCCGATTCTCCCAAGCAACTGGGGGAAGTACTGTTTAGCCGCCTGGGACTAAAGGTGGTCAAGCGAACCAAGACCGGACCCAGCACCGATGTACAGGTTTTGGAAAAACTGGCGCTGGAACACGCGGTGCCGAAACTGGTGCTGGAATACCGCTCGCTGGTCAAGTTGAAAAATACATATATCGACAACTTGGAGCAGTATATCAATCCGCGCACTGGGCGCATTCACGCCACCTTCAACCAGATCGGCGCGGCCACCGGGCGCTTGAGCTGTTCGGACCCGAATTTGCAGAATATCCCCATTCGCAGCGAGGAGGGGCGGGCGATTCGCCTGGCGTTTGTGCCGCGGAATCCCCAAACGCAGGTGTTGCTGACGGTTGATTACAGCCAGATCGAATTGCGCGTGCTGGCGCATTTCACGCAGGAGCCGGCGCTGTTGCGGGCGTTTGACGCCGATGAGGACATTCACCGGGCCGTAGCCGCCGAGGTATTTGGCGTGCCGCTGGAACAGGTGGATAAAAACCAGCGCGGACAGGCCAAAACGATCAATTTCGGCATCGTCTACGGGGTCAGCGCTTTTGGACTGGCGCGGCGGATTGAGGGGCTGACGGTCGCGGCGGCGCAAAAATTGATTGACGACTATGCCAGGCGGTTTCCCGCCATCCAAATATTTTTGAACCAGTGCGTTGAGCAGGCGCGAACGCAGGGATATGTGCAAACCATTATGGGCCGCCGCCGCCCGATCAATGACATTAACTCGCCGGTGCTCTCGCAGCGCAACGCCGCGGAGCGCATGGCGATTAACACGGTGGTGCAAGGCTCCGCGGCGGACCTGATCAAGCAGGCGATGCTGAACGTTGCCCGGCGCATCGAGCGCGACGGACTGAAAAGCAAAATGCTGTTGCAGGTGCATGATGAACTGGTTTTTGAAACGCCGGCCGAGCTGGTGGAGGCCGAATCCCAAATCATTGGCCAGGAGATGACGGGGGCCATGCGGCTGAAAGTGCCGCTGAAGGTGGAGGCGGGTTGGGGGGCCAACTGGCAGGAAGGCAAATAAGTTCCGCCGCCGCGACCGGCCAAGCCGCTGGCGGCAGATGGTTGTGAGCGATACCTATCGGCTTTGACTTCACGATGACTTTTCACAAGCCGCTGGCGGCAGAGGGTTGTGAGCGATACCATGAAACCCATGTTGCCCGCGGAGCAAATTGCGCAATTGCGACAAGAAATCCAGACGCATAATCAGCGCTACTACATCGATGCCAAGCCCACCATCAGCGACCAGGAATTCGATCGGCGGATGCGCCGGTTGATTGATTTGGAGACAGCGCATCCCGAGCTATTGACCGCCGATTCCCCTTCCCAGCGCGTCGGCGGGGCGCCGATTGCCCAGTTCACGCAGGTCGCCCATGCCGTGCGCATGATGAGCATTGACAATACCTATAGCGAGGGGGAATTGCGCGCGTTCGACCAGCGGGTGAAAGAGGCTTTGGACCATCAGCCGGTTATCTATGTGCTGGAGCCGAAGGTCGATGGGGTGGCGGTTTCGCTGCGTTACGAAAATGGCCTGCTGGTGCAAGCCGCCACGCGCGGCGACGGGCAGCGCGGCGACGATATCACCCATAACGCCCGGCGCGTGCGCTCGATTCCGCTGCGGCTGGTCAACGATGGAAATCTGCCGGATATCGTGGAGATTCGCGGGGAAATTTTCATGCCCAACGCGATTTTTCAAGCGCTCAATCGCCACTTGCAAGAGCAAGGCGAGGAGCCGATGAAAAATCCCCGCAACGCCACCGCCGGCACGCTCAAGCAATTGGACCCGACGGTTACCGCACAGCGCAAACTGGATTTTATCGCCCACGGCCTGGGCCAGGTGCAACCGCTGCAAACCGACAGTTATTGGCAATGGCTCCAGTGGATTGCCGGCTGGGGCCTGCCGGCGGCGCGGCCGCAGTGGCGCGAATCGACGATTGACGCGGCGTTGCAGCGCATTGAGGAATTTGCCAAACAGCGCGCGACGCTTCCCTTCGCCACCGACGGCATGGTGATCAAGGTTGATTCCTTCGCCCAGCGCCGCCAGTTGGGCACCACCAGCAAAGCGCCGCGCTGGGTGATGGCGTATAAATATCCGGCCGAGCAGGTGCAAACCATTTTGCGCGACGTGGTCTGGCAGGTCGGCAAGGGCGGAACGCTGACGCCGGTTGCGGAGCTGGAGCCGGTCTTTGTCGCCGGCACTACTGTGCGCCGCGCCAGCTTGCACAATATCGAGCAGATCGAAAAACTTGATTTGCGGCTGGGCGATACGGTAGTGGTGGAAAAAGCCGGCGAGATTATTCCCCAGGTAGTGCGGGCGGTCGAGTCGATGCGGCCGCGGGATGCCAAGGCGATCCAGCCGCCGCAAAAGTGTCCTAGTTGCCAATGTCCGGTGCAAAAAGAAGAGGATACGCCATACATCCGCTGCGATAATCCCGCCTGCCCGGATCAACTGCGCGAGCGGCTGCGGTGGTTTTGCGCCCGCAATCAAATGAACCTGGAGCGACTGGGGCCGGCGCTGATTGATCAACTGGTGGAGCGGGGCCTGGTGAAAACGTTTGCGGACATTTTTTCGCTGACCAGCGGGCAGATTCTGGAACTGGAGCGCATGGGCGAAAAGAGCGCCGCCAAGGTAATCGAGTCCATCCAGCAGGGGCGCGAGCGGTCGCTGGAGCGTTTGTTGGCCGGGCTGGGGATTCGCCACGTCGGCGGGCGCGTGGCCCATGTGCTGGCGGAGCATTTTCATTCGCTGGATGGCTTGTTCGCCGCCCAGGTGCAGCAGTTGTCCGAGGTGCATGAAATCGGCCCGGCGATTGCCCAGTCGGTATACGATTTTTTCCACAGTTCCGCCGGCGCGGACGCCGTCCAGCGCTTGCAGGCGGCGGGGATCGACCCCAAAACCGCCGCGGTTGCCGCGCTCGCCGGCCCGCGCCCTCTGGAAGGGCAGTCGGTGGTGGTAACCGGCACGCTGGAGCATTTTGACCGCAAGCAAATTGAGGATTTAATCGTGTCGCTGGGCGGCAAATCCTCCGGTTCGGTCAGCAAAAAGACGTCCTTCCTGCTGGCGGGGCAGAAGGCGGGGAGTAAACTGGAGAAGGCAAAGGAACTGGGCGTAGAAGTGCTGAGTGAAGCGGAGTTTGTTGCGCGCTTTGCGACGGGGACTAAGTAACAGAAGTTAATAAAGGTAGTTAAATAATGTCGGATCAGAATATTTTAAAAATTGAGTCGCCGCAGGGGGTGCAGACCATTTTGCTCTCCGCCGTGCAGCGGCGGCTGCGCCTGACCGAGTTGCTGCGGCACGAAGGATTGTCGCTCAATACGCGCTGCGGGCAGAAAAGTTTGTGCGATGGGTGTTTGGTGCAGTTGGTCAGTGGCACGCTGGTGGGCCATGGCGACGCAAAGAGCGTTAGCGCCGCCGGCGCACCGCGGATGGTGCGGGGATGTGAATATCGCGTGGGCGACGAAACGGCGGCGATTCATCTGGTTATCCCGGCGCGATCGCTTTTGGCGTATGAGCCGCAAGTGGTGAGCGAATTTCGGGTCAATGTGCCGCGGGCGCATGATCCGATCTGGCAGAATATTGTGGTGGAGCGGGAGGAGTTGAGCGCGGAGGGGGGCGATCTGGCGGGCTTGGGGCGGCTGATCGCCCAGAGGATGAAATTGACGAATTTGCCAGGCCCGACGCAACTGATGGCCGATCAATTCGGCGAGTTGCAAAAGGCGGGGCGTCTATTTATTACCGTGGAATATCGCGGGGCGAGTTGGCACATGACCGGCGCGTATGACAAGGTTCCGCCGACGCCGCTGGGGGTGGCCATTGACGTGGGGACCACGACGGTGGCGCTGTTGCTGGTGAACATGAATGACGGGCAGGTGGTGGCCAATACGGCCGGCTTTAATCGCCAGATGCACCTGGGCGACGATGTGATTACACGCATTAACTTATGCTCAACCGATCACGCGATGCTGGAACGTTTGCAGCAGGCGGTGGTGCGCGACACCATCGAACGCTTGATCACGCGGGCGTTGGCGGCGGCCGGCGCAAGTGACAACCAGATTTGCGCTTTCACCGTTGCGGCCAACACCACCATGCTGCACCTGCTGGCGGGAGTAGATCCCACACCGCTGGGATTTGCCCCGTTTACCGCGCCGTTTCTGGAGCGGCGGCTGATGCACGCCAGTCAGGTGCATTTGCATCTGTCCGGCCCGGTGGACCAGGACGATCCGGCGCAACCCAGTGACTCCAAGCAAAATAACGACGGCGCGCATGAGGATATGCCTGATGAGCAGGCGGCGGCGTCGGTCGATCCGGCCATTCACCTGCTGCCCAGCGCCGCGGCGTATATCGGCGCGGATTTGACGGCGGGTATTTTTTCCAGCGGTTTGATGTACGACGCCGGGCCGAGTTTACTGGTGGACGTGGGGACCAATGGCGAGATCATTTTAAAAGTGGGCGACAAGATGTATGGCTGCGCCACCGCCGCCGGGCCGGCGTTTGAAGGCGCGCGACTGGTCAGTGGCATGCGCGCCGGCCAGGGGGCCATCAGCCGCGTGCGCATCGAGGCCGAGCCTTTGGCGGTGCATATTCAAACCATTGGGCAGGTCAAACCCACTGGCATTTGCGGCTCGGCGTATGTCGATTTTCTTGCCCAGGCGCGCAAGGCGGGACTGCTTACCCCGACCGGTCGCTTGGAGGAGCATGTGCCGGCCGATTGGGTGGCGGCGCAGGAGAATAACGGCAAGGCGTTTCGCGTGGCCTATGGCCATGGCAAGGAATCGATTTTGATCAGCGAGTCAGATATCGCCAGTTTGATGCAGGCCAAGGGCGCGATCGCCGCCGGCATCCTCACGCTGCTTCGCCGGGCTAATGTGTTGCCGGAACAGATCAAGCGGCTGTACCTGGCCGGCGGATTTGGGATGCACATTGACATCGCCAACGCCATTGACTGCGGGCTGTTGCCGGGTTTTACGCCCCAGCAAGTGCAGGTGGTGGGCAACACGTCGCTGGCCGGGGCGTATTTATCGCTGCTGGACAGCGGCGTGATGGATGAATTGTCGCGCATCGCCAAGGGCATCGAGGTGATCGAACTTAATCTGGACCCTGAATTTGAGATGTGCTACATCGACCAGCTTCAATTGCCGTAAATATTGGCCGAGGCCTTTTTCGCGGCGCAGCGATTAGCGCAAATGGCTGACGGCATTTTTGAAAATCGCCAGACCCATTGGCTCCCCTTGGGCTTTGGTTTGCCGGGTCCAGGCGGGGTGCTGGGTGGAATCGACGAATCGTTCGGGGTGGGGCATCAAACCGAAAACCAATCCGCTGGGGTCGCAGACGCCTGCGATGTCGGCCGCTGAGCCGTTGGGGTTGTCCGGGGTTTGGCCGGCGGCGGGGCTGCCGTCGGGCTTAGCGTAAATCAGCGCCACTTGCTGACTATTTTGCATCCATTCAAGCCGCTGGAGGTCGGCGCAAACAAATTTTCCTTCCCCATGCGCGATAGGCAGTTGTAATTGTTGCAGGCCGCGGGTCCAGATGCAGCGGCTGGGCGGGGCGGCCAGGTGCACCCAGCGGGCGGTGAAGCGGCCGTTGTCGTTATGGGCCAGGGTTGCGGTCTGCCCGCTTGCGCCCGCGGCGTCGCCGGGGAGTAGATCCGTTTTCACCAACACTTGAAAGCCGTTGCAGATGCCGATGATCGGCTTACCGGCGCCGATAAATTCGCGCATCGGCTGGGCCAGATGATGCACGATCTGATTGGCCAGGATGCGGCCGGCGGCGATGTCATCGCCATAGCTAAACCCGCCGGGAAACGCCAGAATTTGAAAACGCTTTAATTGCGTGGGGTCGCGCAGCAAGGAATTGATGTGAACTGATTCCACATTGGCGCCGGCAAGCTCGAAGGCGAAGGCGGTTTCCCGGTCGCAATTGGTGCCGGCGGTACGCACGATCAACGTCAAAGGCTTCATGCCCACAGTGTAAGATTGTCGGGCCAATCGTCCAGAGCGGCGCGATCGGCGGCGCTGCAACGCAAGTTAATATGTCCCCATTTCCAACGCCGTGGAAATGTCCCCCCATGAGTGTTCCGCCGCAAGGCCTTGGCAAGCGATGCCGACTAAGCCGCCAGCCGTCGCGGCGTGATCGGCGCAGTTGACAGAAAATCGGAGATTGTTAGAACCCGGTCATACGCGTGTTTTTTTACAAGGAGCAGATGATGACCGGATTGATTCGATCGATGTTGCTGGCAAGCGCCTGCGGCGCGCTGGTGATCGGGTGCGTTTCGCAGGAAAGCTATGACAAACTGAAAAAGAGTAATCAGCAGTTGAGTGCCCAGAGCAAAACCCTGGCGATGCAGCGGGACGAAGCGATGAGCAGCGCGGATAAGGCGCGGGCCGAGGCGACCGCCAACCACAACCGCATCAAGGAAATCCAAGGCAGGCTGGACGAGGCCAATAAGAAACTCGAAGAGGCCGGCAAGAAGCTGCAAATGGCCCAGCAAGCGCAGGCCGGCGAGTTGGAAAAGAGCCGGGGAGAAACTGGCAAATCACGGCAAAGCGCCGAGCAATCCAATCGCAGCGCCGATGAAATGCAAAAGGCCAACGAACAGCTTAAGAGCAAGGTGC
The DNA here is from genome assembly GCA_038317225.1 of Tepidisphaerales bacterium. Lineage (GTDB taxonomy): Bacteria > Planctomycetota > Phycisphaerae > Tepidisphaerales > Tepidisphaeraceae > JBBQBE01. The sequence goes on along the minus strand of JBBQBE010000021.1, from coordinate 506 downwards.
AATCCCTGGAGCAGGAGGCGGCGAAGTTGAAGGCCGAATTGGAAGCGGCGCAAAAGCAGCCCGCGTCCGCCAAGCCCGCCCCGACCACCGCGGCGGCGCAGACCAGCCAGCCGATGATGCCGTGAAGCTCTGGCTGTAGTGGGATGCAGTGGCAGGGGAGTGCCGGTGGCAGTGGAGCGCCAGCGGCCGTGGTGAGCCGGTGGCCGTGGAGAGCCGGTGGCCGTGGAGAGCCGGTGGCTGTGGTGAGCTGGTGGCCGTAGAGAGCCAGCGGCCGTGGTGAGATGGTGGCCGTGGAGAGCCGGTGGCTGTGGTGAGCCGGTGGCAGTGGAGAGCCGGTGGCAGTGGAGAGCCGGTGGCAGTGGAGAGCCGGTGGCAGTGGAGAGCCGGTGGCTGTGGTGAGCCGGTGGCAGTGGAGAGCCGGTGGCTGTGGTGAGCCGGTGGCAGTGGAGAGCCGGTGGCAGTGGTGAGCTGGTGGCAGTGGAGAGCCGGTGGCCGTGGAGTGGCGC
>JBBQBE010000020.1:0-40737 GCA_038317225.1 Tepidisphaerales bacterium | reverse complement strand
GCGCTGCCTGACAACGACCGGTGCATGTCAGTCATGCAGAAACACCGCGAATTCGAAAGAATCACGATTGGCCCGATCCCATATAAAATTTCCATAAGTGGCGATAATTACGAACTTTATGTCTTAACCGAATGGCATTCGCTTTTGACCCTTTTAGCTCCTCTGGCGAAAGCGCCAGCGCATCACCTGACGACGCGGCCGGAATCAACAGCATTCCATTTGTCAGACAGACACCACCTTCGCGATGGAGAGGACTATACCGCCGACACCAGCGGGGTCGAGAAGCGATTACGTCAAACCCCTTACGGACTTTCGTCGCGTCCCGCACAAAGCGTTCGCTCAGCGCGGCGGGCGGTACTGGCGGCGGTACTGGATCGGCGTGGTGCCAAGATGCTTGCGAAAGGCGTTGCACAGTCGCGTCGCCTGCCCGAACCCGCAAAGGTGGGCGATTTCTTCCAGGGACTTTTCGGTTTGCGCCAATGTGGTACGGTGATTTGGTGGTTTCTTGGAACAGTCATGTAGACGCGTGACCCCTGAGACCATATCCCATCTAAGGTTGGATCATGTTGGGTCGAGCATCCAGTTCGATGGCATTGCGCCCGAGCCGGCCTCGCTGGGTGTGATCGGTCTTTCGGCCATGACGCTGCTCGGCACCCGACATCGTCGCGCCTAGGCGATTGATCTGTTGCCCAAAGCGAGTATGGTATTTCCTCCAGCCGCTGATGTTCGGCGGCCAAAGTTGCCAACTGCAGGTTTCAGGAGATAGGTGTGCCGCAAACTACCGCCGTCGCTGCCTCAAACGTTACGTCTTGTGCCGATGGAATCCATGCCCCAGCGCCTCGCTCGGTGATGTCCGAGGCCGTTCGTCGCCGCCGCGACGCCTATGACCGCGTGCCCGGCGCGCCGCTCTACCGCTGCGAGTTCTGGCTCATGCCTGGCACCATCGCCCGTTGGAAGACCGAAGGATTTGACGACAAGTGCGACTGGGATGCTCTGTTCGGCTTCGACAAAAACGCCCATTACAGCCTCTCGAATTTAGGCTGGTGCGAAGCCCCGTTCTACCCTGCCTTTGAAACCAAAATCCTTGAAGATCGCGGCGAAACTGAAATTGAACAGGACTTCGCCGGCCGGCACGTTCTGTATTTCAAAGGTCGTCGTGTTGGCTTCATGCCGGAATACGTTGACCATCCCGTCAAGGACCTCAAAACCTGGCATGACGATGTGAAGTGGCGACTGGACGCCACAACTCCCCAACGCATTGCCGACGTTGAAAACACGGCCAAACAGGGGATCGAAGCGGCCGGCAACGGGATGATCATGTCCGAGAACCTCATCGGCGGGTATATGTACCTGCGCAGCCTGATGGGGCCTGAAGGGGCGCTTTATAACTTCTTTGATCAACCCGAACTCATTCACGATTGCATGAAGACTTGGCTGGAAGTATGCGATGCCACCATCGCCAATCACCAGCAATTCGTGACCATCGAAGAGATCTTCTTTGCCGAGGATATCTGCTACAACGGCGGGCCGCTGATCTCCCCGGACATGATCCGCGAGTTTTTGATGCCCTATTATCAGCAGCTCATTGCCAATCTCAAAAGCCGTCAGATTGACAAACACCGCCACCTCTGGGTGCAGGTTGATACCGATGGGAAGGCCGAATCGGTTATTGACGTTTACCGCAAAGGCATCGGCATGGACTCCATGAGTCCCTTTGAGGTTGCCAGCGGTTCGGACGTCGTCGCCATCGGCCGAAAATACCCCGACCTGATTATGCGCGGCGGCCTGGACAAACGCATTCTCGCCCGCTCCCAGCGCGAGATTGACGAGATGGTCGAGCGCATTCTGCCGGTGATGCGGCAACGAGGCGGTTATATCCCCTGTGTGGATCACGGCACGCCGGAAGAAGTCAGCTTTGAAAATTACCTCCACTTTCGCAAACGCTGCGTAGAACTGGGCGGGTGAGCCGCCACCCGCCCGCCAACCGTCCCGAAGCCCGCTCATCCATGCTCACCCGCGGCACGCCCGGCACATCCTGAAAATGCGCCACCTGCACCACCGAACCGTGGTAGTCGGCCACCCGTTGCACTCGGTCGTACGACAAATCCGCCAGTGGGCCTAAAAGGGTCATAAGCCTTTGTCTCATGATTACCGCAAATGCGGGGGCGTTTATGCTGCGACGGGCGAAAATGGCTTATGACCCTTTTAGTTCCTTTCTTTGATCCAAAGCCCGTGATCGCCCCAGCCGCTGTTCTGGCTGGTCAGGAACCATTGCTGATTCCGCAGAGCGGGGGCGTAGAAACCGACGGCCGGTACAGAGGCATCGCCGCTGCGAATATGAAAGCGCGAAGGTCCTTGCCCGATATTCAGGCGGGGAATGTCGCTGATGATGCAGGGGACATCCGGCCCGATATCGGCGGGGTCGGTGAGCATCGGAGGATAGAAGATTCGCTGCGAGGCATAGCGGTTGGCGTTGTACGCAGCTCCGGGAACCAGGACAAAGTTCTCTTCGCTCCATTGCCCCTGCATGAATTCCACCGAGAGATTGACGTCCTCCGCCCGGCCATCTTCAAGCGTCAAACCGGCGAAGACTTTCTGTCCTTCATGCCCGTTGTGACAGACCGTTGTGACAATAAGCTTCCAGCTCCAAGTGTTACCGCATTCATCGGTAAATCTCCCTTCAGTGCCGTCCGAGGTTTCAATGACATGCCTCGCGGTGAGGGCTGCTCCGCTAAAGCGGTTGAGAGCCATAGAAAACGCGGGGAGCGAAGATGAGTGTTCCATGAGGGATACACCAGTGGTAAATAAGAAAAAGATTGGCTGAGTTTTCACTCGAATAGTGGGTGTATCGAAACGACTAATTCTGGCTCAACTCGAACGTTCCTTCCCCCTGGATACGACATCTGCCTTGCCATAGCATCGAAACGCCTTGCACATTGCAACCGTCTTAGCGGGGTCGTGGCCGATCACGTCCGGTTGGGGATACGCCTTGGAAATAAGGCCACCACCATAGCTTCCGAGGTGTTGCACCATCTGCTGGACGTATGCTTCGATCTGCTCAACAGAACCGTGCGCCATCGTCCGCTGGATGTCCACCGGGCACCAGAAGGCCAGTCGGCCACCAAAGCGACGACCCAGTTCTTCCAGCCCCATGTTCTCCTGCTGGTCCATCTGGATCACATTGAGTCCGGCGGCAATCAGGTCATCGAGATAGGGCATGATATATCCGCAAGAGTGCATCCAGACGTCAACGCCACGGTCGTGCGCGTGTTTCCACACCCGGCGGTAATGCGGCAGGAGAGCCGTGCGAAACATATCCACACTGAGCATTGGACGATCCTGAAGGCCCAGGTCGTCGTAACTCATGATGCCGTCTGCCCCAAGTCCGGCCCAAATGTCAATCGACGCCATCTGGGCATCGGCAAATCGGCTCAACAGGCGGTCCAACTGTTGCGGGAACTCGCAAAAATCCATGAGCAGATTGTCCATTCGCCGCACATGCTCAGGTCCTTCAAACAGGCCGAAATTGATCACGCCCAGCTTGTAGAGATCGGGTTTCTGCTGCATCAGTTCGTGGCAGCCCTTGTAACAAGCGGGATTATTCCAGTCGGGAAACGCCATTGTATCCGCATCCGCCCAGTCGGAAAGTGAAGGCTCGACGAGTTCGCCGTTGCCCTCAGGCCCAAAGCGTTCCCATCCTCCGCCCCAGGCGTCTATCCGGCTCCAGCGGCCATCCCCTTCATCCTTCCACGGATTTTCTCCAGCACGCTCGGACCAGAGCCAGAGAATGTCATTCTCGCCACCGTCGTACAGCAAATGTGGTATACGATCTGGTTTCTGGAAATGGATCGCTCGACTCACACGTTCTTTGTTAGTCATAATTTGCACTCCTGATGGTTCAGCACTGTCCGACAGCAGGCCACCCAATTGCTGGTGACCACTCCGCTTGCGGTCAGGCAAGTCGCTGAGCTGACAGGCTTTGACGATATTATTTACTTCGCAATGCTTTTCAAGAAGTATCAAGGCGTCGCGCCCCGGGTCTACCGGGCCAATTTTCTTGGCAAGAAAAGCCGTGCCGCCAATACCCAGTAACGGCGGGACGGCTCTGGCTATTTATCCAATGTGGCTCTCCGCGGAACCCGCTGATGGATGCCAAGCTGCCAGGCTCGGACATGCGATATTTTGCCCAGAACGTGGTTTCTAGGACATGGCAGGTATGTTTACCAGCGTCTTTCGCGGAGAGCCTCCAATGTTTATTGCTTGGCCCAGTAGTCCATTTGCCCGGTCTGGATGTCCAGGTTGCGGATATCGTTGGGCCAATCGGATAACGGCTTGCGCTCGAAGACGTAGCGGAAGTCCAGTGGGCCGCGCTGGGAGTATTCACGGATCATCGTGTCCCACCAGGTTTCGTGGAAACGGTCGTCGGTCAGCATCTTCTTCATATCCAGATCGACGGTTGCGCGGGCCTTGACCAGTGTCGGTGGCGTTTGGGCAAGCCGGGTGGCCCATTCGCCGTAGCGCTTGCCCCAGGGCTTGATGGAGCCGTCGGCCCGAAACAATCCGCTGACCTGGGTGAGATCGCCGTCGTGGGGCATGTCGCGGTGCATCCAGTACATCCAGCCCGCCAAGAAGTGCTGGGAGGTTTCCATCATGCGGTCGCAATAACGGAGCTGGTCTTCCGCGGTGAGCGTGCCCATATCTATATTGCCAAATGACGCGCTGCCGGGGCCGTACCAGCCCCATTCTTCCATGACGACGGGCTTGCCGAGGCTGGTGTAGATGCGGCCCATGATCTCGTTGGCGGCGAACCAGTCGTTGAAGCCTTTTTCGCTGGTCATCGGGTTGCCATGGCCACCGGGAAGGCACTGCGGCATCGGATAGTTGTGCTGGCAGAAGTAGTCGAGGCTGTCGGCCAGGAAATATGGATTATAGCCCATCGTCATCTGCGAGGCGGGCAGATTAGGGAAGGTCCAGGAGTTGGCGCCGACGGTCATCATCTGCTTGGCGCCGGCGTTGCGCAGGATGGAGACTTCCTTGTGCACGCGGCGGGCGCCGACGTGCTCGAGGAAGATGCGCCAGTCATATCGCCAGGTTGAGTTGGCCCAGGGATCCTCAGGGAGATCCTTGAGCCGGCCGATGGTGACACGATCAATGCCAAGGCAGGCGCCGATATTTCGCGGCGGGACGGGGGCGTCATCGAAGCAGTTGAAGTGAACCCCGGAGAGACCGCCCCATGCTTTACGCAGAGCCTCAATATCATCACAGTACCAGTAGCGGAGCCAGTTGGACCACTGGTCGCCAAGCCACTTGGTGTACCAGGGAAGCTGGCCTTCGCCGACGATGGTCCAGGAGAAAATCTCCGGGCGGTTGCCCCAGCGTTTTCCCATCAGGTGAAGGTGTTCTTCGAGGATCTGGTTGTAGGGCGGTTGGAAGTTGTGGAAGGGCCAGCCAGTGGGTGAGGCAGCCAGGTGCATACCGACGGAAACGTAGATGCCGTTTTCGCCGCAGATGTCGAGGAAGCGATCAAAGCGATCAGCCCCTTGGGGATCAAGGCGATTGCCCAGGGGGAAAAGATCCTGGGGCTCGGTCCAGATGCGAATGACATTCATTCCCAGGTCGCCGAGCTTCTTCATGTACTTTTTGGCTTCGGCCAGTCCATCGGTTTCGGTCTCCCGATCTACGCCGAAGAGCTGCGTGAAGCGGCGGAGCTTGCCCTTATCGTTCACAACGTCCATCAGGGCGGCATAGTTGGTTCCAATCGGAACGAAACGCTTGCCGGTTGTGGAATTTTCAAAGCCTTGACCAGTCTTGGTAACACGGATGAAACTCATGATAGCAATACTCCTTAAGCGAGAGATACTGGGTTGAGAACCTGAGACAACACGGGGCGGGCATCAGCCGGCGCGATGCGGTAAATGACTTTTCGAGTTGCTCGCCACTCAATGATTTCGCCGGCAAGATCAAGTCGATGGTCATCGCTGGAGCATACTTGAACCTGACGACAAGCGAAGGGATTTAGTAGACGGACATTAAGGTCGTTCTCGGTGACGATCTGCAGCCCGTGGACGCTGATGCCGTCCCACGCGGCGCTGACCAGCACCCCGCCCGGAGCGCGAAGTTGGCGGAAAGAGGCCGTGCGACCCGATGGTATCGAGGGGAAAAGCCTCAGCACCCCGCCGACGGATTGGAGCAGAATCTCTCCCAGGGCTGCGGGAACGCCCAGAAGGGCCTCGATTTGAAAGACCGGATCGCCATAGACCGGGCCATTGAGGCGATTGTGACAGGTGAGCAGACCCGGAAGCGTGAAGGACTGGCGCAGCTCATTTAAGCAGCGTTCGGCGTCATCGGCCAGGCCCAGGCGTGCAGCGATGATGCTTTGCATGGTGTACGACCATCCTGAGAAATCGAGGTTGCCGTGGCTGAGAAAATCACGGAATGAGCGGCGGCCCAGATCGAGGATTGCCGGATCGCTGTGAAGTCCGATCTGGCCTGCGGGATAAATCGCGGCCAGGCGACTGGGCGTGCGGTGGCACTGCGGGAAATCGCCGATGCGATCGCCATCTGGATGATAGCTGATCTCGTGGTCGATCAGCAGCCCGTCGCGCTGGGGAAGCGGCGGCAGGTGCGCCGCGATGTGCAGGCACCGGACGGCCAATGGGTCCTCCAAGCGCAGGACATTGCAGCCTTCAGCAAAAGCTTCGAGCAGAACCCGGATCATGGCGATATCAATTGCCGGGTTGCGGCCCGTGACGCAAACAACATTGCCCAGTTTGTCGCGGCCGAACTGCTCAGGCGAATGGGAAAGCTCGATATTGAACTGCCCGTCGCTGTCCTCGTGAAGGATGGATTCATAGAACTGGCAGCACTCGCGGAGAAATGGCAGCCATTCGTCGCGGAGGCGGCTGCGGTCCTGAGTGTAGACCCACATCCACCAAATGAGCTGCGCGATCCAGGCGGTGACGCTCATTTCCACATCGAATACCCACCCACCGAGCGAGCGGCCAAGCCAGTCGTTGCAGAAAGGCACGGCAAGGCCGGGTGCTTCAAACTCATCACGGGCGTATCGGCGAAACTGTTCGCGCCAGTCGTGCGTCAGACATCGGGCAAGTGCCTCGAGCAGTTCGGGATGGTTCGCCTGGCAGAAACCATAATGGCATTCCTGCATGTTGGTGTTGTTGTGAAAATCGGTGTGCCAGGGCGGAAGCTCAAACTGGTTCCATAACCCCTGCAGGTTTGGAGGCGAAGTATGCGGCCGAATGCTGCTGGCCATCGTATACAATGCCATGTGCCACATTTGGTCCAGGGCAGGCTCGGAGTACTGGATATCCGAACCCTCCCAGAACCCACCCCACCAGCGCTGGTGCTCCGCGACGAGTGCCGCGCTGTCAGCGTCCAGGGCATCGTTAAGAAGGCGTTGACTGTGCGTGCAAGCCTCCACACCGCCGGGATCGCGCTGGGAGGATATGGCGACCATGAGAACCGCGTCGCCTGTTTCGCCACCAAAAGTGAGGGTTCCACCAATGGAGTCGGGGGTAGTGTTGATCGTGAAGTCAGTGGCGAGGGTGCCAAGGGCAATGGCATAAGAATCAGTTTCGCTAAGAGTGTGCCGCATGACGGCAACCGAGCGCGCTGCAGAGGCCACCGAGAACGTCGGGGCGGGAAGGGAAGTCGCGTGCGGTCTGGAATAGGACCACTTAATGCGGCGAACGAGATCGCTGTGGAGGCGCACATACAGGATGTTGCGTTGAGCATGGACAAAACAAGTGACCTCTACCGGTCGGTACTCGGCACCCCACATGAAACCGCAATCGCTGGGAATCATGTTGACATGGCATTCGGCCTTGCGGAACCAGAGCGTCTGACGATGCTCGATCCAGGGTTCGCCGCGCATGACCTGAAGGTCGAGGACTCCGCACGGGAGTTGATAAGCCTGGTTGCTATGCACATAAGGGTGATTACCGATCTTCTGGAGGAACGCGCGCTCGCCGCGCAGGATGCGTTCTCGCATTGCCGGGTAGGAGGCGTCCCAGCGATTGCCCTCCGGTCGAGCGTGGGACAACTCCCAAACATTGTGCTTGGAGAGTCCGATGGAGAGCTGCTCGGGCGTGCCCCAGACGACAGCGCCGACATCGCCGTTGCCGAGAATATGGCCGTCAATCCAGCGTAAGGCGGGATGAGGCAATTGATGTTCGTCAGAAGATGGCAATGGCTGGTTCATGGCTCGACGGTAACGAGGATGTAATTACTGTGGTCGGTATTGCTCGATCCACCGCGAATCGAGGTTCTTCTGATAACACGCGAATCAGGATAAGAGTAGCCGAACGTGCCTTCGAAGAGAAAGCGATCGGACCCGGGATTGATCTTCAGCAGTGAGCAGGGAATGAGGGCAGCAACCTGATAGCCGCCGGGAATAGGACAGGCATGCGCGGTGATAGAGTGTTCCGCCAGAGCCTGCGGGCCGGCCATGCGGAATCCCCGGGCGGATTTACCATCGGCCGCCGGCACCAGAAAAAGCTGGGCCAACTCGCCGTCAGGCGCGCCGGGCGATGCGCCGTAAATCTCAAAGGAGGACCCACTCCAGGGCATCTCGGAGGGTTGCAGCAGATGATCCTGGAATCGGGCCAGAATCGCCAATTGATCGCCAGCAATGGCCAAGCGAAACTCTGCCGCTGGCCGGTCTTCTGCGGACACCACAAGTGGGGCGTGATCCTTGAGAGTTTGTGCAAGAGTTTCCAGCGTGAGGGGCTGGGAAATGCGCTGCACCGTCCAGTGGGAGCTTGTGCTCAGGAATAGGACTGTGGGCATTGCCGCGGAGTTGGAGGGCGTGGCTTCCAAGGCGACATCAGAGGCTTCCGTGAGGAGTGTCACATTGAAATCAAAAGCACAAGTCTCACCAGGATCCAGGCGATACTTGAGAATTGACGCCCCCTGGATCCGGGCAACAGATCTCGGGGTGATATTCAACCGTATCTGACCGCTGGCTGGAATCTCGCCGCAATTTCTCACCAATATGCAAACTGGTGAGGGGATGCGTATTTCACAGTTGTTGCGCGCTCGCTGGATGTGGGCAACACCCTGGTCTCGGGCATCCAGAAAATCGCGGCTGGTTCCGATTTCAAGTCGCACTTCGACCAGCTTGAGTGGGGTTTCGCGGTCGGCGGGCCAATGGGTGAAGCTGGCAGGCCTGCGCCATAGCAATCGTGGACCGCACCGGGAAACGTCGATCGGCTTGAAACCCATTGCCAGTGCCGGCGAGTCCGATCGCAGTGACATGTTTCCGCTGTCCGGGTTGGCCAGAAGGGGATCGGCAATCCGGCTGTGCAGATCGTGTCCGCGCTGCTGCCACTGGGTAAACGAAGCTGCATCGAAGACCGCTTCTCCGCCGTCGCGCCAGTAGAGATTGTGGTCGAAGAAGGTGTGCAGGTTGAAGTCAGCAGTACTGCCGTCACGATGGAAGACGATGTTGTGCTCAAATCGGTAGGGACGCACGGCAAAGGGGCGGTGCCCCTGAATCTGGCCCTCCGAGCCAAGAGCGAAGATATTGTTGCGAATGATATTGTCGCGGCCGTAATGCTGGTGGAATCCGCCGCACCTGGTGCGATAGGTAATGTTGTTTTCGATGAGCAGCCATGAAGAGCCCTCATCGGGGTAAATCCCCCATCCACCGTAGCCGTTGGAGGTGACATCGTGGACGATATTGCCGCGAACCACCGTGCCTGGCTGCGGGCCCAGCAGGTAGATGCTGCCCATGTCACTGAGAATACCGTGGCCGATGTCGTGAATGTGATTGTATTCAATGCGGTTGTCTTCGGTCCGGGCAGGCGTGTATCCCCAGGTCCAGCCGACACTGATGCCGCTATAGTTGAAGTTATGAATGTGGTTGTGCCGCACCCGGTTCTTGCCGGAGTCGCCGATCCAGACGCCGATGGCGCTGGGGTAGAACAACCCGCCGTGGTGAATATCGCAGTCGGAAATGGTGGTGCGAGAGTGAACCAGGGATGGATCGTCCACGGCCAACGCCTTGTTGACCAGCCCCCAGCCCATCTCGACGGGGTCAAGGCCCGTCATTCCCTGAGTGGTAACCAGACCGGGAACCATTGGCCGCTCGTGGTTTACCTTTACGCCGCCGGCACCAAGGTCGAACATCGAGCAGGCGATGAACTGGTTACGAGTGCTGCCCCTGCGAACTTCGGCGGCATATTGGGCAACCTGTGAGATTTCGCACCCGTAGAAGACACAGTCGCAAGCATTCTGCAGGATGACGGCCCCGGGAACGTTGAACGCGGATTGGATTGCCCCGACATTGCCCTGGGGCAAGCGCCATTCACTGTGCCGAAAGACAAGATTCTCGAAACGAATGTGGGCCGCTGGCGACGAGGGTGATTTCCCGACGACCTGCACCAGACTGGACAGGCAAGGGGCGATGATGCAGGTATTGTCCGGCTCCTCCCCGGGCAAGGGAAGGTAGTAGAGGCGTCCGGCACGACGATCGAGATACCAGTCGCCCGGTTCGGTCATCGCCTCGAACACGTTTTCCACCCAGTAGCGAGATGGGCGGTTGTGTTCATCCCACAGGTCGCCCAGGGCCTTGTCCTTGAACTGGACCGTATTAGATGCCTGATCGACAGATTCAATCCGCAGATGGCTGGTGAACCAGATGGTCAGTGCGACGATTTCGATGTCTTCAGGAGTTTTCCAATTCTGGATGTCTCCGGGGACGAACTGCGCCGAACGCGCTCCGGTGAAAATACCCATGCGGCCTTCGGGAAGGTTGGCAAACCGGTAGAAGCCTTGCCGCGGGAGTCGTGTCCTTGATCGGCGGACGCCATTGACGAAAAGCTGCGTAAAATACCAAGTGCCCGCGGCGACTTCGGGAATATCCGTGACCCAGCACGTCTTACCGTTCACCTGTTCAACGGTCCATTTTGTAAGTGGACGGCCACCGCTGAGGACGGGGCGTTCACCCGCTTGGGCGGCATAAACCACCGGAGCCTTGGCCGTTCCTGAGTCTTCGGGCTTGAAGATCAGAGGTTCCTTGAGAAAGTGGATGCCACCACGGATGTTTACACGGAAGCTGGTAGACGCCCGACCGCCGCGGCGCAGACGTCGGATGGTGTTACGGGCCTGCTGGATGGTGGCAAAAGGCCCATCCCTGCCATCGGGGGTGATGTCAGCAAGTGTGCCGGAAAATCGGTCTGAACCATTGGGAGCGACATACAAAGCATGGATAGCGCCGGATGTCTTGGTACGAACGGCCGATTTGGACGCACTTTTACGCATGGGGTATCCCAGTAAAGTAATATGAATGCGTGAAAGGGATTACTCTAGCACATACACGCGGTTGGGTTTCAGGGGCGCATCACGGACAACTTGTTCAAGAATGACATCCCGGGCGGTCTTGGCAACGGTTATTGGGGCGTAGGTGAAAAGTACCTGCCGGAGACCATCCGCTGAGTCCCAGAGCACGCCTTGGCCGTCCTTCAGGATAGTACGCTTGTGCATCAGATTGCGCACCTTGCGGTAGGCGGTGAAAATCTCTCGAATTTGAGCGATGGCCTTGGGGCATCGTTCTTCTTTCGGAACCAGCGACATCGAAAGATTGGGGGCGCGCCTGTGCGATAGGTAGCGAAAGAGCGTATCAATGGGAAGCTTGCCACGAAGTATATCGCAGTCCACCGCCTGTTGGGTGGCCGGGTTGATGGGACAGTGAATAGCGGTGTCGTATGAATAGCCCATGTCGTCACCGGTGTACATATCACCACCGTGAAGACCAAGGCAGGAATGGCTGGAGAATGTGGTTATGGCCTCGGGCATCAGGTAAAGCCCGGCGTTGGCAAAAGCGGCGTACATTGAGGCCATCTCGGCAAACTGTGGGCGGCAGGTTCCGTCGGCATAACTTAGTTGCCACCAGCCGAGGTTGGAGAAAGAGTCCCACAGGAATCCCTTGAGTCCGGTCTTGGCGCAGATATCCATAACGCGCTGGGTGACGTAGTCCTTCATTGGTGTAAGGAGGTTCAGCGCCCAGCAGTCGCCGGCATATCCGGTGTCGGGATGGCAGCCACTCTCCCGGGTGGCAAAGACGCCGAAGGCACCAACCCCCATGCCCTTGTTGGAAATATTGTGCCGCCACCGGGAATAGGGGGCCATATGGGTGGCGATCCACGAAAGAATGTTAATCCCTTTGCCGGCGGCGTAGTCGCATACCTGTTTCAGGGCCTTCTCCCCACCGCGCATACAATCGACTTCCCAGTCCATGACGGCACACTGGTTGGAGGGAAAGACCTTGGCTAACACCGAGGAGGCATGGCCGAGATTTTCCAGCGGTTTGAGTGCCGCGGTCTCGTCGTTGACCGTCTGGCCGCTTTCCCAGATCGGGTCGATCATGACGTTGTCGGCGTCCACTTCGGAGGCAAGGTCGATCACGTCGTTATAGGTGGTATCGAAATGAATGTTGAGCCAGACGTTGTGGCAGAGCGAAAGCTGCGCCGGCTGCTCGGGTTTCATGCCGAATTGCTGTCGGGCCTTGTCGCGCTCGCGATCGTGGACGCACGTCCAGAGATTCAGCAAATCGACAGGATCGAGTTTATCAGCGCTATAGAGAACAGTTTTGGGGTTGGTGGTGAAAGTGTTGGTACTCTCGAATAAGTGCATGTCCAAACATCGCAAACTCCGCTCGTTGGGGGATTTTTCAATCACCGTACGGATGAGCGATACCCGGTCGAAATATGCCAGCAACACCCCCTGCCTGGAACACTGCAAATCGAACGAGGGCAGCAAGCTCCAGCGTGCCCAGAGATTTCCAGGCATGCAGCCGATCACATGCTCAAATCCGGCGGTTGAATATGCTGTTTCGGGGTTTAGCGCCACCCGAGGCGGCGTCAACCAGTTGCGGAGAATGAGCGAGACACCATCCGTCGAACCGCCCAATTCCCATGTTTGGCGATCAAGGAACCGATGGATTTTGACGGCCGGTGAGTCGCCTTCAAACCAATACTTGAAGCCGATAAAGCGATGCCCATCAATTACGTCCTCGGCCGGCTCGAAACAAACACGAATGGTGGCCTGTGGGGCGGGGGCATCCCAGCTAACATCGCGGAGGCAGGGATCCCCTGAGCTGTCGCGTTTTTCACGGAAGGGGTAATCCATGCTGGCTCGGGCAGCTAATTCGATGGTTGTCCGTGAGCCTAGCTTGGTTATGCCGTTGAAACGAAAACTTGGGAATACATCGCCTTGGAAAGAATCAAACCAAGGCAGGAACCGTGCGGCGGAGGCGCGCAGGGGCAGTTCCTTGGCCAATACAGAGCCTAAAGAGATAAGACAATCGTTTTCGACCTGAGGCTCGATACGAATATCACCGATCACAATCTTATGGGATGCCATGAGATAACCTCGCATTAATTGAACTTTAACTACTCGCCAAACTCTCTTCACTAAGGCCGCACGCAATTCAACCATATCTACTTTATCAGAATTGCATCTTAAAGTAAAGCAGAGTTACGCGTGTTACGGTAAAATTGAATTTCATTGACAATAAATTCAGGTTGTGGCAAAATAGGGGTACTTTAATGTTTCTATAAGTACACCAGATGCGCGTGTCTCAACCACCCCTCACAGTTCGCCCGCGAATGGCACCCAAGCGGGGGCAGATCGTCGAGCAGCTTCGTGCTGAGATCGTTTCGGGCGTGCTGGCACCGAATTCGCGGCTACCGACGCGCAGTGAATTAGAACATCGGTTTGGGGGCAGCAGCGTAACCATTCAGCGGGCGGTTGATCAGTTGGTGCAAGATGGGTTCGTCTGTTCGCGGCCCCGCTCGGGATCGTTCGTTGCGTCTCATCCGCCGCACCTTTGCCGCTTTGGGCTGGTTTTGCCTGGTCGTCCAGACAGCCCGGAACAGTGGTCGCGATTCTACACGGCCCTTTGCGGTGAGGCTCAGGCGTTCGACGAACCCTCTGACCGTTTCCAGCTTTACTACGGGATGGGTGGGGATGCCGTAAAGCCAGGCCATGCCAATCTCTTGCACGACCTGCAGAATCATTGTCTTGCCGGCTTGATATTCGCAACGATGCCATACAACTTCCCCGCGGGAGTGAAATTTAATAGCTGGACGTGTCCCATGTTAGGAATCATGGCTGGACCTGTCCCCGGAATACCCGCGATTTTTCCTGATTGGGGTTCGTTCCTTGACCGAGCCATCGGGCACCTGCTGGCAAATGGTCGTTTCCGCATTGCCGTCCTCACCGTTTCGCTCCCAAGCGAACTGATTATGGGGAGACTGGCCGCCAGACAGCTCAATACGCCCAGCTATTTTATTCAATACGCACCGGTCAACAGCGTTGAAGGTGCTCGCAATGTGATCGACCTGCTGATGCGGATCCCGATCGAAGACCGTCCCGACGGCCTGATTATCGCCGATGATAACCTGCTGGAACAGGCAAGCATGGCGTTGATGTCTTCTCCGCACGGAGTTGCAGAAGGCATCCACGTCGTGGCGCACTGCAACTTCCCATGGCCGACTCCGAGCCTGGTGCCGGTTCGGCGACTGGGTTTTGACACGGGTCGGATCTTGCGGCTGAGTCTCGACTTATTGAAACAGCAGCGACAAGGCGCGTCCTGTCCGGCCTTGACTCTGGTGCCTGCGGTTTTTGAGGATGAACTCAAAGCGAACCGGGAGATATCATGACCAACAAAACGATCCAAACCAAGGCGGTTAGCCACCCATCCGTCGTTCTTTCCAAGGTACACGATTTCACATTGACCGGAGACGGCAGCGCCGCCGTATGGCGGGAGATTCCGTGGTTGCCCTTGATGCGGGTAGGGGGTGGGGCGGGATACGAAACCCGCGCCAAAGCGGCATACTCCGGATCGGGTTTGTATTTCATGCTTGATTGCGAGGATCAAATCCTGACCTGTCGCGACAGACACGATTTTGATGATCTGTTTGCCGACGACGTATTTGAACTGTTTATCTGGCCGGATCAGCGCCAAAGTTTGTATTTTGAGTATGAACTGTCTCCGCTGGGGACGGAACTGCCCATTCTCGTTCCCAATCGGGACGGCCGTTTTGTCGGATGGCGGCCTTGGCACTATGAGGGATCGCGCCTGACTCGGCGCAGCACGAGCGTGAGAGGCGGGCCTGCGCAAGCGGGCGCATCGGTAAAGGGGTGGACGGCGGAGTGTTTCATTCCTTTTGATCTCTTTTGTGGGTTTGCGGCCACACCTCCGAGCGTGGGCGATACCTGGCGGCTGAATCTGTATCGCATCGACTACGACCGCGGCGATACCTCGCATTGGGCGTGGTCCACGGCGACTGGAACGAACTTCCATGACTTCCAGGGGTTTGGTTCGATGGTGTTCGGCGATTAGCGCCCAGAGTGTTTTTCTGTTTCTATTGCAGGGAGCGATATGATTTTCCGTCAGTCTGCTGTCACTCATTTGGACCGGGATACTGTTTTTGAAGGCTGCCACCAGATGCCGCGGGATATCCACCCGGCGCTGATCGGTGGCGGGCAGTTGGCAATGGGCATGGATGCCACCGGCATGCAAGGCCTCAACAGCCAACTCGGGCAGTACCGCGATTGTGCGGCGTTCGAGCATCAAGAGTTTTTGGTCGAGAAGAGCCTGCATGTGTACCGGGCGCAGGTACTCAGCCAGCACTATCAGGCACAGCCGGCCCCGCGCAACTTTGCCAACATGCCCTGCGGTTGGCTGGACTACGCGCTGACGATTGATGGGATGATGCTTGACCACGATGCGCTTCTGGCCGAGGCCCGGCAGTGGCGGCGTGAGTTTACCCCCGGGACGGGCATTCTCGTCACCAGCTTTGTCATCCGTGACATCGAGATTACCTGGCGCGTCGGGATGGCGATCGGGACGGCGGAGGCGGATTTCGCATTCTCGGCCTCGGCCCAGGATGGGAAGTCGCATCAGGTGGGCCTGCAGGTCCGGTGCAATTTCACACTGCGTGACGGCCGGCCGGTGTTCAGCGGCGGGGTCAGCGCCTTGTGTGAAGGACCGACCTTCGTGGCCTGCCAATGGCACGGAACCGACCAGACCGCTACGCGGAATATCAAGACGCCGGTGCAGTTGAGCTGGGCCTGGGCCTGTTCTGACAAGGCCCAGGGCGGATTCGACCTGCAGGGCATCTGGCTCAACTGGCAGGGCCAGGGGCAGACGCTGAAGGCTGGTTTCCGTTTCATCTGCGGCGGGGATCGTGACGGCACCCATGGCGCGGCTTTCGTGCGTGAACATGCTGAGGCGATGCGACAGTACTCGCCGGAGTTGCCGGCCATCGCGGCGTCTTGGAATGCTTTCTTTGCCACCTCGGCAGATTTCGGCATCGGGTGCCCGGAGAAGGAATTCCTAAACCGTATGAACCAGTACCTGTTGCGCGCGGGACTGCCCTGGGACAGCGGCCTGCCACTGGGAACGATGTGGACGCGGAAGTTCGGTTCGGCAACTTTCTGGGACAGTTTCTTTGCTTCGGATGGAATGCTGCGAGCCGGGCATATCGAAATGGTTCGGCAATTCTGTGATTTTCTACTTCGCACCGCCACGCCCACCGGCCGGCCGCACATGTGGATCACCTATTACGATGGCGATACGCCTTGTAACCCGGAAGGCGATGTGGCTTACTTCAACTGTCTGGCGTTTGCCGGGGTTGGGATTCGCCTCTACGAGATGACCGGCGACCGCGACGACCTGGTTAAGCGTGTTTTCCCGTACCTGGGGCTGATCTGCCGCCACCTGGTGCGCAATGTGTTTGGAAAGACCGCCGAGGGCGGATGGGAGCTGACGGGCCTACTTGCCGGCGACATTGAAACGCTGAAGGTCGAGGCGCGTACCCAGTACGATGTACTTGCCTGGTCGGTGATGACCGTGGCGAAGTTCGCCGAGTATGCCAAGTTGCTGGGGCAAGAGGATGCGGAGATCGCCACTTGCCGCGAGATTGCCGCGTATTTCCGCGAGCATCGGATCAAGTTGAATAAAGGGAGCAACTGGTATCAGTGGCTGCCGTATCTGGCACCAGCCCATCCGTTCGTGGATTTCAGCTCGTGGTGGGATGGCTCGGAGGATTTGGCGAAGCTGATGCTGATTCTGCCGTGCGATACGGAGGTTCAGCGGAGCATCTTCGGACCCAATCCGACGATCCCTATCCAGCCGATGATCGGCACCTATTGCGGCATGGCCTGGGGCAACCTTTCGGTGGCCACGGCGATGACGGAGGTGGGGCAGCATGATCTGGCCCTGGAGTTCCAGGATGGTTCGCTGAAGTTCATTTCCGGACTGGGGTACATGAGCGAGACTCCATATGAATTCATGGGCGGCGGCAATACTCCCTATGTGCCGTCCAGCGGCAGCTACCTTTCCAGCATCCTGAGCATGTTCGCCGCGGGACGGCTGTGGGATGACGAGGTTCGTGTGGGCATGGATATGCCCCGGTCCTGGCGTTTCCAGCGCATCTGGTGGAAGAACGTGCGGACCTTCAATGGCGCCAGCACCAGCGCGACGTGGGATCCGTATCACATGCAATGCGTTGTGGAGACGAATCGGCCGCGGACGCTGCGGATGAGGATTCCTTCACGGATCGCCGGTGAGCCGATTCGTGTTGCGCTCAATGGCAAGCTGGTTGAGCCGAAAATTGAGGGCGAGGCGGTGGTGTTGCCGCTCCCGGCCGGCCGCAACGAGCTGAAAATCGAGCGTGACCTGGAGAAGCGCACGGATATCCTGCTGATTGAGTCTTTCGATCAGGGGCGGCGCTTCGCCGAGGTGTTGGGCACGGGCGGAAAGAGCGTTCGCTGGCTGCGCGACTTTGACGGGCTTAAGGCCGTAATCGACCGGGCGGACACCTTCGTGCTGCATGTGAGTTTCGTGGCTCCACCGGTGGATTTGGTTGAACGGTTGGCAAAGGCCGTCCGTGAAGAAGGCAAGACGTTGATTACCCTCTTCCACGCACCCCTTGAGGTGTACAGCGGTGCGGTGGCGGAACTGACCGGCCTGACCGGCAGGCCCACGGAC
The DNA here is from genome assembly GCA_038317225.1 of Tepidisphaerales bacterium. Lineage (GTDB taxonomy): Bacteria > Planctomycetota > Phycisphaerae > Tepidisphaerales > Tepidisphaeraceae > JBBQBE01. Next base: position 22,721 of record JBBQBE010000020.1, on the reverse strand, counting down.
TTCTGGTGTTTTGACTGCAAGCGGCGCCAACTGCAGGTGTTGCCCGCGGCGAAGAAGATTCTTCCGGGGCTGCCGGATCGCCTGTCCCTGTATACATGCGCCAAGGACTTTGATCTGAAACCAGGGTCCGACGTGGAGGTGCTGGCAACGGCTGCCGATACCGGAATGCCGGCAATCACGCGCCGTCGCCTGGGCAAGGGCTGGGTCTGGTGGATCGCCACAGGCAACAAGATCATGGATCGCCCGGGTGGGCAGGGCGTTTGGTGGCAACCTCGCGAGGTGTTTGTCTATGGCACCACGCGCGAAGATGGACTGAAGCTGAAGTGGCTGGATGAGCCGGATTTCGCCCGCGTGCTAAACGCCATCACAGGATCTGTTCGCTGAAGGTGATTGAGGAGACTATGTCACAGGATACCTCGTTGGATATGGGTTGGAGTGAACAGGCGACGAAGCAGCAGGCGTCGGAGTCTCGGCGCGGTCGTCTGCTGCGGGATGGCAATTTCGCCATGTTTGTCCACTGGGGGCTTTACTCCTGTCTGGCCAACCGTTGGCAGGACAAGACCTATTACGGCATCGGCGAGTGGATCATGCACCCGGCCATGGCGGGCATTTCTGTCGAGCAGTACCAATCACTGGTCACCCTGTTCAACCCAACTCTGTTTGATGCCCGTCAACTGGTCCGTTTGGCTCAGGATGCCGGGATGAAATACATCGTCATCACTAGCAAGCATCATGAAGGTTTTGCGATGTTCCATTCGCAAGCCAGCGACTTTAATGTTGTGGATGCTACGCCATTGAAACGGGACCTGATTAAGGAGATCGCTGATGCCTGCCAAGAGGCCGGCATGGGCCTGGGTTTGTACTACTCGCATTTTCAGGACTGGACCGCGCTGGGCGGCGGGGGCGGTCCAACAGTGGATGCGACTGGCAAACCCGCTGATTTCGATCACTACTTCCGCACCAAGTGCCTGCCGCAGGTTGACGAGATAACGCGCAATTATGGGCCGTTGGAGGTTGTTTGGTTTGATACACCCTGCGAAATAGACAGAAGCTACGTCGAGGAATTGGTGAAGGTAGTGCGCGCGAATCAGCCTGATGCCATGATCAGTGGCCGGATCGGCCACGACCTTGGCGACTACCTGACCGCCGGAGATATGGAAGTTCCCATGCGCAACATTGAGGGCACATGGGAAGCGCTGGATACAACCAATGATGCATGGGGATTTGCCCACTACGATACAAACTGGAAAAGCCCGCTGGAGATCCTCAAACGCCTGATCACGACCGTCGCGCGGGGTGGCACCTATCTGCTGAATGTCGGACCTAAGTCGGATGGCACCATCCCGGCGGCCGTGGAGGAAAACCTTCGCGGCGTTGGCCGGTGGATCAGGCGATATCCGCAGGTGATATACGAAACCGAGGCATCCCCGTGGCGACATGCCATGCCGTGGGGCGACATTATCGCGCAAGGATCAACAATTTATCTGTGCGTGTTTGACTGGCCTGGCGACGGCATGCTCTATTTACCGGGATTACGAAGTCGCATTGTTTCCGCCGAGGTCTTTTATGGTGATGAACGCATGGCGACCACATGGGGCCAGAAAAACGGATGGAAATGTCTTAATGTACCTGACCGTCGGCCGGAGAAACTTGTCTCGGTGATCTCCCTCACCTTGGATGGCATCCCTGATGTGGACCCGACGCATGGCGTGGACCCCACAATCGATACTTCCCTGCCCGCTGATTTTGCGGCGGTTCGAGGATGTAAGCAATCGTACAAACAGTGGATGGAGAAGTTTGGCGAATGGAGGCATCGCAGCCAGATCAGCCAGTGGGAGCCAGAGGGCACTGCGAGTTGGGCCGTAACCGTGATAGAACCGGGTTCTTATCGGGTGGATTTGACATATGCGGGTACTGGTCGCCTGGTATGGCGCGTGCAAGTTGAGGATGGCCAGAGCATAGAGAACCAGCAGGGGGCCAGTCATATTTATGGACGGTTTCCCATTGGGCAGATCCATTTTGACTCGCCAGGTCGCCGGTGTGTTTATGTCTCACTTGTGGATGGCGATCCACAAATGGCCAGCCTGGCGGAAATCCATTTTTCGCCAGTGCTCTTATAGTATTACGAGCGATATGCAAACCAAGTGAATTATTATGAACTTGATTGTTCGCCAGTGTGCGTATAATATTACCTGCCTTTTTTTTGGATAAAGAGGGGTGTTACGATGTCAGCAGCGGAAGATGTTGGTAAGCCGATTGATTGGTATCGCAGCCCAGTGAGCCGCGAGGCGCTCAAGGCTTTTAATACTCGCAGCAACACGCTGGCTCTGCTGCAGGCCGGCGGATATCTGGCCATCATCGTGGCGACGGCCGCACTGGCGTGGTACTCCGCCTATCACTGGAGCCTTTGGATTACAATTCCGCTGGTCTATTTCCACGGCATGTGCTACGCATTCCAGATCAATGCCGTACACGAACTGGGGCACAAGACAGTATTCACCAGTCGGAGGCTGAACTCGTTCTTTGAGCATCTATTCGCGTTCCTGGGGTGGATCAACCACCGCATGTTCTGGAACAGCCACTTGCGCCACCACCGCTACACCCTGCATCCGCCGGATGATCTGGAAGTCGTATTGCCGGTAACACATCCATTCAGAGATTTCCTGCTTACCGGGATCATCAACATCAAGGGATTTGCATGGATGATCTTGCCCATCGTTCGGATTGCCTTCGGCCGATTCAAAGGCGAATGGGAACAGAAGCTTTACCCGCCGGAGGAAATAGAAAAGCGGCAGTCCGCCATCAACTGGGCCCGCACGGTCCTGCTGGGCCATCTGTTGATCATCGCGGTGGCGATCTATTTCAGGCTCTGGATGCTGCCGATCCTGACAACCTTCGCCCCGTTTTACGGCGGCTGGCTGCAATATCTTTGCAACAACACCCAGCATATGGGCCTTCAGGACAATGTACCTGACTATCGCCTCTGCTGCCGGACGATCCGCCTGAACCCCATCGTGCGGTTATTGTATTGGCAGATGAACTACCACACGGAACACCATATGTATCCCGGGGTTCCCTGCTACAATTTGGGTAAATTGCACCGGGCGATCCGTGAGGATATGCCGCCGACCAAAGGGCTGATCGGCGCGTGGCTGGAGATACGCGACATTCTTGCCGCGCAGCGCAATGATCCGAATTACCAGTACGCCGCGCCGCTGTCGTCGCCGGGTCCAGTGCCACAGCTTTAAGCATGATCGGGCCACCGGCCACCTGTTGCGGTTACGGAATAATGAATAATCGCTATCCGCTTGCCAGAAGGGATATGTCCTGCTGTGTCGCAATCCAGTAGGTTACTAACGCTGAGGGTGCATGACTGATTTTGCGCGGCTGTGCGCCTTGTCCAGCGCCTGCCATAGCGGCTACCTCCGGTAGGCCCAGAGAGCAAAGGAGTAATACCATGACTGCGTTGACGGATCGACATAGGGCGAAGGCGCGGTTGACGCAAGAGTTTCAGGCCGAGCTGGATCGGCTGATTCCCGCAGACGACAGCAAGCCGCCGCAGGGGTGTTACTTTGCGGACGGCAAGAAGCTTCGCTGCGATTTTGGCGTGTTGTCCGCAAACGACGGCGGGATGCTCACGCTTGGTCGCTCGTACCTGTTCAACCCGCTGACCAAGGTGATGGCAGACATGCCGACTAAGGCGGAAATCTCCCCAGGCCAGTGGGGGAACCCTGATCCTGCAATAGCACCCTGTTTTTCTCGCTAGAGGATGAAGTCGATGGAACCGTTGTACAAGACCCGGCTCAGGACAAGGCTGCTGGAGACGCGCGAGGTCATTGGCCAATCCGTTGCGCGAGCCACCCTGCGCTGTATCGGCAAAGCCCATGTGGTGCTCGATACCGTTGCCATCACCCTCCTGGTCGCACTGCGGCAGCAGCCCAGCCGCGGCACCATTGACCTGCCTGTCAACGGCAGTATCTTTCCGGTCACTTATGTTACAAAAGGCAATCGTCACGAGCTGACTATCGCCGCAACGGATGTTGACGTTCGCGTGCAGGCGCTGGGCAAAGGGCGGCTGGTGATCAAGAAACAGAGAAAGGCTTCGGTGTAGGTATGGCTGGTTTACTGTACAGGGAAGATATCGATCAGGTGCGCGCACGTTTGACAAAATGGTGGAACGGCGGCGATATCGGCCGTCCTGCCATGCAGGTTTTCGTTCCCTTGGCTGTCCCACGAGAGGGTATCCCTGAGATGCCCAAGCCCGACGGTGTGACAGCACCCTGGTATACCGTCAAGAGCTTCGACTACCGCGTGAACTGGATGCAGCGACAGCACCTGTCCGTGTGCTACATGGGCGATGCGGTTCCCCAGTCCTCCCCCGACCTGGCGCCCAATTGCCTGGCGCTCTATCTGGGCTGCAAGGGCGAAGAAGGTGATGGCACAGTCTGGTGCGAACCGTTCATCCACGACCTGGAACGTGATGATTTTGTGTCGGATGAAAATAATTTCTACTGGCAGTTCACCCTGCGCCTGTTGAGGGAGATCGTCCGGCTGGGCAAGGGAAAATTCCTGGCGCATTTTCCTGACTTGATCGAAGGCCTGGATACGCTGGCGGGGATGCGTGATTCGCAGAGCCTGCTCATGGATATGATCGACAGCCCCGACTGGGTTCATCGGCAGCTCGATCGCATCACGGATCTCTATTTCAAGTATTACGACGTGCTCTACGAGATGGGTAAGGACGAGACGGGCGGCTCCATATTCTGGGCCTGGGGCCCTGGCCGAACAGCCAAGCTCCAGTGCGATTTCTCCGCCATGATCGGCCCGGAAATGTATGGCGAGTTCATGGTGCCGGTGCTTCAAAAGATGTGTGATCGTCTGGATTGTGTCATTTATCACTGGGATGGCCCGGGAGCGATTCCGCACCACGATCACATCCTGGGACTTGGGAATCTCAAGGTGCTGCAATGGACCCCGGGGTCGGGCACAGATCCCGAGTATGACCGGCGGTGGTGGCCGCTGTATCACAAGACCATCGAACATGGCAAACGCGTGCTGATCGGCGTCAGTGGCAGCGAGGACGAGGTGACGCAACGGTTGCTGGCAATGAAGCGGGATTTCGGTCCGAAGTTCAAGAGCTTCATGTTCAATACATGGATGCCCAGCGAAAAGGCTGCCAAGAACCTGCTCGCGACCATCAGTGACTAAAGAACCAAAGGCGACAATGAGTATTCAGCTAACACAGATCCTTCCAGATTTTGCCGGCAAGGCTATCGCGGACCCGAATGGCGTCGGCCACGTGCTGACTCTCTGGCAATCGCAACGCGCTTCAACGCTCGTGTTTCCTCTCGGTCGGGCGCCTTCGGTGGTCCGGCTGCTGGCGCTGTATCGGTATGACCCGTTCTGGATGTCGCCCCGGATTGGCGACTCGGTTGCCGGGGTGCCCACCCAGACGGAGTTTCTGTTTGCCCAGGCAGCGGACGGTTCCTACATCGTTTTTGCCCCGCTGATCTCCGGTGATTTCCGATGCTGGTTGCGCGGAACACCGGAGGGTGTCCTGGAACTCGTGGCCGAAAGCGGGTCTGCAGAGACGATCGGCAACTCGGTGCAGGGATTGTTCATCGCCTCCGGCGATCAGCCGTATCAACTGCTGGAGCGTGCGGCCCAGGCGGTCTGCCGGATCATCAATGTGGGGCGGCTGCGAAAAGACAAGGCGCTGCCTGCGTTCGTGGACCAGTTTGGCTGGTGTACCTGGGACGCCTTTTACCAGGAGGTCTCACACGCCAAGGTGATCGAGGGGTTGAAGGACTTTGCGGCCGGTGGCGTGCGTCCCCGGCTTCTGATTCTTGATGATGGATGGCTTTCCACGAAGGCCGGCGCGGCGGGTGAGGTGCGACTGGCGAGTTTTGCGCCCAATGAACGATTCCCCGAAGGACTGTCGCCGCTGATCCGGGCGTGCCGGGAAGATTGGCACGTGTCCACGGTCCTGGTCTGGCATGCCGTGGGCGGCTACTGGGGTGGGGCCGATGAGGAGTCCTTCCCTGGTTACGAGATCAAGACGATGCCCAGGCGATATCCACCAGCCATACTTGAGCAAACTGCGGGGATGAATGACACCTGGGGTGGCCGCGCGGGGGTGATTCCGCCAGGCAGGGTTCGTGAATTTTACAATGAGTTCTATGCCTACCTCAGCCAGCAATCGGTCGATGGCGTGAAGGTTGACAACCAGGGAAGCCTGCTGGGCCTCGGCGGCGAAGTCGGAGGGGCCTTGGCGCTGACGCGAAACTACCGGACGGCGATGGAGGATGCCGCCACTGAGTTCTTAGGCGGTAATGTCATTAACTGCATGTCGAGTTTCAATGAGGTGTACTACCTGCAGAACAAATCCAATGTGACGCGCACGTTTACGGATTTCTGGCCTACGGTGCCGTCATCGCATGGCCTTCATGTTTTTTCCAACGCCCACGTCACTCTCTGGTATGGTCATTTCAGCCACCCTGACTGGGACATGTTCCAGTCGGGTCATCCGATGGGCAGTTATCATGCCGCGGCACGTGCCGTCGGCGGATGTCCTGTCTATGTTTCGGACAAGATCGACGGGCACGATTTTCCGCTGCTGCGCAAACTCGTATTGCCGGACGGGTCGATCCTGAGAGCCAGCGATGTCGGCCGGCCTACGCGTGACTGTCTGTTTGTGGATCCAACCAAACAGAGCGTCCTCTACAAGGTGTTCAACACGAACCCGGCCGGCGGCGTAATCGGCGTGTTTCATTGCCGCTATGGCTCCGACACAGAACCTGCTGCCAACGCCAGCGGCCAGATTCGCCCATCCGATATCGAAGGATTGGAGGGCGAGTTGTTTGCCGTCTATGCACACAACCTGCGAGAACTTCGGATTCTGCGACGCGACGAAAGCTGGCCTGTCGAGTTGGCGCAACTGAGTTGGGAAATCTTCACGATTGCGCCTCTGGTCGATGGCATGGCTGCCGTAGGCGCTGTGGGGATGCTCAACAGTGGTGCGGCAATTAAGTCGCGCCGGTCGATGCCCGGAGGCGGGCAGGAACTGGCGATTCGAGCCATTGGCGAATTCCTCTTGGTGTGCAGGGAAAAGCCGCGGAAGATAACTCGCGATGGCGAGGAGATCCCGTGGAGCTATTCGCAGTCAACCGGGGAACTTCGTATTATGTTTGAGTCGATGGTTCAGGGAAAATTGCTGGTGCAATAACAACAACAAGGGGATGATCATCCCCTGAGAAGCGAGCGACAAATGAATGAGAAAAAGAACTGGTGGCGTGTACTGGGTGGAGTAGCGGGCGCGGTGCTGGGGTGCGCGGTGGCCGCGGTAGGCGCGGAGAACCCTCTGACTGCGGAGGGCCGCAATTACTTTTATGAAAATGAACGGATCGCCCTCACCGTTCCGGCCAGTGGCGACAACGTTGAGGTTAAATTTGTCAATGCCACGGGGATTAAGCGCGCGGTGACGGTGCCGGTTCAGTCAGGCTTTGCCCAGTTCCAACTGGAACCGCTGGCGCTCAGTCCCGGCCAGTGGAGCATTGAGGCCGGTGGCACCAAAGGCGCGATCACGATCGCCAGCAGCATCCGCGGCACACCCTATACATTCCTTAATTACCAGGGATGGGTTGATGATGCAGTCCCCCTGTGGGGCGAATGGATGAAGCCCGTGACCTCGGAGCAACGTGTTCAGCAGTGGCGGGATGACTACGGCATCAACATGCTGCAGCTTCAGAACGGAGGCATCCCCACCACGCCGCGTACGCAGGATCTGCTGATCCAGATGGGTGCTCGATTCAGCACCCTGAGCACCATGGCCGGCCAGCACCAGCCGAGTGGCGGATTGTTCGACTGGTCAATGCCGGAAGTGCTGGTGGCGACGCGCCGGCAGGCGCAGCATGCCGCCCAGGTTCTGCGGAGATATCCCGGCTTCATTGGTGTCCACTATGCCGATGAGCCTGGCCTGACCTACGGAACTCGAAATCCCGATGGCACCTTCGAGCCTTACAACGGAACCGTTCCTGACCAGAAAACACACTACTTCGGCCCGCTTGCCGTGCCTGCGCAGTTTGCGCTTTACACGCAGAAGACCGGCAAGCCGCTTCCCGATGTCTTTAACCCGCAGGCGAATCTCGAGCCCTGGCTGGATTACATGCGCTTTCGTACCACTATCCTTGGAGATGCCTTCTCCCAGTATACGCGCGACGTTCACAAAATTGATCCCAGGCTCATCGGCTACAGCCAGCTCTATGCGTGGATGTTCCTGAGCGATGGCGAGTACCCGCCGGAGAACACCAAGGGTGTCGATGTGATCTCATCGCACGCCTACATCGATTTTGCCCTGGGCCTTTGGTATCCGGTGCATGAATCCGATGCCATGCGCGACGGCGACTGGGGCAAGCCTCTGTGGATGATGCCGAGCTTTGAGGGCATGATCCGCATGCCAACCATCTATGCATCCATCTCTCGCAAGCTCGAAGGGCTGGGTTGGGATCGTACCACAGCCCTCACCGTACCCGAGACAAAATTGCTGGCCCAGCGCATTGTCCCGATCTCGGGGATGCTGTACGACGTGAGCAAGCCGCGTGATCCCGTTGCTGTCTTCTACAGCCGCGACCAATATCTGGTCGAGATGTCGAAGAACATCAAGAACCACTATCAGGGTCGCGACTATGCTTCGCGACTGGGCGCGGCATGGATCATGTCCAACGCGGCGCAATGCCCTGCGGTGCGCGTGGTCGAGGAGGACCTGATCAACGGACTGGCTAAAGAGCACAAGGTCATCATCGCTCCGCAACTCACCTATGCCCGTCCGCAGATCAAGGCGGCGCTTGAGAAGTTTGTGCGCGACGGCGGCACGCTGCTCATGGATCAGACCGCCACCCTGGAGATTCCCGGCGCCACCAAACTTCCTTTTTCCTTCGTGGACTGGGGGGCTCAGGCAACGGCTGGCAGCCCCGGCTTTGAGAATCTCACCCAGGGTCAGATCTTCGATAAGTACATCGTGCCCAATCTACCGGCGTTCAAAGAGGCGATTGCAGGTAAGGTCACGCCGCTGGTCCACGCTGCCGACCCGTGGCTGCTGGCGAGCCAGCAGTTGGCCCAGGGGGGGCAGTACGTGTGGCTGGTGAACATGAAGCACAGCACCCGCGATACATTCCTGCCATTAAGTACCTCTGTTACGCTTCCAAAAGCGCCAGCCATTTATGATGTCTTCGCTCGTAAACTGATCCCCTCAGAGACCATCGAACTCAATCTTGCCGGAGGTGATGCCGCTGTATACGCGATCATGCCGTCCAAGGTGGAGACAGTGAAAATCGAGGCCCAGCCGGCTGTCGGCACCGTGAAGCTGCTTGCCAGCGTCAGCGGTGCCGCAGGCCCCGTGGATGCGATCATCCCGTTATCGTTTGAACTTCGCGATCCATCAGGTAACCTCGTGAAGAAGTTCTATCGCGCCACCAGTCACGGGCGGTTTGAGGAGGTATTGTCTCTAGGCAACGCTCCGGCCGCCGGGGAATACAGCATCCATATCCAGGAACTGTTAAGCAATCAGCAGGCCACTGTGAAGTTTGCGCCACAGTTGGCTTCGGGGATTTTTGCTGCCACCGCGACGGTCGATGTTTTTGATGACGACCACATCCTGAGCACCCTCAAGGAAAATAAAGGGAAGAAAATGCTCGTGCTCTATGGCACGGAGGCACAGAAGCCCATCGCTCAAAAGGTCGCTGACCTGGTGCAACAACAGGGCGGCGATCCCATCCTGGCGCCGGCATCGAAGTACGATGTCCTTCGCGAAGGCCGCGTGCCCAGTCTTTTCTATACCGCAGGCATCTATACCGATCCGGTAGACATTCCCCATGCCGCAGTCTTAATTGGTAGCGAGAAAGACAATCCTCTCACCAAACGCGTCGTGGCGGCGCTGCTGGTGCCCCGTCCGATCAGCGAAAAATATCCTGGATCCGGCCGTGGCATGGTTTACTGGGCGCGGTCCATACTGGGTCTGGACAAAGACCTGGTCATGATCTACGCCAATGACGCCAAGGGCCTTGAACGCGCCCTGGAGGCGTTCGAGCAGACCGTCAAGACCGGCAAGGCACCGGTTGATCGGGCTTGGAGCCAAAATGGCGATAACGCGGCGGAATCGAAGTTAAAGTGAACATCATGAACAAGGAATTCGCCCTGCCGGCCCGGCAGGTACATCTGGATTTCCATACTTCCGAGCACATCAAGGATGTGGGCCGCCGGTTCAGTGAAAAGCAGTTCCAGGCGGCACTCAAGCTGGGGCATGTCAACTCCATTACTGTTTTTGCCAAGTGCCATCATAGCTGGTCCTACTACCCCACCAGAGTTGGCCGGCGGCATCCGCACCTGAAGACCGATCTGCTTGGCCGGCAGATCAAGGCGTGTCACGACATCGGCGTCCGTGCTCCCATTTACTACACGGTTGGCTGGAGCGCCAATGATGCCGCCGACCATCCGGAATGGGCCGTGCGCGACAAGGCGGGCAATATTGACGGGTTTAGCCTGACCCCCAATGCCAGGCCAACGGACCCGATGCCGCCGTTTGCCTGGGTTCATCTCTGTCCCAGCGGTGAGTACCTGGCTCACATGGCCGCGCAGGTGGAAGAGATTTGCCGCCTGTACGATGTGGATGGCTTTTTCTTCGATATCTGTTTCGTCCTGACCTGTCGATGTGCCAACTGTATGAAGGGGATGAAAGCAGTTTCCCTCGATCCGGCCAGCGATGCCGATGTGCGCACCTGGAATATCCGCAAGTGGGTCACCTTCATGACCCGCATCAACCAGATCATCCAGGCACGGCACCCGGAGGCGACGATCTTCTACAACGGCCTGGCAAACATCGATCTGCCTGCGGAGATCCACGCCTGCCAGACTCATTTTGAGCTGGAGGATCTGCCCACGACCTGGGGCGGCTATGACCGTTTCCCAGCCCGTGCCAAGTGTTTCCAAACCTTCGGAAAGAACATGCTGGCGATGAGCGGAAAGTTCCACACCGCCTGGGGCGAGTTCGGCGGTTTTAAGCATCCCGATGCAATCAGGTTCGAAGCGGCTTCCATGATTGCCAGCGGGGCCCGTTGCAGCTTTGGAGACCAACTTCATCCCAGCGGTGAAATGGATCTGGCCACCTATCGCAATATCGGACAGGCCTACAAGTACGTCCAGAAAATTGAGGACTATGGGCTGGACGGCAAGGCGGTGAGTAATCTTGGCGTATGGCCCAGTGCCTCGCCGACAATGACCACTGCCACCGGGCCTGCCGCCGGCTCACATGACCAGGGTGTTGCCAATATGCTCCTGGAGGCGCAACTCGACTGGGAAATCGTACTGGCGACCCATAACGATCTTGCCCGGTTCCAGACCATCATCCTGACCGGTGATGCCTGCCTGAACCAGGATGCCGCCGCGAAACTGAACGACTACGTTCGCAAGGGCGGCAGCCTGCTTTTGCTGGGTGAATCATCGCTCGATCCCGCCCGGCGCAAGCTCCTGTTTGATGTCGGCGCCAGATACGCCGGCCCGGCGAAGTTCAGCATGGACTATACCCTTGCTGGCGATGAAATGGCTGAAGACGTGCCGGCTTCCCCATTCCTCAACTACACTCCCGCCCCTCGCTTTTGTGCCACAGATGGCACGGTTCTTGCCCGTATTCGCGAACCCTATTTTGATCGCACGTGCGGCCGCTACTGCTCTCATCAGAACACACCCTATACGTTATCCGATGCTAAACATGTTGCGGCTATCCAGAAAGGGCGGATCATCTGCCTGCCGCATCCGCTGGGACGGATTTACGCCGAAAACGGGGCAAGGGTCCATCGCCAGTTTTTCCTCAATGCTCTGGGGCGGCTGTACAAGCGGCCAATGCTGAGCGTGAGCGGCATGCCCAGCATCGGCCGGGTGAACCTTGTTCATCAGCCGCAGCACAACCGCTACGTGGTTCACCTGACCTACGCTCCTCCCCTGCAGCGGGGCCGCTGTCTGGTGATCGAGGACATGCCAACCATCCGCGATGTGCAACTCACGCTACGGTTGCCTGAAAAGATATCGCAGGTGGCCTTGCCGCTGACCGGCAAGATTCTAAAACCAGGTCGAAAAGGCTCTGCCCTGACCGTGCGCGTTCCAGAAGTATCAGGGCATCAGATAGTCGTTCTGCAGACCTGAGAATCCTCAACACTGCCGGGGCTGATCTTCGCTGTGCCAGGCGATGGACTCAAGAGTGTCCTCAATCCACCTGTAGCTCGTTAGAGCGTTTCCAAGCCGTTCGTAGCGGTTGGCAAAGTGCCGTGCGCGTCAACACCTTGAAAACCCTCCGCTCACTCACCGGTGCGGCTTTTGTTCACGCTACGTTTGGTTTGAGAATGCTCTAGGGGCATGTCAGGTCTTGCGCTATCCGGGCGGCCGGGATACCTTTCAGGCAACATCAATTACCTGTAAGGATTTTAATGATGGGTAGAGCGTATCCGTCAGGTGTACAATATCAGCGAAAGATTCCCGCAAAGACTTTTGCGTCAAATTCTTCGGCTTGCTGGATATTCACCGTTTCTTCGCGTGCGGCGGATAGAAACGCGGCGCTCACTGCCTTCACCACGGTCACAGCCTCATCGCCTGTTGGTGAACAGGTTTTGCGGCCTTCACGGATGGCATCCACAAACAGCTTCAATTCGGCGAAGTAGCCATAAGCGCCATCCGACAGTTCTCCCAGCAATTCATTATTTGCCCGGCGCGACACCAGTTGCCGTGGCAGTGGCCAGCCCTCGCGGTAAAGTCGCATTCCCCAGTTGTCCGGTGCGAGGTAGGACCAGTCGCCGGTGTATTCCAGTTCCAGGGTTGCCTTGGTCCCGTAGATTCGGTAAAGCTCGGAGACCGGACGATGACAGGCGCGGGAATGGATATGCAGGCTGCTGGCACCGTTGGCATGGGTAAACAGGGCGCTCATGTGGTCCTCAACGGACCGGCGGATATTGCCCACTTTCGGGGCGATGCGCTGGGCATTGGCCGAAACAGTTTGCGGAGCGGAGCCAAGCCACTGGGCGGCCAGGTCGATGGAATGAGAGCCGTGGTCCTGGAATACGCCGCCCATGCAGCGAGCCTCATCGCGCCAACCATGGCTCATAATCGTGTAGCTGGTCCAGTTGCATTCGGTGGCGAAGACTTCGCCCAGTTCGCCCGCCCGGATCATCTGCGTGGCGGTCCATAATGGCGAAAGATATCGGCGGTTGAATCCGACCATGAAGAGCACATCAGCCTCGCTGCAGGCGCGGGTCATTGCCTCGGCCTCGGCGACGGTGCGAGCCATGGGCTTTTCTGCCAGAACCGCGGTGCCCGTTCGCGCAACGGCCGCCACATGCTCGACATGCAGCCAGGGTGGCGAAGCGACAATGACTCCGTCCAATTTCTGCCCGGTCAGCATGGCCTCGGCCGAGTCGTAAAGACTCGTTCCAGCAAACGTTTCAGAGGCTCGTTTGCGGGCATCAGGGCTGGGATCGGCAACGGCCGCGATTTTTACATTCGGCAGATGTCGTAATCCCGGACAATACATGGAAATACTTCCGCCGGCGCCAATCAAACCCAGTTTAATCTCTCTGGTCATTGCGTCTCCTGATTAGGCTGACGGATGGCTTGCCGATATTGCCCCGGCGTGCATCCTTCAGTCCGTTTGAAAATTGCGAACATCGTCTCGACATGATCGAACCCGGTTCGCTCGGCGATGATAGCTAAGGTCAGATCCGTTTCGGCAAGCAATTGCCGCACCAGAGCGGTCTTGGTGATCACGATCTGGTCGTGAGGTGAGCGATGCAGCACCGCGCGGAATCGCTCCTCCAGGGTTCGCCTGGAAACTCCCGATATATCGGCAAGGTCGGCAACCTGAATCGGCTTGCAGGCATTTTCACGGATATAACGCATCGACAGCATGACGGCCCGGTCCGTGATCGCTTGTATGTCCGTTGACTGCCGCGTGATGATCTCCAGCGGTGCAATCAGTCGTGGCTGGGGCTGTACACGTTGGCCGGTCATGATTTGATGCAAAAGAGCCGCCGCGGCGTAACCGGCACCTTCGCAGTTGAGGCGAACGCTGGAAAGCGGCGGGTCCGCCAGTTCGCAAAGCAATTCATCATCATCAACCCCCAGCACGGCAACCTGTTCAGGCACGGCCAATTGCAACTCACGACACGCGTCCAGAACCTGTTCTCCAATGCCATCCCAGGCGCTAAACACCGCCGCCGGTCTTTTTAGCTTGCCAAGCCATTCCTTCAACAATCTCGCATTTAATTGCCAATCTCTCGATGCGGGTTGGGCCGGACTGATGCAAGTGCATTCAAAGCCACGCTCCCCAATCGTCTTGGCAAAGGCCTCAAACCGGCGCTGGGAAAAAGCCAACGAGGAATTACCGCAGAATCCGAAAGTTACAAACCCCCGTTCCAGCAGATATTCGGCGGCCATTGTACCGACCGCATGATCGTCATAATAAACCGACGGGTGTCCGGCCAGTAACCCCGATGAACTGACATCGACTGCGGCCAAGCCTGATTTATTTATCCAGGCGCCTATGCCGGCGGAGTCGACCCGGGCGATGACCCCATCCCCATGCCACGATACCAAGTCGCGCGGCTGGATTTTGCCGCGGCTGAACGGTCCATGGGTGAGGCGCCAGTTGCTTTGCTCCCGGGCAAATCGCAGCACGCCCCGCAGTAATCCCCGGGTGTAGCCGGCGGATGGGTCAATCATCAGTGCTACCCGAAAACTTTGACTCATGCGCCGCTAATTATAACCGGGGAGCCATTTCAACCGAATCACGGGTAAAAACGGTCAATGATCATTGCGCATTATCTCATAGATCCTGAAATGACCCTTCCACCAAATAATTCTCCGCAAAAACCATCAATGCGGATTTCGCAAAATATCATTGCCAGTACATGATTTGTGTGTCATATTCCTGTGTCGATAAGGGATTGGATCAGTAAACAGGTCTTGGAGAGGCAAACCGCCACCTATTGTAAACGGCGGTGTTTCGGGCTTGCCGGAGTTTTCTGGCGGGCCAAGTCAATTGGCTGGAGCGGGTTTAAACCCTCCCGCCGAGAATAGGAGATCGTTATGCGAAAGAATATGAATCTAGCGGCTTTGGCCATCGTGGCCTTGGCAACCGGTGGCGTCGCACAGGCGTCCACCATCGTTCAGAGCGGCGATTGGAACACCCCCTCCACATGGAGTGGCCCGGTTCCCACCTTCGGCGAAAATGTGACCATTAATGGCGGGTTTACAGCCACTGTCGGTAGTAATGCGACCGGAAGCTATACCACTCTTTATAATGGTGGTACTCTTGCTCTGGGTGCCGGCAATCTAACACTTAATAACCAACTGCGGATCGGCATGGACGGCAATGGCGTAGGCAGCCTCATCCGCACGGGCAGTGGATCGTTCCACGCCGTCAATGACTGGCTGAGAATTGGCGGTACCGCCTCGGCGCAACTGGGCGCAGGAGACATCGTGGATAGCGGGTTTGGCATGTATGGCACTTCGACGGCGACGACCGTCGTCGGCGGATCGGTTGTCACGGGATTCACCGCGGACAACGACTGATCCGGTAGTTTTGATATCAATCAGAACTCGGCCAAGTATACGCTTACGTTCAATGCCCCGGACGTCACCGGATACGAGTGGGCGTTCCGTATGAAGGGCAACCATACGGCGCAGATCACCGGCGTCTTCGGAACGCATCTCTTCATTGTTAACAACACCACGGATCCCGCGCCGGCCATCACTTACGACGGCAGCTACACCTACGTCGGCATGACCGCGACCGCTGTCCCCGAGCCCGTCAGCCTCGGCCTGCTGAGTCTGGGCGGTCTGGCGCTGCTGCGTCGGCGTCGGCAGGCGTAAGGATCGGTAGTTCGTCTTTTCGGGCTTGCGGCGTTTAACGACGCCGCAAGCCCCTTAACCCATGAGGTGGCTTATGAAACGCCGAATTCATGCTTTTACCCTCGTTGAATTGCTGGTGGTCATCGGGATCATCGCCCTTCTTATCTCGATCCTGTTGCCGGCCTTGAACAAGGCGCGGGAGGCGGCGCGGGTAGTCGCATGCTTGAGTAACCAGCGTCAGTTGGCCCTGGCGGTACAGATGTTTGCGGCCGAGCATAAAGGGTATGCCCCCGGCTCAACCGAGTATTGGTGGGGAGGTCTGGATGGAATCGGCGGGGCCTACGCCCGCAGTGCCGCTGCTCCCTGGGGCACGCCGCTGCCCAGTTCTCTGGTACGGCTCAAGTACGCTTCGCCGGGCGTCTTTATTTGTCCTGATGTCACCGATCCGGCCACTGTCAGTGCCGGGATTGCCGCCGATCTGGATGGGTACGGATGGTTGGATGCCGGATGGGCCGCCGTCTACGCCTTTAACCCCTATTTGGTCGGTTCAAAAAAGGGCATATCCTCCATCGACCGGGAAATCGGGTGGGAGGAGGGGTATTTTATCCGCCCGTCTCCGGGATGTCTGCCTTTCAAATTGGCCAAAGCTCAACGTTCTTCTGATGTCGTGCTACTGGCGGAGGCCATTATGGGCACGCGCGATTATCTGGGCGTTGGACCCGTGATTCCCAACACCGGCCTCACGCCTGGCACGGCCGTCACCTCGGCGGTGCCGGTAGGGTCATTCTGGGTCAGCGGTGTCCATGGGCGCGGGCAGCAACGCTTCACCGTGGTCACGTATCTGGATGGCCATTCGCTGCTGCAGCCAGTCTACCAGCCGAATCCGGCCGGAAAGGGACAAATTGCCAGCGACTTTGCGGGATTGGTTCCGTAGGCTGGCGGGATGATGTTGGCAGAATATGCGAGGATCGTATTCGCTAGTGTCAGGACATGGCGTTCCGTTGGTCTGTCCATGCGAATCATGGCACGCCGGGGAGCACAACGGGCGGGCTATATGGCCGCTATTCCAATGGGATTCTGTTCTTTGACGGACATGCCGCTTTTGTGGATGCCAGGCGGGGGGCGGTATCAAATAGTGATTACTGGATAGACCGGCCTTATCCGATGGACCCCTAAGGGTGGGGCCTGAAAGAAAATCTATGAAAAAATTTGCTTTCGCGCTACGGCTGGAAAACGGCCCGGGTGATCAATTGTTGATTCATTCCGATGAGTTGAAATATCAGGATGCATTATTTCTGCATGAAGAGTCTAAGATGGCGGTGGAGGTGGTGGAGACACCGCTCGCCGATGGCGCGCGCTCTTGGCAGGTAAAGCTTACCAATCAGGGTGCCGCCGCCCGTACGCTCGACTTTTTTGCACCACTGCTGATGGGACTTGCGGCGCAGTCGACGGCCTATGTGCCGCAATGTTCCGGCGCGGTCATGGTGGTCAAGGATGCCGATTACATTGTTCACTCCCTGGGTCAGTTGACGAGTTTGTTTGCCATTTTGCACGATGAAACCAGTCAGCGCGGGCTGATCATCACCCAGGAAAAGTCCAGCGAGGATGAAGAGCGGTATCGCACGGGGTTGATGGTCCACGGCAAGGGAATCCCCTGCTCAACACCCGCCAAGAAGGTGCAAGGGGTGGCGGGCAGTATTGTGGATACCACGCAACAGGGGGTTGCCAGCCGGGATTTGGGGGGCTTTGCAGCGTTTGTTGAAAGCCTGGTGCTGGCGCCGGGGGCCACGATGCAAGTGGGGCCGTACATCTTGGCCGAATACGACGGAACATGGATGCAGGGGGCGGAAAAAATACGCAAGCTCCGCCGGCCGCGCGCCTACAAACCATGGCCCGCCTGGCTAAAGCCGGTGCGGACGGCCACTGGCAGTTGCATGTGGCATCAGACCATCGAGAAATTCTCCGACTATCCGCGCTATGCCGAAATGGGACTGGGGATTGGCGCGCCGGTGAATATTCCGATCCAGTGGAACGATCTTCCCCGGCGCGATCCGAGTTTCTGGTGGGCCTATTCGCTGCACACCAAGACCGATCCGCACTTTGGCACCGATCAGGAATTGCGCCAGGCGATTGTGGATGCCCGCAAGCGCGGGGTTCGCTCGGTGCTGTACAGTTCATTCTGCACCATCGGAGCGGATGGCCCCCATGCCGAAATGTTCCGCGAGAACAACTGGTATCAGCTTTGCGAGCCGGGAAGAACAGATCCGGTTATCCAGTATGGACCGCTGGGGAATTTTTATTCGCCCTGCGTGGGTTTGCCCCAAGTGCGGCAATGGATCGTGGATGGCCTGGTGCAGTTAATGGAAAAATATGAGCCGGATGGCCTGTTTCTGGATGAGACGGCGGCGATAGGGTATCGACCCTGTTACAACCCAGCGCATCACCATGAGCATCCGTTTGTCTGGGCGTGGGGCAATTACCAGATTCTGCGCCAGTTCCGAAGCATCCTGGAGAAACGCTGGCCGGATGCCGTGGTGCTGCTGGAAGGGGCCAGCGAGCTTTTGCGCGAATGCGTGGACGGCTATGCGTGCCACAGCCACAGTTTCACCGGCTTCCGCTGCACCGAGCCGGTGACACGGGCCGTGGTTGATGATAACGCCGGGATATTTGATTCCTTTTCCAATGGAACCAGCATCGACAAGGCGGCAGCGCGGAACTTCGCCTTTGGTGCCCGCTATTTCGGAGATATTACGCACCAGGACATTCTGCATCGTCAGCAGCCGTATCGGACGGCCTATCCGGAGATGATGGAAGGGCGACTGATGCCGGTGCGGCCGGAATTATCGGTGCGGCAGCAACCTGGGCACACCATGACGCTGCCGTTGGGATATCTGTTTGAGCACCACGGGAAGGTGGTGATGACGCTGGCGAATCCCCACAGCGAGGTGGCGGAGAATTTTGTGGATGTGAAGCTGCCAATTGCCGCAAAACATCTGTATGACCGGGTGACCACACAGTTCATTTCGCTGACGGATAACGCGGCGCGGCTGCGGCTGGGGCCTTGGGGTGTTAAAGCATTTGAAGTGATACGGTAAAGGGAATGAAGCATTATGAGTGTGGAACGTGCCAGAAAAGCATTGCGGGGTGAGCGGACCGATCGGATTCCGCTGTTTGATGTGCCGTGTCATCCCGGTTTTGTGAAATACTACACGGGCATTGATCCGGCGGTGGATTGTCGCGGGGCGGTTGTGGCGGCCATGCGCAAACTCGATATCGACATGGGCATGGGCTGGGTTCCACCCTCCATGGGCGGCGAGGTGGGCGGTTGGCGGCATGCCGATTCCAGCAGCAGGGATATCTTGGGTTATGATCCGTTTGCCCGGCAGGATATCGCCGGCATGTCTCCCCAGGACGCCTATCAGCAAGCCATGAAGGAGTACACCGACGACATGGAGATGTATGGGGATTTTGCCCTGCCCATCGGGCGGACATTCACCACCCTGATCCATTATGCCGCTGAGGACCTCGACTGGGAAGAATTCATGATGGCCTGTCTGACGGATGAGGGTCAAGTCGATGAAATGCTGGACTGTTGCCTCAAATGCAGCCAGAAGAATATCGCGGCCTGGCTAAAGACCCCCATCGAGGTGATGCTAACCCATGATGACATTGCCATGGGTACCGGGATGATCCAAGGCCCGGACTGGATGCGCAAGCACATCATCAGCCGCTATCCGCAGTTGTTTGAACCGATCAAGGCCAGCGGTCGAGTGCATTTGTACATGACCGACGGGAACTTCTCGGCAGTGGCGGCAGACCTGGCGGCGCTCAATGTGGATGGATTCTTTCTTGACGCGCCCGGGGTGGATTTGGAGTGGCTGGTGTCGGTGGCCGGCAAGGACAAGGTGTACTTTACCGGACCCTCCCCGACCCTGCTCGCCACCGGATCACCGGCCGATGTCCGCAACGAGGTGAAACGCCTGGCGGATATCGCCCGCCATGACCTGCCGCGATTCTTTTTCCAGGGTCTGGCCGGATTTATGGTGCCCGGCATCAACACCGAGAATGTAGCCGCGTATTATGAGGCGTGCTTAACCTATGGCCAGCGATAAAAAGCCTGGACCTCATATGCTCATTCGCTATACCCATTATTTTATGAAAAGTACAAATATGACACGAATATCGAGCTTTCTGTTATTGATTGTATTGCTGATGGCCACCCCTGCTTTTGCGGCCGATGAGCAGCAAATCGGCCGGTGGGAGTGGGACAAGTTTAAGTGGGTAGCGCCCGATCCGGCCTTGGTTCGCAACGTGGAGGTGAAGCTCACCATTCCCGCCGGGCATCACTTTGTAACAGTCGCAATTGATGACGCCAACGGCCTGAGGGCACGCAATCTGGCGAATATGGCCGACGTGACCAAACTTGGAGGCGATCCGGCCTCGGGCCAGCCGCAGACTCTAAACCTGACCTGGAACGGTCTGGACGACTGGGGCAACCCCATGCCCGAGGGAACTTATAAGGTGCGAGGTCTGTCGCTGCCGGGGTTGAAGGCGACCTACGACTACACTTTCTACAATCCGGGCAATCCCCCATGGGAAGGCTATAAAAACAGTGGCTGGGGCGGGGACCATGTGTTTCCCGGGGCGATCGCCTGCATGCGCGGGCAGAACCCCAAGGGCTGGAAGACCGTGATCGGCGGGCCAACGGCCGAGGGGGGCGACTCCATGTTCGCCCTGGATAATCAAGGCAACAAGATATGGGGGTACAAGAACGGATGGAGCGGTCCATGGGCACTGGCCTGTGACGAAGGGCTGCTGTATCAGGCGTTGGATGGCCAGAAGCTGGTCTTCCGTATCGATGGGAACAAGCAGGTTTCGTTCCAGAACACTCTGAACCTGAATTTCGAGGAAGATGCGACGGCCATTGCGGTCGGCAGGAAGTGGATTGCCGTTCTCGTGGGCAAAGGCAAGAACGATACCATCTTGGCCGGTGCGCCCAACAAGGTGGTTCTGCTGGATAAACTGACGGGCAAGCCGATCAAGGATTGGCCTTCCAAGACCCCCTACATCAGAAATGGCCTGGCGTTCGACCAGTTGGATCGGCTCTACATCGCCGGCGAGCAGGCACTCAATCGCGTGGATGAAAATGGCGAGATGGCGGAGTTGGCCTGGAAGCAACTAAAGAGCCCGGGACCGCTGGCCAGTGACAATGAGGGTAACATCTACGCCGTTGATCGCGGTGCGGACTATCAGGTTAAGGTCTTCAGCCCTGACGGAAAGCAGCTCAGGACCATCGGCACCAAGGGCGGGCAGACCGGTTTGAAGTACGACCGCGCGGCGATGCACGATGTCGATGCAATCAGCGTGGATGGCGAGGGGAACTTGTGGGCCAGCGAATGTGGCACGAACAACGAATCCCGCACACCGGGCAAGGTCCGGCGCATTGCGGTCTGGAAGGCGGATGGCACGTTCCTCAAACATTTCGTGGGCAATCCCGGCTATGGCGTCAGCAATACCTCGCTGCACGGCGATGATCCCACAATCGGTTATTCCATCGGAGTGATCTACAAGATCGACCCCACGAAGGTCAACGCATACGAGCCGCTGCAATACCTCTATAGCGGGCCTAAGAATGGATCGACGTTGAACCTGAGCAGCGGCAGCAACGGAGCCTTGTTCGCCTACGGCAAGCTGTTTAGCAGTTCGGCCAGCGGCACGAAGCGGCAGTATTTTCTATATAGCCCCGCAGGCCTGAATGTGCTGTTCCTGGACAAAGGCAATGGCGACTATCGCCCGGTGGCGGCCACTGGATCGAACGAAGCCAATCCGGCCTTCCCGAAAGGGCCAGGTCAATTTAACAATCACATGGAGTCGATGGTCTGGTCGGATCGCAATGAGGATGAGATTTGCCAGCCTGATGAGTTTGTGGCCACCCCGGGAGGAACCCTCCGAGCCATATCGGTCGGCTGGCAGTATACGCTGGCGGAGGACTTGACGTTCTACATCGATCAACATGCAGTGGCCCCCAGTCGTTATACCCCGGCCGGTGCGCCGATCTATGAAAAGCAGACAATGACCTCGCTGGCCAGCGCGGGCAATGGAGCGATGATCCGTGTGGGCAACCATCTGATGGGCGGCATGACCTCGCGATGGATGAAGGAGTCGGGCGTCTTCGGTGCCGGGCGCCATCTCTTTACTGATCTTAAAGGCAATCTCCAGGCGATGTATCCTGGTTATTGGCCGGGGGTTCATGCGTCGTTCGCCTCGCCGGTGCCTGTCAACGGCAACAGTGTGGGCGAGTTGTTCGTCAGTGGCGTTGCCAAAGTGAATGACGAGGTGGGGTCGGTCATTGCGTGGGGCGGCAACCTGGGGCAAGCGTTCCTCTGGAGCGAGGACGGGTTGTATATCAGCAACCTTTTCCGCGATACGCGACAAAACCCCAAAGGCCAGGGCGACCATGCCGAGAAGGGACTGGATTGGACGGATGTGACCATGTCGGCCGAGGCGTTCGGCGGATGGTTTGGCCGGCAAAGTGATGGCAAGTTCCGCTACCTGTTCGGGCGCAATGCCGCCAATGTGGTGCAGGTGCAGGGGCTGGAGCAGGTCAAGCGATTCGACGCCGGTATGGTGCAATTGAAAGCCGGCAATCCGAGTCCTGCGGCGGCAACAGACCGCACGCTGGTGGCACGAAGGAACATGTACGCACCCAATATCGACGGCTACTCTTCCGATTGGATTGGGGTTCCACGGAGCGCCATCAAAGTCGGTGACAGCACCGTCGCCACCGTCGCCGCGCTCAACAACGGGGGCAATCTCTATCTGCTTTATGAGGT
>JBBQBE010000019.1:0-42739 GCA_038317225.1 Tepidisphaerales bacterium | reverse complement strand
GGCGGCGGTGGATGGTCCGATGTTTCGTCGGTTGTGGCTGGTCGGCGACTGGCCGGACATTCGTCCCGGCGAGAGCATCGCGGTCAACGGCTGCTGTCTGACCATCGCCCAGATCGAGCCGGGAAAAATCGGCTTTGACGTCATCAAAGAGACGCTGGAAAAGACCAACCTGGGCCTGCTGAAAAACGGCGACCCGGCCAACGTGGAGCGGGCCTTGCGCGTCGGAGACCGCCTGGACGGGCACTTTGTGCAGGGGCATGTGGACGGCACGGCCCGTTTGCTCAAAATCATCAATCATCCCGACGAGGTGCGGCTGACCATCGCGGCCCCGGACGCTTTGGTCAAATATATCGTTCCCAAAGGATCGGTCTGTCTTGACGGCGTGAGCTTGACCGTCGCCGCCCAGCGCGGCAACGAATTTGATGTGGCGCTGATTCCCACCACGCTCAAACTCTCGACGCTGGGCAGCCTCGCCGAAGGCTGGCCCTTCAACCTGGAGACCGACATTGTTTCCAAGCATATCGTCGCCTGGCTGGAGAATCGCGGACTGCCGGTCAACAATATCACAGCCGGTACGTAACAGTGGATGCAATGAAGGACATGAGCGAATTTCGACCCACCATTGCCATCACCATGGGCGAGCCTGCGGGCATTGGACCGGAGGTGATCGTCAAGGCCCTGGCCGATCCAGCGCTGCGCCGCCGGGCGCGGTTCATCATCTATGGGATGAATGAGCTTTTGGCTTACGCGGCGGATCTGGCCGAATACGATGTGTTTTGGTGGCGCGACCAGTTTAATGGGCGCTTGCGCTCTTATCCGCACGATGTGGTGGTCGTCGATTACGATCAATACTCGCTCTTAGGCTCAGCCCTGCGCTGCCCCAGCAAACTGGGCGGGCAGGCGTCGATGCGCTTTTGTCTGGACGCGATCGAAGCGGCCCGCGGCGGCCTGGTCGATGCCGTGGTTACCGCGCCGATCGCCAAGGAAAGCTGGAAACTGGCTGGCTATCACTATCCCGGCCACACGGAGTTATTTGCCGAGCGCACCGAATCGCGGCGCTTTGCCATGATGTTCGCCGGCGGACCACTGAAAGTGGTGCTGGCGACGGTGCACGTGCCGATGATGGCGATCTGGAACCAGCTCAATATCGGCGCGGTCTTTACGCCCATTGAATTGGTGCATGAGGCGTTGACCAATTACTTTGATCTGCCGCGGCCCCGTATCGCTGTCTGCGGGCTGAACCCCCACGCCTCGGAGAACGGGCAGTTCGGCGACGAGGAGCAGCGTATCATCGCGCCGGCGATTTTGATGGCCCGCGACCAGCACATGAACGTCAGCGGGCCGTACCCGGCGGACTCGATTTTTCTGCGCGCCCGCGACGGTGAATTTGACGCGGTGGTGGCGATGTACCACGACCAGGGTTTGATCCCGGTGAAATTGCTGGGTTTTGACAAGTCGGTGAATCTGACCATCGGCCTGCCGATTGTGCGCACCAGTCCGGATCACGGCACGGCCTTCGACATCGTGGGGAAAAACCGCGCCCGCCCCGGCTCGATGCGCAGCGCCATCGACATGGCCATCGACATCGCGGAAAAAAGGATGCGACAAAAGCGCCAGCCCGTCGCGCCGTCCGAAAAACAGCCCGAGGGCCAGTTGTAAGCGGCGCATTGGCCAGGCGGCAGTTACAAAAGTGATTGTGGATTGTGGATTGTAGATTGTTGATTGTTGAGCGTTGAATCTGGAGCAATTTCACCAATCTACAGTCAACAGTCCACAATCAAAAAGGCGATACTCCGCCCGTTCCACAGTCCATTACTTTGTTGTCATTTTTGTCGCCGGCGCGCCGGTAAGAGGTGGGACGGGAAAATGACTTTGCCAGTATTGGTCCGCGGCGGCGCGGCGTTTTTCCAGCCAGGCTTGCAAGTCGTTTTGGCCGGGACCGGCCAGTTCGCTGGGCAGCGGGTCGATGACCAGCGAGCGGCTTAAAATTTTTCCGCGGCGGAGCAGTTTGACCGTGAGCGTTTGGCCCGCACCCAGGCGCATCACCTCTCGGCGCACATCCTCCGGGCCGCGCAGCGGCGTTTGCTCGGCGTGGTTTTCCGTACTTAAAAGACTTAAAAGCACATCCCCATCCTCAAAGGCCGCAAATCCGCTTAAGCCGGGCATGCGCCCGGCCACCAGCAGCGCCGCACGGTCTGGCATGCCGCTGTCGGCGGTAGTGTCCAGTGAGAGGCCTAAAAATCCGCCGGCGGGGGCGGCGGGGTATTTTTGAGTGGTTAGAAAAAGATGCTCGACGATGGGGCGCAGTTGCGCCGCGGCCGCCGGTGAAAGATTCTTGGCGCCACAGGCTTGCAATTGGTCCAACCGGCCCTGGTCCAGCAGCCGCCGACGGGCCTGGTCGCGCTGGGCGGGATCGGCGGCGTCTAACTCGGCCAGCCAGCGGTCGATGTCCCCCGCTTCCGCGGCTTTTTCATCGGGCGCCGCAGCGGGTTGCATGGATTTTTCATCCGTTGGCACCGCGGCCTGGGCGGATTTTGCATCAACGGAAATTGATGGCGCGGCTTGGGCGGATGTCGCCGCGGCGCAAGTGGCGGCCATTGCGGCGATGGTGGGCGATGTTGCGGCGACCGCATGGAAGGCCGTTGGTGAACAATGCCAGAGCGGCGTAAACAACCTAATCACGCCAAAAACGAAAATGATGAGAAAAATGCCCATGGTAAAAAAACGCCGGTGGGCCGGGTCGTCAGTGGCCGGAGCCGATTCGTCGGTGGGCCAGGGCTGGTTCGTCGCCAGTCCGCTGTATGATAGCGCCTTTTACGTGCCCGCGTCGCGCCTGGCCCATTTTTCCCAGGTGGCGGCGTCCTGGAGTAATTTGATAAACACTCCCCCAGCGAGTGGGTCTGGAAACCAACCTGTTTGCCGTGGGCGGTCTGGCAGCAGCCGTTCAGCGGCGTACCCGACGGCGTTGTTAAAGCCCACATGCACCCGAACCGGTAATCACGGCAAATTTAGCCGCTTCTCCCGTGAGCGTGGCGCTCCCGCAGGACCAGTCCAGTTTAGTATAGCTTTTTGGGTTGTCCAATGGTAGGCCCAAGTGGCTTTGCGCCGCGCGGTAAAAAGCCACTCCCTTTTTGGCCACGGATCGCAGAAACAAATTTAAATTCAGCAGCCAATCAGCGCAGGACCAAACGCTGAAATACCGATCGTGGACAATCACGGGCACCGCCGGCGGTCGCAAGGCGGGCAATGGGTTGACGCGGAAGATATGCCACTGGTGGCAATAGCGTCAACTCTTTGTGCGCCGCTGTGTCGTGCCCCAATACGAGTGTCATTGATCAGCGATCCGTGGTCAGTGATTAGCGGTCAGTTGAACGGGCCGAGTACGGCCCTTTTGATTGTTGATTGTGGAATGTGGATTGTGGCTTGTTGACAAATGCAACACTCAACATTCAACACTCAACATTCAACAATCAACACTCGCACCCGCTCGACCCCACTTGTAATGAACTGCGGCATGGCCGTACAAGAAAAATTGAGTAAACTGGCGGCGATGAGTTCCGATTCAAACCGATCCGCCAACCAGTGGCGCAGCCGTTTTCGCGGGCGCAGCCACCAGGAGGCCCACGCCAACGCAAGTCAGACGCCGGCGAAGATTCCCCACCTGCCGGGAGTCTGCCGCGACAGCGCCCGCTTGATCGACGATGCCGGGGATCTGGCCGAGATGCTGGAACACCTGCGGGAAAGCGGCTCGTTCGCCTTTGACACCGAGTTTATTGGCGAGATGACCTACACGCCGCATTTGTGCCTGATCCAGGTAGCCACGGCGACGCGGATCGCGCTGATCGATCCATTGTCGTCGCTGGACCTGGGCGGCTTTTGGCAATTGATATGCGATGAAGCAATCGAAAAGATCGTGCACGCCGGGTTGCAGGATGTGGAGCCGGCGGCGCGGCTGCTGGGAAAAAGTCCGCAAAACGTTTGGGATACGCAGATCGCCGCGGGATTTATGCGATTGGCATACCCGGTTTCCTTGAGCAAGCTGGTGGATCAGCTATTGGGCGTGCGTTTGCCCAAGGGGCTGACGTTCAGCAATTGGGACAACCGGCCGTTGTCGTCAATGCAATTGCGCTACGGGGCGGACGATGTGCGCTATCTGCCGGCGGTGCGGGCCGCGCAATTCGAGGCGCTGCACAGCGCCGGGACGCTTGGCTGGATGCGAAGCGAATGCGCCGAAGCGGTGCGGATGGAGCGGTTTGTCTTTGATGCCAATCAGGAATTATCGCGGTTTCGCGGGGCGACGGGGCTGGAGAAAAAACCGCTGGCGGTGTTGCGGCAACTGATTCGCTGGCGCAGCGCCGAGGCGCAACAACGCGATCTGCCCGTGCGGGCGTTGTTGCGCGATGAGTGGATGATGGAGATGGCGCGCAAGCAGCCCAAAACCATCGAGCAATTGGGGCGTGTGCACGGGATCGCGCGGCCGGTTTTACAGGATGATGGCGATGCGATTCTGGCGGCGATCGCATTGGGCTTATCGGAGGATGGTTCGGATTTGCCGCAACTGGAGGTAATCGAGGAGACACCGGCCAGCCGTTTTACCGCCGACTCGCTGTTTGGCCTGGTGCAAAGTTTGGGGGCGGCGGTGGGCATCGATCCGGCGCTGTTGATCAACCGACAGCAGGTCAGCGTTTTGGCCCAACATCTGGAGGAACCAGATGCGGCGGCGGTGCCGCTGATGCGCGGCTGGCGTCTGGAGGCGGTTGGACGACATTTACTAGAAATTTTGAAGCGGAAGCGGACGTGCCAGCTTGGATGGGAACGCGGGGGGCTTTTTCTGCAAAGCTGATTGACGGCCGGGGCGGCTGGCGGCGGAGGGCGTGGCGGCGGCCAGCGCGGTGGCGGACAGCGTGTCGGCCGGCGCACGGCGCGGGGCGCAGGCCGGTATCCGAGGCGGTGGACGGCGGGCGGTGGAGGGCGGTATCTGGGGCGGAGACCGGTGCACGACGGACGGCGGAGGGTGGTGTCCGGTGTCCGGGGCGGCGGACGGTGGACGGTGGACGGTGGACGGCGGAGGGCGGTATCTGGGGCGGAGACCGGTGTACGGCGGACGGCGGAGGCCGGTATCCGGGGCGACGGTCGGTGGACGGTGGACGGTGGTATCCGGCTCGCGTACGGTGTCCCGGGTTCCGGGGCCGCCAAGCGACTGGGGATTTTCCTGTCACATTGCGGTATGATGAGTGGCTCGACCGACCGGCGGCGGGATTTCGCCGCGTCGGCGCACGAAAGGAACTTGAAACAGCGCCATGCAGATTCGCAATTTTTCGATTATAGCCCACATTGACCACGGCAAGAGTACCTTGTCCGACCGGTTGCTGATGCGCGCCGGAGCCATCACCGAGCGCGAGTTCAAGGAACAGATTTTGGACGACATGGACCTGGAGCGCGAGCGCGGCATCACCATCAAGGCCTCGGCGGTAACGGTTTTCCACGAACACAACGGCGAGCCTTTCATGCTCAATTTCATCGACACCCCCGGCCATGTCGATTTTCACTATGAAGTGCAAAAGGCTCTGCAGGCCTGCGAAGGGGCGATATTGGTGGTGGACGCCACCCAGGGTGTGCAGGCGCAAACCGTCGCCAACGCCTACGCCGCGGTCGATGCCGGGCTGGAAATTATTCCGGTGATCAACAAGATCGATTTGCCCTCGGCCCGGAGCGTGGAGGTGGCCGAGGAACTGGAGCAGGTGTTGGGGTTCCCCGCGGAGGATTGCATCCTGGTCTCGGCCAAAACCGGCCAGGGGATCGATGAATTGATCAGCCAGTTGTGCGACAAACTGCCCGCGCCGCGCGGATTGCCGCAAGCGCCGACGCGGGCTTTGATTTTCGACAGTCTGTATGACGACTATCGCGGGGTGATCACTTACGTGCGGGTGGTGGATGGGGAACTGCGCAAGGGACAGAAGATTCGCTTCATGGGAGTAAACAAGGAATATCAGATCACCGACCTCGGTAAGCTGGTGCCCCGGCCGCGGCAGGTGGAAAGAATCGGCTGCGGCGAGGTGGGATTCATCGTGGCGGCCATCAAGGATTTGCATGATGTGCGCGTGGGCGATACGGTTACCGACGCGCTGGTGCCGGCGAGCGAACAGTTGCCCGGCTACCGGCCGATCCAGCAGATGGTCTTTTGCGATTTTTACCCGGCGGGCAAAACGCAGTACGAGGAATTGCGCGACGCCATGGACCGCTTGCAGCTCAACGATTCGAGTTTCAGCTTCACCCCCGAAAGTTCCGATGCCCTGGGCTTTGGCTTTCGCTGCGGGTTTTTAGGTTTGCTGCATATGGAGATCATTCAGGAGCGGCTGGAGCGGGAGTTTCATATCGAGGTGGTGCAGACGGCCCCCACCGTTACCTACGAAATTCTGCTCACCGACGGGACCGTCAAGCGCATCGACGCGCCCAGCGAACTGCCCAATTTGACCTATATTCAGGAAATCCGCGAGCCGTACATCAAGATGGACTTGATCCTCAGCGCCGACGCCGTGGGCGGCATGATGAAACTGTGCGAGGAGCGGCGCGGGATTTACCAGAAAACCGAATACATCGGGGCGACGCGCGTGATTTTGCAGTATGAAATCCCGCTGGCCGAAGTGATTTATGATTTTTACGACAAGCTCAAAAGCATCACCCGCGGCTACGGCACCATGGACTACGACTTGATCGGCTTCCGCAAGGGCGATCTGGTCAAGCTGGATATCCTGGTCAACGCCGACCGGGTCGATGCGCTGTCGGTGATCGTGTACCGCGAGCAGGCCGAGGCCCGCGGGCGAAGGCTTCTGGTGCGGCTGAAACAGGAGATATCGCGGCACTTGTTTGAAATACCGTTGCAGGCGGCGATCGGCGGCAAAATCATCGCCCGCGAAACCATCAAAAGCGTGGGCAAAAATGTGACGGCCAAATGCTATGGCGGCGACGTATCCCGCAAACGCAAGCTGCTGGAAAAACAGAAGGAAGGCAAAAAGCGCATGAAGCGCGTGGGCAGCGTGGATATTCCGCAGGAAGCGTTTATGGCGATCCTGGAGCCGAGCGATTAGTTTTCCGCGTCTTCTTTTTTTCCTCTTTTTTAAGCCACGTGTTTACCGCGGCACTCGATGGCATGGCTTGGTTTTTTTTGCACCTTTCGCGTAGTGGCAATGGATTTTGATTTCTTCCAACCGCGCTTCAGTGTGGCGCTGGGCCGGCATTAAGCCGGGCTTCGGCGCGGTACTGGCTGGGACTGGTTCCCACCAGGCGGCGAAACTGCTTATTAAAATGTTGGGCGTCCGGCAGTCCGCATTTTTTTGCCACTTGCGCGATCGGCAGTTCACTGCCAGCCAGAAGCATGCGGGCCATTTCCATCCGCCGGGTCAGCAGATAGCGCGGGATGGTCATACCCATGATGCGGCGAAACTGTGCGGCCAGATGATTTTGGCTGCGGTTAACCACGTCGGCCAGCTTGGGCACCGTCCACTGCTCGGCCCAGCGGGCGTCGATGAGGTGGGCCAGGCGCATCACCGCCGCTTCGGCCGCGCCGGGGCGGGGCGAATGATCGGGGCGGATCGCCAGTTCCAGTAGCAGTTGCAACAAAGCCGCCGACGCGGCCGGCGGGGCCAGTTCCCTCGACGTCAGGGCAAACAGGTGGGTGATGCGCGTCATCACCTGCCGCACGTAAGCGCCGGCCGGCCCGCGGGGCAGATAAAGCGGCAGGCGCAGCCGCGGCCCGTCGTCCGGCGGCGTCGGCGCGGCGTCAAAATGGATACACCAGTGCGTGCCGCCGACCGGCAGATGATAGCGGCTGGTAGTCCCTGTCGGCGTGATCGTCATATCGCCAGGGGAAAATGGCTGCTCAAGTTCGCCCAGTTGAATCACCCCGCCGTAGCCGTACAAATGCAGGGAGTGGGTCGCGCTACGGTATGACACCTGGAAATCCCGGTCGTGGTGGGGAAATTGACCGGCAACACGAATATTCGGCAGCACGGTCACGGGCCAAGTCCAATGAGTCATCGGCGCTTTGGGTCAAGGATGGCGAAGCGAAAATACCGGAGGATTTTTACCACGGACAAGTGGGAAAATCCATTGTCTTTACGGCAAGGGCGGTGAAAGATCATGTGTCGAGTCATTGTTTTTGAACAATTTGTTTGCATGGCTTTTACATAGGAGAACAAATGCCCACGACAAGCGCCCGACAGGATTTTTATCAGGACAATGGTTATCTGCTGGTTAAGGGGTTGATCACGCCAACCGAGGCCGCGGAATATCGCCGCCGGCTGCATGAGTTGGCGGCGCGGCTACAGCGAGGCGGGTCGATCGACGCCACCTGGCAAAGTGTGCGCGACGCCAAGCGGCCCACGGTGATACAGCACTGTCATGATGTGCAGTTTTTCGACGCGGCCTTTTCGCGGCTGTTGCTCGATGAGCGCTTTGTGCGGGTGTGCGCGGAGCTGGTTGGCCCCAATGTGCAACTGCACCATACGAAAATGTTTATTAAGCCGCCGGAAAATGGCTCGCCTTTTCCGATGCACCAGGATTACGCGTATTTTCCACACCAGCGGCACACGATGATGGCCGCGATTTTTCATTTTGACGATGCGCCGCTGGAAAAAGGGTGCGTGCGGGTCTATCCGGCCAGCCACAAACTGGGGCCGCTGCCCAGCGATCGGCCGGACAACAGCCTGGATCCTTCAAAATATTCGCTTGAAAAGGCCACGGCATGCCCAGCCCACGCGGGCGATGTGCTGTTTTTTAACTATCTCACCATCCACGGTTCGGGAATCAACCAGGCCAGTGAAGCCCGCACCACCTGGCTAGTGCAGATGCGCGATCCGGCTGATAAGCCGACTGCCGCGGCACACCCAAGCCGCGGACAGGGGATGATGCTGGCGGGGATCGACGCCGACGCGGCTGCGACCAAACTATGAGGCGAGGGCCGCACATGGGCAGGTGATTTATGACTAAGCGATTGGCTATTAACATTGCCTGATGGCCGCGCTGGCGCGCCGTGCCACTTCAGGGAAAGGGGTGGCAACGACCACCAGGCCGGCGAGGGCAACCGCGCCTTTGGCGATACCATCCTCAATCTCACGGCGGCCTGACTCGTTACTCGCGACATAACGCCCACATGGTTCGCTTGACTGCAACAGAACCAGTGATGTACCGGGCCGGCATTATCATTATAAGCGTCAACTTGACTTGCGTTATGGCGCGGCCTATGTTTTGCTAACTCAAAACCAGTGCTAAGGTGTTAGGGCGATTGAGCCGATGGGATGCCGGGGGAGGCAAGTTGCGGTCAGGTGGCCATGTCACAAAACCAGAGCGTTAACTCCGATTCGGTCACCAGTTCCGTGGAGACGGAAATTGGTAAGGTGGTTTTGGAGACGGGTCTGGCGACCAATACCGAGATCACTTTCTGTCGTGAACAACAAAAACAGGCCTCGGATCCTAACGGCCGCTCGCTGACCGACCTGCTGATTGAGCACAATTTCATCACTCCCAACCAGGCCAAGCGGCTGCGCGTGCAGGTCGATGAGCGGAAAAGCTCACAGATTCCCGGCTATCATCTAATCAGCAAACTGGGCAAAGGGGCGATGGCCACGGTGTACAAGGCCCGGCAACTGTCGCTGGACCGGATCGTGGCGGTGAAGGTCATGCCCAAGCGCATGAGCGAAAACAAGGAGTTCGTCGAGCGTTTTTACAAGGAAGGTAAGGCGGCGGCCCGGCTTTCGCACAATAACATCGTGCAGGCCATTGATGTGGGTTACGCGCCCGAGGGATATCACTTTTTTGTGATGGAATACATCGAGGGCAAGACGCTTTACGATCTGATGGCCCCCCCGCCGCACGGCGACGGCAAAAGTTTTTCCGAGGCCGAGGCGCTGGATGTGGTCATCCAAATCGCCGACGCCCTGGCCCACGCCCACCAGCGCGGGTTGATCCATCGCGACGTGAAACCCAAAAATATCATCCTGACTCCCGGCGGCGTGGCCAAGCTGACGGACCTGGGCTTGGCGCGGGCTACTGACGACAAGGAGGCGGCAGAATCGGAGGCCGGCAAAGCCTACGGTACGCCGTATTACATAAGCCCTGAACAAATTCGCGGGGATGTGGACATTGATTTTCGCGCCGATATTTATTCCCTGGGTGCGACGTTTTACCACCTGGTAACCGGTCGTCCTCCTTTTGACGGCGAGACGCCCACGGCAGTGATGCACAAGCATCTCAAGCAGCCATTGATTCCGCCGGATCACTTAAACACCGCGCTCTCGGCGGGAATAGGCGAAATTATCGAAGTGGCGATGGCCAAAAAACGCGAGGAGCGTTACGGCTCAACCGAGGAGCTGCTGGAAGATTTGCGGGCGGTGGCGGCCCACCAGCCACCGGTACACGCGCGGCGGGCGGTGGACCTTGACGCAATCGCCAAGATTGAGGAGACGGGCAAAACCGTGGACATTGTCCCCCCGCCGCCGCCGGGTTGGATGGAATTTCTCAAGCAGCCGCCGGTGATGACTGTGGCCATCGCCGCCGCCGCTTCGCTGGTTTTGAATTTAATCCTTCTTATTCTACTGCTAACGCGCTAAGCGATTCACGGCTATGCCGCCGAGGCATTGCCGTCTGTCCAAGAGCGAACCGTTTTCCCCCGCTGACCCAGTGAGTGTGTTACGGCTGTTTTGTGCCGCTTTTGACATGCTCGTTTGCCATCCGACCCTCGCCCCCGCCCGCGCCCGGCGTGATAAAAATTTCGGCGACGCGATAGCGTAAGAACCGTTTTTTCATCCAGCGCACCGCCAGCAAATCCACAAACGCCCGCAGGGCGCGGTTGCGAAAGCCATACTTGGGCGTGCCGGCGAAGCGCGCCGAATGCTTGACGGGGATTTCCACTACATCAAAGCCGCGCATGCGCATCAATGTGGGCATGAACCGGTGCATGCCGGTATAGAGCATCAGGTCCTTTAGGCAGTGGCGGCGATAGAGTTTGAGACTGCACGCCGAATCCTCGATGCACTCCTGGCTGATCCAGTTGCGGATGCGATTGGCCATGTGGCTTTGCCAGCGACGAAAGCGCGTATCGTGGCGATCCTTGCGCCAGCCGGTAATCACATCATGGCCGTCGAGCAACGGCAAGAGGCGAGGGATTTCCTCCGGGTCATTTTGCAGGTCCGCGTCGAGGGTGGCGACCACCTGCCCGCGGGCGCGCTTAAAACCGGCGTCAAAGGCGGCGCTTTGGCCGCAGTTGCGTTCCATGCGCAATACCCGCAGGAAGGGCATCGTCTGCATTGCCTGGGATAATATTTGTGGCGTTTGATCGGTGCTGCCGTCATCCACGATGATCAGTTCAAAATCAAGGTCGCGCAGGGCCGCTTGCACGCGCACAAGCAGCTCGCCCATGCCTTCCTGCTCGTTATACGCCGGAACCACCACCGACAATTGCGGCGCGGCGGGCGTCTGGGATAAATCGGATAGTTGCTCAGTCATGCGTTGGGGTCATTTTTCAAGTTTGCCATTTGGGGCCGATCCGCCTCCAGGCGGTCAAACCACAGCCAGCCCAGGTGCGACATTGCCAGTCCCATCGCCGCCCCGCCCACCACATCGGACAGATAATGAGCGTTTTCCAGCACGCGTGCGACGGCCACAGCGGCGGCGACGGCGTATATCAACCAGCGCGCCCGAGGGTAATACCGCGCCAGGCAGCCCGCCGTTGCAAAGGCCAGCGAAGTATGTCCAGAGGGAAAAGATAAATTCACTTGGGTAAAAAGTCCGGTCAGGCCATTTTTGAATGGATGCCACTCAAAGGCCGGCACAAATGGCGTGCGCCAGGGGCGAGTGCGACCG
This sequence comes from Tepidisphaerales bacterium, assembly GCA_038317225.1. Taxonomy (GTDB): domain Bacteria; phylum Planctomycetota; class Phycisphaerae; order Tepidisphaerales; family Tepidisphaeraceae; genus JBBQBE01. Next base: position 30,880 of record JBBQBE010000019.1, on the reverse strand, counting down.
GCCAGCCATTTGACAAACCAGTTGGCCCCGGCCATAGCGCTGCACAGCAACAGTCGCAATGCGCCGCGCCAATCCCATTGCCGTGCCGCATAGATCAGCAGCGCCAGCAAAACGGTAAAATCAAATTCACCCGGCCAGCGCAGCAGCCGGCCATACCAGCTATGGCGAAACCAGCCGGGCGCGGGTGCATCCATGCGATGCATGGCGGCGGCGATTTGCGCATCAAAATAAAACGCCACCGCCAGCGCTATGGCCCATAAAAGGATTTTCCACCAGCAAGGCAGCCAACGATTCATTGAGCGCATTGTGCGGTTTGATGCGGCCTGGCACAACCAGAGCGCCGCGAGCAAAAAAAAGCGGCCGCCGGGGCGACCGCTTCAAGTGCGAGGCTAAATGTTTTAAGGTTGCGGCATCACTTTCGTAGCTTTAAGTCCCTTGGGGCTGGTTTCGGCTTCGTATTCCACGGCCTGACCTTCCTTAAGACTTTTAAAACCCTCGGCGTTGACGGCCGAAAAATGCACGAAGACATCCTCGCCGCCCTTGTCATCGGCGATGAAACCGAAGCCCTTTTGATCGTTAAACCACTTTACTTTTCCCAAGGCCATAAAACCGCTCCTTACCCCAAATTAGCCACCATCCCTTGACGCCGATGGATGACAAGCGGCCACAAACCGCTTGCCGCGGACGGCGGCGCCGCCCATCCACAAACAGCATCGGCATCTTAACGTCTGAACATCAGAAAAAAAGACGGGCGCGGGTTTTCCGTATATTTTTCGACAAATATGAACGGGCGCGACTTACTTCACCAAGCTGGAGAGCTTGAAGATGGGTAAGATAATGCTCATGGCGATAAAGCCGACGATGCCGCCCATGGCCACGATCATCAGCGGCTCGATCATGGCGGTTACGCTTTTGATAACCAGGCGCAACTCGCGGGCGTAAAATTCGCTGACCTCATCGAGCACCTCGCCGAGTTTGCCGGATTCCTCGCCGGCACCGATCATTTGCACCACCGCCCGCGGCAGCAAACGGCTTTGTTGCAATGGGGCGCTGATTTTTTTGCCCTGCTTCACAGCGCCATATACGCTGCGCCACAATGAGCGGTAAAGGCTGTTGCCGGAGATTTCCGCAGTGATGGCCAGGGTATCGAGCATGGGCACGCCGGCGTTGATCAACTGGCCCATGGTGTGCAGGGAGCGGCTGATGTACAGCGCGCGAAACAGCTTTTTGAACAGCGGCAAAGTGAGCTTGGTTTTATCAAACCACAACTGGCCGGTGGTGGTTTTCAAGAGCATCCATCCGCCCCAGATGGCCGCGGCCGCCGCCGCCAGCAGCACGTACCAGTAATTGACCATAAAATCGCTGAGGGCCAGCAGCAGTTTGGTCGGCGCGGGCAAAGCGGCTTCCTTGCCTTTGAAGATCACCATGAACCGGGGCAAAACGAAAGTGAGCAGGAAAACGGTGGTGCCAATGGCCAGGGTTCCAATGATGCCGGGGTAAATCATGGCCCCGCGCACCTGCGAGCGGGTTTCGATTTGCTGGGACAGATAGGCGGCGATGCGGTCCAACATGCGGCTGAAGCCGCCGGAAAGTTCCGAGGCTTTGACCATGTTGACATATAGCGGGCTGAAGGTCTTGGGATAGCGCGCTAGAGCGTCGGAGAATTGTTTGCCGGCCTCCACGTCCTTTTTCATTTGCTGGAGCATGGCGCGAAACTTGGGATTTTCGGCCTGGTCGGCGATGCCTTCGATGGCGGCGCGGATGCTGATGCCGGCGCGAATCATCACCGCCAGTTGACTGGTAAAATTCTGGATGTCGCGGGCCGATGGACCGAGCGAAAAGCTGAAATTCAGTCCTCCTTTTTTGCTTTTGACATCCTCCGCCGGCGCCAGGGCCAGGATGAACAAACCCTTGTCGCGCAATTGCTGGGCGGCGGCGGCGAGGGTGGGCGCGGCGAGGGTGCCGGCGGCCGGTTGGCCGGAAGCATTGCGAGATTCGTAGCGATAAACCGGCATAATTCACGTCTATCGGCGCGGCACAATCCGCTTAGGCCACCAGGGCACGCTCCAGTTTTTCCGGATGGGCGGCTTGGGCCACCGCATCGTCGCGCGCGATCAGCCCGTTGACGTACAACTGGCGGATGGAGCTGTCCAAAGTTTGCATTCCCAAAGCGCGGCTGGTTTCGATGATATTGGGAATTTCAAAAATGCGATTTTCCCGGATGCAGTTTCGCACCGCCGGCGTGCAGAGCATGATCTCCACGGCCGGGACCATACCCGGTTGATCGATGCGTTTGAAAAGTGTCTGGCTGATGACCGCCTGGAGGGTATTGGCCAGCATGGAGCGAATCTGGTTTTGCTGATCCGCGGGATAAATGTCGATGATGCGCTCCATGGTCTGCGGCGCGTTGACCGTATGCAGGGTGGAAAAGACCAGGTGGCCGGTCTCGGCGGCGGTAATGGCGGCGCTGCTGGTTTCCAGGTCGCGCATTTCGCCGACGAGGATGGTGTCGGGATCCTGTCGCAGCACATGGCGCAGGCCGCTGGCGAAGCTGGGGCAGTCGCTACCAATTTCACGTTGCTCGATAGCACAGCGGGCGGAGACAAACGCATATTCGATGGGGTCTTCGATGGTGATGATATGTCCTTGCTCACGGCGGTTGATGGCATCGACCATTCCCGCCAGTGTGGTGCTTTTGCCGCTGCCGGTCGGGCCGGTAACCAGCACCAGCCCGCGCGGTAAATAGGTGAGTTTGGAGACGATTTCCGGCAGATACAACTGCTCAAGAGGGCGCACGGTATCGTTGATGGTGCGGATGGCCAAAGCCACGCTGTTGCGCTGGTAATGGGCGTTGACGCGGAAGCGGCCGAGGCCGGGAATCTGGTAAGAAAAATCGGCGTCGCGCGTGCGCTCAAAATCCTCCAGGCGGCGCGGGTCGATCATCTGCTTGAGCAAATCAACCGCACCCTGGCCGCTGATCGGCGGAAAATCGCTGGCGGTCATGATGGTATGGATGCGGAAAAGTGGAGCGGCACCGACATTGATATGCACGTCCGAAGCCTTGGCGGTGATGGCGGCGCGGAGGATGTCGTCTATATTGGCCATGAAACATTTCCCGGTAAGGCGCTCGTCAAACACTAAAAGCGGTTGGACCGGACAATTGTCCGCTTGCTGGCGATGGCCACCGCGATTAACCCATCGGATCCATCACACTCCATTTTCAGTAACGCGCAAAACTTCATCGATGGTTGTCATCCCGGAGACGATTTTTGCATAACCATCCTGGCGCAAGGTAACCAGCCCGCGCTGGCGGCAGAGTTTGCGCAATTCCGTCACATTGGGATTGCGCGTTACCAGATCCCGCAGCGAGTCATCCATGACCAGCAGCTCGTAAATACCCAGCCGCCCGCTGTAGCCGGTTTTGCGGCAGCGGTCGCAGCCCTGGCCTCTAAATAGTTGATCGGACGACAAGCCCTGCAAGGTGAGGAACTCCCGCATTTCGTCGGTCGGTTGGTACGGAGCGCGGCAATGGGGACAGATTTTGCGCACCAGGCGCTGGGCGAGTATGGCATTGACGGCCGAGGCGATCAGATAGGGTTCCAGGCCGATGTTGATCAAACGCGTTACCGAACTGGGCGCGTCATTGGTGTGCAGAGTGCTGAGAACCAGGTGGCCGGTGAGGGCGGCCTGCACGGCGATGGTGGCCGTCTCGGCGTCGCGGATTTCCCCCAGCATCACCACGTCCGGATCCTGCCGCAAGAGTGCGCGCAAGGCGGCGGCAAAAGTCATGCCGATTTTTTCGTGCACCTGGGTTTGGTTTACCGTGCCCAGGTGATACTCGATGGGGTCTTCCACGGTGGAAATATTCATTTTCCCCGCGTCCATCTGGCGCAGTGAGCTATAGAGCGTGGTGGTCTTGCCGCTGCCGGTCGGGCCGGTTACCAGCAAGATGCCGTGGGGCTGGTCAATTTGATTGCCCCAGATGGTCAGCGTGTTTTCATCAAACCCCAAATCCTCCAGTTTCACGTTGATGGAGCGATTATCGAGAATTCGGATTACCACTTTTTCGCCGTTGGCGGTGGGCAGCGTACTCATTCGCAAATCGATTTTGCGTTCATGCACCACGGCGCGGATGCGCCCATCCTGTGGAAGTCGGCGCTCGGCGATATCGAGGTTGGCCATGATCTTCAGGCGCGACACGATCGCCGCGTGCATGGTGTGGGGCGGGTCCATCGCGGCGAACAGAATGCCGTCGATGCGGTAGCGGATTTTCAGGGCCTTATCGCGCGGTTCGATGTGGATATCGCTGGCCCCCTGCTTCAAGGCGTCGGCGATGAGGAAATTGACAAAGCGGATCACCGGCGATTCACTGCCGATCTTTTCCAGATCCGCCACATCATCTTTGGCCGCCTGGACGAGCTGCACATCGTCCTCGGCCATATCCTTGATGATTTCCTCCACCTGCACTCCGCCGGCGCCGCTGGTGATCTGCTCCACCAGTTTCACGATCTCGGCGGCGGGACAAACACTGACCAGCAGTGGACTTTTGAGCTTGGCCCGCAGTTCATCGAGCAAAAAGACGTTGGTCGGATCGCTCATGGCCAGGCGCAAGGCCTGCCCTTCGCGGCGGACCGGCAGCACATTGTGTTTGCGGATGTATTCCGGGGACAACAGATCAAACACCGCCGGGTCAATCGCGTCGCGCGGCGGAATTTCAAATGGGAGATCGAGGGTTTGCGCCAGTGCCGCCAGCAATTGGCTTTCCGGCGCGGCATTCATCCCCTGCAAAACGCGCAGCACGCTTTTGCCGGGGGTTTGCTGTTGCAGCTTCTGAGCCTGGGCCAGTTGCTCGGCGGTGATCTGCCCGCGTTCCAGCAGCCATTGCTCGGCGGTGGAGCGCGCCGCCGGCGAGCGCGGCGACCACAGTTCCTCGGCGTCCAAGGCGTCGGCATCAGGCAGCGAAGTTGCGGTTTTCAATCCAAACATTATGCGCGGTTCGGCTCACGGCCCTGTCGGCAAATCACTTTTGCATTCGCAATTCAAAGCGGTAGATGCCGGTTTTGACAATCACGGCGTTGGAACTGATCTGTTCGATGGTGAATTGATCCACCGCCTGCCCTTCCTGGTAGAGCGTATCGTTAATCAGGCAGGCGCGACGGGTTTCACCGTACAAAATCGACTGCACCTGCAATCCCTGCACCGCCTGGAGAATCGTCGCCCGCTCCTCTTCGCGTTTTTTGCGGGCCGAGGAATTATCCTCAGCGGCGGCGGATTTGAGCGCCACGTGATGAAAGGGATTGGCCGCCAGTTGCGCCAGGGGCGTCTGCGGCATCAGCGGGTAACGAGCAAACTGCCGCACCCTGGCCTCGGTGGCGCCGAGCGATTGGCGCAGGTCGCTGAGGTTGCGGTTTCCCCCTTCCAAAAACTGGCTGATGGCGGCGGTGGCGGCGGCAGATTCGGCGCTGGCCGCCGAGGCCGAGCGCGGGCCGGCATGCAGGTACATGAAATAGGTCGCCCCCGCGCCACACGCCACCAGCAGAGTCAAAATCGCTGCGCCGGCGCTTTTCTTTTTGACCGGCTCGGCTTCCTGAAACTGATCGGCGGCGTCGGTATTTTCCGTCGTCAGGCCGGGAAGAAACGAATTATTGATTTCATCGCTCATGGTCTCTCCAGGCCGCAAATTTATTGCGCGGCGGCAACAGCGGGCCGCGCTTCGGGTTCAAAGAAAATGCTCAGCGTCAATTGCGCCTGCATTTCCCCTTCGTGATCGGCGATCTTTTTCAAGGTCATCTGGTGGATGCGCGTGATTCGCGGCAACTTCTCCAATTGCAATAGAAACGAATAAAAGCCGTTGAAATCGCCGCTGAGACTCATTTGAATGGGCTGCTCATTATAACCGGCGGCGTGCTCGGCCCGCAGCGTTTTGACGGTTTTGACCTGCAAGCTGTTGGCCTCGGCCATTTGCCAGATTTCCTGGAGTATTTTGTCGATTTCTTTTTCCTGCGGCAGCTTACTTTCAAAAAAGGCGATGGCCTTTTGTAAATCGGCGATTTTGCGCGACAGGTCCGCAATGCCGGCGGTGCTGGAGCGCAAATTGGCCAGAGTGGATTCTTTGGCATTGATGTCCGCCAGCAGGGCGCCGCGCCGCTGGTTGGCTTTGTTGAAAACAAAATGCCAACTGCAACCCAGCAGGCCGAGCATCAAGGCAAAGAAGATGGTTTCCCGCAAGCCCAGTTTCATAGTGGCTCCCGTCGCCGAGTTATTTAAGCTCCACCGCCGCCGTGCGCGCGGGGCGCGTGGCCGGCGAAGTTTGCGCCGCGGCGTCCACGCTCAACTCAATCTGGAAACGCCTAAGCTGCTCCTGATCCTGCATGAATGGTTCGCTGATGAGCAGGTTCACATCGTTGAGCAGTGATGAGCCGTGCAGTCGGCTGATGTACTGCGCCACCTGCACATCGGTGTCGGCCACGCCGGTGATTTTCATGCTCACATCCATCACCTGCGGCTCCGGCGGGGGCGGGCCTTTGGCCGCAGTGTCGGCGGCTTTGCGTTCAAACGCCGTCCCTTTGACCGGCGCCACCACCGCTGCGCGCTTGCGCGAATCCAGCGACAATTCCAGCAGGCTCACCCTCGCCGGCAGGGTATTGGTCAGCTCCGCCAGCAAATTGCTGCGGTTGACTTTTTCCAACAGCGAGCCGCTCAACTCCGCCTGGCGCGACAAGCGCTGCTGCTTTTGCTGAAGCAGGCGAAATTGTTCGATGGGCCGGGCCGCCTCGGTGTACTGCTTTTGCACCAAAACCTGACGCTCTTCGATCTTGCGCATGGAGCGCTGGGTCAGCCAGAAGGCCGAACCGATGGCCCCCATCACCAGCGCGAACAAAATGGCGCAGAGCATATTGGTGCGCTTGCGCAGCTTGCGATCAAGATAATCTTCAGGCAGAAAACTCAGTTGATTGGCCATAGTCATGCCACCACCTCCCGCACCGCCGCGCCCAAGCTCAGCCCCAGCGCCACGGTCCAACCCGGCTGAGGCAGCCGCCGATCAATACCGCTTTCCATCCCCACTTCGCTGACCCGGGCCATCCGCACCAGCGGATCGCCGATTTGAGCCGCCAGACCCAGTTGCCGAGCCATCCACTGGCATAAGCCGCGCTGGTTGGCCTCGCCACCGGTGAAAATCGCCCGGTCCAGCGGTCGATCGGGGAAAGTGGCCTCACAATAACGTCGGCAAAGATTCAGTTCCTCGACCAGTTTCCCCAGCGTGCGCTGGCAGCATTGCTCCACGCGCATCAGCGCTTCATCGTCCTCGGCCAGCGGGCCGGGCGCGGTCGAGTCGGGCGCTCGATGCAGTAGCGCAAATGAATTGTCCACATCGCCGCCGCCGGGGGCCTGCGCCAGCAACTGTTGGCCGCGCGCCAGGGTCGCGGTCTGGGCCTGCAATATCCGCTTGCCGGGGGCATCATCCAGCACCGGGACGAAGCGGGCCGCGAGGCGCAAACGCAATAGCCGGGCTTCATCCCCGCCTACGTGCAAATCCTGAGCTACGGCGCTGTTGAGCGAATCAGAGCCAATGGGAATGTTTCGCGCAAAAAGCATCTGGTCGGCGCGCGCCGCCACGACCCGTGTGCCGCTGAAACCCATTTCCACAAAAAGGCTGGTCATTTTGGCATCGCTAGCGCGGCGATAAACATGGGCGAAACAATCCAGCATGGCTCGCGGGCCAACGTTCATGCCGATCACTTCCAGCCTGGCCTTGGCGGCGCAGTCCAGCAGTTGCTCCACCTGCTCGCGCGGGGCCGCCAGCACAATCACTTCCAGGCCCGCTTCCTGTTCCTGGTACACTTCGCCGGCCACCAGGTGGCGAATCAAGGCTCGGCCGGGATCAAACGGCAGCTTGCCGCGCAGTTCCCATTGCAAAGCCTTGGCCAGTTCCGAGTCATCCATTTTTCCCAGGCGAATGTGGTGAATGTGCAACATCCACGAGGGAATATTCAAGATCGCCTGACGGCCGCGAAAGTGTCCTTGGGCCAGCAGATCACGACAGGTTTTAATGAAATAATCGCGCCGGCCGGCCGGGTCCACCCGCGCCGCCGGAGGCACATCCGCGCAGGCCGCGGCCACGAGCCTTGGCTCCGGCCCGCCTTGCACCTGGGCCAGCCGCAGGGCATCGGAACCGAAATCCACGCCGATGGGATTGGGCCGGGTAGCGAAAAATTGTTGGACAAATGCGAACACGAACACCTCTGCCGGGACATACGATACAAATCCGCCGCCGGCAAATGGGGGAACATGCGGCGGCGTCTTAAGATGTATCGACGAAGTGGGATGGGGTGTTTAGGAGTGCCGCACGCAAGGGGCGGTAAAAAAATAAAAAAAAGCGCGCAGCCGGTGTTATGAGACCGGCCGCGCGCCCTCAGGCAAACATTATTGGAGTGTAACGCGCTTGGCGGTTTTGAAAGATTCGTACACCGCCAGCACCACTTCCAGCGGAAGCCGCGCGGCTGGACCATCGATCAGCGGGCGCCCATTGGTGCGAATAGCGTGCAGGAAATTTTCCAATTGCGCCCGGTGGGCGTCGCCCCAGGTGGCCCCTTGCTCGGCCTTGGCGGTGCGCCCGGCTGCTTCGTCCTTGACGCTGGCGGTGCCGCCCTGGGCCACGGAAATGGCGTGGGCCGCGGCCTCCTCGGTATCAAAGCTCTCGCCGCTCTTAAAGGAGAGCATCTTCAAACGATCGCCTTCGATAATGGCGGTGCCCAGCGTGCCGTAGATATCAATGCGCACCGGGAATCCTTTGAACGCCGCAGTGGTGGCCGTCAACGTGCCGACGGCTCCGCATTTAAATTGCAGGGCCGCCACGGCGATATCCTCCACTTCGATCCGGTCGTGGGCCCCGGTTTTGGTCAGGCCGTACACGCTGCTGACCCCGCCGGTGAGCCACTGGAGCACATCGACGGTATGCACCCCCTGGTTCATCAGCGCGCCGCCGCCGTCCAGTTCCCAAGTGCCGCGCCACTCGCCGGAATCGTAATATTCCTGCTTGCGCCACCATTTGACCGAAGCGTCGGCCAGGATGATCTGGCCCAGCTTGCCCGAATCGATCAGGCCTTTGACAAGCTGACTGGCTTTGTCAAAGCGATGCTGGGAAATAATCGTGAGTTTTTTGCCGGTCCTATTCTCGGCGGCGATCATGCGATCGGCGGCGGCGAGAGACACTTCCATTGGTTTTTCGACCACCACATGCTTGCCGGCTTCCAAAGCGGCGATGGCATGATCGGCATGCATGCCCGAGGGGGTGGCGAAATTCAGGATGTCGATATCGGGATCCGCAAGCATGTCATGGAAATCGCCGTAAATCCGCGCGACCCCGAATTTTTTGGCCGTGTTCTGGGCGCGTTCGGGAATCAGGTCCGCCACCGCCGCCAGTTCGGCATCGGGCATCTGCCCAATGGCCGCACAATGCGTTGGCCCCACCGAACCACAGCCCACCACCCCAAAACGAAACTTTTTTCCAGTTGAATCCGCCACGTCGCACCTTAAAAAAAAAGAAACCGCCCGATCCAGAAGCGGCGATCGGCCCACCGCCGCCTGTTGGGAACTTGTCGGTCCCGCCAGGCGCTGCCTACATGACGCTAACCTACGGGCGAAGCGCCGCGCCAGCAAGAGCGCGGCGATTTTTGTGATATACCGCTGGAGAAGTACCGGACATTTCTATTTGGGTTTGACAGGCCCGCGGCGGATTTGGGCCGTATCCCAAGCGCCGGTGGTGATAGGCAAATATAAACCTCGCCGCGGCGGCACTGCCCAAAATGCAGCGCCGCCGCGGCAAGAGAATCAGCCCAGGGCTTTTTGCGCCTGTTCCCAGTTTACCAGGGTCCAAAAGGACTCCAGATACTTGGCCCGGGCATTGCGGTAGTCGATGTAGTAAGCATGTTCCCAAACATCGCAGGTTAGCACGGGCGTTTGTCCGGAGGTCATGGGATTGGCGGCGTTGGATGTCTGGACAATTTGCAGTTTGCCCTCTTGGTTCTTGACCAGCCAGCACCAGCCGCTTCCGAAAAGCGTCGTGGCCGACTGGTTAAACTGCTGCTTAAAGGCATCGAATGAGCCAAAGTCGCGGCTGATGACCTCGGCCAGCTTGGCGGCCGGTCCCGAACCGCCCGCTGGATGCAGCCCACTGAAATAGAAGGTGTGGTTCCACACTTGGGCAGCGTTGTTGAAGATCGGCCCAGTCGCCTTGGTAATGATCTGTTCGAGGGTCATGTTCTGGAATTCCGTGCCGACGATGAGTTTGTTGAGATTGTCAACGTAAGCCTGGTGATGCTTGCCATGGTGAAAATCCAGGGTTTCCGAGGAAATGACTGGTGCCAGCGCATTTTTCGGATAGGGCAACGAAGGTAAAACATGGGTCATGATCGCTCCTTCCAAGAGCAGAGAAACAAACTTGGCCGCCACGACGGCAACCGCTAAGGGCCATCATATGATTATTGATTATCGGACGACAAGGGATGTTTTACCGATTTTGTTCCCAGCCAGCTTCAGCGGATCATCATGGCCGTCCAGGCGGCACTGATGAGCAACATGAGCAGCAAGATCATTCGCAATCGCAGTGCCGAGCGTCCGAAGCGAGTTGCCGAATCGGGGTTGCCCGCCAGAATGCGCACACCATTGAGCCGCGAGCCGATGCTGCCATGCAGCCATTCATTGGCGGCTATGGGAATATTGTTGACCAAAGCGACCCGATGCAGCGCCGCGGCAAAACGTTCAGCCCCCCCGCCTGGGGTCGGCTCCCCCGCCGCTTGCAGTTGCAGGGCCGCAAACCAGTCGGCCTGCCGCTCAAACCGCCGGCTTATCAGCCCAAATCCCACCACAAATAAACCGATCCCGCCAATGAGCATCAGCAATTCCACGGGCAACCACGCCGGCATGTGCCAGCGGTCGATTTGCTGATTCAGCCACTCGCCGGGGCCCATCAAGACGAATGTCAGTGCCACAATGCCCAACCCCATCCATAGCAAATGCCGCTGCACCAAATGGCCCAGCTCATGGGCAAAGACCGCTTCGATCTGCTCATCGGTCATGGTCTCCAGCAATAGATCGCTTAACAGCACATAGCGGCAAGTCGGCAACATCCCCATCACCGCGGCGTTGCCCATGTGATGGTTGGTGCGCCATAACAGGATATCGCTGAAGCGGACGCCGTGCCGCGCGGCCATCGCCTCCAGCCTGCGGCGCAGCGGCGAATCGGCCAGCGGGTGGGTATCCAACACGCGTCGCAACAATAGCGGTGAAAAAAGCAGCACCGCGGCGGCGGCCAGCAACGAAATACTCATCTCCACCGCCGGCTGCGTCCGCTGATGAACATGCAAAAGTTGCAGAATCAAAGCAATCACATCGCGTGCCAGCAGAATCAGCAGCACCGGAGCCAGGCTGAATAGCACCTGCAAACGCAGTTGCGTGGTGAAATAATGACGAAAATTGGGAACGCTATGAACCGGCAAATCCGCTTCCAGCGACATGAGCATGCTCTGCTCGCGTAAAGCGCGTTCGGCGGGGTATTGGCTCCACCATAAACCCATCCACGCCAGTAATGCCGGCAGCGTGCCCACCAGCAGCGCAGGCAATTCCAGCGGTCCATCGCCCAGCGGACCCAGGAAGCGCGTAACCAACTGCCCCCACCCCAAGCCGTAAAGGCCAAAAGCAAACCATGCGGGGATCAGCAGCCTCGCGGCGAACATCATGCGGTTATAGCGTCGCAAACTGCGATGCAGATTGGCATCGATGACGCGCCGGGCCAGCACCCGGCTCCACAGACCCATACTGCCCACCAAAGCGGCGAAAAGTCCTAAGAATAATAGCGGGGCCTGAGCGCGCAAAATCCAGCCGTCCGCCTGTAGACCCAGGGGCCGGCCCATCCACAAAAGCAAGGGCAAAAGCAGCAGCAAGCGCGACACGACACAACACCTATGGTTTATGAATCGCTGAGAAAATTAAACCGATCCATTCCAGTCCGGAGGAAGCAGAATCACGGGGATGCGCGTATTTTTAATCAGTTCGACCGGCACATTTCCAGCTAAAAGCCGGGCAAAGACATTTTTGCCTGTCAGGCCCAGCACGATCATGGTGGCCTGTCGTTCAATAGCCGTATTCAAAATAGCGCGGGCAATGTCATCACTGAATAATAGCAACGTCTGTACCGCCACGCCCATATTCTGGAAGCGGTCGCGCAAAAGCGATATCGCGCTTTCCCCCTCTGCCTGCTCCTGCTCGCGCATCTGCCCGCCACTGGGCCGTGATACATGCACGGCCAAAATCTCCGCGCCCAGGCGTTTGGCCATATCCCCCACAGCTTCCACGATTTTTTCTGCCGCCCAGGCACTGGACACGGCCACCAGCAAACGACTCATGGCTGATTCCTCATCGGTGCGACTCCCATTGAACTTGACGCATTAACTGCCGCATTCGGCGCAATGCCTTGCCCCGGTGGCTGATCTGGTGCTTGCGATCCGAAGGCAACTGGGCACTGGCCGCCCGCTCCGAAGGCAAATAGAGCAGCGGATCATAGCCAAACCCATTGCTCCCGTGCGGCTCGCGTAGCAACATGCCCTCCATGGTATCGCGCACCGTCAATAAAATCCGCCCCTGGGGATCGGACAGCGCCAGCACACATACAAACCTCGCCGCGCGCCGCGGGTCAGCAACCTTCTCCATTTGCTCCAGCAGCAAGTGGTTATTAGCCTCGTCCCCCTCGCCTTGATTATGCCGCTTGGCCCAGCGGGCGCTGTACACGCCGGGATAGCCGTTCAAGGCATCCACCTCCAGGCCGCTATCATCCGCCAAGGCCCAGCGGCCGGCTTGACTGGCATAACCCGCGGCTTTGAGGCAGGCATTGGCGCGGAAGGTCAATCCCGTCTCGGCAACCTCTTGCAACTCCGCGTGGTCTTTCAAACCCGTGCAATGCAAATCATCGCCACTGAGCATGTCCGCAAACTCACGGACTTTACCAGGATTTGCTGTGGCGATGAGCAGTTCCATAAATATTTTCCACTATCGGATTCACTCCGCGCCGCCTAGAGCCGACGCGAGGGTCTACTGATCCAAACTCTTAAGTCGTCCCAGCCCCGGCGTTTCCTCCGGCGATTTTGGCAATGGCAACGGCGGCGGCGTGGCCGGCGCACCGGCGGGGCTGGCAGCGGCATTGTCCAGCAGCGAACGCTCTTTGTGCGGAATAGGTACCAAAAACGACGGGCTGGGGACCATTTCCGTTACACTGGTTTTCGGGTTGGTTCGCTTGCGGGTTTGCAGCAGGCCATTGACCGCATGATTGGGAAAACGCTGCATCGCCTGCCGCAGAGATTGATCCTGTATCTCCAGCAGCGGGACCATCGCTTTAATGCGCTCTCCGTCAGGAGTAACGATCTCGCTGGGCGTGTTTTCCGGCATGAGCATGTTCATGACCATAATGGATTCGGTCGGATCGCTGCTACGCCCGCTGCTCTCCTCCTGGGCCTTGACCGCTTCGCGCGGCCAAGCGCCTACGCATACGGAACTGATGGTGGGTCCGTGATAATAGAATGCATCGATTCCCTGAGCGCGGGCCTCTTTGACCGCATCCACCGCCGCCTGCTTGCGCTGCGGACTGTCCTTGTAAGCGGCGATCTCCAGCGACCAGTACGCCGTGGCCGGGGCATTGAGCAAATTCCACTGCGGCGGGCCTTCGGGGTCGGGCTGGGCCACCTCGACAAAGTGGCAATATTGGAATGGCTGATTTTTCTCCGCATCCTGAATGTTGACCACATTGCGGCGATCGGCTTGGGCGCGGGCCGCTTCGCCGCGCTCGCGGGGATCATCCACGCTGATACTGCGATAAAATCCGTAAAAAAGTGTACTTTCGCGTTCGCCGTGCACCAGATACCAGCCGTTCATGTCGGTGGAGGTAAGCAAATTGGCCTTGGTCTGCTTGGCCAGCAGCACATGATTGGGGCCGGAAAACGTGCGGCAGTACAGCGTCCATTGCGCGTCTTTAGGCGGGATGGCTTCGCCCTGGGCCGAGACGGCGGGCGGTTGGCCGGCAGCGGTATGGGTGGCGGTTGCCGCCCCGTCGCCGCCGCTCTGGCAGGCGGAAAGCAGCCCCATCCATCCCAATAGCACGATCCATCCACATATACGCATTGTCAACTCCATCGCGTTACAACCTTAAACTGTGCGACCCAGCGACTCGGCCTGGCGGCGCATGATCTGGCGGCAGCCGGCTTGGGCCAAATCCAGCATCGCTTCCAACTGCCGGCGATCAAATCCGCCTTGGGCTTCGGCCGTTGCTTGCAATTCAATGAACTTGCCGTCGCCGGTCATGGCAAAATTCATATCCACTTCAGCGCGGCTGTCATCAACATAGTCCAGATCCAAGCGAATCTCGCCATCGATAATGCCCACGCTCACGGCCGCCAACGGCTGGGCCATCGCGGCGGCAGGCCCATAATATTTCGCGTCGTAACGAGCGGGAATCGGGGCTGGAAGATTTTCTTCACCCATACCCATGATCGGTTCCGCCCGCGCCGCCGGCATCTGCGTCGGCAGCTTGGCCAGCGCATCGCATAAAGCTACATACGCACCGCAAATCGCGGCGGTTCGCGTTCCCCCATCGGCTTGGAGTACCTGGCAATCAACCGCGATGGTATGCGGGCCGATTTTGCTTAAATCAATCACTCCGCGCAATGCCCTGCCGATCAAGCGCTGAATTTCCGTGCCGCGGGAATCGGTGTGGCCCGTTTTTGGCCAGGCTTTGCGCTGCGGCGTGGAGGCCGGAAGCATGACATATTCCGCGGTGATCCAGCCGCCGGGGCGCGATTCCTTAAACCACGGTGGCAATTCCTGGGAGACCGAGGCGGTGCAAAGAACAATGGTATTACTCTGTCGCCATAGCACTGAGCCGGCCGGGGCGGCGGTAAAAGCGCGGGTGATAGAAATCTCACGCAACTGATCATTGGGCCGGCCATCATGTCGCATATTGAGACTATACCCGAAAACCTCGCGCCGCCTCCACCAGAAGCGCAAAACAGTCCCGTTGCCGCGGCTGGTCGAGCATGCGTTCGGGGTGCCACTGGACGGCCAGCAAAAACCTCTTGGCCGGATCTTCCACCGCTTCGATCACCTGATCTTGCGACCAACCGACCGCTTGCAAATTTTTGCCGATCCGATCCGCCGCTTGTTTATGGCTGCTATTGACCTGGACTTCTTGCGCGCCCAAGCGCCGGCCTAAAACCGATTGCCCATGGAGTTCAAGCCCATGACATGAATCCACCCCATTGACCGCGCGATGCTCGACAGCGCTGGCGCGATCGTGATCGGGCAAAAATTGGATCAGCGAGCCGCCGCGTGCCACATTGATTAGCTGCAACCCGAGGCAAACGCCAAGAATGGGCATATCGCGGGAAGCTGCCCGGTCAAATAGATCCAGTTCAAAATCCTGCCGTTGCTTGGATATCAAGTGGGTTTGCGGATGAAGCGGCTGATTGAACAGCGCGGGGTGCAGATCATCCCCGCCGCTCAGCAGCAGGCCGTCCATTTGTTCCAGCAGCAGTTCGGTGGTTTTATCCGACAAGCCAAAGCCGATCGGCCAGGGCAATCCGCCGGCCAGTTCAATAGCGCGAAGGTAATTGATTTGAATTTGTCGGCGGCCGGGCTTGTCTCCGCCATCGATAGTTACGCCGATCACCGGGCGTCGGGCCACTGGATTGCTCATAGGCCCAGCATAAATTGGCCAGGGCGCTCTTTCCAGCGCAGCGTGATTGTGCGATAGTCGCCAGGCACGATGGCAACAGGAACAACCGCTCCCCAATCCATGGATTTGCGGCGTGATAAAGAACTGCGAATTACCTGGCCTGATGGCCAGGTAAGCGTTTATTCAATCAGCCTGCTTCGCACCCAGTGTCCCTGTGCCGGATGCAAGGAATTACGCAATCAAAGCAGCCGCTCATTATTACAGGTATTGCCGGGCAACTGGAGCAAAACGCCGGTGGTTACCGATGCCCAACTGGTGGGGAATTACGCCCTGAAGTTGCATTGGTCTGACGGCCATGAGGCCGGGATTTATTCTTTTGAGTATTTGCGCAGCCTGGACGTGCCGAAAATGTCCTGCCTGCCACGCACGCGGGAGTCGCAGACGCCGCCGTCAGATAAATAGCTTGCCTGCATTAATTTGCGACTGATGAACTGTCAGATAAAACCTGTCAAACCAAAGTAGAATTGTCCGGTAATTCTCCAAAGTCAAAATAGCCGGGTTTGGGCTGTCCGCGACGTGAAGTGTCGTTTCCACTGCAGATACGCCAAAGAAAAACCCGAGAGGCAAGCCGTATTGGCTTATGACCCTTTTTCCGGTCCCCTGACCCTTTTTCCGGTCCTTCCTTCTACGTGGCTCATGCCTCAGACGGAAGAAGACTTTTTCACCGTCAAGGTGGCCTACGGCCAAGACAAAGACCCTGTGACCTTCGCCGCAAAGCCGATTGCCGAAGTGCTCAGATTGATGAATGACGCCCTAAACAAGATTGGCAAGCCGCTACAGAACTCGGCGTCATGAAAGCAACGGCGGCCAGGAATCTGGAAAGGGGACATCCCACCTGCCTAAACAATGAACACATTTTAGGGAGCCAGAAAAGGGACGCTAAACATTGTCAGACCGCCAAATTGTTGAGTGTCTCCTTAACCCAGCCCATGCAGACAGTGGAGTACAGCCCGTCCAAAACCGGACATTTCTGCTTGGATAAGGCCGGACATTGCAACTTGGGTATAACACTTGGGTATAACAAACTGTCAGATAAAACCTTGACACCATCGGGCTGACGAACTAGTGTCAATTGAAGTGCCGTGCGGTGGGTTCCGCCGGTTTTGCACCCCCAAGCTCTTGCGGACAGGGACATGCCCCAGACCACGCCGGTTTTGAGTGTTACACAGCAAAAGGACATTCGCATTGTCGAATTTGTCCATAATAAAATATTGGATGAGGCCAACATCAAGGACATTGGCGACACGCTTAATGGGCTGATCGAGGAAAAGGAATATCCCAAGCTGCTGCTGGATTTTTCCAATGTGGAGCATTTGTCTTCGGCGGCGCTGGGGATGCTGATCAACGCCAATAATCGCGTTAAAGCCCGTAACGGACAGTTGCGTTTGACACACATCAAGCCGCCGATTTACGAAGTGTTTGCCATCACCAAGTTGAACAAGATGTTTCGTATATTACCAACCCGCCAGGACGCCCTGGCCAGCTTTAACCCCTAACCCATCATGGCTCAAGCGGAACGGATCAGTATGTCGGACAAGAGACTACGATTCCTGATTCCGTCGGATTATCCATCCGCCCGGCAAGTACAGCAGCAGATTGCCCAGGAGATGCTCAAGCTGGGCTATGGCGAGCATAGCCTCTTTGCCACCAAGCTGGCGATGGAAGAGGCGATGGTCAATGCCATCAAGCATGGCAATCGACTGGATCCGGCCAAGCATGTCCGGGTCGAAGCCAGACTCAATCCGCATAAAGTGTGCATCGTCGTGGAGGATGAGGGGCCGGGCTTTTGCCGCCAAAGCGTTCCCGATCCGCGTGAGGATCAAAACCTGGAAAAATGTTGCGGCCGCGGCATTTTGCTGATGGAATCGTACATGAACCAGGTGCAGTACAGCCATGGGGGACGGCGCGTGAAGATGGTCAAATGCAACGATCCTGATCTGTACCCGCGCATCGCCAAATAGTTTTTCAAATTTACTGTAAGCCAATCGCCATGCCGCAACATGCCGTACTGACCGCCGTGGGTGCTGACCGTCCCGGACTGGTGGAATCCATCAGCCGATTTCTGCTGGAGCGACGGGCCAACATCGAAGACAGCCGCATGGTCAATTTGCGCGGGCAGTTCGCCATTATGCTGTTGATCAGCGCCCATGGGCCGCAATTGGAGATCATCGCAGAGGAATTGGAGGCTTTCGCCAAGCCGCTGGGGCTGCGCGGGCAGGTCGTGCCGGTGGGTGCGGCCGCGGCTCCCGCGGCGGCACTACCCTACCGTTTGTCGGCCAGCGCCATGGATCAGGCGGGTTTGGTGCATCGGGTTTCGGCGGTGTTGACGGGCGCGGGCGTGAATATCGAAAGCCTGGAAAGCCGCTTGACCAACGCGCCCATTACCGGCGCCCCCTTGTTTGAGATGGATTTGATTTTGTCCATCCCGCAAAGCGTGTCCATCGCCCAGTTGCGCAACGCACTTGGCCAAACTTGCGATGCGGCCAACATCGATTGGCAATTGGCGGCGATGTAGTCGCCGGCGGCTCACGCAGATTCGTTCATTTGCCCTATCAGTTGCTGGATATATTCCCGCACCCCCGCTTCGCCGCGGCGAAGGGCTTGGTGATTGCCGTGGCGATTGAAAAATTCCTGGGCTTTGGCGGTATCGTACTGATTTTTCGGACCTGGGCCTTTGGCTTCGATGATATGGGCTTGGCCGCCGACCATCTCTTTGGCTAATTCGGCGGCGCGCTGCCAATAAAAATAGCCGTCCACCAGGTTGTAAAACTCGCCGGCGGTTTGCTCATCGCCGATGGCCGCGACCAAAGCCCCCGCCACGTCGCGCACGTCCACGATTTTGCCGCCCTTGGCGGTTTGCACGCTGCGTCCGGCGCGCACCGCCTCAACCAGATCGTACCACTGCGACTTGGCGAGTTTGGGATCGATGCCATAGATCGCCGTGGGCCGCCAGGAACTGGTGTTCATGCCATATTGCACGTGATAACTTTTAAGATACGGCTCGATGGCCGCCTTGGTTGCGCCGTAGATATCGCCCGGCCAGGTGGCATGGCGCTCGTCCAGCTTGCCGCCCGGCAAAATCTCATGATACACCGCCCCACTGCTGACAAACAGAAATTGTTCCACGCCGGCCAGACGTGATTGTTCCAGCAACCCCAATGCGCCGAGCAAGTTGCGCTGGGCGTTGACTTGTGGGGCTTGTTGCAAAGCTTGCCAGTCATAAGCAGCATGGATCATCACCTCAGCTCCGGCGGCGAGCGCGGCTTGGGCCTGAGGCTGGTAAAATTCGCCGTCGCACCACTCATCGACCCACTGCGAAATGCCCTCAACGCGGCTGGCGGGGCGTTTGAGCGCTCGGACCTGATGACCCGCGGCTTTGAGCATTTGCACAGTGTGGCTGCCGACCAATCCTGTGGCACCGGTGATAGCAACCAACATAACGTGGCTCCGGTAAAAACGGTTGGGTCCGCATGCCTCACTGTCGGCAAGCGGACCCAACCTCCAACATAACCGTTCAATCCCGCACTACGATTGCGGCGGCTGCGGATCGTCCGGCAACTGCGGCGGCTGCGGATCGGCCGGCGGCTGGGGTGCCGGCGGGGCGCTCACGTCCGGCGCGGGGGTGGCGGTGGGCGCGAAAGTCGCCGGCGGCGGAGGCGTCAAGGGCCCCGGCGCGGCCTCGGATGAGGCAATTGGAGCGCTGGTATCAGCAGTCGTAGCGGGTGCCGTGGCGTCCGGGGCTGCGGCGCCGGCAGTGGTGTCGGCAAATTCCTCATCGGACTGCTCAAGGTACACATCATCCATTTCCGTCGCGTCCACTTCCTGGCGCATCAAGAAATAGATCAGGGTGTTGGCGGAAAAATAGAAGCTGATGGCAAACGCGCCCAGCAGGCCGATGGTCAGGTACACCCAGAAGGAAACAATCCCCGCCGCGGTCGCTTCGCTCCATTTCAGATGCGCAAAGTCGATCATGTACGGCAAACTTTCCAGCGAGGGCATCGGCCAAATGACCGCCGCCGGCGGGTTGGCCACGTCGCCATTCCAATAGGCGGCGGGCTGGCCGTTGAGCCACCAGCCGACAAAATAGTTGGTGCTGAGCAGCACAATAAATATAAACAGCCGCACAAATAGATAGCAGATCGCGCCGTAAACCAGTGCCACCAGAGAGTAGAAAATCATCCGCCACGGGCGGGCGTAGACGTAGCTGAAGGAACGGCTAATGGCGTCAAAGCTATCAGAACCTTCGGCGGCGATGGTGGGATACATTAAGTTCACGCCGCCGATGGTGCCAATCACCAGTAAGGTAATGACTACACCGCCAGCCAAAGCCAGAAAGAGCAGCAGGGCCACCATGATCGGGCCGACGCCGGGGATTCGCAGCAATTGGCCGCCCAGGGCAAGCAATCCGCCAATGACCAGGGCAATGCCGATGGGGATCAGCGGCGCGAAAATAAAGCTTAAAATCTTAGAAAGGGAAAATTTCACAGCTTGGCGCACGGATATTTTCTCATCACGCGCCACGTGCACCGCGGCGATTCGCGCAATCGCCCCGCCGCAGACGGCCCACACCATGAGGAACCAGACGACCAGCAACACCGCAAAGAGCGGGTGCATGGAAAAGAGCCATTGCGGCCCGATGACCAGCATATTGACCAGACCGCCGATTACGCCGACAGCGGGTCCGCCGGTGGCCCTACTGAAATTCATGCCAACAATGCTGCGAACGATGCCGTCAAACTGGCGAATCTCAAAATCAAAAAAGGTGATAAAGACGCCGCGGTTTTGGGGCACATACGATGGGGCGAACGAACGCGGCATGCGCATATCATCGCGCTGGGTTCCATTCATAGTGCCGGCAAAAGCACGGCTAAACGCCTCGGCCATAGCGGCATCGGGTTCGGCCAAGGGCGATGGCGTCCTCTGACCCACCATGCTCATCTCACCGGGGCGCGCCTGGTGGCTGGCGGGCCAAATGCCGTCCAGCACGCGTCCGCCAATATAAATCATCAGCAAACCCGCCAATGCCAACGCCAGCTTGGACGGGTGGATAGCCACACGAAAAGCTTTAAATAGATGCGTGAACGGCAAAGCCGCGCGCCAGTCAATGCCCCGCAACAACTTGGAATCGTCCGCCATATCGATGCCTTTCTTTCCCTGATGAACCATTTGTCTACATAACGACGCTGTAAACCGAATTGCCAAAGCGTCTTAGGTTTTGCGGCATTATACGCCCGAACCGCTAATCTTCAAACGGCAAAGATTTAACCAACAATTGCCCAGAGCCTGCGGCTGGGAATCGGCGTATAGCCCCTGCGGCGGCTCAATATCCACCTTGGGATATTCGTGAGAACACCGTGGCGAAAAAAAAAGCCCGGATTATGACTTGACGGCTAGGAAAACTCTCGGTTCAATACGCGCGCTTGGACCGTGGAGACAAGGTTTCTCCAGCCGGGCCGGCGAGCTGGCGGATTGTCGTTTGACAATCCAGCCCAAGGGGTTTGATTCCGCCTCGCCGTTAGAAAAATCTCTTTCACAGAGGGTATTGCCATGAGCGACACCGCGAGCGATTGCGTTTTGTTGGACCAGTTGGAGGGCCGCGGCAGCGGGCAGACCGCTGTGCTGGAGCCGGCATTTGGTTTTGAACTGCTGCTGGGTGAGACGCGCTGTGCCAAGCGTCCGGCGAAAAAGCAGAAGCCGGATGAGGATGATAAGGATGACGAGGATGAAGAGGATGCAGAGGAAGTAGAGGGAGATGAAGAGGAGGAGGAAGAAGAAGAAGAAGAAGAGGAGGAAGACGAAGAGGAGGAGGAGGACGAGGAGGAGGAAGAAGACGATTTCGATGACCCGGATTCGGCCTTCGATGACGACGATGATGATGATGAAGACGATTTTGACGACGACGATGAATGATTCAGCAGCGCCGGACCCGCGCCAGCAAGCGCGGGTCCGGCGCTGGTATCAGAGGCCGCGCCGTTCGGTTGAAGTCCAACACTTGCTAATGGGCCGGCAAGGCCTTACGCACCAAGTCTATCCATTGGGGTGCCACGTGCAGTCGCTGGAAAGTCAGTTGCCGATTCAAGGCAGCCGATAGCGGGCTGAAATGCGCAAAGGGAAAGTGGTTGCCCGCCTCGTCGCGCACCAGAATTTCAGGCCCTTGGCTGATGTTTTGCGGCACAAAGGTTTCATAAGGCGTGTCGGTGGGTTGATCGAAAAACAAATCGTAGTCCGCATCCCCCCCGCCGCAGGCCACCAGTTCCAGGGCTATTTTTACCTGGGTTTGCGCCTCCTGGGGGGATAACGCGGACAAATCCACAGTTTTGTAAATGTTGCGATCCAGCAGTCCCCGGCATAAATGGGAAAGGATCGCATCCTCGCTGTTGCGCCAGCGTTTGAAGCAGTACAACAAAGAGACATCGTCCAGTTCCAGGAAAACATCTGTTGGCAACCGCCGGCCCAGTAGGGCTTGGAGCACCGGCTCATCGGCTTGAAGTCGCTGTTGCGTGGCCAGCAATCGCGCCCGCTGCAAGGTTAAGCGCACCATCCCTTCGGCGCTGCGCACTACCTTATGAAAATAAACGTTGTGATACATGTGATAGCGTGCTTGCAAATACGTTTCCACAGCGCTGACGCCCTTGCGCGCCACCACCAGGCGAACCTGTTGCGGGTCCACGCTTAAAGCGTGCAGGAGCCAGGTCAAATCAAAGCCGCCGTAACGGCTACCGGTCATCAGGTTGTCGCGCAACAGATAATCAAATCGGTCGGCGTCCAATTGGCTGCATAAGATATCGCTCCACAAAGTAGGCTTGGTGCCGCCATGCAGCAGGCCGGCCACTTTTTGAGGCAATCCCGCGTCGTAGGCGCTGAGCGTTTGATACACTTGCCCATCGGGATCCAGAATCAACCGCTGCGTCTGCTCTTCATGGCTTAACTGGCTGATGCGCTCAAACAGGTGGCTGAACGGCCCGTGTCCCAGATCATGCAGCAAGGCCGCGCAAGCGCAGGCCAGGCGATCTTCTTGCGAGAGCGCCGTGTGGTGCGACAGGTGCTCCATCATCCGCCGGGCCGTCTGCATGACGCCCAAGGCGTGGCCATAACGACTGTGATCAGCGCCGGGATAGGCCAGACTCGCCAATCCAAGCTGGCGAATCCGACGCAAGCGCTGCATGGGCTGGGTGGCCAACAGATTAAACAGCAGAGCATCGCCCGCTTGATCCATGTCGAAAGCAATCACATCGTGCACCGGATCGCGAATGATTTTGACTGACATGCGCGTATTCTAGCAACCGCCCGCGCAAATCGCCCTTTCGCTGTCAAGATGCAGTGGGTATGGTAAACGCCATGAATCCAAAGCAACGCGCCGCCGCGGCGGCGCTGGAACTGGTCAAAAGCGACATGCTCCTGGGCCTGGGCACCGGAAGTACGGCCGATTGTCTGATTGAACTGCTCGGCGGGGCACTGAAAAATGGTTCGCTTTCAGGCATTCGGGCGATCCCCACATCGGTGCAAACCGAGCGGCGTTGCCGGCAGTTGGACATTCCCTTATGCGCGTTATCCGCGGGTAACCTGCCCGATTTGACGATTGACGGCGCCGATGAGATCGACGCGCAATTGAATCTGATTAAAGGCCTGGGCGGGGCCTTGCTGCGGGAAAAGATTGTGGCGCAAAACTCCAAGCGGCTGGTGATCATCGCCGACAGCGCGAAAATGGTTACGCGGCTGGGGGAAAAATGCTCGCTGCCGGTGGAGGTGATCGCCTTTGCCCATGAGTGCCACAAGGATTTTTTTAAAGCGCTGGGCGCTCATCCCGTGCTGCGGGCGGCGACCAGCGGCGAGCCGTATCAAACGGATAATCACAACTACATCTACGACTGCCATTTTGAAAAACCGTTTGATCCGCCGACGGTCCTGGCGGCATTGTCAGGCCGGGCGGGCGTGGTGGAGTGCGGACTGTTTTTGGATATGGCCGAGTCGGCGTTCGTGGCTTCGGACAGCGACGTGCGCATTTTGCGCGCTAAATGATGAGTGATCCATTTTCCCTTTTTCAACTGCCGCGGCGATTTGATCTGGACGCCGGCCTGCTGCGCCGCCGATTTATGGAACTGTCGCGTCAAGTTCATCCCGACGTGGCCCAGGACCAGAACGATGCGATCGAGCGCACGGTGGAACTGAACCAGGCGTTTGCGCAATTATCCGATCCAGTTTCGCGCGGGCTATTGCTGCTGGGGCAAGAAAAACTGAACCAGACGCCCGACGAGCTGTTTCTGGATATGCTGGTGGAGCAACGGGAACAATTGGCCGGGGATCATGTAGATGCGGCGCGCCTCGAGCTGCAAGGTGTGATTGATAAGACCATGCAATGGCTGACCCACAGTTTTAATTCATTTGATGCCGGCAAGCGGAATCAAGTCTTACACATCGAAAGAAAACTGAGTGAGCTGAAATTCACCCAACGCGCGTTGAACAAGCCACTTTGATTGTTTCCGCCGCGTAAAACGCCGCCAAGTGCCCGCGGATGCGCTATGGCGTAACGCTCCATATTCCCGGAAGCACATGGTCGCAATGCGGACAAGCGCCGGTGGCGGAAAGGCCCATGGCCTCAATGTCAAATCCCCGGCGGCGGATGACCGTGGCGCCGCAGTGATGACAAACCGTATTTTCCCCAGCGCCGGTTTGTCCAGGGAGGTTGCCGGTGTAGATGTAGCACAAACCCGCATCCAGTCCGATCTGTCGGGCGGTCAGTAAATCGTCGGCGCTGGTCGCACGGCCAGTGCTCATGTGATAGTCGGGGTGAAAGGCGGTAATGTGCCAGGGCATCAGCGGGTCCACACCCGCTAGAAATTCGGCCATACGTTTGAGGTCGTCGCGATTATCGCTGAAGCCAGGCACCAGCAGGGTAACAATTTCCACCCACACGCCCCGCCGCTTGAGTCCGCCAATCGTCTGTAAAACATTTTCCAGCACACCGCCGAGCTGGCGGTAGCAGCGGTCGCTGAAGGTTTTGAGGTCCACCTTGTAGGCGCGGATGTAAGGGAGCAGATAATCCAGCACCTGGGGCGTGGCGTTGCCATTGGAAACAAAGGCGCACAAAAGCCCTTGGCGCTGGGCCAAACGAAAAATCTCCACCGCCCATTCGCTGGTGATCAAAGGTTCGTTGTAGCTGCTAATCAGGGTGGGACAGCCGTGTTCCATGGCCAATTGCACAATCCGCTGCGCGCTAATCGCGGTGGCCCCGGCAACGGCGGCGGGATCGCGCAACGCCTGACTGCTGATCCAGTTTTGGCAGTACGCGCAATGCAAATCACAGCCCAACATGCCGAATGTCAGGGCTTGGCTACCCGGTAAGACATGGAAAAAAGGTTTTTTCTCGATTGGATCGGCGGCCAAACCGGCCACATAGCCGCGGGGCACATGTAACTGGCCTTGGTGATTAAAACGGACTTTGCAGATTCCTGCTTTGCCCGGCTTAACCAGGCAGCGATGGCCGCAAGCCAGGCATCGGATGGCGCAGTCTTGCTGGGCGATGGCCAGTTCCTCGGCCGCCGGGCCGGTCATTTTCCCAAGTACCTGGTCCAGCGAAGATGAGGCCGATGTCGTAGGCACGCGGGCATTTTACCGCGCAGGCGCACAATGGCCGAGATGAAATCAAAAGAATAATCGTTGCAGGCCAAACAGTGTCGCCAAGCTGGCCGCCAGGATCACACCCAGCCCGATTCCAAAATGCACCGAAGCGGGGATGTCAGCGTCGGGGCTTTTACCTTGTTCCTCAAAAACCATCTTTTGCATTTTACACCACCTTCCATAGCTTGATCGGAGCCATTTACCTTCGGCTCCACATCGATTTGGCAAAATATATTGCAAGACCGGTTCCAAACGCGAAATTAGGAAAGATTGTCCGTCTACGCCACTGGTTGATCGGCGCGGAAGCGATTAAATTAGCGAAATTACCATGAGTTACGCCTCCAGCGCATTGATGGACGAATTGCCCAGCGCAACAGTGTTAGGGCAATGGATTGAGCAACTGCGACAATATGTCCTGATTCACAGAACGTCGATCCAAGGGCAATTTGCGGCGGCCGCCAGCGCCACCAAGGTGGAGCAGGCAACAGGGCCGACGGTCCCGGCGCGCTGGGGCATAGTTGAAGGCGGGCGCGTGTGCCGAATGGGTTTGAGCGCGCCAGACGTTTTAAACTGGCCGCATCAAGATATGCGGGCTTGTCGGGTTGCCCAGGAGAACCTGTTGCCATCGATGCGGGACTGGGTCGCCATGCTGAAGTGGAGCGCGCGGGCGGAACTGGGGCGGATCATCCATCCGTATATATGGCTCAGCGCGCTTTGCTGTGCGGGATTGACCGTACAAATTGAGCAAAGCCCACTTGAGGATGCAGAGCCTGGGGCAAAACCCTGGCTGCGACGATTGTTGGAGCGCGGGAGGCAGTGGGTGGGACACGTGGAGCGCGCGCGTGGCGAGGGACGGGAAGTGCAATTGGGCAAAACCATGCCGATGGCGGTTGAAACGGATGAGTCGCCGCCGACATTGGCTGAACCAATGTTGAGGCTGGTACACAGCGGCTTGGGTCTGGGCGAATTGTTTGTAGCGCGCAGCCAGGCTCAGCAGGCGCAAGTGCAGTGGGTGCAAGCGGATCAGTTGGGCGCGGCGGTGGCCAATTGGTTAGGCCACCAAGGGCATCGGCAAGTGGCCGTCGCGCCCGGCTCACTGTTTGAGCAACTTGGCCTGGCCGAGACGTTGCGGGAACAGGGCATTGTGCCTTGCGGACCGGGCGACTGCCCGGCGCGGCTGGGCATGGCTGATGGAGCGGTAGCGGAAACAGGATCGGTGCTGCTGCGCGGCCCCAAGTCCCACTGGCCACTGGTGCCGGGGCCGTTGGCTCTGGTCGTGCATCCGAAAGATATCGTGCCCGATTTGCTGGACCTGGCCGAAGCGCCTGGTAACGGGCCGCTGCTGTTATTGAGCGGCAACCAATCGCGGATTGGCGTATTTTTGCTCAAGTGAGACAGGGGAGAGGCATATGAATTTGCCGGCGGACTTAGCCTCCGCGATCCAGCGCGTTGCTCCTGGGGCGTGGGCCGTGGCATGCAGCGGCGGGGCCGACAGTGTGGCGCTTTTACACCTGCTTACAAATCGAACGGATCTTCGCTTGCATGCGGTGCATCTGGATCACCAAACCCGCCAGGGCCAAAGCACGCGCGACGGCGAATTTGTACAGGGTTTATGTAACACGTTACAGGTGCCGCTCACCTTGGCGCGGCGGGACCAGATCGAGCCGTTGCGGCAAGACTGGCCAGCCAATACGCAAGCGCGCTATCGGGCGCTGCGAAGGTATTTATTTGCGCAAACGGTGGAGAAGCACAGTTTGCAGGGGGTGATCCTGGCGCATCACCGTGATGATCAGGCCGAAACCATCCTGCAGCGGCTGGAGCGCGGCGGCGGGATGGGCACGCTTGTGGGCATGCAATGGGAGAAGAGCATTGGTTCGCTGCGAATGGCGCGGCCGCTGCTGGAAGTGCCGGGGCAGCGACTGCGACAGTGGCTTGCACAGCATCATTTGCCCTGGCGCGAGGATGCCAGCAATCAAAGTTTGCAATACCAGCGCAATCGCGCCCGGGTGAGTTTACGCCACCGGCCGCAACTGGCCGAGGCGCTGGTATCACTGAGCCAGGCGGCGGCGGCATGGGAGCGGTGGCTGGGGCAAAGCGCCCCGCGATTGCTGGAAAGTTTCTCCATTGAGCAATTGGCAAATTTGCCGGAGATGCTGGCGCGGGCCGCGGCGCGGCGGTGGCTGGAGGATGGTGGATGCTCAAAGCAGCGCATTGATGAAGCGGCGGTAAATCGGTTGCTGCACATGGCCAGCGATGCAGCCTGTGCGCATCAGCAGCATTTTCCCGGCGGGATCTTGGTGCGTCGCAAGACTGGTCGGATTGAACGCGTGGACGAAGGTACGTAGCGCCGAAGGCGCGCGTCAGGGTGTGCCCCTATATTTTTGCACTCTAGCGTTTTTAAGCAGAAAACATGGTTTCTGACTGGCCATGAAGACTGATTTCCTGAACTCGTGCAAAATTCCGTGGGCACGCCCGCGCGGCAAGAGATTCGGCGGCACGCTTGGCGCTAAGCGGCGCGGGAAGATATGATATCGGCCAGTCCGCCGCGGGGTGGGTACATTGCCGCGGCGGACTGTTTTTTTGTACTTGGGGAGTTGTTTTGTGAGTAGTGCAACGATGGAATTGCCAAGCGCCATGACAACGCTGGGTAAACGCTCCGGCGGGCCAAAATTTATGGCCTATGGAGACGCCATTCGCGTGGTGGGCACGGTGGCGGTGGTGGTGGGCCATGTGGCGGACATGCCGCTTTTTTCCGCGCCGCCGCTGGGGCACCAGTGGTGGGTGGCCAACATAGTCGATGCTTTTACGCGCTGGGCGGTACCGGCGTATATCATGCTCTCCGGGGCGCTGCTGCTGGATCCGGCCCGGCTCGAACCGGCCGGCGTGTACTATCGCAAACGCCTGACGCGCATCGGCATCCCGCTGGTGTTCTGGTCAGCCTTTTTCATGCTATTTTCGGTGTATTACACCAAATGGGTTACGCCGCGGCAGGCGTGGATCAATCTGCTGATGGGCGAGCCATATGCGCACCTGCACTTTATTTTCCGTATCGCCGGATTGTATGCGCTAACGCCGATGGTGCGGGTATTTTTGCGCCAGTGTACGCGGCGGATGCTGGGGGCGACGGTCATCATATTGCTATGCATCTGGTCGGCTGATTCGCTGGTGTGTGGATTTACGGAAACCAAACTCAGCGCCTTTGCGCGATTTGCACCCTTCATGGGCTATTACCTGGCGGGCTACTGGCTGCGGGATGTGAAATTGTCGCGTGGGCAGGTGTGGGGCTGCGCGCTAATCACGTTGTTATGTGTGGCGATTCTGGCCGTGGGC
This sequence comes from Tepidisphaerales bacterium, assembly GCA_038317225.1. GTDB lineage: Bacteria > Planctomycetota > Phycisphaerae > Tepidisphaerales > Tepidisphaeraceae > JBBQBE01. Next base: position 2,154 of record JBBQBE010000019.1, on the reverse strand, counting down.
ACGGGCTGGCTGGTCGAGCGATTTGGCATGAAAGGTTTTCCCTCGATGGGAATGCTGCTTTATGATTTTCTTTCGCCGGTGCGCGTGGTGATGGCCATCACCGGATGGTTGTTTCTCACGCAGGTATTTGCTTTCAAGCCAGCGGTCGGCGGGCCGGGACCGGTGCGCCATTTCATCACCTGGGCAGCCCCCACCACCCTGGGCCTTTACCTGATTCACCCGGCTTTTCGCGAAATTCTGCATGTGCATGGCTACACCAGCACCTGGCCCAATATATACGCGGGGATTCCACTGATTTCACTGGCGGTGTATGTGCCCAGTTTGCTGCTGGCGTGGGTGCTGATGAAAATTCCATACCTGCGGCGAATCGTCAATTAGTCGCCGTGGCGGCCCTGCGCAGCGCTGGACCGTGTGCGGCATGGGCGCTTGGAGTATGATGTGTACCGCTTTACCATGAGGCCGCAATGAAACGATTCACGCTGGAATTTTCCACCGAGGGGAACAATGAGATTATCAACCTCAACCCGGAATTATCCCAGCGGTTGGAAGGACTCGGCGGCGACGGACTATTGCATTTGTTTGCCGTGGGATCGACCGCGGCGTTGATTACCATCGAGTATGAGCCTGGCTTGTGTAACCATGACTTGGCGGCGGCGCTGCAACGATTGGTGCCCGACGACATCGTTTACGAACATGAGATGACCTGGAACGACGACAACGGCCATAGCCATATCCGCGCCTCACTGCTGGGGCCGAGCATGACTATTCCCGTTGCCAACGGCAAACTGCTCACCGGTGAGTATCAACAAGTGGTGTTTGTCGATTTTGATACCCGTCCCCGGCGGCGCAGCGTCATTTGCACGCTGATGCCGTGATATCAAGGTTGGATGAAGGACGCCCGCGTTGTGGCCGGAGCGAGCGGGGAGGCGACTTAATCCTCGAAATTGCCAGAGATGAAGGACGCCCGCGTTGTGGCCGGAGCGAGCAGTTGTTTGCGAAGCTGGGACAACTGGCTTTGTCTGGCTGCTGATTCGGCCGCCGGATCAAACAGTAGCGGGCGCCCCGCCAGTTGGTTGAGCTGGTTCAAAGCCGCTGTGCGCAGCGGCTGAGATTCCAGAGCCAGACAATCCAGCAGAAATTCCTTATCCGAGCGCAATTGATCGATCTGGCGCGGGTCCAACTGCCCGGCGTGGGCAACCAGCGAATCAATCAAACTGTTTTGCTCCGCCGTGAGCTGCGTACGATCCTGGCGGATAAGCAGGTATAAAACGGCGTCAGAGCCTAACTGTTCAATGGAGCGCGCCGCCTTGAGACGGTCGGCGCGATCCTCGGCGTTGAGTTGCTGAACCAAGGGCGGCAGTTTTTCCGCAAGCTCCGGGGGCGGGTTCCATTGGCGGGGAAAAACCTGCCATGCCGCCATCATATCCACTCCAAGCCATCCTTGATCCAAGCCCAGCAGCGCCAATCCGGGCTGCAAGTAGTCGCGCACTTCCGCGGGATAAAGCTTGCGCAGCTCGGTGAAATTGCGCGCCTGCAAAGACAAATCCAACGTCGGCCTTTCGCTCAAGCGGCTGATTCCCTTCACATAGAATTTCACCGCCCCTTCCTCCCCCACCGGCGCAAAGCTCTGGATATATTGCACGGAGCGATCTTCCCCCAGCCGTTCCAGGTCATAGGCCACGATCAAATGCGTGGGAGAGCTTAGCACTTCCAGGCGCGCGCCGATAGCGTCGGGGATGGAAAAGTCGCGATATTGCAGGCGAAAACTGGCGGGCACGGGCTTTTGATCAAGCAGCGCCTGGCCCATAGCCATAACCGTCGCCTGGCCGGGATAGCCCGCGAATGTCAGCCGGGCTGGGTCATCCATCTTAGCCAATTGCGTTTGATAGCGGACAAAATCATCTTGCAGATAAAGGCGTAGAACTTTGCCCACCGGTAACTGGCCCAAGGAGGGCAGGTCTTTGATGGAGGCTTCAAATTCGCGTTGATCGGCGGCGCGCAATGCGGCCAAGCGCTGGGCTGGACTGGTGGCGGGGGCGGTGGTGGTGGTGGCGGGGGCGTCGGGGGCGATGGTGGTGGTGGTGGAGGCGGCGGCGGTGGTGGTGGCGCCGGTGGCGGCGGCGGCGGAGGCGACCGAGGTGGTGGTGGGTCTAC
>JBBQBE010000018.1:0-45562 GCA_038317225.1 Tepidisphaerales bacterium | reverse complement strand
ATTTGGCGGGAATTTTGGCAAAAAAATCCTCACCCGCCGGACGCGGCAGGGCAAGCTCATTGGACAAATGAAATTGGCAGCCGCATGGATGGTTCATCATGCCCGTCGCAATGGAACAGGCGCATTATACGGCAACGCCCGTAAAAGCAGCTTTCGCTATTGATGCCGCATCGAGTCGCAATGGAACAGGCGCATTATACGGCAACGCCCGTAAAAGCAGCTTTCGCTATTGATGCCGGATTGGTTCGCAATGAATCCGGCGCATTATATGATAAGGCCCAGACGGTTGCCGCCGGCGGTTGCGTGGCTTGGCGTTTCCATGCCTTGGCCGGCGATTTAGCGCGGCGGAGCCAATTGATCAATGCGCGCCAATTCCTCCTGACTGAAGGAAAGATTTTTCAGCGCGGCCACATTTTCCTGAATCTGCTTCAGACTCGATGCGCCGATCAAGGCGCTGGTCATTCCCTCCAGCCGCAGCAGCCACGCCAAGGCCATTTGCGCCAGGGTTTGGCCGCGCTGTTTGGCCAGATCATTCAGCGCCACCAGCGCCGCACGCCTTTGCGGACTGAGATTGCTCTCCAACCACGCCTTGCCCCACTTTTGGGCCGCGCGGCTTTCGGCGGGCATGTCCCCGCCGAGATATTTGTCGCTCAATATACCGGAGGCCAGCGGGCAAAACGCGATCACCCCGCTACCAAACCGACGCGTTTGCGGCAATAAATCCCACTCGATGCCCCGGCTCAACATGTTGTAATAGGGCTGATGGATGGTGATGGGTGCCCAGTCGTGTTGCTGCACCACGCGCACGGCGTCGGCGTATTGCGCGCCGCTGTAGCTGCTGACCCCGGCATACAGGGCCTTGCCCTGGCGCACCAGCGTTTCCAAAGCCCCCAGCGTTTCGGCCAGCGGGGTATTGGGATCGGGACGATGAGAGTAAAAAATGTCGAAATATTCCAGTCCCATCCGCTTAAGCGATTGATCGCAACTGGCGATTAAATATTTTCTGCTGCCCCATTCGCCGTAAGGTCCGGGCCACATGCGATAGCCGGCCTTGGAACTGATAATCAGCTCATCGCGCGGCATCTGCTTGATGATCTTGCCGCAAACAATCTCGGCGTTGCCCGGCGGGGTGCCATAGTTATTGGCAAAGTCAAAGTGGGTGATCCCCAGGTCAAACGCGCCAAACAGACATTCCTGTGCAACCTCCGGGCCGCGATAGCCGCCGAAGGTTTCCCACGCCCCCAGCGAAATGGCCGGAAGCATCAGCCCGCTGTCGCCGCAGCGGCGGTAGGTCATCGAATCATAACGAGTGGAGGAAAATTCCGGCATGGCATGGCTCCTGGTTAAGTTGGCAGATTGAAGCCAAGCGGCGCGAATGTCAATACGCAAAGCGGCGAGGAATAGATCGGAGCACCGGCATCCGTTACGTCGGGCGTCAATCCAGTCGGATTTTGACGCTGTTGGCGTGGGCGGTGAGGCCCTCGGCCTGGGCCAGGGTGATAATGGCCTCGGCGTCGTCGGCCAGGCCGGCGCGGGTGTAGCGCTCGACGCCGGCGCGCTTGAGAAATTCGTAGACGCTGATGCCACTGGCAAAGCGGGCGCTGGTGTTGGTGGGCAGGCAATGGCTCGGCCCGGCGACGTAATCGCCGGCGGCTACCGGCGCATACGGCCCGACGAAAACCGCGCCGGCGTGCGTGAGCCGCGCCAGCACCGCCTCATCGTCGCGGGTTTGCAAATTCACGTGTTCGGCGGCCAGGCGATTGGCCCACTCGATCAGCTCATCCATCGGTCCCACGACGATGGCGCTGCGCAGCTTCAACGCGGCGGCGATGGCGTCCAGTCGCTCCAGGGTCGCCGCTTGCCGGGCCACTTCGCGCAGGACGCATTGGGCCAAATCCGCTGAATCGGTCAGGAGAAAACAGCTTCCCGGATCATGTTCGGCCTGGGCCAAAAGATCGGCGGCGATAAATGCCGGCTGGGCGCTGTCGTCGGCGATGGTAACAATCTCGCTGGCACCCAAAAAACCATCGATGCCCACGGTGCCGGCCAAAGCGCGCTTGGCCATTTGCACCATGGGGTGGCCGGGGCCGACGATTTTGTCCACTGGGGCGATGGTGGCGGTGCCGAAGGCCATGGCGGCGATCGCAGCGATGCCGTTGCAGCGATACAGTTCCTCCAAGCCCAGTTCATGAGCCGCGGCCATCACCAGATCGCTGCGGCCAAAGCGGCTGGGCGTGGTGCAGGCGATCACGCGCTTGACTTGCGCCACCTGCGCCGGCACCACCTGCATAATCAGGCTGGAGGGATACGACGCCTTGCCGCCGGGCACGTAGCAGCCGGCGCTATCCAGCGGCGTGAATCGCAAACCCAGTTCCACGCCGGGGCGCTTCAGCGGCGGGGGGGTGATGGGCATAATGTGTTGCTGATACTGGCGCACCTGCTCGATGGAGCGGCGGATGGCCCGCATCTGCTCGGCCGGCACGCGCCCGGCGGCCTGGCACATCTCCTGGGGCGTAACGCGGATCTGCTGGGCGCTAAAGTCGGAATCATCAAACTTTTGGGACAGTTCAACCAAGGCGGCGTCGCCGCGCTGGGCCACGTCGGCCAAAATGGTCTGAACCGTTTGCGCGTCTTGCGCCCGCCGGCCGCGCGACAGCGCCAAATCCGCCGCATCAAGGCGCAGGGCCGAATATAAATGGCGCAGTTGCGCAAGCTGTTGCGGGTCGTCTAAGTGCAAGATGGGGAGCATGACCACGCCCTCCGTCGGCGGGTTAGTGATAATCAAATACCTTGACCGTCTTCCAGTACATTTTGAATTGCTCCATGAACCCCAGATGCAGCGGGTGGGGCTGATAGACATCGTGGCCGGCGGCGTCGTCAAAGACCACGCACAGGCCGACCTGGTAGCTATTGTCCACCACCGTCCGGGGCGTCATGGCCGGCCGGCCCGCCCATACGTGCTTGACCGAGGGGACATTGGGCACATTTTTCAGCAGGTAATCGATCATCCGCGCCGCGGCGTCGGCCGGGGCGTCGGCGTTCATCCAAAAAAAAACCTGATGTATGAACATGGGGAAGTCCTTATTGGAATGTCGAGTGTTGAGTGTTGAATTTCTCAACAATCTACAATCTACAATCTACAATCCACATTCCACAATCAACAATCAACTCTCAACCTCTTGCATCGTTTTGCGTCCGGCGCGTTTGCGGCCGTGTTCGGTAAGTTGCTCTTTACGCAGGCGGATCGCCGCCGGCGTTACCTCCACCAATTCATCTTCCTCAATATACTCCAGGGCCTGCTCCAGGGTCATTTTTCTGGCCGGCTTGAGGATGATATTTTCATCGCTGCTGGTGGTGCGCATGTTAGAGAGCTTTTTGGTGGTGGTGGGATTGACCACCATGTCGGTGTCGCGGGCGTTTTCCGCCACGATCTGCCCTTCGTAGACCGGGTCGCCCGGCACAACGAACATCGCGCCGCGCTCCTGGAGATTGTTGAGGGCAAAGGCGTTGACCGAGCCGCCGCAATTGCTGACCATCACACCGTTGGCCCTGCCGGGCACTTCGCCGCGCATCAGGGCGTATTCGTGGAAATTGTGATGCATCACCGCCGTGCCCTGCGTGGCCGTGAGCATGCGCGTGCGCAGGCCGATCAAGCCGCGGGCGGGGATGGTGAATTCCAGATGCACCTGCCCGGCGCGGTTGTCCATCCGGGCCAGTTCGCCGCGGCGATTGCCTACCAGTTCCATCACGCCGCCCAGGTTTTTCTCCGGCACATCGATAACCAGGTACTCGATAGGCTCCAAGGCATTGCCCTCATCGTCCTTGTGCAAAATGACGTGGGGTTTGGAGATCGACAGTTCATAGCCTTCGCGGCGCATGTTCTCGATCAGGATGCCCAGGTGCAGTAAGCCGCGGCCAGCCACTTGAAATGAATCCTTGCTGCCCGTCTCCTCCACTTTCAGGGCTACATTGCTTTGCAGTTCTTTGAACAAACGCTCGCGCAGATTGCGGCTGGTTACATATTTCCCCTCGCGGCCGACAAAGGGCGAATCGTTGACGCGAAAGAGCATCGAGAGCGTGGGCGGCTCGATTTCCGTGGCCACCAAAGGCTGAGGATTTTGCGCATCGCAAATACTGTCGCCGATGTCCACCGACTCCAGGCCCACCAGGGCCACGATGTCGCCGGCCCAGGCCGATTCCACGTTCTTCTTACCCAGTCCGTCAAAGACCTGCACCTGCTGGACTTTGCTGGCCGTCTGCGTGCCGTCGCGCTGGATCACCTTCACCTGCTGACCGGTTTTGATGGTTCCGTTGTAGACGCGCCCGATGCCGATACGGCCGACGTAGTCGTTGTAGCTGATGGAGGTAATTTGCACTTGCAGGGATTTTTCCGGGTCGCCGTGCGGGGCCGGCACATGCTTGAGCAGGGCTTCAAAGACCGGCTGGATGTCGGTGCCGGGATTTTCCAGCGACCAGCTTGCGGTTCCGGCCCGGCCGGAGGCGTAAAGCACCGGGAAATCCAGGGCCTCATCATCGGCGCCCATCTCCACAAACAAGTCAAACACCTCGTCAAGCACCTCGTGGGCGCGGGCGTCGGGCCGGTCGATTTTGTTGATGATGACGATGGGGTGCAACTGGTGCTCAAAGGCTTTTTTCAGCACGAAGCGCGTCTGGGGCATCGGCCCCTCGGCGGCGTCCACCAGTAAAAAGCAGCCGTCGGCCATGCTCAACACGCGCTCGACTTCGCCACCGAAATCCGCGTGGCCGGGGGTGTCGATCAGATTGAATTTATATTCAACGGCATCGGGGGCGGCGTAAGTGATGGAGACGTTTTTGGCCAAAATGGTGATGCCGCGTTCACGTTCCAAAGGGTTGGAATCCAGGATGCAATCCTGTTTCATCTGGCTGTCGCGGAAGTTGCCGCTTTGCCGTAGCAAAGCGTCCACCAGCGTGGTCTTACCGTGGTCCACGTGGGCGATAATGGCCACGTTGCGAAGTTCATGCCGAACGCAGTTCATATTTTCACCAATATCCATATAAATTCCCCGGCGCGGCCGCGGAATCATCGAATGCTCAGGCTGTTACGGGAAATCCGTCGGAACCGGTCCAGAGCTTCTGAAGGGGTAACAGAATATCACGTTGCCGATGGTAATACAATATTATTAGGAAATTGTTCGCTTTGGAGGAAATCAGGGGCATCCCGGCGGGGGTAGAATTTTCCGGCGGCGGTCGTGGCCCGCAATCGGTTGCGCTGGTGTTCATCGCCCCGCGGCGCTTTCTTTTCCAGCCCGGCGGCTATATGAAATGGGCATGAAGGTAAAACTGCTGGATTTTTCGGAACAGTACCAGTCGCTGCGCGATGAGGTGCAACAGGCGATCAAAAGCGTTTGCGACACCCAGAGTTTTATACTCGGCCCGGCGGTCGAGGAATTTGAAAAGAATCTGGCCGAGTATTGCCAGACGGCCTATGCCGTGGGAGTCTCCAGCGGTTCCGATGCGCTTTTGTGCGCCATGATGGCCCTGGACCTCAAGCCGGGCGAGCAGGTGATTTGCCCGTCGTTTACCTTTTTCGCCACCGCCGGGGCCATTGCGCGACTGGGTGCGGTGCCGGTCTTCGCCGACATCGATCCGCGCACCTTCAATATTGACCCGGCGGACATCGAACACCGCATCACCGACCAGACCCGCGCGATTATGCCGGTGCATCTTTTCGGCCAGTGCGCCGACATGGACGCGATCAACGCCATTGCCCAAAAACACGGCCTGGCGGTGATCGAGGACGCCGCCCAGGCGATTGGGGCCAAGTACCGTGGGCGGCGGGCCTGCTCGCTGTCGCAGGCCGGTTGCCTCAGTTTTTATCCCACCAAAAACCTGGGCGCATTCGGCGACGCCGGGGCCATTTGCACCAATGATGAACAATTGGCGCAAAAGTTTCGCAAACTGCGCGTACACGGATCGGGCCACACCTATTACCACGAGATGGTGGGGGGCATGTTTCGCATGGCGGCGCTGCAGGCGGCGGTGCTAAAGGTGAAACTCGGTCGGCTGGAACAGTGGCACGCGGCGCGGCGAAAAAACGCGGCGTGGTATGATTCGCTGCTGAAGGACAGCAAGGTGCAAACGCCGTATATCCAGCCGGAAAACTGGAGCGTGTATAACCAGTATGTAGTGCGCGTGGCCAACCGCGATGCGGTCAAGGCACAACTGGCTGAAGCGGGCGTGGGCAGCGCGGTGTACTACCCGCTGCCGCTGCATCGCCAGCCTTGTTTTGCGTATCTGAACGTGCCGGAGGGCAGCCTGCCCCATACGGAGCGGGCCTGCGGCGAGGTTTTGGCTTTGCCGATTTACCCGGAATTGACCGAGCCGGAAATTCAGTATGTCGCCCAGCAGTTGCGGCGCATCGTCGGCTGAGTGGCATTACATTTGCCGATCCACCGCCTCGGCGATGCGCTTGACCGAGGCCATCAACCCTCGGAATTGCTGGGGATTGAGCGATTGGGCGCCATCGGTCAGAGCATGTTCCGGGTCGTTGTGTACTTCGATCAAAAGTCCATCGGCGCCGGCGGCCACCGCGGCCCGGGCCATCGGCTCGACCAGGGCGCTTTTGCCCGTGCCGTGGCTGGGGTCCACCAGCACCGGCAGGTGGCTGAGCCGCTTCAATTCCGGCACCGCCGCCAAAGCCAGCGTGTTGCGCACGTATTCCTCATAGGTGCGGATGCCGCGCTCGCAGAACATCACTTGCGTATTGCCGCGCGACAAAATGTATTCCGCGGCCAGGAGAAATTCCTCCAGCGTGGCGCTCAGCCCGCGCTTGAGCAGCACCGGGCGATTCTGTTCGCCCACGGCCGCCAGCAGATTGAAATTTTGCATGTTGCGCGCCCCGATTTGCAGCACGTCGGCGTATTGGGCCACCAGTTTCACCTGCTCCACAGCCATTACTTCGGTAACAATCGCCAGGCCGGTTTTGTCGCGGGCGGCGGCCAGGTATTGCAGGCCCTCTTCGCCGAGGCCCTGGAAGGAATAGGGATTGGTGCGCGGCTTGAATGCACCGCCGCGCAGGGCGATCGCCCCGGCATCCTTGAGCTGAAAAGCCAGATCCACAATCTGGTTCTTACCTTCCACCGAGCAAGGCCCGGCGATGACGCCCACTTTCACGCCCCCCAGCGCCGCGCCCATCGCCCCGCCCAGCGGGATCACCGAACGCTCCTTTTTCACCTCACGGCTGGCCATTTTATACGGGGCCAGGATGGGCAGGATTTTGTCCACCCCATCGACGGTTTCAAAAACGCCTTTGTCCTTGAAGCGGTCGTTGCCGATCACCGCCACCACCGTGCGCTCCTCGCCGACAATCACGTGGTCTTTCAAGCCCATCTCCCGCACCAGTTGGCACACATGCTCGATCTGCTGAAGGGTGGAGCCGGGTTTCATCACGACGATCATAAAATCTCCTTGCCGGCACTGCTTTGGCCGAGCCATAAAAAAACCCCGGGAAGCGTCCCGGGGTGTGTTGCTTTTTACGATAAACAATTCCTCAGGACGCAGCGCTATGGAGGCGGGTAAAGTATCCGTCAAACCAATAGCCAAACTGTCCGCCGCTGAGCATCATTAGAATATAGCATAGCCACCGCGCCGCCGAAAGGCAAAGGGGGTTGAGTGTTGAGTGTTGATTGTTGAGTGTGGAGTGCCGAGTGTTGAATGTTGAATGTTGAATGTCGAGTGTTGAATGTTGAACCCTTCTCCCTCTCCCATGTACTCATGGGGGAGGGCCGGGGTGGGGGCTTCCTTTGGTCCGTAATCAGTGGTCAGTAATCATCAGTAGTTCGTGGTCAGTGGTCAGTGGTCAGTAGCAAAAATTCCACAATCCACAATCCACCCTCAACCCTCAACTCCTCACGCCAGCGAATTGAGAATATCGCAGCCTTTGGCGAGTTTTTCGTCGCTGGTGGCGTAGCTGATGCGGAAATGACTGTCGCGGGCGGAAAAGACGTTGCCGGGGATCAGCAGCACGTTGTTTTCGATTGCCAGCGTGGCAAACTGCGAGCCGCTCAGGCCGCGTGGCGCCTCGGGAAAGACGTAAAACGCCCCTTCGGGATAGACCAGTTTGAATTTTTTACCCAGCCGCTCGCAAACCAGATCGCGCTTGCGCTGATAGGCCCGCGCTGCCGCTTCCATCGACACGTCCAAAGCCTTCAGGGCCGCATACTGCATCGGCGACGGGGCGCAGACAAAAGTGTACTGCTGCAACTTGATCATCTGCTGGATAATTTCTGTCGGCCCGGCCGCGTAGCCCAGCCGCCAGCCGGTCATGGCGTGGCTCTTGGAAAAGCCGCGCAGCACGATAGTTTTTTCATAAATCTGGGCCGGCGAAAAAAGTGGGTCGCGGGCGCCGTCGCGGCGATACAAAAACGGCTCGTAAATCTCGTCGGAGAGAATAATCAGGTCGTGGCGTCGGGCCAGGTCCACCGCCGCCTTGACTTCCGACTCGCTCATCAGCACGCCGGTTGGATTGGACGGGCTGTTGAGCATCAGCAGCTTGGTGCGCGGGGTGATGGCCGCCTCCACCTTGTCGGCCGGGAAACGGAAGTCGGGATAGCTGTCCACGGCCACGGTGGCGGCGCCGGCCAGGGTCAGCAGATGTTTGTACATGACAAAATACGGGTCCAGGCAGATGGCCTCCTCCCCCGGATTCATCAGGGCCATAATCGCCAGCATCAAGCCGCCGCTGACGCCGCTGGTGATGATCACATCCCCGGCGTCGCGCCCGATCTGGGCCGAAAGTTCCTGGCCCAGGCGCTGGCGCAGCGGCTGGATGCCCTGGGTTTGCGTGTAGCGGTTGTCGCCGCGGCGGATCGATTCGATCGCCGCCTCCTTGCATACCTCGGGCACATCAAAATCGGGCAGGCCGATCGACAAATTGATCGGGTCCTTCATTTTGGCCGCCAGATCAAAGACCTTGCGGATACCGCTGGCGTCCACGCCCAGGGCGCGCTGCGAAATAAATTGGTCAAGCGATCGCATGGGATTGCCTTGCAGATTGGATTGTTAAATGATGAATGTTGAGTGTTGAATGTTGAATGTTGAATATTGAAAGCCTGCGCGTATTCCACACTCTCCAATCAACAATCTACAATCTACAATCCACAATCAATGCTACTTCCCCTCCGGCTTCCAGGTTTGCAAAATGCGCATGTAATTGGCCCGTTCAAACGCGCCCGGGTCCGGGCAGCGGGCCAGGCTCATGTTGCCGCGCATCTGCTGGAGGCTTTGATATTCCAGCTTCTCGAGCATTTGCTCCATTTCCTGCTTGATGACCTTCAGTTGCATCGGCCCGTGTTGCAGCAAGACGCTGACCAATTGCACGGCGTGGGCGCCGGCCATGATGCTCTTGATGGCGTCGGTCGCGGTATGCACACCGCCGCTGCACGCCAGGCTCGCGCCCAGCTTGCGGGCCAAAATCGCCAGCCAGCGCAAACGCAAAAGCAGCTCGGAGCTGTCCGAGAGCTTGAGGGTGCTGACGGCTTCGAGGGTTTCGATGTCGATGTCCGGCTGATAGAAGCGGTTAAACAGCACCAGGCCGTCCACGCCCAGGTCGTCCAGCTCGTGGGCAAAATTGCTCAGCGAGGAATAAAACGGCGAGAGCTTCACCGCCACCGGCAAACTCACGCACTTGGTGATTTCCCGCACCACTTCCAGCGCCCGCTGCTCGACCTGGGGGCCGGTCTCCTGCGGATCGGTGGCCAGGTGATACACGTTGAGTTCCAGCCCATCGGCTCCGGCCTGCTCGATCTGCTTGGCGTAGTCGATCCACCCGCCGGGAGTCGAACCGTTCAGCGAGCCGATCACCGGAAGCTGCGTGGCCTGTTTGATCTTGCGGATCTGCTCCAGATAGGTGTCGGGGCCCAGGCGATATTCCTCGGGCTTGGGGAAATAGCTCAAAGCCTCGGCGTAGCTGTCGGCGTACATCTCCATGTGGTAGATGCTGGCCAGACGCTCGCCGGAAATCTGCTCCTCAAAAAGAGAATGCATGACAATGGCCGAAGCCCCGGCGTCTTCCAACTGCTTGACCACATCCAAATCATCGATCATCGGCGAGGCTCCCGGCATCAGCGGATTGGAGAGCTTCAAACCCATGTACGTCGTGGACAAATCCATGTTTCGCCTCAAAAAAAGGACCGCGTCGGCAAAGCAAAGCCTTCGCCGCGATTCAGTGTAGCCAATTGTACCATAAGCTCAAATGCTTTTTCACACCAAATGATCGTCTCACCGCCGCCGCCAGACCGGGGGAAATAAAAAAACCTCCCCCGGAGGCCGCTGGTCATTACCCACATTTTTTTGGGTATAATCAGCGATTTGACCTCGTGGACACGGTTTTAGGACGGTTTTTCTTGCCACGGACGGCTATGGAACAGGCACATGCGTTGGATTGGGCGACCGAGCAGTTTGGCGGAGCGGCCTTGGGCGACCAGCGGCGGGTGAAGCGGTTGATCCGCTACGCCGCGGCCACATTCATCAAGCCCTCGGCCAGTATTCCCACCCAGTGCGAAGGCAAGAAGGATTTCTCTATGGCGGTGTATCGCATGTTTAGCAGCCCCAAGGTTACGTTCCAATCCGTCAGCGCCGACCCCTGGCGTCAGACCCGTGAGTCGGCCGGCCAATCCCCGGCGACGGTGCTGATGATCCAGGAAACCACCACGCTAAGTTTTGATCACCCAATGAGCGATGGCTTGGGTCCGAGTTGAATTTTCCGGCTCTCCGCGAAAGACGCTGGTAAACATACCTGCCATGTCCTAGAAACCACGTTCTGGGCGAAATATTGCAGGTCCGAGCCTGTCAGTTTGGCATCCATCAGCGGGTTCCGCGGAGAGCCTATTTTCCACAATCCACATTCTAAAGGGCCGTAGTCCGTAGTAAATGCATTTGCTACTGACAACCGACAACCGACAACGGACAACCGACAACCGACAACCGACAACGGACAACCGACAACCGACAACCGACAACCGACAACGGACAACGGACAACGGACAACGGACAACGGACAACGGACAACTGACAACTGTCTCATTATAACCGTCTGGATATTCCCTGCTCGACAACCTCCCCGCCGCGCGGTTCAATGGTTGCATGCGACAATGGATCGGCCACATTCCCAAGCCTGAAGCCCGCGCGGCTTTGCTTAGCGTGGCGGTGGGAATCAGCCTGCTGGGCGTAAAGTTTGCCGCCTATTTTCTGACTCAATCGGCAGCCATCTTCTCCGACGCCGTAGAAAGCATCGTCAATGTCCTGGCCAGCGCCGTCGCATTATATGCCCTGCGTCTGGCGCACATGCCGGCTGATCAGGAGCATCCCTACGGCCATGGCAAGGTGGAGTTTCTTTCCGCCTGGTTTGAAGGGGGCATGATCCTGCTGGCCGCGGTTTTTATCGTTCTGCGCACGGCCGATGCCATGTATCACCGCGAACTGGTCTTGGCGGAAAAGGCCGACTGGGGTTTATTGCTGGTGGCTTTTGCCATGCTGATTAACGCCGTGGTGGGCTGGCTGCTGCTGCACACCGGCAAAAAACACAACTCCATGACGCTCATCGCCGACGGCCGGCATCTGCTGACAGATGTTTATACCTCCATCGCTGCACTGGCGGCCATGGCGATCGTCAAATACACCGGCTGGCAATTGGCCGATCCGCTGATGGCCATGGGCATGGCCGGATTTATCGGCTACACCGGCATTAGCCTGCTGCGCGGCTCCACTGCGGGACTGATGGATAAGCAGGACCGCCAGGACGAAACGCGTTTGCGCTCAATCCTCGACGCCCACCTCGGCCCCAACGGCAAACCGCCGCATATCTGCAATTATCACAAGCTGCGCCACCGCCACAGCGGGCGCTACATGTGGATCGACTTCCATGTCCGCGTTCCGGCATCCATGAGCGTCCACCAGGCGCATGATGTGGCCAGCAATATCGAGGAGGAAATTGAAGATGCCTTTGGCCCGGCCAACGCCACCGCCCACATCGAACCGTGCAGCCCGGCCAACTGCCAGCTCACCCATGAAGTGGATAGCGCCTGCCCGGATCGACCCAGCGTGGTGTCATAAAGCCGCGGCATCTGGCCATATCACCTAATCGACCTCAAACAAATTAAAATATCAATTTCAGGCATATTCGCGCTAGCCGCGGCGATGGACCTTGCCGGCGGCCGTGGTATGCTGCCCAAGGTTTATTCAAGGAGTTTTTGTGGCCGCAAGCATGACCGGACGCCAGCGCATTGCCAATATTCTCAAACGTCAACCCGTGGATCGCATCGGTTTATACGAACATTTTTGGGGCGACACTCATAGTAAATGGACCCAGCAGGGCCACCTGCCGCCAAACGTTAATGCCGACGATCACTTTGGTTTTGACCTGACCACCTGCTGGTGTTTCAACACCGTCGCCGATCTGGACTTTAACTTGCAGGTGCTCGAGGAAACCGCCGACACGGTGTTGCAGCGCGATGGCAATGGCGCCTTGCTGCGCCGGCATAAATTGCACGACACCACTCCCGAACACGTGGATTTTGCCGTCAAGAGCCGTGAGCAATGGGAAGAGTTGATCAAGCCCAAGCTCAAGGCCGATCCGCGGCGGATCAATTTTGAGGCCTATCGCCAAAGCAAACAGCACGCGGCGGAAAAACAACGCTTCTTCATGTGGGCCGGGGTCAACGCCTTTGAAATGATTCACCCGGTATGCGGCCATGAATATATGCTAATGGGTATGGCCGAAGACCCGGATTGGGTGGTCGATATGGTTACCACCTACACGCGCCTGGTCGTCGAATTGCAAAAGATGCTCTTTGAACAGGAGGGCTATCCCGACGGTATCTGGTACTACGAGGACCTGGGTTTCAAAGAGCGGCCCTTCATGTCCTTCGGCATGTACCAGCAACTGTTGCAGCCGGGGCACAAATACACCATCGACTACGCCCACGCGCATAACCTGCCGGTGGTCATGCACTCCTGCGGTTTCATCGAGCCGCTGCTGGGCGGCATGGTCGAAGCGGGAATCGACGCCCTGCAGGTCATCGAGATCAAAGCGGGCATGGACCCC
The DNA here is from genome assembly GCA_038317225.1 of Tepidisphaerales bacterium. GTDB lineage: Bacteria > Planctomycetota > Phycisphaerae > Tepidisphaerales > Tepidisphaeraceae > JBBQBE01. The sequence continues at coordinate 32,478 of JBBQBE010000018.1, read as the reverse complement.
ATCCGCATCCATAAACAATACGGCGACCGCCTCGCGCTGATCGGCGGCATCGACGTGCGCGTGCTCTACAGCAACGACAAAAAGAAGATCGACGAGGAACTGGAAAAGAAGATTCCCATCGTCAAGCAAGGCTACGGCTACGTGCTGCACTCGGATCACTCGATCCCGCAAACGGTGGATTACGATACCTATCGCTATTTCATCCAGCGCGGGCTGGAACTGGGCAAATATTCCTAGGGCAGGGCCTCCGCATTGGGCGGTTATTGTTCACAACGCCGCGCATTGGAAGGGGGGGCTTGAGAATCTGGGAATCGAGAATCTCCAAATAAGACGGACTTCTCTTACTCTTAGCCCTCTCCTGCGTACTCGCGGGGGAGGGTTGGGCCTCCGCATTTGGCAGTTATTGTTCACAACGCCGCGCATTGGAAGGGGGGGGCTTGAGAATCTGGGAATCGAGAATCTCCAAATAAGACGGACTTCTCTTACTCTTAGCCCTCTCCTGCGTACTCGCGGGGGAGGGTTGGGTGGGGGCTTCCTTATTCCGCTCCCATGCCAATGCCGAAGATCGAGCGAGGGCACTGTCCGCCAAATGCGATTGCCCTGATGCCTATCCCCGCTTGGCCGCCGCTTGCTAATTTTTTTGATGTACCCGGTTTGCCATACTGACTCGGCATGGCCAGGTCTATATGATCGGTGTCATGATTCGTTCCGCGGGCCAATCTGAGTTGTCCAAAAGTCAGTTGTTGCTGGTGCCGCTGGCCCTATGGGTGCTGCTGGCGGGGGTAACGGGGCTGATCTGGCATCAACAGGTACAAATCCAAAGAAAAATACTTGGCGATAAATTAAGGATGGCCCAAGCGCAACTGGCCGGGCGCTGTGAACAGGTGCTTGCCGCCGAAACCCGTCCGCTGCGGCGTTTGAGCCGCTGGATGGGGGCGGCACCGCTCAGCGAGTGGGAATTTGACCGCGAAGCCGATTCACTTCGCAACGAACTGTATAGTTTTGAACTGATCGCCTGGGTGGACGAGGCCGGCAAGTGGCGGCAAGTTTCACAAGTCGCCCGCCCGGCGCGAAACCCCGAAGGCGAGCAAGCCCAGTGGACCCAACTGCTGGACAAAGCCCAACAATTCCCCTTCCATCCCGCCGCCGCCGGCGTCATGAATGAAGGGGGCCAGCCTTTGCTGCTGGCGGCCGTGCCGATTGTGGGAGTCAATGAAAAAGGGCGCTTTTATCGCGGCTCGGTGGTGGCCCGGATCAGCATGTGGCGCCTGGCCGATCAATTGATCGATCCGTCCGCCCGCAGGCGGTTCCAAACCATGCTGCTGCAAAACGGCCGTCCGCTCCTGGGCACCGAGGGCGACTTGGCCTCCCCGCCCCTGGAAGCCTCCGATGCGCCGGTCAAGGTGCTGGATCAAAGCTGGCAACTGCGCCTCTGGCCGCGCCGCCAATTTATCGCCGACAATCGCCCCCAGGTTGTCTTGTGGCTGCTGATTGGCGGCTTGGGCGCTTCCACCCTCGCCGCCGCCAGCCTTTTTCAAGCCCTGCATTACCGTCAACGCGAGCAGCGGCAAACCCGCCGGCACCTGGAAGCCCTTGAATCGCTCAATGGGCTGGCCGCCGGCATCGCCGCCCGCGGCGGCAGCGGCTGGGAAGTGCTCTTAGAACTGGTCAATGCGTCCGGCCAAACCCTTAATCTGCCCATTCGCATGGTGGGGGTGGTGGATCAGCAAAAGCAAACGATCCGAATATTGATGAGCCAGGGAACGCGCCTGCCGGCTTCCACCGAGCCAATCCCCCTGGACCATCTGCCCAATATCCGCAAGTCCCTCCAAAGCGGGCAAGTGGTTGCGGTAACGCAAATCACCCGCAACGGCACCCCCGCCTCCATCCACCATGCCAACCGCATGGGCATCGTCTCGGCCATGATCATTCCCATCCGCGCCCAAGACGGCGACAGCGGCGTGCTGCTTTTTGGCTCACCCACAGCGCGCCGCTTTACCGACGCCGACATCGCCATGGCCCGGCTTTGGGGCTCCCAGGCCAGCCTCGGCCAAACCCACTGGCAATTGCAGCGGCGGATGACCGAGGCCCTGGAACGACAAAAGCAGTTGCTTGAGCAGCGTGAAGCCGTCTTTGCCGTCAATGCGGAAATAGTCCAGGCCCACACCCTGGAACAGACCTTGGGACGCATCGTGGATTTAGCGCCCGCCGCGCTGGGGGTGGACCTATGCGCCGTGGCCCTGCTGACCCAGCGCGATGACGAAATGTATATCGCCGCCGCCAGTATGGAACTGGCTGAATTGTTTGTGGGCAAGCGCTATGCCGATTTAAGCAAAACCCGCGGCGGACAATGCGTGCTCAGCGCCCAGCCGATCATTATTGACGACGTGGCGGCCGATCCGCAGGTGTATGGCATGTGGCGCGACACCGTCAAAGTCGCCAGTATGATCTACCTGCCGCTGCTGGACTCCCAGCGCAAAGTCATCGGCACCCTGCCGCTGGCCCGGCGCAATCAAGGCGGATTTTCCTCCGAACAGGTGGAGCTGATGAGCCTCTTTGCCGACCGCGCCGCCTCCGCCATTGAAAATGCCCGTTTGCAGCACCAAACCCGTGTGGCCTTGGAGGTGCAAAAGTCTTTGGAGTCGCAGCGCGAAGCGCTCTTTTCGCTCAGCATGGACCTGTATCACGGCCCCAATCCGCGCGATGCCTTGAGCAAACTGGTTCAGCGCGTGCCCGATGCCCTGGGCGTGGACCTGTGCGCCATCTGCCTGGTTACCCAAAACCCGGGGATCATGCGCGTTGAAGCCGCCACCGCGCCCTATCAGCACACCGTCGATAAGCAGTTCAACATCGCCGACGGCAACGCCAAAACCGTCGTGGAACAGCGCCGCGCGGTGATTATCGAGCGGGGCACCGGTGATGCATCGATCAATCCCCTCTTCCGCGATCTATACCAGGTCGGCAGCATCGTCTATCTGCCTCTGATCGGCTCCAACGAATCATGTTTCGGCATGATCCTGCTGATACGCCATAGCTCCGGCCCCTTTGGCGAAGATCAAATGGAACTGGGCCAGGCCTTCGCCCACCGCGCCGCCGCCGCCATTGAAAGCGCCCACCTGCATCAGCAAGCGCTGCACGACGCCCAGACCAAGGCCATGCTTTTGCGCGAGCTGAACCATCGCGTGAAAAATTCCCTGGCCGGCATCGTGGGCCTGTTGTCGGCCCAGCCGCCGGCGATGAACCCGGCGGCCAGTGCCTGGCTCAATCGCGTGATCGACCGGGTGGGCCTGATGGCCCGGGCCCACGATCTGTTCGCCGGCGGCGTGGGCCGGGTCTCTTTGCAAGACCTTTTAGGGCATGTGATCCACTCGCTGGCGGTGATCAAGCCGGCCAATGTGAATATTGTACAAACCATCGAATGCCCCGAGGTGCGATTGGAAACCGAGCAGGCCGTGCATCTGGGCATGGTTTTGCAGGAATTGTGCTATAATGCCCTGACTCACGGCACGGCCCCGCAAGGCAGCATCACCGTGCGAATCTCGCGCCTTGAGCCGGATGGCATGCGTGTTGAGGTGATGGATCAAGGCCCCGGGCCGGTTTGCCAGATCAGCGCCCATGAATCGACGGGCATGGGCCTGAAGATCGTCCAGGGATTGGTCGGTCGCGAATTGCGTGGCCGGTTTGCCTTGTCGGCCCGTACCTCGGGCGGTACGCTGGCCGTCGTTGAATTTCCCCTGACTAGCAAAGACTTGAAAGAGGGAGAACCCTATGAACCGGGACAAAACCGACGCGACGCTGCTGAACCCCTCGGCCCGTCTGCGGGCGATGGTGGTTGAGGATGATACCCTGGTGGGAATGGGACTGATCAGCCACCTGGGCAAGCTGGGCCATGAAGTGATCGGCCAGGCTTCCAATATCCAGGAGGCCCTGAGCATGTTCGAGTCCCATCGCATTGACCTGGTGCTTTTGGATATTCGCCTCGAACGCGACGACGGCCTGGCACTGGCCGCCCAATTGCAGGCCATCCGCCCGGTGCCCATCATCGTTATCAGCGCCTACAGCGAGGAGGAACTTATCCGCCGCGCTGCCGATGCCGGCGTTTTTGGCTATCTGGTCAAGCCGGTCAGTTATGAACAGCTTGCCGCCCAGGTCAGCGTGGCCTTGCAGCGATTCGCCGAACAGACCGTGCTGCTGGCAAAAAATAAGGAATTGCAACAAAACCTGGAGACCCGCAAACTGGCCGAAAAAGCCAAGGGTATTTTAATGCGCCGCCTGAACCTGTCCGAAGACGACGCCCATCGCCGCTTGCAGAAGGAAAGCCAAAGCCGAAGAATTTCCCTGGCGGAGATCGCTAAAAAAGTGATCGAATCCGAAGAATTGCTCGGCGCATAAATGCCCACCCGCCACTGACGTATAGCGCTGGGCCAACGATCCGCCCAAAAGGGGTGTGCTTATATATTGGGCTCTCCGCGGAACCCGCTGATGGATGCCAAGCTGCCAAGCTGCCAAGCTCGGACATGCGATATTTCGCCCAGAACGTGGTTTCTAGGACATGGCAGGTATGTTTACCAGCGTCTTTCGCGGAGAGCCATATATTTTTGCACTCCCCGGTTTCCGAGCGGGAAACACGGTTTGCGACTGGCCATGCAGGCTGATTTCCTCAACCTGTGCAAAATTCGTGGGCCCGCCCGCCACTGACGGATAGCGCGAGGCGAACGATCCGCCAAAGAGCGATCGTTGCCTTGCTCTTGTGCGCCGCCAACGCGGCTTTATATTCAGACTATGAACATTCGCGCATGCATCCTTTGCCTGGCGGCGCTATGTGCCGCCGGTTGCGGCAACAACGACGCCATTATCCCGCCGTCGGCCGACTCACCGGCCTCCACCGTATTGAAGTTCACCCAGGCACTGGAAAATCATGACGGCCCGGCCCTGCGCCCGCTCTTGGCCGCCGACACCCCGGCGCAAAAAGTCTACGCCGACGCCTTGGTTAACCTCGCCGACGCCTCCGGGCAAATGGTGCGGGCCGCGGTCGATCGCTTCGGCTCCGAGCAGGGCAAGCAGGTTTTAGGTGTCGGCCTCAATGGCCAGGATCAATACCTCCGCTTTGCCGAAGGTCGCGCCGAAATCAAAAGCGATCAGGCCACGCTCACCGCCGCCGATGGCCAAACCCTGCGCCTGCGCCGCGAACAAAACAGGTGGCTGCTGCTTCCCTCGGCCAAAGACGACGCGGATTTGTCGCGCCAAACCGCCATGCTGAATAGTCTCACCAGCCGGCTCCAACAAGCCACCAAGGATGTCCGTGCCGGCAAACTCCCCGACGCCGACGCCGTGCGCAAACAACTGGCGGCGAGGTAAACGGTCATAAATACACTGCGGCCCAGCCGGATTTTTTACCTTGGAGGGTCATAGCCGAATCGTATTATTTGATGGTGCGTTAATGTACTGTTGTATTTTCCCGTGTCACAATCCCCCGGTATCCATGGAACTGATCGAACAAAGATATTTTGATAACATTCTTTGAGCCTGTTGCCTGGGTGGATTCAAGTATTTTCGAGCGTCAAAAATGAATCTGCCAGGGTGCCGACAATGACGGAGGCGGCTAAATGAGTGAAAGCGCACCTGCTCTTCTGGTTAAGGATGATGCTTGGATTGACCGCATTCTAAGCCTCTCGGAGTCGCCGCAATTTGAATGCAAACGCACTGGTAAAATCGACAAGCTGCTCGAAACTGTCGTGGCCTTTGCCAATACCGAAGGCGGGATTATCGCTATCGGTTTGGAAGACCCAGACAAAGCGGCAGGACGCCTTCGTGTTTACGGCATCCAGTCCCACCCAATGCACTGGGACGAGTTGCGGCGCAGTTTACGGTCGCGCATCACGGAACCTGACCATTTGCTTTGGAGTCACCAGGAAATCGGCTGCACGTTGCGTGACGGCTCACAAGGATCGATCATTCTTCTGAAGATCGAAAGGAGCCAGCGCGTGCATAGTATTGTTGATGACGGCACCTTTACGCGACTCACACAGGGCAACAAGCATCTGACCGCCAGCGAGATCAACGATCTCTGCCATTCGCGCGGAGTAGTCTCGGCGGAATCGCAGCTTGAACAGGTCGATTTTGACTTGCTCAACACTGACTATTGGCGGGGATACGTCGAGGCACGTAAACTCACGCGGCCTATCTCGGAGGCCATGCTTCACATTGGCTTGGCCAGGAAGGATTCGTCAGGTGTGCCGCGTCCCACTCGCGCTGCCGTTTTGCTGTTCGCTGAGGAGCCAACTGGTGTCCTTGCGGCAAAGACCGCCATCCGCATTTTTCATTACAAAGGGGCGGAGATTTCAACCGATCCCAATACAAACCTTTTGCGTCCGCCAACCAACGTTACTGGCCCGTTGGTGCGGCAGATCAGTGATACGCGGCAGAGTGTTATTGCTGAACTTGCGGGCAAAGTACAATTCGGGCCATTAGGTTTTGAGATCGTGCAACGATATCCCGTGCGTGTGATCGCCGAAGCCATCACCAATGCGGTTATCCATCGCGACTATCGTCTTAACGCCGATATTATAATTCGTGTATTCTCCGATCGCATCGAAGTCGAATCTCCGGGTCATTTTTGTGGTCCAGTTACCGTGTCCAATATTGGGCGTATCGGTACTTTCAGCCGCAATCCGCTGATCGTGCAACACCTCCGCAATTTTCCCAATCCACCGAACCTGGATGCCGGCGAGGGCGTGCGCATGATGATCGGCACTATGCAGCAATCAGGTCTTTATCCACCGGTTTACCTAGCCCGGCCCCACATCCAGCGGGAAGCCGTTGTAACAATTCTGCTAAACCAGAATCGACCCACCGTGTGGGCACAGGTGGTCGATTACCTCGCAAAGTATGGTAACATTGGTAACGCGCAACTCCGCCATTTACTTCAGACCAACGACACGCTCGGAGCGTCCAAACAGTTGAAGGCGTGGGTTGAACAAGGATTGCTCATTATCGTCAATCCTGAGGCGGGCCGAAATGTCAGACGGTATTCACTGCCCTAATCCGCTATGGATCAAAAGTTCTTATCCATCCTCCTTGGGAAAGAAAGGCCATGAGAATGGTAAGTGTTTATAATGAAAGCACTTGCGATTATGCTTCTTATCCTTTTTCAACCAAGTAGCCAGATACGCCGTCCATATGCGAAAACAACTGGCGGCGCGGTAAACGGTAAAAAGCAGCCTCTAACCGCCAATCGCCAGTCGCCGCGAGGGTTTGCCAATGGTTAGCCGTTAATGACCTCTGTGCCATTCACGTGGATCCTCTGGCCGGTTACATAAGCGCGGTCGTCGGCGGCCAGGTACACATATGCCAGTGCCAGTTCCGCCGGTTCGCCCGGGCGGCCCATGGGCACATCCCCGCCAATAAACAAATTGAATGCCACAAACGCGCCGCCGGCGATGGATCGGCTCATATGCCGGCGGGCTTGGCCGCAGGGCCAACGCCAAGTAACCATGGCGGAAGCCCTGGGCTGGCCCGCACGGCGCGGAAAACGCAAAAACCCATAGCCAATCAATGATTTGACCTGGGCCGCAATGGGCGTTACCCTAATCCACTTGAACGCAGCGCTGCGGGGCGTAGTTCAGCTTGGTTTAGAACGCTAGACTGGGGGTCTAGAGGTCGCAGGTTCAAATCCTGTCGCCCCGATTCTTATCGGCTCATGGTCATAAGTGGACTGTGAGCCTTTTCTATTGACAGGATAAGCACTTGCGAGCGTTCTGTCATTTTCAAAACTGTGTTTCGTTTTGTCCAATTTGGACCGTTTCCCCACCTTGTTTACACGTTTTTCCGCCAGCGAGCGCAAGCGCAAATGTAAGCGCAGAGTTAATTTTGGCTATGCGGGCTGCCGGTTCCCATGGGCTTGACGCCGGGCACTGAGCCGTTGTCCAGCCTTGATCGAATATCTTTGGCTATGTCTATGCGCATGGGAATATCAGTGTCTTGAGGATTGTTTTCACCTTCATATTTTCAGATCCTTAGCTAACAGCAACGTCCCGGAGCTTGCAGAGGGTTCAACGAAATGGCACTGAGCCGGCAAAAGCCACGCCGGTTGAACCTTGGGGCGGTGCGGCCTCGTTTGGTCAGTGATGGGGGATAACAAGAACGGTTTTCACGGCGGTGCCATGATCTGTCGCCAACGGCCGCCCGCATGACGGGAGATGGCATCCATGCCTCACGAAACCCAGTTCATTCACAAAGATGCGGTGAGCGGCAGGCGCTTCAGCACCCAGCCGCCATTGCGGCGAGCCAGCGTTTTGCGCGCTGCGATGCAGCGCCGACGCGGCGATGATGGGGCAGGCTGGTGCAGCCGGTTGACTGTGTTGAATATGGGAAAGGACCAATCTGATGAAGGATGCTAACGAGGACGCGCGCCCCACACCCACTGAAGCAGAACATATCCCGCACCCGCCCGGCGTGCGCCAAGACGACAACCGCGATCCGGTCTGCGGGATGAAGGTCGATCCGGCCCGCGCCTTCGGCACGATGGATTACGGGGGTCGCCAATACCCGTTTTGCAGCCGTTCTTGTTACGAGAAGTTTAGGGCGCAGCCATCGAAGTATGAGGCCGAGTCGCCGGGGGAACGGGCGGAGGCGCCCGCGGCACTCGCGGCAGCTGCGCCACCCGCCTCGGCCCCATCGCCGGCGAAAACCGTCGATGCCCAGACGCGGTATACCTGCCCGATGCACCCGGAAGTGCGCCAAGATGCGCCGGGTACGTGCCCCAAGTGCGGTATGGCGCTGGAGCCTGTGACGCCGACGCCCACGCCGGGGAAGGGTGGGCAATACACCTGCCCCATGCACCCGCAGATCATCCGCGACGAGCCGGGCAGTTGTCCCATCTGTGGCATGGCACTGGAACCGGTCAACGCCGCGGCCGAGGAGGATGATTCTGAACTGCGCGACATGACCCGGCGATTCTGGGTCAGCGTCGCCTTGAGTGCGCCGCTGCTGGTCATCGCCATGGCGCATATGATTCCCGCCGCCGCCCACTTTATCGCCCCCACCGTTCGGGTGTGGATTGAACTGCTTCTGGGCACGCCAGTGGTTCTCTGGTGCGGCTGGCCACTGCTGGTGCGGGGCTGGCGGTCGGTGGTCAACCGCAGTTTGAATATGTTCACGCTCATTGCCATGGGCATCGGTGTGTCATGGATATACAGCGTCATTGCCGTGCTGTTCCCGGGCATTTTCCCGGCCTCGTTCAGAGAACAAAGCGGAACCGTGGGCGTCTACTTCGAGGCGGCGGCGGTCATTACCGCCCTGGTCTTGCTGGGTCAGGTTTTGGAATTGCGCGCCCGCCGCAGCACCAGTGGCGCGATCCGCGCGCTACTGGGATTGGCCGCCAAGACGGCGCGGCTTATTGGCGACGATGGGACCGAGCGGGACATTCCCCTTGAACAGGTCCAGATCGGCAATCGTCTGCGCGTCCGCCCCGGCGAGAAGGTGCCCGTGGACGGCACGGTGCTGGAAGGTAAGAGCGCGGTGGATGAGTCGATGATTACCGGCGAGTCCATTCCCGTCGAGAAACAGGGTGGCGACAAGGTGATTGGCGGCACTGTCAATGCCACCGGCGGATTTGTGATCAAGGCCGAGCGCGTCGGCAGCGACACGCTGCTGGCGCAGATCGTGGAGATGGTCGGTGCCGCCCAGCGCAGCCGCGCGCCTATCCAGCGCCTGGCGGATGTGGTGGCCGGATGGTTCGTGCCAGCGGTTCTACTGGTTGCGGTGGCGACGTTCGTCATCTGGGCATTTTTCGGTCCCGCGCCGGCGATGGCCTATGCGATTGTCAACGCGGTGGCGGTGCTGATCATCGCCTGCCCCTGCGCCCTGGGCCTGGCCACTCCGATGAGCGTAATGGTCGGTGTGGGACGCGGGGCGCAGGCCGGAGTGCTCATCAAAAACGCCGAGGCGCTGGAGATCATGGAAAAGATCGACACGCTGGTGGTGGACAAGACCGGCACGCTGACCGAAGGCAAGCCTAAACTGGTTTCTTTGACCCCGGCCGAGGGATGGAGCGACCAGGAACTGCTGCACTATGCCGCCAGCATCGAGCGGGGCAGCGAGCATCCGCTGGCGGCGGCGATTGTCGCCGGTGCCGGCGAGCGCAAGGTTCAACTGGCGGGCGCCCAGGCGTTTGAGTCGATCACCGGCAAGGGCGTCAAGGGTCAGGTGGATGGCCGGGCCGTGGCGCTGGGCAACCATGCTTTGATGGAAGCTGAGAAGGTGGATACGGCCGCACTGGATCAGCGGGCGGAAGAGTTCCGGCGCGACGGCCAGACGGTGATGTTCGTCGCCGTGGACTCCAAGGCCGCCGGACTGGTGGGGGTGGCGGACCCGATCAAAGCCTCAACTCCCGAAGCGGTACGCCTGTTGCGGGAAGATGGCATCGAACTGGTGATGCTCACCGGCGACAGTAAGACCACCGCCGCCGCCGTCGCTAAAAAGCTGGGGCTGGATCGTGTCGAGGCCGAGGTTTTGCCCGACCATAAGGTGGCGGTCGTCAAGAAACTTCAAGCCGAAGGCCGCAAAGTGGCGATGGCCGGCGACGGGGTGAACGACGCGCCCGCCTTGGCCCAAGCCCATGTCGGCGTGGCGATGGGCACGGGCACGGATGTGGCGATGGAAAGCGCCGGCGTTACGCTCGTGAAGGGCGACCTGCGCGGCATCGTCAAGGCCCGGCATCTGAGCCGCGCCACTATGAGCAATATCCGCCAAAACCTCTTTTTCGCATTTATCTACAACGCCCTGGGCATCCCCGTCGCCGCCGGCGTGCTCTATCCGGTCTTTGGCCTATTGCTCAGCCCGATCATCGCGGCGGCGGCGATGAGTTTCAGTTCGCTGTCGGTGGTGGGCAACGCCCTGCGCCTGCGACGAGTAACCCTCTAACAACACGAAAGGTCTATCATGTTTTTCTGGTTAATTTGTCTGGTACTGGTGTTGTTGATGATCGGTTCGACGCCGCGCTGGCCGCATAGTCGAGAGTGGGGCTACATGCCCAGCACGATCCTGCTGATTTTCTTGATCCTCTTTCTGGTTATGTGGATGGCCGGCTGGACGCCCCTGTGGATGCACCACGGCGGGTGGGGCGGCGGGGGCATGAACGGGCAACATATGCCGTAATGCACTTTGCATTCGCCACGGCGGAAAGTTTGTGCAACTTGCCGTTATTGTTTAAAACCACAATTCGCGACCCCTTTGCACAAACGATCTTAAGCCGAATCGCTTCATTGGGCGCGATCTTCTATCTGGTCATTGACATCTCCATGCACTGGGGCGTATTCAGGCATCTGCGCCATGATGTGCGGGCGAACCCGGCGGTCCTGCTGACGGCCATCGCCCTCGATGCCGTGGTTCTGGCGGCCTCCATCTGGATCAAAGCCCAGAGCGATCCGATGGTTCTTTACTTCGCAGTAGCGGGCATCGGGCTTATCGTTATCGGTGAGCGCCTCTTCATTCATCAAAAGCGGATTCAGCAATGACATCGATCGGACATGATCCAAGTGTCTCCCCGGCCCGCGATGCCCCAGCGCATCCGCGATCCCTGCGCCTCCAGCTCATGGTGATCGTAACCAGCACGATGGTGCTGGGGCTGGGAATCGTCTTGCTGCTGGATTACCGCGCCCAGCGGACGGCGCGGTTGGCGGATCGGGGCTTGGCACTCCAGGATGAGGCCACGCTGTTGCTGCCGCTGGTGCGCGAATTGCGCCATCACGGCACCGACGCGGTGCAGAGGTATATCGATGAAGCCTGCGCCCAGATGCAGGACAACACTTCTCCCGGACACCATATCGCGGTGCGGCTGGGCGATGACACGTTGCAAGCTCGCACCCACCACCGCGCGTCCCCGCAAATCCTCCACGCCATGCAGGCCGCGGCCCACGTGCCCGGTCATCGCGGGCAAGTCGATAGTGAGCCAATCCTGGTCGGCGTCGCTGACCGCGACGACATGACGGTTTACGTTTCGGAATACGTCGAAAACGTCCTGGAAGCCAATCGGCTCCAGAGTCTTCGCCGATCGGGTTGGATCGCCCTGGTCGGGCTGGCGGTGATCGCGGCGATGGAGTGGGCGCTGGTGGGCTTGGTTGCCCGGCCTATCGACCGGCTGGTTTCGACGGTGCGACGCATCGGTGAGGGGGCGTTGGACAGCCGGGCGGAGAACTTTGGCAGCCGGGAGTTCCAATATCTCGCCGGGGAGATCAACTCCATGAGCGCGGCATTGGCCAGCGCCGAGAGGCAACGACAGCGACAAATGGACAAAGCCCGCCGTATTCAGGATCGTCTGCGCCCCGGCACGGGTGGCGTGGGCCGGTGGAGCGTCGCTTCGCTCTACCGGCCCGCCGATGAAGTCGGGGGAGATTACCTGGATTTTAGATTGGTGGGCGATGGCGAACTGATCGCATGCGTGGCCGACGTGACCGGGCACGGAGTTCCGGCGGCGATGGGTGCGGCGATGCTCAAGATTCTTTTCAACGCCGCTGTTGATCGCTCGCACGATCCGGACCAGATCATGCGGCATATGCACGATGGATTCGCGGCGGTATCCCTGGACGAGGATTTTGCTTCGGTCATTGTCGTCGTGCTGGATCAGGCCTCAGCACGTCTGCGCTACGCCAGCGCCGGGCATGAGCCGGCCTATCTGCTCGGCGCCGGGGGTGAAATGTTGACCTTGGGTGGCACGGGCATATTGATGGGGATTGAGCAAGACACCCAATGGGAGACGGCGGATTTGGATATCAGGCCGGGCGATAGGATGGTGTTGCTCACCGACGGCTGGGCGGAAGCGCACCTGGAGGATGGCGGGATGTTCGGGCGCGATGCGGTGGTGGCCGCATTGCGCGAGGGTTACGCGCAATCGCCGGAAGGGATGGTGGCCATGATCGCCCAGCGCGTCAAGCGCGTTGCCCGCCGACCGGCGGGGGACGACCTGACCTTGCTCGTGATAGATTGGCCCTTGCCGCCACGGAATCCCACCATCGATGGCTAAACCAGCCTTCGGCCTATCTGCCAAGGTTAGCCCGGGAAGAAAATCCCTGGCAAAGCTCAAGTGGAGTTCGCCCGGGACGGAAAAGGAGTACCGATCAATTAGGGTGCAGCTCGCATATCTCCATGGAATCGCCGCAGGTCTTGCAGGTGTGCTGGAGTTTGCCGCTGCTGAAAAAGTTCGACGCCACATCGCGACAATCCGGACAAACGTGCTGACTCCGCCGAGTGTATCCCATAACCTGGCTTTTGACGCCAGGCCGGGGCACGTTCACCCAAGTCGTCTGGCACTTGGCGCAGGTGATTGCCTGCGTGGTGGACACGAGCGATGACTGTGGGGGCTTGTTGTCGGCTTGGCAGCCCACCACCAGAAGGCCACCCAGTGCAACAAAAACCGAAACTAACAGCCTTTTGAATCCGAGCATGACAAGCTCCTGTCATCTGATCCGATTCGCCCGCACCGCCGGATGCGCTCCGGGTATTCGGTCAGGCTCATCACCTATTAGAACGTGAGCGGCGGGGCTTAAGGTTCAATCGGTTCCTTGAGTCAGGGCATCCGCCTGGGGCATCCCTCAATGATCCCCATGATCGTGGCTTACGCCGCCATGATCGTCAGCGGGGGCTTGATCCTGGAGCACGTGAGAGGTCTCATGCTCCTCAGATGAAGAAAAGATTATCCCTTTCTCAAAGCTCATGGATGCGCCCAAGTCCCCTTGGGCGGCAAACGCGAGCAAAAGCAGGCCCGCGACCATCGCGTAGGCCCAGCGCGGGTTTTGATCCCGCCGATATAGCCAACCCCGCCACATGGCCAGTGCGATCAGGGCTACTCCCAGCGAGGTGCCAAGCCATTTGTGGATCGGCATCTGCCAGTGATCCATGTCCGCCATCTGCCCCATCCAAAGCCAGCCGAAGAGGATCGTCAGCGGCGTCAGGCACGCGGCCAGTAATAGCGTCCAGCAGCCGACGGCCCGCAAGCGGTCATTGTTCCGCCAACCGCCCAGAAGGTCGAATAGCAATGAGGTCGGCACAAGGGCCGCCGTGAAGTTCACCAACAGTGGATGCAGCGGCGGGAGTTGCCAGGACGAGGCGGCCTGACCGACTTGGGACAAAATCGCGGGGATCATCGCAAAACCCTTTCGGTAAAGAATGGCGAAACCGAGCGTCGGGACGCATTTGGCCCCGACGCTCGGTGAGTCTTTGACGCGGCCCTGACGCCGGCTTATTTGCCTTTCACATAGTTTCCGGGATCAGCCTCGAACTTGGCCTTGTCGGCGGCCGAGCAGAAGTAATACGTCTTGCCGTCATACTCGGCCTTGGCAGCGGCGGCGGGGTCCACCTTCATCCCGCAGACCGGATCGACCGCCTGGGCGGCGGCATGTTCGTGTCCGGCATCTTTATCTTGCATCTTCATGCCGGGCTGCATATTACCCTTCATTCCACCGTGCATGTCATGGTGCATCGCCCCGGCATCGGGGTTTTGCATGTCCATCATGTGCCGCATCATACCCGTACACTTGGCCATATGTTCCTGGATGCCGGTCAGCTCCTTTTGGGCCTCATCGAGAGCCGCCCGCATTTTGGCCGGGTCATTGGACTGCTTGGCCTGCTCAATGGTCTGGTTGGTCTGGGCAATGGACTGCGTGGTGGCATGCATCTTCTGCATGCACTGCTTCATCATGCCGCCCATGGGCATGGCGCCGGCGGGCTGGGTGCTGGGTGTCTGGGCCGCGGCCAAGCTCCACATTCCCATCCCCACGGCGAACAACGAGGCAAAAACAACTCTGCTAAACATAATACGATCCTTTCGGTAGAAGACGACACTGTTGCTAACACTATTGACAGAACGAGCAAGATAGGCCTGCAAGTTCAATGCCACCGTTTTTTTGAAACTTGGCGCAGGTGCAGCGCCGAACGCATGAGGGGAGCTAAAATAAGACGGATGGCGGCGCGCGGCGGTGCGACACGGGCTGCTCAGCGAGGTTGCCTCGCCGATTTTTGGACATATACTTCAATGAGTAACCAATGAGCCACGTAACCAAGTCAGCGCGCCCGTGTCGTCCGTTAGCTCAGGCAGCTTGCAGTCAAAATGAAGTCAGGCCGCATGGTTAAGCCGTTTTTGAACCTTTGAACCCGCGTAGCTCGTTTGCATATTAGTGACGAGCGGTCCACGAGAACCTGTTTGGATCAAGAAGACACCACAAAGCGGTTTTACCGGCTCGTTTGGCCGCAGCGGGCGAGCGTGCTGCGGCTTGCGCGGATACTTACCGGCAACGAGGCCGAGGCCGACGATTTGGCCCAGGAGACGTTTATCAAGGCGTTTAAGGCCCTGGATCGCTTTGTGGATGCAACGGACATGATGGCGTGGCTGGCGGCAATCCTGCGTCATGCCCGCATCGACCGGCTGCGATCCCAAGCCGCCGCGGCGAAAAATGTCAGTCTCGACCAGATACAAATGGACCCCGCCGGCGAGGAGGAGTCATCGCAGAACTGGGAAAGTCCCCAGGAGGTCTTAAACGCTTTCGGCGATGCGGAAATGATCACCGCGTTACAAGCGTTGCCGGAGGATATTCGCTGGACGCTGCTGCTGGTGGATGTGCAGCAGATGGAACAGCGGGATGCGGCCAGGGTTTTGGATATCCCCGTCGGAACCATCAAGAGCCGCGTGCATCGCGGGCGGGCCATGCTCCGGCGGGCGCTGACGCCGCTGGCCAGGGAAAGACGACTGCTGAAATGTGATGACCAGGAAGTGAATCGAGCAACGCCATGAATAGACCGATCCCCGACAACTTCGATGATGAGCGCGACTTGGCGGTGGTCGGGCGTCTGTCTCGTCTGCGGACGATGCCGGTGGACACCAAGCGTCTGGAGCGGCTGCTGGAGGGGAAGATTCCCCCCGCGCCCGGCCAGAACCGCCCCATGCGACTTAGGTGGCTGCGGCCGTTGCGGGCAATCGCCGCCAGTTTGCTGGTTATGGCGCTGATCGGAGCATTGGTCTGGACCACTTCCGGCGGGCCGGTGATGGCCTCGGCCGCTGAAATGGCCCGCTTGCATCGGGACATGGTGAGCGGGCGCGTGGCGGTGATGAAGGTCGATTCGATCGCTCAGGCCGGCAAACTGCTTTCGGGAAAGTGGCCCGATCAGCCGGGCTTGCCGCAAGCGCCCGACACCCACCTGATGGCCTGTTGCATGCAGTCGGTTAAAGATCGCAAAGTGGCCTGTCTGCTCTTTAACAGCGACGGCCAGGCGGTAACGGTGAGCGTGGCGCGTTCTTCGGAGCTTCGCTTGCCGCAATCGCCCACGATGCAGCGCAACGGCCAGGCATATCATGTGGAGCAGTCGGGGGAACTGAACATGGTCAGCACGCAGCGCGACGGCCGATGGATATGCCTGATCGGCGAGCTTCCCGTGGACCAGCTCATCGAAATCGCGCATGGGCTTCGTTTTCAGTAACCCCGCCCGCCTGATCGGCGAGCTTCCCGTGGACCAGCTCATCGAGATCGCGCATGGGCTTCGTTTTTAGTACCCTTGCCCGCCAGTCCGCCTGGCGATTGCGTCCAGCGCACGACTCAATGGACAACTGAACGAATGAATTGAACCTTTGAGACGTGTGTGCCCGTTATTATCCGTGAGTATTGACCCTCTAACGCACCGCACCCGCCAGCCGCGGGTGCATTGGCTGCCTTGGTCGGCAAACGATTCGGCAGTCATCGCTGAAAAAGTTGAGCATTCGTGGCCGCCGAAAGGGCGATCTAAAGACAGGAGCAGTGGATGCGACGTGCAATAGCGGACCTGAGCGTCGCCTTGGACAAATTGCTCAAGGCCACCGGTGTCCCAAAGGATTTCGGGCAGGAAGTGCAAGAGCTACATTGTCCGATGTATCGCCAAGGCCAGGGCGGAACCATTTGGCTGCAAATCGCCGGCGAAGTGGCCAATCCGTACTACGGCAGCGCCATGCCGGGCTGCTTCGACAAACGGCTCGCTTTACCCGTTGCCGGCGAATCGGCGGCGAGGGATCAGCCGTAATACGCGGGTGTGCCAATATATTTTTGCACTCTTCCATTTCCAAGCGTGAAACACGGTTTCCGACTGGCCATGTAGTCTGATTTGCTGACCCTATGCAAAAATCCGTGGGCACGCCCAAATGCGCGAACGTTGCGGAATATTTGGGATTACCGTCGTGATTTCCGCTATCATTAGAGCACTATGGTCACATTAAACGCTCATTACGACGGCAAGGTGATCGTCCCCGACGAGCCTCTGACGCTCAAGCCCAACCAGAGGCTTCGCATCAGCGTCGAGCCGATCGACACAAACCTCGACGAGTCCGCCGACGCGCCCGCCAAGGTTGACTTCAGCAAGCTAATCGGCTTGGGCTTGAAGGGGCCGACCAATCCCAATCCGCGCTTCCCTGACGAGGATTCGCTGTGGGAAGGCACGACCGGCAACTATCTTGAGAACGGGCCCAACAAACCTTCGATGAAAAAGCCCGCGCCATGATTCTCGATACATCTGCCGTCCTGGCCGTCGCCTTTCGCGAGCCTTCCGCGGCGTGGGTGCTCGACCAGGTTTCACGTGCCCGTCGGGTGTTGATGAGTACCGTCAACCTCACTGAAGCACTCATCGTTTTTCGCCAGCGCAAGCCCGAAAATTTCGCCGAGATGTTTGACGAACTGCTCGCTAGCGGGGTTCAGTTTATCCCACCCACCCGCGCTCAGGCCGAGCTTGCCGCATCCGCAAGACTTCAGTATCCACTAAATTTTGGCGACTGCTTCGCCTATGCGCTGGCGAAAACCCAAAATCTTCCGCTGCTCACGCTTGATCGCGATTTCCGCGCCGCGGACATTCAGGTCATCCTGCCACCGTAGCAAACTCGCGACTCGCCGTGGGCTTGAAGGCTCTCGAGGTAGACGGCGATTGCATCTCGGAGGTTGGCGACGGCCTCGTCAAGCGTATCGCCTTGAGAATGACATCCCGGCAGGGAGGGGCAGGAGGCGTGGTATCCGCCGTCCGATTTCGCCTCGAAAATTGCGGTGTATTGCATGTCCAGATTATAGCAGGTGAGCAGACGGCTCGGTGGTCATCATATGTTCGCCCTTGGCATCTTCCATCCGCGATTCGGCTGAGGCTGATCGAAGTTTAGTCACATGCCGAGTAATCCCTTCAACTCACTCTCCGGTGCGGCTTTTGTTCACGCTACGTTTGGTTTGATAATGCTCTAGCACTGTGCAAGCTGGAATTTGCCGCAAAACCTGGAATTTTGCCGCCAAATACGCGGAGTGCAAAGTGCGGCCGCGCCGGTTCATTCACGCCGCTTGCGCTGGGGAGGATAATCGCCGCAGCGTGCTGGGATGCAGGGGATCAAAATCGTTGCGGTATAAATTTTTCGGCGGCAGCGGCCACTTGGCGAACAGCGCCGCGTTGTCGGCCGCGCTGCGCTGCTGATCGGCGGCGCGGCGGTCATCGGCGTGTTCATCGTGTTCCAATAATGCCCCCCACGCCGGCTCGACGCGCCATCCCGCATCCCACACTTTGAGGGAAAAATCCGGGTCAGCGCCGTTGAGATAATAGCGCGGATCAAAATAACCCAGTTGCGCAAATACCTCCCGGCGGCCGATGCCGAAGTTGGCGTAAAGCGTGCCGCGAATGTGCAGCAGACGGTAAACTTGTCGCTGGTGAACCGTTTCGTAGGCGATATTTTTTATCCCCCGCCACTGGTGAAACAGCGCCACTAGCCCCACATCCGCCGGGGAGTAACGCAATTGCGTCAACGCCGCTTCCAGCGCGCCGGGCAGCGGACGGGCGTCGTCGTTAAGCCACATCAGATATTCGCCATCCGCGGCGGCGAATCCGCTGTTGGCCGCGTGAACAAACCCGTTTCGGCCCGCTTCCACAACGGTTTTGATATTTAACTGACTTTGGTATTCCCGCAACACCGCTTGGGTCGGCTCATCCCCGTCGGGGTAAACCGCCACCACTTGCATCGCCGCGCCGCACCCGCCGGTCAGGCTCCTTAGGCACCGGCGCAAATGCTCCGGGCGGCGGAAGGTTGGAATGACAATTGACAATGTGTACATATTGTGCTTTATGTAATAAATCCGCCCCATCTATCCTGCCCGCGCCAGTTGTGGCGGCGGATATAAGCGGTAAACCGCCACCCCCGCCGCCCGCAGCGGCGCGGTGTTGGCCCAAAATTGCTCGGTGTAGGTGTCGGTGCTGAGTACCACCGGCTCGGCCCATGCCCCCGCGGCCCGGCGGGCCACCGCCGCCGCCAGCGAACAGACCGGCAAATCCAGATAAAATGGCTGCTCGGCGAAGCGCGGATGATCGTCGATGATCCCCACCACGCGATGGCGGTGGCTTTCCCACACATGCCGCTCGCTCAAGAGCCGGGCCGTGTGCTTGCCGGCGCCGTATAGCCAGATTTTGGCCACGCCCTCCGGGCCAGCGCAAGTTTGCATGATCTGAAGCAATCGCCCGCCCGGCGTGTCCAGCGCGCAGCCGGCCCCCGCCAGACTCGCCGACATGCCGCTAATCGCTTGTAATAGCGGCGTCAGATACTGCCGCGGCAGCTTGGCCAGTCGATCTTCCAAACTCGCCCGCCCGGCCAAGGCAAATCGTTCGATGACCCGCCCGTAAAATTCCACGCGGCGTTGCGCCGTGGCAAGCGGATCGCATAATCGCCGCACGCGCTTGTATGCCTGGCGCGACAAATCCAGCAGCTCATCGCGGTCGCCCAGCAGCCGGTGCATGGCGCGGGCCAGCGGCTCGTGCGTGTCAATCGCCACCGCCGGGGCGGCGCTGTGCGCTACTTCCTCCGAGCCGCTATGGCGCGAAACAATCGCCGTGCGCCCGGCGGCGAAGGATTCGCAAATGGCCAGCGAAAAATTCTCATATACGCTGGGCATCACACTGAAGCTCGCCTCCGCCAATTGTTGCCGCACCGCATGGGGCGGCAGTTCTCCGGCAAATTCCACGCGGCCGGCGATGGATCGGTCCAGCATGGACTTGATCGCCGCCACGGCCGAACCGCCGCCGGGGGCGCTTGGGGTGTCCGGCCCGATGAAGCGAAAGACCGCGTGCGGATGGCGAGGTAAAACTTCATTGAGCGCCAATGCGATTTTGTCCACGCCCTTGCGATACTCGATGCGCCCGATAAACAGCATTGGCCCATCGGCCGGTGGCGCGGTCCACGGACCATACTCCGAGCAATCAAATGAGTATGGCAAAACTCGCACCGCCCCCGGCAGCGGCAGCAGTTGCGCCGTGCGCTGGGCCACGCTGCGGGTGGCGGCGCACAAGCCGTCGGCCAGATGAATAGCGGCAAATTCCATCGCCGCGATCAGCCGGCGTTGGCCAATCAACTCTTGCCCATGCGCCTGGTATGCCAACCCACTGCACAAATGCATCTGCGTTACCACGGGAATGCCGGTGTTTTCCAACAGCAGCGGCAATCCGCTGGCGTCCACCTCCGCGGCCTCGGCGATGTCAAAGGGCGTTTGCCGATGCGTCTTTAGCACCTGCTGAGTCAAACGCCAGGCCAGGCCCAGGCGATACATCGCTTCCCCGCCGGCCGCCAAAGCGCTGACCGACGCGGCGTGCAACTGCCCGCCCCGCTGGCCGGCGGCAAGGTCTTCCACCTCGTGCACCACCACGCCCGGCGGCGTGTGATCCCGGCAATCATTCGGCAAGCTGAGGGTAAAAAGGTGCGGCTGATGTCCGGCCTTGGCCAGGGCCGCCACCGCCTGCAAGCCGTAAGCCCCGATCCCGCCCATGCGGGCGCCGGGCCACTGCAATGAGAGTAACGCGATTCGCATGAAAACATTATCGGACGAGCCGCGCACTGGTCGATAAGTTTTTCAGTATGTGCGGCATCGCTGGAATTGTTCGTCAAGCGGGCGTCAACCACGCCGACCACCAGGCGCTGGGGCGCATGACCGCCGCGCTGGTCCATCGCGGCCCCGACGCATCGGGAAATTTTGCCCGCGGCCAACTGCTGATGGGGATGCGCCGACTGGCCATTAACGACCTGGCCGGCGGAAATCAGCCCTTGTACAGCGAAGATCACAATTTGGTATTGATCGCCAACGGCGAAATTTACAATCACCGGGAGCTGCGCCGCCGGCTCCAGGCACTGGGCCATCGTTTCAGCACCGCCAGCGATTGCGAAACCATTGTCCACGCCTGGGAACAGTGGGGCGCAGATTCGCTACACCAACTGCGCGGCATGTTCGCCTTCGCGCTGGTTGATCAAGCCAAGGCCACGCTAACGCTGGTGCGCGACCGCATGGGGGAAAAACCGCTTTATCTGTATGAGCACGCCGGGCAACTGCTCTTCGCATCGGAACTGCGCGCCCTGGTAGCGTCCGGCCGTGTGCCGATGGAACTGGAGCCGACCGCGGTGGATGATTTTTTTCACTACCGCTACGTCCCGGAACCGGCCACGCTTTTGCGACAGGTGCGCAAACTCCCCGCAGCCGCCATGCTGCGGGTTGATCTGCATAGCGGGCGCGCCGAGCAATCCATGTGGTGGAATCTGTCCGACGCCCCGACCCTGGCCGGCGAGCCGGCCGAAGCCATTGCGGCGGAACTGGACAGCATCGCCCGATTAATCGTTCGCGCCGATGTGCCGGTGGGTGTGGCTCTCAGCGGCGGGCTGGATTCCAGTATTATCGCCGCACTGGCCGCTCGGCATTGCCGTCGGCCTATATGCGCTTTCAGTGTTGGCTATCCCGGCCGCCCGCCCTGCGACGAGCGCGACATGGCCCGCCAACTTGCCGACCACCTCGGCCTGCCGCTATGCGAGATTGAACTGGATTCGGCGGAACTGGTGGACAGTTTTGAGCAAATTGTCAGCGACTGCGACGACCCGATTGTGGACATCGCCAGTTTTGGCTACTGGTCCATCGCCAAGGCCGCCCGCGCCGTCGGCGTGCCGGTGCTATTGCAAGGCCACGGCGGCGATGAACTGTTCTGGGGCTATTCCTGGTTGCGGCGGGCGTTGCGCCAAACGCAACTCAAAGACCGCGCCATTCGCTACGGCTGGGCGGCGCTGCCGGAGCATCTGCTCGATGGCTGCCAACAAATTTCCGGCAAAACCGCATGGCAACGGGCTAGAAAACATCTATGCGGGCGCGGACTGCTCGACGGTTTGGGCCGTTTCCAGCGCCACCGCCGCGAGTATCCGCAACGTCTTTGCTTTTATGATGTGCATCCCGATTTTGTCCAGACACGACAGCAGCGCGCAGATTTGTATCACCCCGATTTTCTGGCGCGGTTAGATGGCCATGACGCCCACCGCCACTTTTGCGCGCCCCGACCCTGGCAACGGCCCGATCTGCAATTGTGCGACCTGATACGACAAACGTATCTCCTGGAAAACGGCATCGCCCAAGGCGACCGACTGAGCATGGCCCACGGCGTGGAATTGCGCCTGCCGCTGGTTGATTACCGGCTGCATGAAGTGGTCCGCGGATTACGCCAAGGCCGCCGGGACGATCATTTGCCGCCCAAGCACTGGCTGCGCCAGGCCGCCGCCAACTGGCTGCCCCCGTGGGTGCTGGATCGGCCCAAGCGCGGCTTTGCGCCGCCGGTGCGTCAATGGTACAACGCGCTTTTTGCCCAATATGGCCCCCAGCTATGCCATGGCCAATTGGTGCAGCGCGGCATTCTCACCGCGTCGGCCGCCGACCTGCTGGCCCAAGGCCCACAGCCGCGGGGCACGGTCTTTCCGCTCAGTTTTACCGCCCTGGCGCTGGAAAGCTGGTGCAAAAATATGAGCAAGCTCGCAGCCGCAAGCTCGCCTGTCGCGGTGGCCACGCGGGAAACGCGCTTGTCCAAGGAGATCGCCGCATGAGCCAATGTCCCCCCATCGCGCTGATCATGTTCAATCGCCCGGAATTGACCGCCCAATTGCTCGAGGCCATCGCGCCGCACCGGCCGACGCGCTTGTTTGTCATCGCCGATGGTCCGCGCCAAGACCACGCGGAGGATGCCCGTCGCGTCGCCCAATGCCGCGAGCTGATCGATCAATTGCGCTGGCCGGGGTGCCACATCGATCGGATTTACTCCGATTGCAATCTAAAATGTGGCCCGCGCATCGCCACCGGCTTAGACGCGGTTTTTTCCCAAGTTCCCGAGGCGATCGTGCTGGAGGATGATTGCCTGCCGCATCCGGACTTCTTTGAATATTGCCGTCTGCTGCTACAGCGCTACCGCGATGATGCGCGAATCATGCACATCGGCGCCAATAATTTTCAAAATCCGCAGTGCTGCGGCGATTACAGTTACATTTATAGTAAATACAATCACTGCTGGGGCTGGGCCACCTGGGCCAGGGCGTGGAAAATGTTTGACCATTCCATGAAATCCTGGCCGGATGTGCGCGATAGTCACTGGCTGCGCTATATTTGCGATAGTGATGAAGAAACAGTTTACTGGCATGATGTCTTTGAGCAGCGCTACGCCGCCAAAGTGCCCGATACCTGGGCATTAAGCTGGACCTACGCCTGCTGGATTCACGGTGGGCTGAGCATTTATCCTTCGGTCAACCTGGTGAGCAACCGCGGCTTTGGCCCTGATGGAACCCACTGTCGCCGCGCCGATGATCCGGCCGGCAATCTCCCGGTTCACCCCATCCTGCCGCTGAAGCATCCGCCCATGATGGTGCGCCATCAGGACGCCGACCGCCATACCTATCGCGTGCTTTTTGAGCGCTGGGCCAAAAAGAAATCCGTGCCGCCACGCAAGGCAAGCTAAATTATCGCCCATGAACTATGCGCCGCCTCAATCTCCGCTGTTGCCCTTGGAGCCTTTGCGACTGCTCCAGTCTTTGGACTGCGCGCAGGTAGCCTCCCGCTGGCTGCAACATTACCAAATCGACCTTGGCGATTTCTTTAGCGCCCGCGGCGTCAGCCGGCTGCATTTATATCGCGGCCGGCAAAGCGGCCTCGGTTTTTTCTGGCCTGCTTTGGGCGGCGACGGCGGCTTGTATCAGCAATTGCAGCATTTCGACTGGTATTACCTGGCCGACAAATGGGAGCATCGCCAGGCATTGGCCGACATAGCGGCATCGGGTGGCCAGGTGCTGGAAATCGGCTGTGGCCGCGGGGAATTTCTCGCTCAGGCGGCGCGGCTGCCCCACGTGCGCGCCGCCGCCGGCATTGAATTAAACGCCTCGGCCGCCCATGTAGCCCGGTCGGCCGGCTTGGATGTGCAAACCACCGATTTATTCGCTTTGGCCGAACAATCTCCCGGCCGCTACGACACGGTGTGCGCGTTTCAGGTACTCGAACACGTGCCCGACCCCCTGCGCTTCTGCGCCGCCATGAAAAGGCTGCTCAAACCCGGCGGGCAATTACTATTGGCCACGCCCAATCACGATTCGTTTATGGCCTGCGACATGCGCAATCTGATGGATGCTCCGCCGCATCATTTGTCGCGCTGGACGCGCCGGGCTTTTCGTACCCTGGCCGGCTGCCTGCGTTTGCGGGCGGAATATTTCGCCGCCGAAACCCTGGCCGGCTATCACGCCGATTGGTATCTGAATGTGCGCCTGCGCCCCCTGGCCCGCCGCGGCCCCGCCGGCGCGGCACTAAGCCAGGTGCGCCGCCGCTGGCTGGCTCCTTGGCTGGCCGCCTCCCCCCGATTGCGCAAACGAATCGCCGGCCACAGTCTCTACGCCCGTCTGCGCGCCGCTTGATTCATGCGGGGCACGCTTGCGGTTTGCGCCAATGGCTATCCGACCGTCGCCGCCGCTGGCGGGAACTGCGGCGTGTCTCTTGGTCATGTCGCCGGTTCGGGAAGCGGCCATAACTTATTGCACTTCCCCGTTTCCCATCGCAAAACGCGGTTTGTGAATGGCCATGAATAATGATTTTCTAAGCCCGTGCGAAAATCCGTGAACACGCCCCCAGTTCGCCGCACCGCGTAGCGCTCATTGGCCCCGCGCCTGGCTTGTGTTACAACAGGCCCATGCGGTTTTTCTCCAAAACGCTCGATAAACTCAAAGGCGCCCTGCGCAAGACGGCCGCGGTCCTCAATACCGACGTGCGCACCCTCTTTGTCCCCGGCCGGCAGATCAATGAGGCATTTTTGCAGGAACTCGAGGAGAAATTCCTCCAGGCCGACATGGGCGTAAGCAACGTCAGCGCCATCGTCGTCGAATTGCGCGAGCGCTGGCGGCTGGGAAAAATCAAAAATGCCGAGGACTGCCTGGAAGTGGTGCGCCGCCGCCTGCTGGAAGGCTGGCCGCCGCTGGAAAACCGCGAACTCCATTTGGCGCCCAAGGCCCCGACGGTCATTCTCGTCGCCGGCATCAACGGTGCCGGCAAAACCACCAGCATCGCCAAACTCACCTGGCTGATTAAAGAGCAAATGGGCAAGAGCGTACTGGTGGCCGCCGCCGATACTTTTCGCGCCGCCGCCGTCGAGCAGCTTACCATCTGGTCCAAGCGCCTTGGCGTGGAGATTATCAAACACAAAATGGGCGCAGATCCGGCGGCGGTGGCCTACGACGCCTGCGAGGCGGCCAAAAGCCGCGGCATCGATGTACTGATCATCGACACCGCCGGGCGCCTGCACACCCAGGACCACCTGATGCGCGAGCTGGTGAAAATCCGCGATGTAGTGGCCAAGCGCATCGAGGGCGCGCCCCATGAAGTGCTGCTGGTGCTGGACGCCACCACCGGCCAAAACGCCATCAACCAGGCCAAGCATTTTTCCCGCGCCATCGGCGTAACCGGGCTGATTCTTGCCAAACTCGACGGCACCGCCAAGGGCGGCGTGGTGCTGGCCATCCGCGATCAACTGAAAATCCCCGTCAAATTCATCGGCCTGGGCGAAACCCCTCAGGATATCGAAAGCTTCGATCCGCCCCGCTTCGTCGAGGCCCTCTTTAGCTAATAAAAGCGGCTCTTTGCGAAAGGCGATGGCGAACCTACCTGCCATGCCCTGCAAACCACGTTCGGGGCGAAATATCGCAGGTCCGAGCCTGTCAGCTCGGCAGCCATCAGCGGGTTCCGCGGAGAGCCATAAAAGCACGCGGGCGGACGATGCCGTTAAAAGCCTCGCCCGCCCGCGCCGCGTGAATTGTGCTCAATATCTGAACTGGCCGCAATCGCTTTACCGCGTGCGTAACGCGTCGCGGATTTCCACCAGCAATTCCTGATCCCGCGTCGGTGCCGGCGGAGCAGAAGGGGCCGCTTCCGGCTGGCGCTTGGCGCTATTGATCAGCTTCACCATGATGAAAATGGCAAAGGCCTGAATCAAAAACTGAATCGTCGCGTTGATAAACTTGCCGTAGCTGACCACCACGTCGCTGGTCAGCACTTTGCCACTGATTAAATGCTTGGCCCCCTTGGGCTGCAGCACCAGAACCTTGTCTTTGAAATCCAAGCCGCCGGTGATCCAACCCAAAGGCGGCATCAGCACATCCTGCACCATGCTGCTGACGATGGCCCCGAAAGCCACGCCGATAATCACGCCCACCGCCAGGTCCACCACGTTGCCCTTCATGGCGAACTCTTTAAATTCGCGCAGCATCCTGCTCATAGCAAATCTCGATGTGTAAATATGGCTGAGTTATCTAAAAATGCCAGCGCGGCCTGCGCGCCCGGACGCCCCTGTCCGGATCGCGCGGCCCACGCGGCTCTTACAACCCATTGAAATTACATGCCCGGAATCGTCGGCATGGTGCTGGGCACTGTGATCCCCGTTTCCGAGGTAGTCTTGGCCGCATCCAGCATCTTGCGCAGCGAGTCCACCTTCGGCTGCAATGAAGCCGGCAAGCTGTCCTTCTTGGCCTCCACCTGCTTTAAAGTGGCATCGGCCATATCAAACTTCTTGTCCTTGATGTACTCGGTCACCTGCGTCAATTTCGCCTGTACATCCGCTTCGCTCATCCCCACGGCGTCCATCACGCCCGCCGCCGGCGATTCGACGGCCGGTGCGACCGGTGCGGCCGGAGTCCGGCGCGCCGCCGGAGTCATTACCGTCGGTTCCTCTTTTTTGCATCCTACCAACGCCACCGCGCCCAAAACCAGGACCGCGGCCATACGTGTACTAACCATACCAAGCTCCTTTCCCAAAAAACCCCCACATTGCCCCGCCGCCACACGGCAAGCGAGTCGGCAGCATTCACACCTACCACATGCATTATAACCAGTCGCTGTATATTCATCTACCATAATTATTGCTGCCAACACGTCCGGCTCATCCCTTTCTGGAGCAATGGCATCCGGCATGGGACGGGACTACTAAAACGGGGACGAGGGGGACTAAAACTGAGACGCACCTGTCTGTCTCGACCCTACCCACCAATGGCAGTTACTCCGGCGATCGCGCCCAGCAGTTTCCCGAGAGTTTCGGATAGTCGCCGGACCCTATGAGACCCCGAAAATGAGGGTCGAGACAGAGCAGGTCCTCTCCCAGTTTCCCGCCGCCTTCACGCCTTAACCGCCTCCTCGGCCATCGCCGCGATATTTGCCGGCGGCACATTGGGTAATATCGCCTCGTGGCTGGGGCTGACAATCAGCCGCGGCCCCAGCAGTTGCTTCACAAGCTTGACCTGATCGCGCACTTGTTGCGGGGTGCCGTTCACCAGCAAATCCTGTGTGTCGATCCCGCCCAGGAAGCTGATGCGCCCGGAAAAATCCCTCGCCAGCGTTGCGGCGTCCATATTTCGCGCCAGCGCCTGCAGTGGATGCAGACACTCCACGCCCGCTTCAATCAAGCGCTCAATCACACGGTGAATCGAGCCGCAGGAATGCAATATCACCTGGTAGCCGTGGCGGTGCGCCTGCTGGGTGAATCGTTGAAACCACGGCAAAACATATTGATCGAAATGCGCCGGCGAACAGATCAAGTCCAACTGCGTGCCGAAATCGTTGCCAAAGAAAAAGCCATCTATTTCATCGCCTGCCGCCGCATAAAGCAGTTCGTTGGCATCATAATAAAACTGGCAAACCCGATCGGTAACCGCCTGCACCACCTCCGGCCGTTCGTACATGTAGGTCATGTAATTTTCCATGCCGAACAGGTCCATCACATCGTGGTAAAAACAAGTCCACATCCCCCCGGCCCGGTAAAAATCCCCGGCACCGGCCAAGCTGGCCACCGCCGAGTCAAAATGCATGTAGCGCGCCTGGGGAAACTGATACAACTGCTCAACCTCCGCTACGCTCTGGGCTTCGGCCAAGGGGCCGGGATCGCCGTGGGACACTTTTTTGGGCATGGAGAATGTTGCCCGGCCGTCAGGATCGCGGTAATCACTGGCCGGTAGCCAACGAAAATCATCGCCTAACTTGCGGCGCAATTCCTCCTTTTCGCTGGTGCCGAAGTATTGATGCAAAATGGGCCAGGTGGCCGGATCAGGATTACCCAGCCAGAATCCGCAGCGATCGGCCGCTTGCCCTGAAATAATGGTTCGGACGCGTTGTCGGCTTGTCATCATGGCCGCCATATTACAGGCAATTGTTTTAGCTATTCAAGCGCGCCCGAGTTCTTTTTTCCTTCTGGATCGTCGATGGCCTCGACCTCGACGCCCTGGTTACCACCTAAGCGATTGTGCAGGCCCGCGGCGGATATCTGCCACTGGCGGTCGCGCCCACCGGCGTGAGAAAATAATCCGCGGGCGGCGCGCTTGGACCAACAGGCACCGCGGCGGGACAATCGCTAAGGGCGGATTGTCCCCTGGTTTTTTCCAGCCGGGGGGGCGCGTGAAAGAGTGACGAATATCAGGGCAATTACATTGGGTGGTTTATGGGTCCACTGGGCTGGTTTACGGGTCCACTGGTGCCGCGGCGGTTTTCAGAAAAGGTACAAAAAGGAAGCCCCCACCCAACCCTCCCCCACGAGTACGTAGGAGAGGGCATTAAAATTGGACGTCGTCGAGCAGGACGTATAGAAATCGCGCGCCGCCACGAGTACGTGGGAGAGGGCAGTAAAATGAGACGTTGCCGCGCAGGCCAAATAAGTATAGCGCGCCCCCACGAGTACGTAGGAGAGGGAGTAAAAACCGCCATATGCGATTGTCCTGAGCCGAATATGTGATTGCCCTGGGCCGGCATGGCGGCGGAGCGGCGGAGGCTTTACACTCTGTTAAAATAAATAGGGCTGGATCGATCCGGCAGCTTGAAAAAACATGCACGAATTGTCGATTGTTGAAGCCCTCGTCGAGCAGATTGGCCGGCATTTGCCGCCCAAAGCCATTTTGCGCAGCGCCGTGGTGCAAGCCGGGGCTATGCGGGCGCTTGACGAGTGTGCCATGCAAACCGCCTGGCAAGTGCTGGGCCATCCGGCCTTTGGCAATCAGGCCCAACTGCAACTGAAACTGCTCCGCTGGACGCTGCATTGCCCGGCGTGCGACAAGGACTTTGAGGCCGACGAGCCGCATGCCCCGTGCAATTGCGGGCAGGTGGGCCAATCGCCGCAAGCTTCCGATGAATTGCGGTTGCTGTCCCTGCAAGTGGATGATGCGTAAGATGTTCCCGGCGGCTTTGAAGGCGATTGCACCGGAGAACGCATGAATATTCCCGTTGTGGAAAATGTTCTGAAAATCAACGATCAACTGGCCGCGCTCAATCGCCGCCGACTTGGCCAGGCCTCCATCTGCGCCATCAACCTGATCGGCGCTCCCGGCTGCGGCAAGACCGCCCTGTTGGAAGCCACCTTGCGCCTTTTGTCGGCCGATTTCCGCTGCGCCGTACTGGCCGGCGACCTGGCCACTCAGCGCGACGCCGATCGCTTGGCCAAATATTGCCCGCGCGTGGTGCAGATCAACACCGGCAAAGGCTGCCACCTGGAAGCCGGCCACGTGGCTCAGGCCTTGGAGCAGTTGAACCTTGCCGATATCGACCTGTTATTTATCGAAAATGTCGGCAACCTCATCTGCCCGGTCGGTTTTGACGTCGGGCAGAATTACAAAGTCGGCATCTTCAGCACCACCGAAGGGGATGACAAGCCGGCCAAGCATCCCTACATCGTCATGGAAGCCGATCTGCTGCTGCTGAACAAAATCGATCTGCTGGAGCATGTGCCGTTTGATAGGGAGCTTTTTGAGCACGATATCCGCCGGCTCAAGCCCGACAGCCGCCTGCTGGCTTTGTCAGCCCGCACCTTAGCGGGCATCGAGCCGTGGATTGAGCAAGTCCGCCAGTGGAAAAATGCCGCTCCGGGCAAACAGTGAGCCACTGCGCGCTCATCTCACCTTTGGCACATTGAGGGTGAAAGCGTTTTTTTCAAAATGCTTTTTACGTCATAGAGCATTCTCAAACCAAACGTGGCGTGAACAAGAGCCGCACCGGTGAGCAAGCGGAGGGGTTTCCACGTGCTGAAGCGCGCGGCGCTTTGCCAACCGCTACGAACGACTTGGAAACGCTGTAAACCGTGCGAGCAGGTGTTTTTGCAACGCCTTTTGCGTAGAAAAAAACTGCACAAATAGCGTGCTGGGAAAATCAAAAAAAACGCCGCCTGACTCCATGAGCCAGTCGGCGTTTACTTGTGCGGCCACGATGCTTTAGCACCGGTTACTTCTGCACTTGCGCTTCGACGAACCAGAGCCACTTATCGATCCCGCGCGAAATCTCGGTAAACAGATCCGCGGTATCCTTATCGCCTTCATCATCGGCGGTTTCAATGGCCTTGCGAGCCAGTTTGCCGAAGCTGGAAAGGGCCACGCTGACCGCTTCCACGTGTTGCATATCCAGGGCGATATTGTGGGGATATTCCTTGAGGGTGGAATTTTCCGCCGCCAGCCGGGCCGTGCCCATGGCCACGCCGCCCAGCATGACCGCGCGCTCGGCGATCATGTCCACATATTCTTCGACCGCTTCGGCGATCTCGTCAAACAGCTTATGCAGCGCAATAAAGCTGGGGCCTTTGACATTCCAATGCGCCTGCTTCATCTGCGTTTTCAGGTCCGCGCAATCCGCCAAGCGATCATTGCATAGCTCGATCATCTTTTTGCGAATCGCTTCAGACAGATCATTATGCGTTTTGAACATATCCTGCTCCTTGGGGTTAAAGTTGTTAGCACCGTAAAACAAGTCCCCCGGTTTTGGCAATGCATAAAATGATGCGCTTGTTGTAACGCAGTTAAAATGTCCTCTGTTCGACGCAATAGAAGTGTCCTCATCGCGCTTGGGTTAATCCAGGTGAGTGGGAACACTCTTTATGACGGCAACGGAACGGCTGCGGATCAAGATTCTCTCGCAGATGGTCGTGGGGAAAACGGGTCAGGTGGGGAAAACGGGTCAGGGATGAATGCCATTCGGTTAACACCAAAACAGGATTTTCCTTCAGAAAAACGCTTAAATGGTCACGATCTAGCGCTGTCTGACAACGACCGGTGGTGGGGAAAACGGGTCAGGGATCAAAAACTGAGGTTGTCGGCTTTGATGAAAAAGGGAAAGTGGACATCCCACATTATGCGCCTCCGCGCAACGCAAATGTGGGATGTCCCCTTTTATCCCCCCCGCATCCATCACGGTTTTGGCATATTATTGCCAATGAACTATACTGA
Organism: Tepidisphaerales bacterium; assembly: GCA_038317225.1. Lineage (GTDB taxonomy): Bacteria > Planctomycetota > Phycisphaerae > Tepidisphaerales > Tepidisphaeraceae > JBBQBE01. Next base: position 944 of record JBBQBE010000018.1, on the reverse strand, counting down.
TTGTCGTGCTGGAAACGGCGGCGGCCAAGGCCCTGGAGTTACGGATGGATATCGCCAACTCAGTCAACGGTGTGCCAATCCGGTTGACCTATGAACGTTGGTATCATATTGTCGAGAACCATGATGAGATGGCCAGTTGCTTTCACGACGTGCTGGAAGCCGTGGAGAGGCCGGAGCTTGTGGTTTGTGGAAACCGTGGCACTCTCAAAGCCGCGCGCAACCTCGGAAAGCGCAAGTGGCTGGTTGTAGTTTACCGTGAGGCGTCGCGGAATGATGGCTTTGTGATCACGGCGTACCAGTTGGACACCAGACCGAAGGGAACAATCGCATGGCGACGACCATAGCCTCGTCAACGCACGACCTGGTGGCCAATTGCATAGCTTTGGCGTCCGACATGCTGCGCCTGCCGACTCAGCATGTGTGGGTTGACTATGACCAGGACGCCGATGTGCTCTACATGAGTTTCCGCAAGCCCCAGAACGCCACCAAGACCATCGAAGTGGATGAGGATGTTCTGGTCCGCAAAGATGGCCGGACCATTGTTGGGCTGACGATCATGAATGCCAGCACGAGGCGAGGGCCGATAAAGCCGGGCACCGCAGCGCGTTCGGTGCGGTGAAGGCCGCTCCCTGTTCGATCACGACGGTCATAGACCTCTGCCAGATGGTGGGGGAAACGGAAAACGGGTCAGGGATCAAAAACTGAGGTTGCCGGCTTTGATGTGGTGAAGGTGGAAAGGGGGGCATCCCACCTTCCTAAACAATGAACACATTTTATGGAGCCAGAAAAGGGACGCTAAACATTGTCAGACCGCCGTATTGTTGAGTGTTACCTAAACCCAGCCCATGCAAACAGTGGAGCACAGTCCGTCCAAACCCGGACATTTTACTTTGGTTTGACATGCATAAAATGATGCGCTTGATAAATTTTCCACTTCCAGCCGG